>NZXU01000030.1 GCA_002698425.1 Ahrensia sp. | reverse complement strand
GAGCGCCGCCCAGCGCGCGCCGAAATCCGGCTTCCACTGCAGCTTGACCTGGCCGCCGGTGATGGCTTGCGTCATCTCCTCGCCATCCTCGTCCACATAGGTGATCGTGCCGGCCCCGGCATCGACAGCCTTCATCGGCACGTAGAGGACACGACCGGTCTTCGGCGAGATCGGCAGGAAAGGCGAATAGGTCGCACGGCGCTCCTCGCCGAGCGTCGGCAGCATGATGTCCATGACCGCGTCATAGCGCTCGGCGACGCGCTGGATAATTGCGTCGAAACGGCCCGATTTGTAGTATTCGGTCGCGCTTGCGAACTCGTAGTCGAAGCCGAACGTGTCGAGGAAACGGCGCAGCATCGCGTTGTTGTGATGGCCGAAACTCTCGAAATCGCCACCGAACGGGTTCGGCACCGCAGTCAGCGGCTTGTGAAGATGCGGCTCCAGGAAGGACCGGTCCGGCACGTTGTCCGGAATCTTGCGCATGCCGTCCATGTCGTCGGAGAAGCACAAAAGCTTGGTCGCGACCTTGTCCTCCGTCAGCACGCGGAAGGCGGTGCGGACCATGGTCGTGCGGGCCACCTCGCCGAAAGTGCCGATATGCGGCAGGCCGGATGGGCCGTAGCCGGTTTCGAACAGGACGACATCGGGAAATCCGGACTTCTCGTAGCGTTTGACGATCTTGCGCGCTTCCTCGAAAGGCCAGGCCTTGGTCTTGCCGGCGGCTTCCAGAAGCTCCGGTGAAAATTCGAGTTGGGGCAAGGCCGGATTGGCGCTCATTTCTTTTTCGTCCTGGTCGTCGGGTGTTTTCATGGCGTGCGGACGGCGCCGCGCGGCCATTTGTCCGCCTGCCTTTACAGTCTCCGGCTTGCGAAGCCAAGCATGCGCGACTACCTGTTGCCCGAGACGCCACGGGGAATTCGATGAGCACATTATCCGAGCAGGAGGCGCTTGCCTTCATCATGGTCACGATGGCCGCAGCCGACACGACGCTTTCGGAGCGCGAACTTGCGCGTATCGGCAATACCGTCGACACGCTGCCGATCTTCGACGGATTTACCCGCGACCAGCTCGTCGAAACCGCGAACCGCTGCTCCGGGATCCTCAACGAGCCGTCGGGGCTCGACCAGATCCTCGGCATGGTCAAGGCGAACCTGCCCGAGCGCCTCTACGACACGGCGTATGCCGTCGCCGTCGAGATCGCCTCGGCGGATCTGCACGCCGAGCAGGAGGAACTGCGCTTCCTGCAGATCCTTCGCGATGAGCTGGAACTGGACAATCTTGTCGCGGCGGCGATCGAGCGGTCGGCGCGGGCGCGCTTCCGCCTGCCCTGACCGGAATTTGACTTGCGGTTGATGCGCCCGGGCCCGATCACGTCGGGAGCGCATTCCGCGTGCGAGACAGGCCAATGCTCTTCTCCGAAGCAACGATCCGGCTGACGGCCTTCCTGGCGATCTTCGCGGCGATGGCGATCTATGAATTATGGTCGCCGCGCCTCGAACGCGAGGAGATGCGCGGCGCGTGGAAGTCGAAGCGCTGGTTCACCAACCTGTCGATCGTCGTCCTGTCCTCGATCGCGCTCAGGATCGTCTTTCCGGCCGCCGCCGTCGGCACTGCGATCTTCGCGGCCGAGAAGGGCTGGGGCCTGTTCCCCGCGCTCGGCATTTCGCCGCTGGTCGCCGGCATCCTCTCCTTCGTCATCCTCGATTTCGCGGTCTGGCTCGAACATGTCGCCAGCCACAAGATCCCGATCCTGTGGCGCATCCACCGCATGCATCATGCCGATAACGGTTTCGACGTGACGACGGCGCTGCGCTTCCACCCGATCGAGATCGTCCTGTCGATGTTCTGGAAGGCGGCCATCGTGATCGCGCTCGGCGCGCCGGCCGTGGCGGTGCTGGTTTTCGAAATCGTCCTGAACGGCACGGCGATGTTCAATCATTCCAACATCGATCTGCCCCAGCCGATCGACCGCTGGCTGCGCCGGGTGATCGTCACGCCGGACATGCACCGCGTCCATCACTCCTCGACGCCGCGCGAGACGGATTCGAATTACGGTTTCAATTTCCCGTTCTGGGACCGGCTGTTTCGCACCTACAATGCGCAACCGAAGCTCGGCCATGAGGGCATGCAGATCGGGCTAAAGGAATATCGCGGGCCGGTATCAGCCGGACTGCTCTGGGCGCTCCGCCTGCCCTTCACCCGTCTCTGAAGCCGGGCGCGGCGGCATGGCGATGCCGTCGGCGAAGGGGTCGAGCGGTAAATAGCGCGAATAGATTTCGCGATAGACGCCCTTTTCCTCCAGCGCATTGAGCGCGGCGTCCAGCGCCTCCATCACCCGCAGGCTGTCCTTGCGCATGACGATCGCCATGCCGTCACCGAGGAAATGGTCCGACAGGAACGGGCCGGAGACGAAACTGCAGCATCCGCTCGCATCCGGCGAGGCGAGCCAGAAGGACAACGCCACCCCGTCGCCGAAGACCAGGTCGGCCTGGCCGTCGAGCAGCGCCTTGTGGGCGGCCGCCTCGTCGTCCACCTCCACGGCCTCCGCCTCGCGGAACCATGCCTTCAGCATCGCCGCATGGGCGCTGCCGGCGACGACCGCGACCTTCCGGTCGCGCGCGATCGTGTACATGTCGGTGCTGGTCGGCTTGAATTCCGAGCGCGCGACAAAGCGCGCCGGAAACTTGAAATAGGGCCGCGACACCGCCCGCGCGGCGCGCAGGTCCGTGGTGATGCCATGGCCGGCGATGATCGCCTCGCCGCGCAGGCCATCCAGCGCGCCGTCGAGTTCCTCCCAGGGCATCGCCTGGATCTCGCATTTCGCCTCGATCTGCAGTTCCGCGCAGATCGCCCGCGCGATCTCGACATTGAAGCCGGTCGGGCGGCGTTGCGGATCGGCGAAATTGAAGGGCGGGAAGTCGAGCGTCGTCAGGAAGCGAAGCCGCAAGAGCCCGGTCAGGTCGGTGCGCGCGACGCGGTTGTTGGGGTCGGACAGACGCGGCGGATCGCCGGCCTCGGCCGGGAAGGCCGCCAGCATGGCGAGGACGACGGCCGCGAGGGCTCCGGGAAGGGCGAAAAAACGCATGGCTTGGCTTAGCGGAACCGGCGGCGGCGTGCCAGCCACATATTGCCGCTTTCCACCCGGCACACCGTCACTGCTGAATGCCCGGCTTCATCTGGCGCAGTGCGCGCATCGAGCCGGGCAGCATCAAGATCACGCCAAGCCATGCCAGCACGTACCAGTTGCGCAACAGCAATTCGGTCACCGATCGCGTCGGGCCCGAAAGCCGTCCTTTCAAAACCATATGCTCGCGCGCCGATGCGATATCCGCGTCGGCCGGCCGCAACTCCGCCGGAAGGATCGAGCGGATTTCCGATGCCGACAGGATCGCCGCCAGCCGGTCCGCGACCGGATATGGCACCCAGCGCGGCTTGCTCTCGAATGCCTCGGCGTCTCCTGAATTCAGGAATGCGCCGAGATGGGCCGTCTGGTTGTCCAGCCTCGCCTTGTGGCGCTGAAGGGCACGGAATGCTTCGGTATTCACAGGCCCCAACAGCAATGCCAGATAGCCAATCGCCCAGATTGCCCCGACGAGCCGAAGCCGTCCAAGGCGATCCAAGAGCCACAACAACGCGAAGAGATTGAGCGGCGCCATGACGATCAGCAGGTCATGGTAGCGCGGACTCGATGCGATCGGGGCCCTTGCAAATGCGATGGAAGCCATCTGCGCCGCCGCCCACACCGCAACCGCGACGACGAACCACGACAGATCCGAAAATTTAGGCCGCTGTCTCAGTACGTAGACGAAGAACGCGATCACCGGACCCTGAACGACGAGGAAGAAGCCGGGGAATTCGGGCAAAGGAGCCACGGACGCCTTCGAGAAGGCCGACAGGAACTCGAAAAGTCCATCCGCGTGAAATCTGTTTTCCGGTCTGAGGGGCACCGTCCAGATCAACAGTACGCCGATCGCCAGCAGCAGGAAGACACCGGCGGTTTCCCGAGCGTTTCGACGTCGCGAGGAAAACAGCATCTGGCAGAAATGGACGAATGCCGCCGCAAACGGGGTCAAGGCGCCGGACGCCATCGAGAGATAGCCGAGCAGCATAAGCAGCAGTGCTCCGAACCATGCCCGCGAAAAAGCATTGTTGGCCATCGCGACTTTCAGCGCGGCGACCGATAGCAACAAAAGAAAATAGAAATGGGCATTCATGCCCATGATCGTGTTTTCGTGACCGACGGGTACGCAGAAAACCAGCGTCGAAAAGACGAGAAACCCCGCGCGGCCCCAGGCCGGCGCCGCACGAAACAAGAGCTGCACGAACCAGGTCAGGAACCCCGCATGGATCGCGGCATTGACGACCATCAGCACTTTCGGATTCCACTCGCCCGCAAGTTCGAAGACGATCAGTCCGAGTATCCGGGAGGTCGTAATCCTGTGCTCATTATGTGCCGAAAAAAGCTCCGGGAATGAAAGCTCACCGCGAATATAAGGGCCATACAAATACGCGGCGCCGGCATCCCATTCGTCCCCGAAGGGCATGACGCCCGAATACCGGAGAACCACGAACAGCTTCGCGGCGTAGAGGACGAGAAACAGTCCCGAAAAGAGTGCCACCGCGTCGGCAACGACTGTCCAACGGGTCGTCGTGGTTCGAGGCTGCACCAGTGTGACCATAACCGCACCTATCGAAACCGCCGGCGGCGTGCCAGCGGGAGCCGAGATTTTCGCCCCGGAGTTGAAACAGGCTTGCAATACTCGCCCGGGGCAATAAAGTTCAAGGCTGCGGGTAAGGGGACGACGAGTTGTGAGTTCCGCGGGGGCGACCGGTCCGGCTGAAAGGCCGGCTTCGGTGAAGGCAAGACCGAATGCGTTCATGGGGCACGAACCGGTTACCGGCCGGCTCGAGGTTCTGCGCGCCCTCACCCGCAAACGTCCCGAAAAGCCGGCGGCCAACGAGAACCGTTACTGCGACACGATCGCCTTCCTCGCCGAGCACGCCTATCCCGCCGCACACCTTTCCCGCGCGAGCCGGCTCGCGATCCGCAACGGCACGACCGGCGCCTGCGAATTGCTGGCCAACGGCCTGATCACCGAAGACGCCTATTACCGCACCCTTGCCGACCATGCAGGGCGCAGATTCATTGCGCCGGAGGAAATCGCCGAGATCCTGAACGGCGATCCGCAGCCGGTCGGAGAAGCGCTGAATTCGCCGACGGCCTGGTGCCGGCTGACGGACGGGACCGTCCATCCCGTCGCAGCGCCGTCCCCCGATTCCCCGGTCATCACGCAAAAGCTGGTCGCGCGGCGAAACGGCCGCGACATGCGGGTAGCTCTCACGGTTCCCTCGGTGCTGCGCAAGGCCGCGATTGCGAGGCTGCGCGATACGCTCGGCGAGGAAGCCGGGTTCCGGCTCGCCAACGAGATGCCCGCGGCGTCCGCCAAACACGGCGCCAGCGCCTGGCACGGCTTCGCGCTGGGAGTGCTCCTCCTGGTCGCGGCGACCGGGCTGGTCCTCGCGCCGGCAACGGCGCTTGTCACGATCCATGCCTTGGCGTCCCTGTTCTTCCTGGCGAATATCGCGCTACGATTGGCGGCCGCCATGGGTTTCCGGCGGGAGAGCCCGACGCCGCTCGCCCATTTCGAGAATTCCGAACGGCCGGTCTATTCGGTGGTGGTCGCGCTCTACCGCGAAGCAACGGTGGCGCAGGATCTCGTCGCCTCCCTCAAATCGCTGAACTGGCCGCGTTCGAAACTCGAGATAAAGCTGGTCTGCGAGGAAGACGACAAGCGCACGCTGGCGGTTCTCGAAGGCGAGAAGCTGGACGGCCGTTTCGAGATCGTGCGGGTGCCCCGGCTCGGGCCGCGCACCAAGCCGAAAGCGCTGAACTATGCCCTGCCGCTTTGCTCCGGCGACTTCATTACGCTCTACGACGCCGAGGACAGGCCGCATCCCGACCAGATCGAGGAAGCCTGGCAAACCTTCCGCCGCTCGCAGAGCCGCGTCGCCGCCCTGCAGGCGCCATTGGTCATAGCGAACCCGCGACGCAACTGGATCACCGCGCTCTTCCATGTCGAATACGCCGCGCAATTTCGCGGGCTGCTGCCGTTCCTGACCCGCCACGGCCTGCCGGTGCCTCTCGGCGGAACCTCGACGCATTTCCGCAGGGCCGCGCTGGAACGCTGCGGCGCCTGGGATCCGCACAACGTTACCGAGGACGCCGATCTCGGTTTCCGGCTGTGGCGCGCCGGCTTCCGCATCGCGACGGTCAGCCGTCCGACGCTCGAAGACGCGCCCTCCGACGCCTCGATCTGGCTGCGCCAGCGCACGCGCTGGATCAAGGGCTGGATCCAGACCTGGATCGTCAATACGCGGCTGGGCGCGCTCCGGCCCAGGCGCATGCCGCTCGCCGGCGTGCTGACATTGCATGCGCTGCTGGCGGGAACGGTCGTCTGCTCGCTGCTCTTCCCGCTGACGCTCGCCCTGATTGCGGGCGTCGCCGTTTGGAGCGCGTTCACCGGCGAAATCCCGCTCGCCTTCCGCTGGCTGACGGCGGTCGACGGGGCGAATATCCTGCTCGCCTTCGGCGTCCACGCGGCGCTCGGCCTGCGCGCGGTCGACCGGCCCGAACGCTGGCGCACTGTCCGGGTCCTGCCGATGCTGCCGGTCTACTGGCTGCTGATGTCGGTCGCGGGCTGGCGCGCGCTCGTGCAATATTTCCGCAATCCGTTCCTGTGGGAAAAGACCCCGCATGCGCCACACGATCCGAATGGTGTGAAACACCGCATCTGACGTCTCGCAATCGCGCCGGGCCCACCCATATTGGTGAGCGACAGTCAGCTCCGGAATCCGCAAAACGCTCATGCAACGGCTCAAATCGCTTATAGAATCGCAGGCCTTCGAACAGGCGATCGTCACGCTGATCATCATCAATGCCGTCAGCCTCGGCCTCGAGACCTCGCCGGCCGTGATGGACCGGGCGGGCGGGCTGATCGTTCTGATCGACCGGCTGATCCTCTCGGTCTTCGTCGCCGAACTTCTCGCCAAATTCGCGGTCTACCGGACGGGCTTTTTCAGGAGCCCGTGGCGCATCTTCGATTTCGTCGTGGTCGGTATCGCGCTGATCCCTTCGGCGGGCGCTTTCAGCGTGCTGCGGGCGCTGCGCATCCTTCGCGTCATGCGGCTGGTCAGCGTCGTGCCGTCACTCCGGCGCGTCATCGGCGGATTGCTGAACGCACTGCCCGGCATGGGCTCGATCCTGCTGCTGCTCGGCCTGTTCTTCTACGTGTTCTCGGTGATGGCCACGAAGCTGTTCGGCGAAAGCTTTCCCGAATGGTTCGGGTCGATCCCCGCCTCGGCCTATTCGCTGTTCCAGGTGATGACGCTGGAGAGCTGGTCGATGGGCATCGTCCGGCCGGTCATGGAGGTCTATCCGTGGGCCTGGGCGTTCTTCATTCCGTTCATCCTGTGCACCACCTTCACCGTGCTGAACCTGTTCATCGGTGTCGTCGTCGCGGCGATGCAGAAGGAGCATGACGACCAGGCGGCGTCCGACCGCGCGACGCTGCATGACGATCAGGCCGCCCTGCTCGCGGAGATCGGCGAGCTGCGCGCCGAAATCCGAGCGCTCGCCGCCGAGCGGAACTCACAATGAGCGGAAATGCTTGGAGAGCTTCAGGCCCTGCGCCTGGTAGTTCGATTTGAGGTCGGCGCCGTAAAGATGCTCCGGGCGCTTCTCCATGCGCTCATAGACAAGCCGCCCGACGGTCTGGCCGTCCTCCAGCACGAAAGGCACCTCGTGGCTGCGAACCTCCAGCACGGCGCGGCTGCCGGAGCCGCCGGCGGCCGAGTGGCCGAAGCCCGGATCGAAGAAGCCGGCATAGTGGACGCGGAACTCGCCGACCAGCGGATCGAAGGGCGTCATTTCGGCGGCGTAGTCGGGGGGAACGTGAACGGCTTCGCGCGACACGAGGATGTAGAACTCGTCGGGATCGAGGATCAGTTCCTTGCGGCCGCGCACATGCAGCGGCTCCCAGAAATCGAGCACGTCGAGCGCATCGCGCCGGTCGACATCGACGACGGCGGTGTGGTGCTTGCCGCGATAGCCGACGAGGCCGTCGGCGTCGCCCGACAGATCGACCGAGACCGCGATGCCGGCATGGGTGATGATCGGGCTGTCGCCGGCCACCAGCGTCTCGGACTCGTGCAGGGCCGACAGTGCGTCCGCGCCGAGGATCGTGTCGGCGGAGCGAAACCTGACCTGCGATAGGCGTGAGCCGGTGCGCACGACGATCGGGAAGGTGCGCGGGCTGACCTCCAGATAGAGCGGGCCGCGATAGCCGGCGGGGATCTTGTCGAACTCGACGCCATGGTCGGTCATGACGCGCGTGAAGATGTCGAGCCGGCCGGTCGAGCTTTTCGGATTGGCCGAGGCGGCGATGCCGGCGGGCAGAGCCAGCGTTTCCAGCAGCGGCACGATATAGACGCAGCCTGTCTCCAGCACGGCGCCCGGGCCGAGGTCGATCTCATGCAGTTTCAACTGGTCGAGCTTGTCGAGGACCGTGCAGCCCTTGCCCGGCATGAAGCTGGCGCGCACGCGATAGGCCTTCGCGCCGAGCCGAAGATCGAGGCTGGCCGGCTGGATCTGGTCGGCGTCGAGTTCGCGCCCGGAGGCAAGCGCCCCGGCCGCAAACAAGCCGGAGATGGCGCTGTCGGGCAGAATGCCGCCTGTCGTCACGTCGTGGTCCCCTTTGATCGAGGCGCAAACTCCCCGGGCATCCTTGTTGCCCCGAGCATCCTTGTTGACGCAAGCGCGCGCAGGCCTTATGGACAGCTTTCGTTCGTGGTGATTTGGCCGGTCGGCTTGCAGCCACGTAAAACAACTCGCTAAAAGGCCGCGCGGCACGCATTGAGCGTGAGGCAACCGGTTTTGCGGCGACGCGGAACCGGTTTTTTGTTTGGAGACAGATCATGGCTTCTGACTGGTCGAAATTTTCCGCCGCCACCCGGATGGTGCATGGCGGCACGCTTCGCTCGCAATTCGGCGAGACATCGGAGGCCATGTATCTGACGCAGGGCTTCGTCTATGACAGCGCCGAAGCCGCCGAGGCCCGTTTCAAGGGCGAGGAAGACGGCTTTATTTATTCCCGCTACGCGAACCCGACCAACGAAATGTTCGAGCAGCGCATGTGCCTTCTGGAAGGCGCGGAAGCGGCGCGCTCGACGGCCTCCGGCATGGCCGCGGTGGCCTCGGCGCTGCTCTGCCAGGTCAAGGCCGGCGACCACGTGGTCGCGGCGCGCGCGCTGTTCGGCTCGTGCCGCTGGATCGTCGAGACGCTGATGCCGCAATACGGCGTCGAGACGACGCTGATTGACGGGACCGACCCGGCCGCCTGGGAACAGGCCGTCAGGAAGAACACCAGGGTCCTGTTCTTCGAAAGCCCGACCAATCCGACGCTGGAAGTCATCGACATCGAGCATGTCGTCGGCGTCGCCCGCTCCGTCGGCGCGAAGGTGGTGATCGACAATGTCTTTGCCACGCCGATCTTCCAGAAGCCGCTGGAACTCGGCGTCGATATCGTCGTCTACTCGACCACCAAGCACATCGACGGCCAAGGCCGCTGCCTCGGCGGCGTCGTGCTGGCGAGCGAGGAATGGATCGACGAGAATTTGCACGACTATTACCGCCACACCGGCCCGGCGATGAGCCCGTTCAATGCGTGGGTCATGCTGAAGGGACTGGAGACCTTGCCGTTGCGGGTGAAGTCGCAGACCGCGACGGCCGGCAAGGTCGCCGATTTTCTGGCGGAGCGGTCCGAGGTGAAGCGGGTGATCTATCCGGGCCGGCCGGACCATCCGCAGGCCAATGTCATCCCCAAGCAGATGAAGGGCGGCTCGACGCTGGTCTGCCTCGAACTGAAGGGCGGCAAGAAGGAGGCCTTTGCCTTCTCGAATGCGCTGAACGTCGTGAAGATCTCAAACAATCTCGGCGACGCGAAGAGCCTGATCACCCACCCGGCGACGACGACGCACAAGAACCTGACGCCGGAAGCTCGCGCGGAACTCGGCATCTCCGACGGCACGCTTCGCCTGTCGATCGGGCTGGAGGACGAGGCCGACCTGCTGAACGATCTCGACGCGGCGCTGGCGGCGGCGCGTTAGGCAAAACGCTTCCCCAAAACGCCAAAAGCCCGGCAAGGTTGCCGGGCTTTTTCTTACATTCGCCACCTACCGTTCTTGAAGGGCAAGGCGGAGGCCGAGAGCGCAATAGATGCCGCCGACGACCTTGCCCTGCCATTTGAGAATGACCGGGTTGCGCCGCAGGAAGCGGCCCATGGCGCCGGCGCTGACCGCAAAGACGATCGTGCTGACGAGTCCGAGCCCGACGAAGAGCACGCCGAGTGTTATGAGCTGGAGGAAGACGCTGCCGTTTTCGGGTTTCACGAATTGCGGCAGGAAGGCCAGGAAGAAAAGGGCAGTCTTCGGATTGAGAAGCTCGGCGACGATCGCCTGACCGAAAGCCTGCCGGGCCGAAACCGTGACCGCGTCGCCGCCAAAGCGGGCCGGAGCTTTCGCGAGGATTGCCTTGACCCCAAGATAGACGAGATAGGCCGCGCCGGCATATTTGATCAGGCTGAACAGAAAGGCCGAGGTGGCGATGATCGCCGAGAGGCCGAGAATAGCCATCAGCGTGTGAACGAGGTCCCCAACGGCAATTCCGGCCCCGGTCGCGATGCCGGCCTTCGTGCCGGTGCTTGTCGCCCGGGCGACCGTCAGCATGGTCGCCGGTCCGGGAATGAAGACAAATCCCAAGACGATGGCGACATAGGTAATCAGCGTCGTGTGGTCGATCATGGCCTGTTCCTCCCGGCTAGGACGAACAGAAGAAAGCCACAGGGCTGCGGCGGGCGCAATTGGCCCATCATCGAAGTCCGCGAACTATCCGCATTGCTCCCTGGCGATCGTCTCGAAGATCGCGAGCGCCTGCGGGATGATCTCGTCGGGGAAATCGTAGTCCGGATTGTGAAGCTGAGAATGGTTTTCGCCCGCGCCGAGAACGAAGAAGGCCGACGGGGCGGCGCGACCGAACAGGCCGAAATCCTCCGACCAACGGAACGGACCCTCGGCCTCGGCGCAGGCAATGCCCGCTTCTTCGCAAGCCTTGCGGACGATATCTGTCGGTTCGGCGTCGTTGGCACAGGCGGCGAAGCGTTCCGCCGTGCTTATGTTGAGTTGCAGGCCGGCCTCGTCGGCGGCCTTGTTCGCCAGATCGCGGGCCGCCTGCATCAGTTGCGCCTGCATCTGGTCTGTTCGCGCGCGCAGCGTCGCCATCACCCAGGCTTCGCCGGGCGAGATGCCAAAGGCCGGTTCGCCAAGGCGGGCATGCGACAGCGTCACGATCGCCTCGCCCGGCGCCATGCCCAGATCGCGCGGCAGGAGCGGCAGTTTCTCCGCGAGCGTCATCATCGCGCCCGCGGGGCTGCGGCCGTCTTCGGGATGGGCGGCATGCGAAGTCCAGCCCGCCAGATGGATCGTCATGCCTTCCGAGGCGAAGCAGAAGGACCCCTCCCGGATCGCCGCCTCGCCGAGCTTCATTCCCGGGAGATTGTGCAGGCCGAAGGCGAAATCCGGCTTGATGGATTTGAACCGGACATCGTCGATAACACCGCGCGCCCCCGCGCCGGTCTCCTCCGCCGGCTGGAACAGCAGGATGACGCGGCCGCGTTTCGGGCGGACCGCCTGCAGGCGGCGCGCCAGCCCGCACAGGATCGTCATATGGCCGTCATGGCCGCACATATGGCCCTTGCCGGGGATCTGCGAGCGCCAGTCCGGTATTCCGGTTTCGTGGATCGGCAGCGCGTCGAGCTCACAGCGAAACAGGATCGCCGGACCCGGCTGGCCGCTGTCGAAAATGCCGGCGACGCCGGTGCCGCCGAGACCGGTGATCACCTCGTCAGCCTCGCATTTCGCAAGCCAGGCGGCCATGCGTTTGGCGGTTTTGGTTTCCTCGCAGGAGAGCTCCGGCGCGCGATGCAGGTCGCGACGCAGGGCGGTCAGTTCGGCGATGAAGCTTGGGTCGTAATTGGGTTTTGTCATTCTGTCCTGTGCAGCACTTTCGCAGTCATCACGATCCGGGACAATGCGGTGTAAATGCATATCGCGGCGAAGAGCCATGCGATCAGCGGGAACCAGGCCGGAAACAGGCAGGCGATGACGAAGACCGCTATGGTCTCCGTCGCTTCCGCGAGGCCGGTCGTGAAGAACAGCGATTTCTCGCCGCGCTGGTCGGTCGTCATGTCATGTTTCTCCGCCATGACGGCAAAGGCGAGGAAGCTCGCGCCATTCACATAGAAGGAGAAGATCAGGGCGGCAGCGGGGATCGCGTTGGCGGCCGGATCGGCGAATGCGAAGCCGACCGGGATGATGCCGTAGACCCCGAAGTCGAGGACGATATCGAGGAAACCGCCGAAATCCGTCTTGCCCCGCACCCGGGCGACCGCCCCGTCAAGGCCGTCGCAGAGCCGGCTGACGAGCAGCACGACCATGCCCGGCAGGAAGGCGCCGAGCGCGATCAGGGCGGCGGCGGCGACACCGAGCGCGAAGGCGATGACCGTCACCGCATTGGCCGAAATCCCGGCACGCGCGATCGCGCCGCCGATGGCGTCGATTGCCGGCTGTATCCTCGCGCGCACCGCGCCGTCGAGCATGGCGGTCTCTCCCGGGTCCCGTTTCGCGAAGACTTAGGCGGTTCTTTCTGCGCTGTCATGCGGGCGGCGATCATTTCTGTTCACGGCGATGTGCATCGGGCCTTCGCGCGCCTTCAAATCTCCCGGCCGATGGGCTAAATCTCGGGCCATGTACAGCGAAACGACAGATGGCATCGAGATACTCGTCGAGCCGCATTATCTGGACGACCAGTCCGAGCCGGAGGCGCATCGCTATGTCTGGGCCTACACGGTCGTGATCGCGAACGGCTCGACCCACACGGTGCAGCTGGAAACGCGCTACTGGCACATTACCAACGCGCTCGGTCACGTGGAGGAAGTCGAGGGTCCCGGCGTCGTCGGCGAAAACCCGGTGCTGACGCCCGGCGACAGCTACCAGTATACGTCGGGCTGCCCGCTGAACACGCCGTCAGGGACGATGGTCGGGCATTATGTCATGCGCCGGGACGACGGCACGCGGCTGCAGGTGCGCATCCCCGCCTTCTCGCTGGACATTCCGGATACGGCGCGGACCCTGAATTGAGCGCCGTTCTCGACCTCAAGCCGGTCATTCTCGTTACGGGCATCCTTCTGACGACGCTTGGCGCGACCATGCTGGTGCCGGCGCTGGTCGACGCCGCCGCCGGCAATCCGGACTGGCAGGTCTTCGCCGGCTCCTCCGCCGCGACGACGCTGGTCGGCATCAGTTTCTTCGCGGCGACGCGCGGCATGTCGCGCACGCTGTCGACCCGCCAGGCGATGCTGATGACCGTGGTCGTCTGGCTGGCGCTGGTGACGGCGGGCGCGCTGCCGTTTCGCTGGTCGGGCATTACGCCAAGCTTCACGGACGCCTTCTTCGAATCCATGTCCGGCCTGACCACGACCGGCGCGACGGTGATCACCGGGCTCGACCATGCGCCGCCGGGCATTCTCCTGTGGCGCGGCATGCTGCAATGGCTGGGCGGGCTCGGCATCATCGTCATGGCCGTCGCGGTGCTGCCGATGCTGCAGATCGGCGGCATGCAGGTGTTCAAGGCGGAGGCCTTCGAGACGCCGGAGAAGATCCTGCCGCGCGCCACCCAGATTTCCGGTTCGATGACGCTGGTCTTCGTCGCCTTCACGGCACTGTGCGCCGTCGCCTATCTCGTCGCCGGCATGCGGCCCGACGACGCGCTGATCCATGCCATGACAACGGTGGCGACCGGCGGCTTTTCGACCCGCGACGCCTCGCTCGGCTTCTATCAGGATCCGGCGATCGAATGGATCGCGATCCTGTTCATGATCGTCGGGTCGATCCCGTTCCTTCTCTATGTCCAAGTGCTGCAGGGCCGGCCGATCGCGCTGTGGCGCGACCAGCAGGTGCGCACCTTTCTCGGCCTGCTCGCCGTCCTGATCATCATCGGCTGGGTGGTCGCCGACCATTCGGAGGCCGGTTTCGTGCGCGAAAGCGATTCCTTCCGCGCCGCCGTCTTCAACACGGTCTCGGTGATGACCGGCACCGGCTACGCCTCGGCCGATTACGGCCTGTGGGGGGCGCAGTCGATCGCCTTCTTCTTCTTCATCATGTTCATCGGCGGCTGCGCCGGCTCCACCTCCTGCGGCATAAAGATCTTCCGCTTCCAGGTGCTCTATGCGGAGGTCCGCGAGCGGCTGGCCAAGGTGCTTTATCCGAACGGCGTCTTCGTCAAACGGTTCAACGGGCGGCCGCTCGATGCGCGCGTGCCGCTTGCCGTGACCACCTTCGTCTTTCTCTATTTTGCCGCCTTCGCGGTGCTGTCGATCGCCCTGCGGCTGACCGGCCTCGACCTGATCACGGCGATTTCCGGCGCGGGATCGGCGATCTCCAATGTCGGGCCCGGGCTCGGGGCCCATATCGGCCCCGCCGGCACCTACCAGCCGCTGCCCGACAGCGCCAAATGGCTGCTGTCGGCCGGCATGCTGCTCGGGCGGCTGGAGCTGTTCACCGTCCTGGTGCTGTTCCTGCCGCGCTTCTGGCGAAGCTGATCGCAGTTAGTGCGTCGTGTCGAATTCCGACGGCGCGAAGCTGTAACTCGTCGAGCAGAACTCGCATTTCACCGTGATCTTGCCGTCCTCGACGGATTCGGCGCGCTCCTCGGGCGACAGCGAAGCCAGCACGTCGGCGACACGCTCCCGCGAGCAGGTGCACCGGTCATGCACCGGGTTCGGCTCGGAGGCAGTGACCCCGCGTTCGTGGAAGAGGCGATAGAGGAGCGTGTGTACGCCGACATCCTCGTCGACCAGTTCGTCATCGGCGACAGTGTCGAGCAGCGCCTTCACCTCGATCCAGGCTTCGTCCTCGTCGACCTGATGCAGTTCCACGCCATCGGGCGCTTCGCCGGGATGGAGATCCGCGCCGCGCGCGCGTTCCGCCGCTTCGGGAAGGAACTGGGTCAGGATGCCGCCGGCCCGCCAGTGGCTGTGGCTGCCGCCATCCTCGCCGCGCACGGTCAGGCGGCCGACTGCGAGACGCAGTTCAGTCGGGATCTGTTCCGATTGGCGAAAATAGCTGCGGGCGACTTCTTCAAGCGACGAGCCGTCAAGGGCGACGATACCCTGGTAACTCTGCATATAGGCGCCCTGATCGACGGTCAGCGCAAGCACGCCCTTGCCGAGCAGGCTGGCGGGATCGGCAGAACCGGCCGCGGCCGCGGCGTTCACCGCATCCTCGTCCCAGCGCGCATAGGCGCGCACGCCGTCCGGCGTGGAAAACTCCACGACCAGCAGCGAAACGGGTCCGTCGGTCTGGCTCTGGACAATGAACTTGCCCTCGAATTTCAGTGAGGTGCCGAGCAGGACGGTGAGCACGACCATTTCACCGAGCAGGCGGGCGACCGGCTCGGGATAATTATGGCGCTCGAGGATCGCATCGAGCATCGGCCCGACCATGACGGCGCGTCCGCGCGCGTCGAGCGCGTCGACCTGGAACGGGACGACAGCGTCGATCGGATCGGTCTCGCGCATGCCCGAAAAGGCGATGTGTTCGCTCATGATGCGCCGATCCCCGCGCCGAGGCACCATGCGATGATTTCCTTTTGCGCGTGCAGACGGTTTTCCGCCTCGTCGAAGACAACCGACTGCGGGCCGTCGATAACGCCGTCCGTCACCTCCTCGCCGCGGTGGGCGGGCAGGCAATGCATGAACAGGGCGTCGTCTTTCGCCTGGCCCATCAGGCGTTCGTTGACCTGATAGGGCATGAAAATGTTGTGGCCGCGCGCCTTCTCCTCCTGGCCCATGGAGACCCAGGTGTCGGTGACGACAGCGTCCGCCCCGGCGACGGCCTTTTCGGGATCGCTGCCGATCTCGACCGTGCCGCCACGGCCGCGCGCCCAGTCGACATAACGCTGCTGGGGCTCGTTGCCTTCCGGCACGGCGACCGAGAGGTCGAAGCCGAATTGCGGCGCCGCCTCGATGAAGGAATGCAGCACGTTGTTGCCGTCGCCCGACCAGGCGATACGGCGGCCCTCGATGGAGCCGCGATGCTCCTCATAGGTCATGACGTCGGCCATGATCTGGCAGGGGTGGGTGTCGTCGGTGAGCGCGTTGATCACCGGCACCGTGGCGGCGTCGGCGAGTTCGAGCAGCCGCTCATGTTCCTTGGTGCGGATCATGATGACATCGACATAGCGCGACAGCACCTTCGCCGTGTCGGCGATGGTCTCGTCGCGGCCGAGCTGCATCTCCGTGCCGGTCAGCATGATGGTCTCGCCGCCGAGCTGGCGCATCGCCACATCGAAGGAGACGCGTGTGCGCGTCGACGGCTTCTCGAAGATCATGGCGAGAACCTTGCCGTCGAGCGGCTTGTCGCGGCCTCCGGCCTTCAATGCGGCCTTCCGCGCCTTCGCGCCATCGAGGATGGCACGCAATTCGCCGGCCGGAACGGCGGCCAGGTCGAGAAAATGACGAACACTCATAACTCAGAATCCAAAAAGGGTTTCCATTGAAGGCATGCAAGCGCTGGCGGTCAAGCGCGATCGCCGCCGGACAGGTTCTCGGCGGCCTTTTCGATACGCTCCAGCGCGATGGCAATTTCCTCGTCGGTCGCGGTCAGCGGCGGCAGGAGGCGCACGACATTGTCGCCGGCGGGAACCGTCAGCATATGGTTGGCGTAAAGCTCCTTCACAAGGGTCGTGTTTGGAACGACGCACTTGAGTCCGAGCATCAGGCCCTCGCCACGAATTTCCGCGAGCACATCCGGATAACGGTCGACGATCGAGGCAAGCCCCTGCTTGAAGCGCAGAGCCTTGTCGCGCACCGCTTCGAGAAACCCGTCCTCCAGCATGACGTCGAGAACGGCGTTGCCCACCGCCATGGCGAGCGGATTGCCGCCATAGGTCGTGCCGTGGACGCCGGGGACCATGCCTTTGGCCGCCTCGTCAGTGGCAAGGCATGCGCCCATCGGAAAACCGCCGCCGATCGCCTTGGCGATCGCCATGATGTCCGGTTCGACGCCGGCCCATTCATAAGCGAAGAGCTTGCCTGTACGGCCCATGCCGGACTGGATTTCGTCGAAGACCAGCATCAGGCCCTTCTCGTCGCAAAGCGCGCGCAATTCGCGCAGGAAGCGGATCGGGACCGGGCGGATGCCGCCCTCGCCCTGTACCGGCTCGATAACGATCGCCGCCGTCTCGTCGGTGATCGCCGCCTTCAGCGCATCGAGATCATCGAAGGGCACCTGATCGAAGCCTTCGACCTTGGGGCCGAACCCTTCCAGATATTTCGGCTGCCCGCCGGCGGCGATGGTCGCCAGCGTCCGGCCGTGGAAGGCGCCCTCGAAGGTGATGATGCGGAACCGCTCGGGATGGCCGTTGGCAAAATGGTAGCGCCGCGCTGTCTTGATGGCGCATTCCATGGCCTCGGCGCCGGAATTGGTGAAGAACACCCTGTCGGCAAAACTCGCCTCGACCAGCCGTTTGGCCAGCTTGTCCTGGCCCGGAACCTGGTAAAGGTTGGAGGTGTGCCAGAGCTTGCCAGCCTGCTCGCGCAGGGTTTCGACCAGATGCGGATGGGCATGGCCGAGCGCGCTGACCGCAATACCGCCGCCGAAATCGAGATATCGTTCGCCGCGCGTGTCGACGAGCCAGGAGCCCTCCCCATGGTCGAAGGCGATTGGCGCGCGCGCGTAAGTATCGAAAAGCGGCGATTGCTCGGTCATCTGGCTGTCCCGCACAGTGTGCAAAAGAAAAAAGCCGCCTGATGCGGCGGCGCCCTGTTTTTATGATTTGCCCGCCTGTTCGTCAATCGCGCGGACGATTCCGCGCCGCCGAAAGGCAACGCAGATGCGAAAAATGCAAGTTGTTGAAAACCGAGAAATCCGATTCGACGAGTGGCGGCGACTCTTGTCAGCGAGTCAACGGCCATAGTAGATTCTTCTCGTGGCGGGACAACCGCGCAGAGTTTAACTCCCAAGTATCGCGTTCGGGTGCCGGTTTTTCTTGGAAAACCGAGCCACGGAGAGGGATTCTGCGCCAAAGACAATCGATGGAGACAGACGTGAGTTGGACTGACGAGCGCGTGGAGACGCTGAAGAAACTGTGGGCGGACGGTCTGAGCGCCAGCCAGATCGCAGCGCAGCTCGGCGGGGTGAGCCGCAACGCCGTGATCGGCAAGGTACACCGGCTGAAGCTTTCCGGCCGCGCCAAATCGGTTTCCTCGGGGGCTCCGAAAGGCAAGCGCAGCTCCGCGCCGCGCGCCTCGTCGCCGCGCGGAGGCGGTTACAGCGGCGGTGGCGGTGGTGGCGGCAGCAGCCGCACCATGACCACCGTAACGCATGCTGTCGGCGCCACGGTGATGAAGAACGAGGTCGTCGCCTTCAGGGAAGCCGACCTCCGCCCGATCGAGGACATCGTCGTGCCGATCTCGAAGCAGCTGACGCTGGTCGAGCTGAGCGAGAATACCTGCAAATGGCCGCAGGGCGATCCGCTGTCCGAGGACTTCCATTTCTGCGGACATCATTCGGAAGAAAACTCGCCCTACTGCAAATATCACGCAAAGCTCGCCTTCCAGCCGTCCTCGGAGCGCAGGCGGCCCCGCTGATCGAAATCGCCTTTCCGGAACGAACAAGGGCGGCCTCGGCCGCCCTTTTCCGTTCATGTCATCGAATTGACGGTGTCAGATCGCTTCCAGCGAGTAGCCGGCACCGCGCACGGTGCGGATCGGATCGCGCATCTTGCCGATATTGATCGACTTGCGGAGACGACCGATATGGACGTCGACGGTGCGGTCGTCGACATAGATGTCCTCGCCCCAGACCCCGTCGAGCAGTTGCGCGCGGGAAAAGACGCGCCCCGGCGCCTGCAGGAAGAACTCCAGCAGCCGGAATTCCGTCGGTCCGAGCTTGATCTCGCGGCCGTTCCGATAGACGCGATGGGTTTCGCGATCGAGTTCGAGTTCACCGACCTTGAGCACGCTGGCGACGATTTCCGGACGGGCGCGGCGCAGCATCGCCTTGACGCGAGCCATCAGCTCCGGCGTCGAAAACGGCTTGACCACATAGTCGTCGGCGCCGGTCGACAGGCCGCGGATACGTTCGGATTCCTCGCCGCGAGCCGTCAGCATGATGATCGGCAATCGCTGCGTTTCCGGCCTGGCGCGCAGACGGCGACACAGTTCGATGCCGGACAGGCCAGGCAGCATCCAGTCGAGGATCAGCAGATCCGGGACGGACTCGCGAAGCGCGATTTCGGCCTCGTCGCCGCGCAATTCCGCATCGACGCGATAGCCTTCGGATTCCAGATTGTATTTCAGCAGGACGCTAAGCGCTTCTTCATCCTCGACAACCATAACCCTTGGCTGATTGCCCATGCTCATGCTCCCATGCCTCACTCATCCGTCGTGTCGACGACGATCTTGTGGGTCTTGTCTTCCTTCGGACGGTAGGCCGCAAGATGCTCGCCGGTCACGATATAATAGACAGACTCGGCGATATTGGTCGCGTGATCGCCGATCCGCTCGATATTCTTGGCGCAGAACAGCAAGTGGGTGCAGGTCGTGATGTTGCGCGGGTCCTCCATCATGTAGGTGAGGAGTTCGCGGAACAGCGACGTGTACATGGCGTCGATCTCGTCGTCGCGGTCGCGCACCATGTTGATGCGCGTGACCGAGCGAGAGCCGAATGCGTCAAGGACTTCCTTGAGCTGGGCAAGCGCCAGATCCCCGAGATGGTCGATGCCGCGGACCAGGCTGACCGAATGGCCGCGCTCGGAAATGGCGACGACGCGCTTGGCGATATTCTTGCCGAGATCGCCGATACGCTCGAGATCGCTGGCGATGCGGATGGTCGAGAAGACCTCGCGCAGGTCGCTTGCGACGGGCTGGCGCTGGGCGATGATCTGCACGACCTTCTCGTCCAGCATCGCCTGCGACTCGTCGAGGATCAGGTCGTCGCTGATGACCTTCTGCGCGAGCGGAATGTCGGACTTGACGAGCGCGCGGATGGAGTTCTCCACCATGCGCTCGGCGAGACCGCCCATTTCGGCGATCTTGTGCGACAGGAACTTCATGTCCTCGTCGAATGCAGTCACCGTATGGCTGGTTGGAACCATCGGATTGTCCTTCCCTTTGTTCAATTCGCCGCCTTGCGGCGTAAGCCCGATCGCACTTAGCCGAAGCGGCCAGTGATGTAATCCTGCGTGCGTTTCTCGGTCGGATTGGTGAAAATCGCCTTGGTGTCGCCGAACTCGACCAGTTCGCCAAGATGGAACATCGCCGTGCGCTGCGACACGCGGGCGGCCTGCTGCATGGAGTGCGTCACGATCACGATCGTGTAGTTTTCGCGCAGCTCGTCGATCAGTTCCTCGACCTTGGCCGTGGCGATCGGATCGAGCGCCGAGCAGGGTTCGTCCATCAGGAGGACTTCCGGCTCGGTGGCCACCGCGCGGGCGATGCACAGGCGCTGCTGCTGGCCGCCGGAAAGGCCGGTGCCGGGGGCGCTCAGACGGTCCTTCACCTCGTCCCATATCGCGCCGCGGCGAAGCGATTTCTCGACGATCACGTCGAGATCGGCCTTGGACTTGGCGAGGCCGTGGATGCGGGGGCCGTAGGCGATGTTGTCGTAGATCGATTTCGGGAACGGGTTCGGTTTCTGGAACACCATGCCGACCTTGGCGCGCAACTGCACCGGGTCGACCTTCTTGTCGTAGATATCCTCGCCGTCGATCGTGATCTCGCCTTCGACGCGCGCGACGTCGATGGTGTCGTTCATCCGGTTCAGGCAGCGCAGAAAGGTCGACTTGCCGCAACCCGACGGGCCGATGAAAGCGGTGACCGTGCGGTCCTCCAGGTCCACGTCCACGTCCTTGATGGCGTGCGTATCGCCATAATAGACCTGCACCTTGCGCGCCTTGATCTTGATACCGTTCGGTCCTGTCATGGGAGCAGTGGAGGTCGTGTTCGCCGCTTCAGTCAACATGGTTTTCATACTCTTTCTCCTTACCAGCGGCGCTCGAAGCGGCGGCGCAGGATAATGGCAATGATATTCATGGTCATGAGGAACAGCAGCAGGACGATGATCCCGCCCCATGCCTTTTCATAGAAGCTCGCATCGGCGCGGGCCGCCCAGGTGTAGATCTGCGCGGGCATGGCCGAATTCGCCTCGGTGAAGCCGGTCAGGAAATTGTCCGGATAGCCTCGGGCGACGAAGCCGACCATTCCGATCAGCAGCAGCGGCGCGGTTTCGCCGAGCGCCTGCGCCAGACCGATGATGGTTCCCGTCAGGATCCCCGGCATGGCCAGCGGCAGCACGTGATGGAACACCGACTGCATCTTGGAGGCGCCAACGCCGAGCGCGGCGTCGCGGATCGAAGGGGGCACCGCCTTCAGCGAGGCGCGGGTCGAGATGATGATGGTGGGCAGGGTCATGAGCGTCAGCACCAAGCCGCCGACCAGCGGGGCGGACTGCGGCAGACCCGCGAACTGGATGAAAACGGCCAGACCGAGAATACCGAACACGATCGACGGCACAGCGGCCAGGTTGGAGATATTCACCTCGATCAGGTCGGTGAACCAGTTTTTCGGTGCGAATTCTTCCAGATAGATCGAGGCGGCGACGCCTATGGGGAGGCTTAGCACCAGCACAACAACCATCATGAAGAAGGATCCGACGACCGAGGCTCCGATGCCGGCGCCGCCGGGGTTGTCGACGCCGGAATCGGCGCCGGTGATGAACGTCCAGTTGAAGTCGCTCTTGATGATCCCCGCTTCATACAGTTCGTCGGCGAGATCGAGGTCGCTCGCCTCGAGGAAACGGCTGTCGCTCACGTCTTCGCGTTTCAGGCGGCCGTTGAAATAGCCGTCGACGCGCGACGAGGTGGGCAGTTCGAAGGTGACTTCCTCGCCGAGCCTGTCCGGATTTGCGAGGTAGAATTCGCGCATGATGCCGCCGACCTTGCCGATCAGCCGGTCGAGGGAGGCCGCGTCATACTCCACCTGGACACCGCGTTCTGCGAGCGCCTGGTCGAACCCCTCGACGAAATAGCCCTGATAGGCGCCCGTCTTGAGAAGCTTGCTCTCGGCGTCGTCGAACTGCGCCTGCGTCAGCGTGAAATCGAGCTCCACCACCATGCGGGTGAAGGCGGGGATGCCGTTCGCGATGATAGACACGAACAGCACGACCAGGAAGAACAGGCCGGCGAGAACCGCGGCGAGGCCATAGGCCTTGAACCGGGCTTCTGCGGCGTTGCGGCGCTTGGTGTGCTCGTCCAGCGTCAGGAGAGACGCGAACGGGCGGCGGGCTTGGGCGGATGCGCCTGTGGCTGCGGTCGCGTCGGTCATTCGTACTGCTCCCGATACTTGCGGACGATATAAAGGGCGAGAATGTTCAGGCCCAGCGTGATGATGAACAGCGTCATGCCGAGGGCGAAGGCCACGAGGGCTTCAGGCGAGGCGAAGTCGCTGTCGCCGGTGAGCTGGCTGACGATCTTCGCGGTCACGGTGGTCATGGCCTCGAACGGATTGAGCGACAGTTTCGCGGCCGCGCCGGCACCGAGCACCACGATCATCGTTTCACCGATGGCGCGCGAGGCGGCGAGAAGGATGGCGCCGACGATGCCGGGCAGCGCGGCGGGCAGAATGACCTGACGCACGGTTTCGGAATGCGTTGCACCGAGGCCGAGCGAGCCGTCGCGCATCGCCTGCGGCACCGCGTTGATGATGTCATCGGACAGGGACGACACGAAGGGGATCAGCATGATGCCCATGACGAGGCCGGCGGTCATCACGGCGGTGCCCGCCTGCATCCAGCCAAGCCCGCCATCCCCGAACACGCCCAGCAGCAGCGGGCCGACCGTCAGGAGGGCGAACAGACCGTAGACGATGGTCGGGATGCCGGCGAGAACCTCGATCAGCGGCTTAGCGATCGAGCGCATGTGCGGGCTGGCATATTCCGAGAGATAGATCGCCGCGAAGAGCCCGATCGGCACCGATACCGCCAGCGCGATAAAGGAGATGTAGAGCGTGCCCCAGAGGAGCGGAACGAAACCCAGTTCCGAGGAGCCGCCGCGGCCGGAGAAGCTCGGCGCCCATGTGGTGCCGAAGAAGAACTCCGTCCAGGGATACAGCCGGAAGAACTCCCAGGTATTGAAGACCAGCGAGAGGACGATGCCGATCGTCGTCAGGATCGCGATCGAGGCGGCGCCGATCAGCAGGTAACGGACTGTCGTCTCGACGACATTGCGGGCGCGATAATCCTTGTGCGACCGCAGATAGGCAAGGATGAAGCCGGCGGCCGCGATGGCGAGCACAACCACCGCCATCAACAAGTGTCCGGTGGCGTTCAGCGACCGATAGTGCTGCGCCGCGCGCAGCACCGCCGGCCCGACATCGGAACCAAGGGCCACGCCGATGGAGCCAAGACGTTCGCGCACGTCGGTGAATTCGGCACGGATATTGGAGGCCGCTTCAGGATCCATCGCGCCTTGCGACACGGCCTGATCAAGGCCGTCGGCGACGCGGCGCACGTCCGACATCATCAGGCCGAGCGTGCTGCCCTCGCGGACCGCTTCCGGTGGAATGCCGGCCGCCACCTGGTTTTCAATGACGATCGGCTGAACGATCAGCCAGATGATCAGGACGAGAAACGAGAACACCATCGTGAAGATGGCGACACTGGAGCCGTAATAGCTCGGCAGCGAATGCAGATGCCGCGGATCGCCGCCTGCGCTGGCCAGCGCTCTTTGGCGCCCCATGACGTAGCCGATCGCGGCCATCGCCAAAATGATCAAGACGATCCAAAGCACAGGCATCACGCGTCCCCTAAAGCTGCCGTCAGCACTTTAACAAGAGAGGCGGTCCGTGTGCCGGACCGCCTCCTGATCAGACCGAGGTCTGATTACATGGTCTTTTCGCCAGCAACCATTTCCTGGGTCGCAGCAAGTTCCGGGTCGGCGACGAGGCCGTAATTAGCCAGCGGGCCCGTCGGGCCGGCGATTTCATCGGAGACGAAGAACTGGGCGTATTCCTTGAGACCGGGGATCACGCCGATGTGGGCCTTCTTGATGTAGAAGAACAGCGGACGCGAAACCGGGTATTCGCCCGAAGCGATGGTTTCCGTCGAGGGCGCGATGCTGGACATGGTCGCGACCTTGAGCTTGTCGGTGTTGTTCTCGTAGAAGGCCAGGCCGAACACGCCGATGCCGTCCGGATTGGCGTCGATGCGGGCCAGGGTTTCGGTGTAGTCGCCGTCGATGTCGACCGACTTGCCACCGTCGGTGCGCACGTCGAGGCAAGCGTCCTCGGCGTCGTCTTCCGACATGCCGGCCTTGATCATGGCTTCCATCGTGCCGGTGGCTTCACAGCCGATCAGCAGGACTTTTTCCTCGAAGACTTCGCGGGTGCCGTGCTTGGTGCCCGGGATGAACATGGCGATGCCGACATCCGGCAGGTCCGGGTTGAACTCGGCCCAGTTGTTGTACGGATTGTCGACGACTTCGCCGTTGACCAGAACCTTGGCGCCGATGGCGTTGAAGATGTCGGCCGGCTCGAAGGCGGTGAAGGCCGGGCCGGCCTTCTGGCTGGCGAAGACGATGCCGTCATAGCCGATGCGGACTTCGATGATGTCGGTCACGCCGGCTTCGGCACAGGCCTTGACTTCCTTGTCGCGGATGGCGCGGGACGCGTTCGCGATGTCGATGGTGTTTTCGCCAACGCCTTCGCAGAAGCGCTTCAGGCCAGCGGAAGAGCCGCCCGATTCCACGACCGGGGTCGGGAAGTCGGTGTTCTCGCCGAACAGTTCAGCAACGATCGAAGCATAGGGCAGAACCGTGGAGGATCCTGCGATCTGGACGTTGTTGCGCGACTGGGCCACGGCAGCCGAAGTCAGCGCGGTCGCTCCGAGTGCTGCGACAAGTGCGATCTTGAGGGTTTTCATGGAATTCTCCCGTTTGGGCATGTGTGAGCTCTGACCGGCGCTCGCCGGACAGGGGCGTTCTATCGCCCTCTCGGTAGAGCTTTTATGACAGCAACAATACAGTTCTGTGACAGGTTAAACGCTTGAATTATCTGCGTTATCGGAGCCGGTGGCGTCAGATTTCTCAGACCAGGCCGGAATTGTGACAATGAAGGAGGCGCCTTTGCCGACACCTGACGTGATGGAAAGCCGGCCGACATGGCGGGGCAGGATGTGCTTGACGATGGCGAGCCCCAGACCGGTGCCCTTCTTGGCCCGGCTGGATTCGACATCGACGCGGTAGAAGCGTTCGGTCAGCCGGGGAATATGATCCTCCTCGATGCCCGGCCCGTAGTCGCGGATCGTCACGCGGATGCTGTCGACGCCGGAGACCTGCAGCCTTTCTCCAACGATATCGATCCGCTTGCCCGTCGCGGCATAGCGGATGGCGTTTTCGATGAGGTTCGAGAAGACCTGGATCAATTCATCGCGGCTGCCCCACACGCGGCAATTACCCGTGTCGAGGCCGGAGAACTCCTCGATCAGTTCGACGCCGGCCTCCGCGGCGGTCGGTGTAAGCGACGCACGGACATGACGCAGGACCTCGACGACATCGACCGGTTCGAACTCGGTGTTGGCGAGCGCGGTTTCCAGCCGGCTCAGGGAAAGCAGGTCGTCGATCAGGCGCGACATGCGGTCGGCCTGCTCCTTCATGATCGGGAAGAAGCGCTCGCGCGCGGCGGCGTCATTGCGGGCGGGTCCGGACAGGGTTTCGATGAAACCCGACAGCGACGCCAGCGGCGTGCGCAATTCATGGCTGGCATTGGCGATGAAATCCGAGCGCATGCGGTCGATCCGGCGGATCTCGCTCAAATCCCGGAAATGCAAAAGGAAGGACGCCTCGCCGGCCGCTTCGGCGGGAAGCCGCACCACCGTCGCCTCGAACCAGCGCTCGATCGGGTAGCGTTCCACGACCTCGACCGGGCGCGACACTCCGCCGGCCAGCGCCTCGTTGATCATCGACAGGAGTTCCGGGCTTCGAAAGCGCAACAGCACGGAGGCCCCGTGCTCGAGCGTATCACCGAAATAGCGGCTACAGGCGCGGTTGACCTGCCAGATGGTGCCGCGGCTGTCGAGCAGCATCACCGGGTTGGGCAGGCTGTCGATGACCGCCTGGGTACGCGCCGCCTCTATATCGGCGGTGGAGCGATGCGATCGCTCGGCGCGGCGTTCCTTCGAACTGCGCACCGGCGCGAACATGCTGATCGCCCACATCGCCGCCATGCAGGCGAGTGCCACGCTCCAGTGCAGCAGGCCTGAAAAGGCCAGGGTCGCGAACAGCAGCAGCGAACCGCCGAGCGGGAAGCGGTTGGAGAACAGCCGCCGCCTCAGGGCATGCGGCAAGCCTTCGCGTTCGCCCTGCGGCCCGCCGTCCGGCGCCCCCCCTGCCCCGTCGTCAACCATGCAGACACACCGCGCCACAAAGACCGGCGGAACGAGGCGTCGCCATCTGGACGCCTCCCGCAGGAAACCATACGGTGGCCGATCTGACGGAAACTGGACAGCGGCAAACAGACATGGCGACGAAATCTCGTGCGGTTGAACTCAAGATCGACGGTAAGAAGCGGATCTTCGACATCGACGACCCGAAGCTGCCGGACTGGGTGGACGACAATGACATAACCGCAGGCGACTATCCCTACAAGAAGCGGATGGACAAGGACGATTACGAGGACACGCTCAAAGCGCTGCAGATCCAACTCGTGAAAATGCATACGCACATGCAGGGAACGGGCAAGCGTATGGTCGCGGTGTTCGAGGGGCGCGACGCGGCCGGCAAGGGCGGCTCGATCAGCGTGCTGCACGAATTCCTCAATCCGCGCACCGCGCGCAATGTCGCGCTTCCCAAGCCCTCGGACGTGGAACGCGGCCAGTGGTATTTCCAGCGCTATATCGAGCATTTCCCGACGACCGGCGAGCTCGTGAGCTTCGACCGCTCCTGGTACAATCGCGGCGGCGTCGAACCGGTGATGGGGTTCTGCACGCCCGAGCAGCACAAGGCGTTTCTGCATGACGCGCCGGAATTCGAAAAGATGATCGTCGAGGAAGGCATCGTCTTCTTCAAGTTCTGGCTCAATATCGGCTTCGAGACGCAGCTGAAGCGCTTCCACGACCGCAGGCACAGCCCGGTCAAATACTGGAAGCTGTCCGACATCGACCTCGTCGGCATCCAGAAATGGGACGACTATACGCTGGCGCGCAACACGATGATCCAGGCGACCCATACGAGCTATGCGCCGTGGACCGTCATCCGGATGAACGACAAGCGGCGCGGCCGCATCGAGGTGCTGCGCCATATCCTGACCAACACCGATTACGAGGGCAAGGACATGGACGCGATCGGCAGCCCGGATCCGCAGATCATCGGGTCGGGGCCGATGGCGCTCGAAACCATGTAGGCGCTTCGGCCGGGGGCTTAGCGTTCGAGTTCGCGCACCCGGACGTTCGACAGCTTGACCGCCTTGCCGGCATTGGAGATGTCGGTGACGATCATCAACCTGCCGGGACCGCTGATGCGGACGCCCTGCGGAAGGTCGACGCTGAACAGGAACTCGTTGTCGGATGCGATGACATCGAAGCGAAGACGGCCGCAATTCCCATATTCGGCAAGGTCGCAGGTGACCGACATCTGGGTCTCCTGGTCGTCGTCGGCGCGCGCGATAAGGGAGAACTGGGCGGTCTTGCCGGCGAGCGATTCCAGCGTACCGGGCGGGATATCGACGCCGATGGCGCTTTCGGAATTCGGCGAGACGATACGGGCGAACTCGCCGAACGGGTCGCCGTCGATCGCCGCGCTGGCGTCGCCGACAAGCGTCAGGGTCGTCGGATCGGACGGTTTGAAAAGCGTGACCCAATTGCCGTCATCGGCGCCGGCCGCGGCAATGCGTGCGGGACCCGACGACGGCGCGGCGTCGGCCTTACCGCGGCTTCCGTCGAAATTCTCGTTCTGCAGTTCAAGCGGCGGATTGGGCACCGATGTGTCGCGCTCCTCCGTGCTCTGGAACGCGCCCGTGGAATAGACCCACCAGCCGCCGGCCGCGGCGAGCGCCAGCAGCACAACGATCGAAAACATCATCGCGAAGGGCGCGCGGCGACGCGGCGCGGCCACGGCGCGGTCGTCGCGCCCGATGGCCGGGAAGTCGTCCGGCGGCGGCGCGGTCCGCGCGCGCGGCTCGGCGCGCAATTGCGGCTCCGCCCGAAGCTCCGGTTCGGGGCGCATCCGGGGCGCGGCGCCGTTGCGGCGCGCGCCAAGGCTGACCGGCGGCGCAACCTCCGCCTGCGGCGCACGGACCGGCTCCGGCGCGGAGGGCGGCCGCCGATAGGACGCCTCCATGTCGCGGATCGCAGCGGTCAGACGCTGCTTCTGATCCGACCGACGCTGCGGATCGGGTTCCGACGCCATGGCGCGCTCGAACGCGTCCATCGCGGCGCGATAGACGCGCTGTCGGAACGCGGGATCGGTCGCATCTCCCTTCAAAAGCGTGTTCCGCAGCGCGGATTGCAAGTCACTCACTGGCCTGTTGCCCCAGTTTCCGGCCTTTCTACTGGCGGGATTATCCACATTATGCCATCCCCGGATTTGACATAATCAACAGCCCAATGAAAGCGTCCGGGCCAATCAAATCCAATTTCGGCGATGTTGCGGCGGCGAGGCAAATGTCCATGATCGAGGCGAAGCGCCATCGCGGCTTGTCTCGCGCGCACAGTCTGATAGGTCTTACGTTTACGAAAACGTCAAAATTTTGGAGGAACCGATGGCTTTGCCGCCCATCCTGAAGGACACACTGCAATTGCCCGTCGTGGCGGCGCCGCTGTTCATCATCTCGCATCCGCCGTTGGTGCTGGCGCAATGCAAGGCCGGCGTGGTCGGATCGTTCCCGGCGCTGAATGCGCGTCCGGAAGCGCAACTGGACGAATGGCTGGCCGAGATCACCGAGGACCTGGCGGATTACAATGCGAAGAACCCGGACAAGCCGGCCGCGCCTTTCGCCGTCAACCAGATCGTGCACATGTCCAACAAACGGCTCGAACACGACCTGACGATGTGCGTGAAATACAAGGTGCCGATCGTGATTTCCTCGCTCGGCGCGGTGCCGGAGGTCAACCAGGCGATCCATTCCTATGGCGGCATCGTGCTGCATGACGTCATCAACAACCGTCACGCCAATTCGGCGATCCGCAAGGGCGCGGACGGGCTGATCGCGGTCGCGGCGGGTGCCGGCGGCCATGCCGGACCGCTGTCGCCCTTCGCTTTAGTGCAGGAGATCCGCGAATGGTTCGACGGGCCGCTGCTGCTGTCGGGCGCGATCGCCAATGGCCGCTCGATCCTCGCGGCGCAGGCGATGGGCGCCGACATGGCCTATATCGGCTCGCCCTTCATCGCGACGCCGGAAGCCCGCGCGGTCGACGACTACAAGCAGATGATCGTCGCAAGCGACGCCAAGGACATCGTTTATTCCAACTATTTCACCGGTATTCACGGCAACTACCTGAAGCCGTCGATCGCCCAGTCGGGCATGGATCCGGACGATCTGCCGGAAGCCGATCCGTCGAAGATGGATTTCGACAAGGCGTCGCAGCCGGGCGCGAAGGCCTGGAAGGACATCTGGGGATCGGGCCAGGGGATCGGCGCGGTGAAGGAAATCGCACCCGTGGCAGACCTCGTAGGCCGGCTGAAGCGGGAATATACAGAGGCGAAGGCGGCGATCTGCGGTTGAGCCTCAAAAACGCCGCTTCACGCGGGTTTGATCGCGTCCCGATGGATTGCCGACCGGCGAAAGGCTAGATAGGTCGCATGAGACTGCTAATCGCACTGGCCCTGATGCTTGCCTTCCTGACGAATGGCGCCGTCGCGCAGTATCGCGGCGAAGCCAATACCGGCATGGCGCTGGCCCTGGCGCAGGCCGGCGGCGTTTCCGATCACGTCAGCGCGGAACCGACAAGCGCGAAAGTGTGCATGCGCACGCTGCTGACGGGTTTGCCCGATAGCAGTTCCACCCTGCCCGGCCCGCCCTGCAGCAGCGATTTCAAGCTGTTTCGCGAAGTCGAGCCGATCCGTTTTGCGGAGACCAGACCGTATCTGGGCGCCTCCCGGGCGCGCAAGCTCAGACCGGTCAGCCCAGCCCTGTTGTTCCGCCCGCCGATTTCCTGAGTTTTCGCCAACGCACGAAAACGACAACTCAGGACAAACAACATGCCTATTGAAAACGGGCTGCCGGCGGGCGGCCAAATTGCAACACGCCGCCAATTCCTGACCGGAGCAGCCGGCGTCGCCGCGCTGGCGGTGACGGGGTGCACGACCACCGAACGGCCGCCGAGCCCACAGGTGGCCGAAGCGCCGGCCGTGTCGCCGGCGGCGCTTTCCGCCTATCGGGCTATGCCGGAGGAAAGGTTCCCGATCCCCGCCGTCGACCCGGCGAAGATCCCGCGGCAATTCCGCCGTCAGCAGGTGCGCTATCCCACCAGCGAGGCGGTCGGAACGGTGATCGTCGACACGAGCGATTTCCATCTCTACCTCGTCCAGGAGAACGGGATGGCGATGCGCTATGGATGCGGGCTCGGCCGCGCCGGCTTCGAATGGTCGGGGCGGGCGAAAATCGCCTGGAAACAGGTCTGGCCGAAATGGACGCCGCCGAACGAGATGATCGCGCGGCAGCCGGAACTGGAGAAATGGAGCGCCGCCAATGGCGGCATGCCGCCCGGCCCGATGAACCCGCTCGGCGCAAGGGCTCTGTATATTTTCGAGGACGGCGTCGACACGCTTTACCGGGTGCACGGATCGCCGGAATACTGGTCGATCGGTAAAGCCGTATCGAGCGGCTGCGTCCGGCTGATCCAGCAGGACGTCATCGATCTCTACGGGCGCGTGACCACCGGATCGCCCATCCTCGTCGCGTGACATCGAAAAGCCGGCGGCGTTGGCGCCGCCGGCCTGTCAGTCGCGGAAGCTCTGCAGGCGTTCCGAGAACCCCTCTTCCGGCACGCGGATCTTCGCGCGCTCGGCGGGATCCGCCTTGCGCATGACCTCGATCAGATGTTCCTGCCCGACCGCCTGAACGGACGAGACCGCGTCGCGCACATCCTTCATGGCGGCCCTTATGGCTTCCTCGTCGAGCGGATCGGCGCGCATCAGGTCGAACATGCGGCGGCGCGCCGCGTCGATGCGTGCGACATCTTCCGCGACCTCGCCGCGATTGGCCGCCAATTCGGCACGGATGGCGCGTCGCAGCGGCGCGGGATAAAGCTCCACGGCCTGGCGAACAGCCATGACCGCGCCGGGATTGCGCCACATCCAGGTTGCGGCTCCGGCCGACAGAAAAGCGAACACGGTCATGGCCGCGAGGATCACGGCAAGCACGCGGTTGAGGCGGCGAGCTGTCATCAGAATGCTCCCGAGACGGCACCGGCAGAAACCGCCGATACCAGATCGAACAGGGCCGCCGGTGCGACCACGGAGGCGATCACCGCCGCAGCGACATAGCCGAGCCCCGCCAGGCCGGCCGACCCGGCAAGGGCGCCGGCGATACCTGCAGGTGTGATGGAGAAGGCGGCACGGTCCGCGTCGCCCGAGGCGGCGGAGAGAATGCGGGCGGCAAGCTGTCCGGCCGGCGATATGGCTGCCGCCGCAAGAACCGCCTCATCCGTCCGGCGGATCTCCTCCAGCATGCGGCGCGCCTCGGCATCGGCACCGGTCAGGGCCAGCGCCTCGCGCCTTTCGGCTTCCGGCCAACGGGCGAGATCGCCGCCAAGGGAGAGCAGCCTGTTCTCGAAAACTTGCCTGTCCATCATTTCGCCTCCCGGGGCTCGTTCAAACGCTCGCGCAGGACACGCCGCGCGCGCACCAGTAATTGTTCGACCGCTCCCGTGGAAATCCCCATGGTTTCGGCGATCTGGGGATTGGCCAGTCCGGCCGCGACACTGAGCAGGATCGCCATGCGCTGGCGGTCCGGCAGTTGGGCGATCGCCCGTGTCGCGGAGGCCAGTTCGCCGCGGCCGACAAGTTCCCGCTCGGGGTCGTCGTCGGAAGCGAAAATGGCCTCGATGCGGTCGAGCCCGACCCAGCTCTTGAGCCGCTTGCGGCGGGCATGGTCGATGCAGCGATTGGTCGTGACCCTGAACAGCCAGGTCGTGAACCGCGCCTCGCCGTCGCGCCATCTGCCGGCATGACGCCAGACCGACAGGAAGACTTCCTGGGCGATGTCATCGGCATCGGCGGCATTTCCGGTGAAGCCGGTCGCGACGCGGCGAACGCGCTCGATATGGCGCGAAACGAGCAGGCCGAAAGCCCGCTCATTGCCGCTCGCGGCCGCGCGAAGAAGGTCGTCGTCTGTTTCCTCGCGCGGCAAGGCTTTCCGTTCCCGTCCAAGATGCTTACCGGTTGCGTGTCACGGTCCGATTGTAGACCCCGCCATTGGGGCCGACAACGCTGCCGGTGGTGACGGACTGGCCGGGAGCACGGTCGACCGTGGCCGAGCCGCTGACCGTGCGGCCATAGGCGCCCGTCGCCTGCATCGAGTGATCGCAATGCGACGCACCGGCCACGCAATCCTGCGTCGTCGTCATCGTGCCGCCATAGGGGCTGGTGCGGGTGACGGCGCGCGAAGCGCCAGTCTCGTCAACATGGGTGGTGACGGTTTTCGATCCGCCATAGGCGCCGGTCACGACGCGCTGGCCGGCATTGGCAGTGGCTGTCACGGCAACAACGCCAAGCGCGGTCACGCCGAGAAGGAAAGCACAGGATTTCATGTCGGTCTCCGTTTCTTCGAGTTCGGGATTCAGCGCGATTGCGCGATGATCGCGGCGATGCGATCGATCTCGGCACGGTCGATGGCGCCGTCGGAATTGACATCGACCAGGGCGAAGCCGGGCCGCGGCGCGGACTGGAACTCGGCGCGCGAGATGCTGCCGTCTCCGTTCGTGTCGAACCGGTCGATGCGCTCCTCGCCCATCATGCGCGCCATGTCGGCACGGCGCTGGCGCTTCTCGGACGCCTTCTGCATCTCGACTTGCGAGATCACGCCGTCGCCGTTGGCGTCGGCGCGCTGGAATGCCCGCATGCGCAGGACCTCGATTTCGGCGGCATCGAGACGGCTGTCGCCATTGGTGTCGCCGGTCTGGAACAGCATCCGGACAAACAGCTGGACGCCGACACCGTTTTCGGCGGCAGCGGCCGGCATGGCCGCGGCAAGGGCCGCGGACACAGCGCCGGCGATTGCAATAGAGGATTTCATCGGGGGTCTCCGTCGTCGGTTTCAACAAGCCGGATCAATCCGACCTGCACCTGACACGCGTCGGGAAGAAACCTCCTACGCGAGAGACGGAAAATAAATCAGATCACGACGATCGGCGCGCCGGGAGTGACGCGGCCGTAAAGATCGATGATGTCCTGCTGCATCAGCCTCACGCAGCCGCTCGATACGGCATTGCCGATCGACCAGTATTCCGGCGAACCGTGGAGGCGATAGAGCGTGTCGCGCCCGTCCTGAAAGATATAGAGTGCACGGGCGCCGAGCGGATTCATCGGACCGGGCGGCATGCCGCCATTCTCGGCTGAATACTGTTCCAGCTCCGGCTCCCGCGCGATCATCTCCTGCGGCGGCGTCCAGGTCGGCCATTCCTTCTTGTACCGGACCTCGGCGCGACCAGACCATGAAAAGCCCTGACGGCCGACGCCGACGCCGTAGCGCATGGCCATGCCGTTCTCCTGGACGAGATGAAGGAAAAACCGGCTGGTATCGACCACGATCGTCCCGACCCGCTCGCTCGTCGGATAGGCGACCTGCTGCCGCCAGAATTGCGGCGGTATCTTGCGCGGATCGATCGCGGGAACCGGATAGGGCTCATAGGGTCGCTCGGAATATGCCGCCAATACCGAGGGTGAAACCCGCGGCTCGGCAGGCGCGACAGGCTCGGCGTAGCGTGTCGTCGTACATCCGGTAACGGCGAGGGCGGCGGCGCCGGCGAGGAAATTGCGGCGTGACTGAAGGCGGGCAATCGTCATCAAACCTAAACGGATGACATCGCCAAGGGTTTCATGGAGGCGGCCATGTTTTCACCGGGCGCGGAAAACCGGCTTCCACGCGGCATGCGAAGTCCCGTCCTCGTGAGCGGCCCGCAGTATCAGGCGGCATCAAAAAAAGGCGGCCCGGGAGCCGCCTTTCAAGTCTCGGGCAGATGGCCCGTTCAGCCGATCGCAGCCACCGCGCGTTTGGCCATGACCTTGACGAGATTGGCGCGATATTCGCCCGAACCGTGCAGGTCTTCCAGCATGTCGCCGGCATCGACGCTCAATCCGTCGAGCGCATCGGCCGAGAAGCTTGAAGACAGGGCGGATTCGGCCTCCTCCCAGCGGAAGACGCCGTCCATGCCGGCGCCGGTCACGCCGACGCGCACGCCGTCGCCCGATTTCGCGACGAAGACGCCCGCCATGGCATAGCGCGACGCCGGGTTGGGGAATTTCGAATAGGCGCATTGATCGGGCGCGGTGAACGACACCGCGGTGACGATCTCGTCCTCCTCGAGCGCCGTCTCGAACATGCCGACGAAGAAGTCTCCGGCGGAAATCTCGCGCTTGTTCGTGTGGACCGTCGCGTCCAGCGCCATCATCGCCGAGGGATAGTCGGCGGCCGGATCGTTGTTCGAAATCGAACCGCCGATTGTGCCCATGTGGCGGACATGCGGATCGCCGATATGGCCGGCGAGATAGCAGATGCCCGGACAGACGGCCGCAAGCTCCGAAGAACTCGCCACTTCCGCGTGGGTCGTGCCGGCGCCGATGCGCACCTCCCGGCCATTGACCGTGACGCCCTTGAGATCGGCGATGTGGCGCAGATCGATCAGGCTGTCCGGCGCGGCGAGGCGCTGTTTCATCGTCGGGATCAGGGTCTGGCCGCCGGCGACATATTTACCGCCCTCGGCCTCGCCCATCAGCTTTGCCGCTTCGTCCACGGAACCGGCGCGATGGTAGGTAGTCTCGTACATGATCTATTTCCTTTCGCTTGCGGGCCATACCGCGCCTTCGGCGCTGGCCCTGCGCGGGCACGCCGCAAAGGCGGCGACGGCCGGTCGGCCTTGCCTCGCTTTGCTCGGATGGCGTGGTCCGCTCATGGTTTCGTCCTGTCCGTTTCTCACCCGTGCATGGCCTGCCACACCCTTAGCGGCGTGGCGGGCATGTTCAGATTGTTGTTGCCGATCGCATCGGTGATCGCGTTGATCAGTGCGGGCGGCGAACCGATGGCGCCGGCCTCGCCGCAGCCCTTGATGCCGAGCGGATTGAGCGGCGACGGCGTCACGGTGTTGGAGACCTGGTAAGACGGCAGATCGTCGGCGCGCGGCATGGCGTAATCCATGTAGCTCGCTGTCAGAAGCTGGCCGGTTTCCGGGTCGTAGGACGCGTTTTCGAGAAGCGCCTGGCCGATGCCCTGCGCCAGTCCGCCATGCACCTGACCCTCGACGATCATCGGATTGATGATGTTACCGAAATCGTCGGAGGCGACGAATTGCACGATCTCGACCTTGCCGGTGTCCGGATCGACCTCGACCTCGCAGATGTGGCAGCCGGCCGGGAAGGAGAAGTTGGCCGGATCGTAGAAAGCCGTCTCCTTCAGGCCCGGCTCCATGTCCGCCGGCAGATTGTGCGCCGTGTAGGCATTGAGTGCGACTTCGTGCCAGCCGAGCGCCTTGTCGGTGCCGGCGACCTTTACCTGGCCGTTCTCGATGACGATGTCGGACTCATCGGCTTCAAGAATATGCGCGGCGATCGTCTTGGCTTTCTTCTCGACCTTGTCGAGCGCCTTGACCACGGCGCTCATGCCGACCGGGCCGGAGCGGGAGCCATAGGTTCCCATGCCCATCTGCACCTTGTCGGTGTCGCCATGGACCACGGACACCGAGTCGATCGGCACGCCGAAACGGTCGGAGACCAATTGCGCGAAGGTGGTCTCGTGTCCCTGGCCGTGGGAATGAGAGCCGGTGAGGATTTCCACCGTGCCGACGGCGTTGACGCGGATCTCCGCCGATTCCCACAGGCCGACGCCGGCGCCGAGCGAACCGATCGCCTGGGACGGCGCGATGCCGCAGGCCTCGATATAGCAGCTCATGCCGATGCCGCGCTTCTTGCCGCGGCTCTCGGCCTCGGCCTTGCGCGCCGGGAAGCCGTCATAGTCGGCGGCCTTCATGGCCGCGTCGAGCGAGGCTTCGTAGTCGCCGGAATCATATTGAAGGATGACCGGCGTCTGGTACGGCCATTCGCGGATGAAGTTCTTGCGCCGCAGCTCCGCCGGCGAGACGCCGAGTTCGCGGGCCGCCGTCTCAACGACACGCTCCAGCGCATAGGTCGTTTCGGGCCGTCCGGCGCCGCGATAGGCATCGACCGGAACGGTGTTCGTATAGGCCGTGCGCATGTTGCAGTGGATCGCCGGGATGACGTACTGGCCGGAATAGAGGATCGCGTGCAGATAGGTCGGCACGACCGACGAGAACAGCGACATGTATGCGCCGAGATTGGCGACCGTGTCGGCCTTGAGGGCAGTGATCTTGTTGTCCGCATCAAAGGCCATCTGGATGGTCGTCACGTGATCGCGCCCATGGGCATCCGTCAGGAAGCTCTCGGTGCGGTCGGCGACCCACTTGACCGGAACGCCGGTCTTCTTCGAGGCCCAGAGGCAGGTGATTTCCTCGGGATAGATATAGATCTTGGAGCCGAAGCCGCCGCCGACATCCGGCGCGATGACGCGCAGCTTGTTCTCCGGCGCGACATTGTAAAAGGCGCTCATCACGAGGCGAGCGACATGCGGGTTCTGCGAGGTCGTCCAGCAGGTGTAGTGGTCCTCCGCCTCGTCATAGACGCCGAGCGCGGCGCGCGGCTCCATCGCGTTGGGGACGAGGCGGTTGTTGACGATATCGAGCGTGGTGACATGGGCGGCCGATGCGATCGCCTTGTCGACGGCGTCGAGGTCGCCGATCTCCCAGTCGTAGATCAGGTTGCCCGGGGCGTTGTCGTGGATCTGCGGCGCACCCGGCTTCAGCGCATCCACCGCACCGGTGACCGCCGGCAGCACGTCGTAATCGACCTTGACCGCCTCGGCGGCGTCGCGCGCCTGTGCCTTGGTGTCGGCGACGACGATCGCGACCGCATCGCCGACATAGCGCACCTTCTTGTCCGCCAGCGGGCGCCAGTCGCCCATATTCATCGGCGAGCCGTC
>NZXU01000029.1 GCA_002698425.1 Ahrensia sp. | reverse complement strand
GTCGCAGCAGATGTCCGTGACATGCTGAAGAAAGCGATCGATCTGGCCTGATTTCGACGCAATCAGGAAAAAAGCAAGGATCGCGACGTGACGACGGACTATCAGAAAAACAGCATATCGCTGACTGGCGCAGTTTCGATGGGGACCGGAGTGATGATCGGTGCCGGTATCTTCGCGTTGACCGGCCAGATCGCTGAACTGGCAGGCACCTGGTTTCCTTTGTTGTTCCTCGTCGGCGCGGTTGTCAGCCAAACAACCGCGTCCGGATTGTCCATGAAGCAACCGTAAATGATCCAGGCCGCATCGCCGACCAGTTCGATGGCATAGTCACGTTCCACGCCACGTTCGATGGCGGACTGAATGGCGGCGATGATCAGCGCTCCATTCAGAAGCCGGAGCCGCGCACCCGCGCTGCTTGCGTACGGGATTTCGGTCGTGTGCCCCTCGAACCGGGCCCATGTGTCTGTTGTGTCTGTGAGGAGTGCGCGGATTTCGGCCCGGGTGAAACGGCCCTTTGCCATCTCGCCGCGCGCACGACCGGGCGGAACGCTGGGCGGAACAGGCGCTGGCCGCGGGTCACTTCAGCCAGTGCGGCCGGAAGGTCCGCCCCCGCTCGGTGAATGTCATACAACCAAGGACGGCGCCGCCCAAGGCGGACATAGCGATGCCATTGAGCATGAACAGAAAGCCCGCGCCTTGGGCACCGAAATAGCCGAAGGTCAGATCAAGCCTCAGGCACAGCGTGTTGCAAAACAGCCCCAGCATCACCGTTGCCGGCAGCACTGTCAGCCCAACCGCACACCAGCCATCCACACGGCCCAGAAGACCAAACACCACGACCGCGCCGAATGCACCGCCCATTCCAACGCCGCAATAGACCGGGGTCCACATAGCCTTGTTGAACCAGCTGCCCTCGGGGAAAAGGTAGAAGCCTCAGACGAGGAGGACCACAGCCTCGCCAAGGATCGAGAAGAGGAGCGCCAGTTTCAGTGGCCGAGCAGCACCAGTCGCGCCCGCGGTGAAGTCCTGCTCCATGGCGAAATTCATTCCTAGTCTCCCTTGTGTTCGGCCATGTCGCGCAAGAGGAGGACGATCCGCGACGCGGTGCGGCGACGCGGGCTTCGGACATCTCGCTCCAGGTTGCCGCGAACCAGCGGTCGCCGCCCTCGAGCAGCCTGAAGGCGGTGTCGAGAAGCAGATCCTGCGGCAAATCGGTTCGCACCGCACCTAGCGCCTGGCCCCGCAGTATCAGCGCTTCGAGCCACCGACGCATCTGGCCTGCCAGTATCTCGAGCGCAGGGTGTGCCGTGCCGGCGGCGCGGGCGCTGATCGCGCTCCAGTTCAGGGCCGCCAGGACGTGGTCTGTCAACTGGCACTGCAGAAACGCCCTATACACGGCCTCCCACATCGCGCAATATTCCAAGCTCGTAGCCGGCAGTGCGCCGGGCGCCATGGCGGCAACCAGGTCGTCAAGCGCCCGTTGCGTCACGGCGGCATAGAGATCGTACTTGCCTTCGAAGTAATGGTGGAAGGACGATTTGCTCATCCGGGCTGCCGCGATTTATCGAGGCGCCGGACAGGCCATGCGTCGCGATCTCCGCCGCCGCGGCATCAAGGATTGCCGCCTGTTTCTCCGCCGTGACGTTCTGGAATCGCTCCATCGGGGCCATGATCGAAAAACTGTACCTAGAGTCCAAAGATTGCCGATGCTAATTTGATTAGACGCATCGGGACGCCACCCATATTGCGGTCAACAGTATCAATACACGGATCGTAAGTTGTTAATTTCGATAGCTATTTCCGCCGCGCTCTTCGTCACCACAGCCTATCTGCATCTGGCATCCCTGCGCTTCTGCTCAGGTCGCATGGCGTCTGTTCCGATGCGGTCGCATACACGCGTGCTGTCCATCGTGAGCCTGCTGTTCGTCACGCATCTGTTTCAGATCGGGCTATTCGCGGGCGGCTTCTGGATTGCGGGGGCGTGGTTCGGGATCGGTGACTTCGAGGGGTCTGACATGGCACACCCGCTCGACTACCTATATTTCTCGACCGTCATGTACACATCGCTCGGGATCGGAGATATCGTCCCGACCGGTCATCTGCGGTTTCTTGCCGGTGTCGAGGCCCTCAACGGGCTCTTGCTGATTGCCTGGTCAGCATCCTTCCTTTTTTCAACGATGAACCGTCTGTGGGACTGGCAGCCTTGCGTCGAGCCAGAGGACGAGGAGTGAGGCATCCGTTGCTAGCGCCCGACCGATCGGCGGAGATTGAACGAGAGGATGCCGAGTAAGGCGGCGATAGCTGAACTGCTCACAACGGCGAGTTTTGCCGTTGCGGCAATCGGGGCTGCATCGAATGCCGCGCCGACGATGAACAGGCTCATAGTGAAGCCGACACCAGCCAGCAGTGCGACCCCGAATAAGTCTCGCAGCGAAGTGTCAGGAGGAAGTGTTCCGATGCGCAAGCGAAGCGCCAGAAGCGTTCCGCCGAGAATTCCCAAAGGCTTTCCGACAATCAAAGCAATTGCAATGCCGATTGCCACAGACCATGCCTGTGGGTCAGCGGGAACAAAATCCAGCACGATGCCACCATTGAAGAAGGTAAAGACCGGCACGACAAAGAACAGAGCAAACGGCGAAATGCGCCGCTCGGCGCGCGCGGCTGCTTTTGACGGAAACGATGAAAGCGGCAGGGAAAACCCGACAATTGCACCTGCAACGGCTCCTTCGAGGCCGGTCATGATCAGTCCTGCCCAGAGAACGCAGCCGAAGAGAAGGTAAGGCACGAGCGAGGCCTTTCGGGTTCGATTGAGCAGAAGCAGGCCTGCCGAACCGCCAGCCACAATCCAAAGCGGCAAGAGCTGATCCAACTCTCCGTAGAACAGAGCGATAACAGCCACCGACCCAAGGTCATCGAATATAGCTGCAGCCGTAGCAAATGCGACGATCGCAGGGCCAACCTGACCCGAACATAGCGAAAGGACACCAAGGACCAAAACGATGTCCGTCGCAATCGGAATCGCCCACCCACGAAGGGCGATAGTCTCTCCGGCATTAAGACCAAGATAGATGGCTGCCGGCACGATCATGCCGCCGACTGCCGCACTTGCCGGAAGCACGGCCGCGCCGGGTTCGGACAGCGTACCTCGGGTCAACTCATGATTTGTGTGGATGCCAATCAGAAAGAAGAAGACCGTCAGAAGGCCCTGATTGATCCACTCGATCAGGGGGGCTTCGATTGCCCACGCGACCGGTCCCACTCGCAGAGGCAGATGGTGAATAAGCGCGTAGGTATCCGCCAGCGGCGAATTCGCGGCCACCAAACCTAGAGCAAGGCCGACGAGCATTGCAAGGCCCGCTCGCCGCCCATCGCGAACCGATTGTGTGACATGATCCGTCAACTGTGGGCGGACCCATTTTGAAGTGCCAGCCAGCGCGAAAGGTAGGCGCGTTCGAACAGAAACACGCTGAGGATCGCCAGGGCCGCATAGGCGACGATGGCCGAATCGCTCTGCAGCTTCATCGCGGTAAACGCGACGAGAACAATCGCGTCCACCCCGAACGCCACCAGAAGCACGATGCCAGAGGCGCAGATTTCCGCCCGCCGGAAACGCCAGACACCCCAATGCACAACCATATCCATGATAAGGTAGAAGAACGCGCCGAGCGACGCGATGCGGCTCAGATCGAAGAATACGGCAAGGAAGGAAGCGATGACCACCGTATAGACCAGCGTATGCCGCTGGATCGGACCGGACATACCGAAATGGCGATGCGGGATCATCTTCATTTCCGTCAACATGGCAAGCATCCTCGAGACGGCAAAAACGCTGGCCAGCACGGCCGAGGCCGTCGCCACGACGGCCAACAAGACCGTCAGCAGGAAGCCCACCTGACCCAGCGCCGGTTCCGCCGCCTCGGCCAGCGAATAGTCCTTGGCGGCGATGATCTCGTCGATGGTCAGGCTGGACCCAACGCCGAAGGCCACAAGAAGATAGACGACTACGCACAGCGCAATCGAAATCATGATCGCGCGCCCCACGTTGCGGTTCGGGTCGGTGATCTCGGCACCGCTGTTGGTGATCGTTGTGAACCCCTTGAACGCGAGAATGGCAAGCGCGACCGAGGCAACGAACCCCATTACGCCAAAATCGACCGCGTCCCGCGACGCCGCGGCGAAGCCGAAGCCGCTCGACCAAAGGGCGGCTACCCCGAAAAGCGCGATGCCGCCAATCTTGATTGCGGCCATGCCCATCGAGAACAGCCCGATCGACCGGTTGCCCGCGATGTTAACGAGGAAGGCAAAAAGGATCACTCCAACAGCCAAGATGGGCACAAGCGGCCCGCCCTCGATGTCGAAGGCGCGCAAGAGGTACGTGGCGAAAGTCCGGGCGACCAGGCTCTCGGCGATCACCATGCTGAGCGCCATCAGAAGCGCCGCCCCCGCCGCAACCGCCCCCGGTCCGTAGCACTTCTGCAGGATCATCCCGATACCCCCTGCCGAGGGCCAGGCGTTGGACATCTTGATGTAGCTGTAGGAACTGAACCCGGTCACGATCGCGCCGATGATAAAGGCAATGGGAAAGAGCGGCCCGGCAAGCTCGGCGATCTGCCCGGTCAAGGCAAAGATTCCCGCGCCGATCATGACGCCGGTCCCCATGGCAACCGCGCCGCCCAGCGTGATGGAATTCTTCTTGTAGTTGTCGCCGTCCTCGTGATTCATTGCGGGCCTCGTCATTCTTTTTTCTCAGTTCGGGCTTTGCCGAGTGAAAGTGTTGATGCTCATTGTTTCAGGAAAGTGGCGAGCCAGGCCGCGCACTGCTTGCGCTAGATCCAAGTGGTCAACGATGGAATTGCCCCCTTCCTGCCCAGCATCGCTGGAACATATTGACTCAACTGTCAGCAATATCATTGAGGCCGTCAAATCGGCCTGATCGCCGCCTTCGAAAAGGTGCGACGCAATTTCCTTGCCATCGCGATCAAACGCAACGGCCGCAATACGTGTTCTGGTGGGCCCGATTTGAGGCAGCCACCGGGACAGCCTTGTCAATCTTATGGAATACTTTGCCATCCACCGTCCGAACCCGAGCCGTTGTGTTGCCGCAATAAGGCGCGTGACGAGGCGCGGATCGACGGCCAGGTAGTGTCGAACCGACTCCTCGCGCCCGTCGGGAAAAATACCGGCGTCGGGAAACCCTATGTCGAGCGCCATTCGCGGTGTCTCTGTAGGCGCGAACTTGAACCTCCACGGGTTCGTGCCAGGAAATGTGGCCCGGCCGGTAGCCGGGTCGTCATAGGGTTTACCAAGGGCTCGAAAGAACCACTCAGCCGCCGCCTGCCCGAAGTGGCGGCCCATCCCCAGCTCAAGCCCGATTCGGAGCGTTCGCACCCGCCCGTCCCTTGCCAGATCTGCCCCCATCAACGTGCTGAGACCAGGAGCAGTCCCCACGCCTGTGATGAGACGCCCGGTTTTCCCGACCGCGACCCGGTTCTGGTCATCAACATAGTCTGGCGACGCGGACGTATCGAGAACTATGCCGCCCTTGGCGAGGATTGTCGCAACCAGTTCTGGAGGCGTTGCCTCCGTGAGATTGACGAAAATGGCGCCCTCGGGAAGAGAATTGGCCGCTTCGGGACTGGCCACGTCAAGGGTGATCGCGGCGACGTTTGGATGCGTCGTATCAACAGCCGGGCCCCGCCTCGAAACAGACCAAATCTTCCATTCTGCGTGGGCTGCGAGGAGCCGAATGAGCCGCTGACCGACATCCCCGGATCCGCCGAGGATCACAAGATTTCCGGTTCCGATCGCCTGCGTGGTTTCGGCGCTCTTAATTCGCAAATCCGTAGTCCAATCCCGATGCCAAACTCATTCACCGATCAAGATGCAGGCTGACGCCCGGACGCTAGCGAAAATGGAGATTGCTTCGGTTCCACGAGAGGAAACAAGCTCGGTTGCGCCTCGCAGGAACGGGACAGGACTATCGCGTTCACTGCGTGGCAACCTTGCGCAATCGAGGCACAAATGCCGGAACATCTTCCGCATATCTCTCCCAGGCCTCGCCAAATCGAGCCTGGCTATCCGCCTCCTCGCTTTTTGCAAGGCGTGCGTACATCCAAACGAGAACCGGGAACATCGCAAGCGTTAGGAGAGTCGGCCACTGCACGAGGAATCCGGCCATTATGAGAACGAAGCCCAGATATTGTGGATGCCGTATCCGGGCGTAGGGACCCGTGACGGCCAGTCTCCCGGCCCGCTGTGCGCTCCAGAGATGGTGCCAGGCCACCGATATCAACCAGAAGCCTCCACCGATCAGCGCGAAGCTCAGGAAATGGAACGGTCCGAAATGTGGGTTCGACCTCCAGCCAAACATCATCTCCGGTAGATGCCCGCTGTCATGCGCGAACCAGTCGATCTCCGGCCAGTTGGATTGAAGCCAACCTGAGAGGAAGAAGATCGTCAGCGGAAAACCATACATCTCGACAAAGAGTGCGACGATGAAGGCACTGAAGGCACCGAAGCTGCGCCAGTCGCGCGATGTCTGCGGCTTGAAAAAGCTAAAAGCGAATAGAATGAAGACCGCCGAATTGATGACCACAAGCAGCCACAGGCCGTAAGAGGAACCGGTGTCGGTCATAACCTGTCATCTCCCGACCCACGACCACCATGCCCGCCGTGGCCACCATGACCGCCATGCATGAAGAAATGCATCCCGACGAAGAGCAGCAGGGGCAGAAACAGGACCCACTCGCTTGCGAAGATATGAACTCTGTGCTCGTAGCCGAGAAGCAGACCGCCCAGAGCGAGCGCGACGATCAGATAGATGCCTGCGCGGGATTTCCAGAAGGGCGCGACAGGCCTTGGCTCTTCCTCCAGTTTGCCGTGGTGATCGCGCGTCTCCATTTCAAATTTCCTCCAAACAGTCAGTGCAATGTGCGCGGGTCGCTCTCGAAGCGGGCCCGAGCGGATTGGGTTTTGGCAGCTAGCGCATGGGGCGGGCGCGCCTCGGTTTCGCAGCCTGCCCCATCAGCGAGCCGCTGAGTATTGCCTTTGCGCCTCAGCCATGCCCGCAACACCCGCCTCCGCTTTTTGCTGGTGTTTCGGGCTTCGCAGATGGCTGGGCCGCCGCGCCGGATTGGCGATCAGTGTCTTTCGCCGCGTGTGTGGAACCGCTGCAGCAGCATCCGGACTTCACTTCTTTGGCGCTTTTCATCGATTGGGTCAATTTGTCGTCCTCCATGGGTGCCTCGGATTTCAAGGTTCACCCTGTAGACGCCAGAAGGTAGCAATCATTACAGCTCGAGTTGCGGTTTTCAGCGCCTATCCGTCACTCGGAATGATCGTCGTCTTCCTCGTCGTCGCAGCCGCCGTAAGTTCTTCGATTTCGTGAGGAATATCGTTAATGCTGAAGTGCGCCTGTTCTTCGCCGTCATGCACAAAGCCTATGATCGCCGCGAGTTCCTAGCTTGTCAGATGGATCTAACCGCCCAATTCTTTTTCCTGCAACTCGATCATGTACGGTGCACCGCGGCTCATGCGCGCCGCGAACTCGAAGGGGTTCATCCTCTCGTCCATGTATTCCGCCGCGAAGGGCTGTGCGTCTTCACTGCCGATCCCGTTGACGGAATGGCAAACGACGCAGCCCTTGGATGCGAACAGTTCGCGACCGCGTTCAGCGTCGAAGTTCGACAAAAGCAATCCGGGTGCTGTCGGCGCTTCGCCCGAGGTCTGTGCTAGTGCTGGACCGAAGCCTGGTCCAACCACATGTAGAACGGGTCTTAACGTTTTTCGGAACATATTCGATTCTCCCTTTCCCAGTTGACCGCATAAGCGTCATTGAAGCGCTGCTGAACCCGTGAACATCATGCGACGGATTGCCCTTCTCTCGCAATCTGGCTGCGCATTTGATGGCGCCAAGACGGACAACAAGACAAATTCAACAATCAGCGTACCGCCCTTACATCTGTCAGCAACTTGGACCTGCGGCGTTTCAGGTGACCGTCAACAGAAACCTCAAATCCCATAGGCCCATGCCGGCAGGCGCCCCATATGGACTTCAACCGAGCGAACACCATCAACATTCTCGGCGGCGACCCGGATCCCGTTTTCGACAAAATCGCTGTCGGCAATGCCCCAGACAGAGACGTTGCCGTTCTCCACCAGAAGGTTGATCAGGTTGACCGATCCGCCGGGAACTTCGGCGATCGCGGCCTCGACCGCTCTGCGTAGCGGTTCGTCAGCGGGCGCGGGCGACGGCAGCTTTCCCTCCCTCGACTGGGCTAGCGCGCGGACGAGGTCGGCGCGGGATACAATCCCGACGATCTTGCCGTCCCGAAGGACCGGAACGCGTTTGATTCGGCGGATTTCCAGTGTCTTCGCGATCTCGCTGACCGGTGTGTCTTCATCGACCGTGACAAGATCGCGGGTCATCACGTCGGCGACCTTATGGCTGCGGGCTTTGACGTAGTCCCGCGCGTCGCCTTCGCCGGAAAACAACTCGAGCCACCACGAGCGGCGCTGTGTTTTTCCGTCGCGCATCCGCCGAATGAGGTCTCCCTCGCTGATGAGTCCGACCAGTCTGGCGCCGCTGTCGAGGACAGGAAGAGCGCTGATGTGGTTGTCCAGCATCAACTTGACCGCCTCGTCGACAGATCCGTTGTCGCGGATAGAGATGACTCCGGTTTTCATCACGTCCTTGGCCTTCATGGTTCTGAGTCCCTTCTGTTTGTTGGTGGTCTCATGCCCCGATCGTCAACATCAGATCGTCATCGAGCGTGTAGCGGGGGAAGTCGAGGTTGCGCGGGGCAGGCCACTTCCTGGTCCGTCCGGACGTGTCTTAGTGCGAGCCGCGACAAGGGCAGAACCATCCGCCGAACTCCCCAGAGCATCTCCCGATCCCTTGCCAACGGGGACGCAGCCAAGATGCGTGCAGATCCCGGTGACGATCAGCCATTCACCGGCCTCGTCTGCCGTCCGGTTTTGGTCAAGTGCAGGCTCCGGCTGTGTGGTTCGGGTTTTCTCTGGCGCTGTCCGTCTGGTCAACCAACGCGTCAAGCGGTGTGGCGCGCACGGCATCGATGGCCTCTTGTGACCGGCGCCAGACAAAGACGGGCCTGCCCTGCCAACTGACGGTAATCCGTTGACCTCGATCCATACCGGACAAGTCGACGTGTACAGTCGACAGGCTAAGAACGTCGGCAGACGGGTTCATCGAATTAATGAGGGGCCAGACGGCGGCACCCGTGGCCGCTGCAGCCGCTCCAGCTGATGCGTAGTAAAGAAAATCTTGTCTGCTTTGAGAGTTGTCTTGACCCGGCCCGGGCGTGCTTCTGTCGATGTCTGTCATTTCTCTTGCTCCCGTGGTTTGGTCTCTCCCTGCATCTGACCTCTGCCGACCGGCCCCTCGATATGCACTCCGGCATCGACATGCAGGGTCTCGCCAGTGATGGCGGCTGTGTAATCGCTCGCGAGAAGCAGGGCGGCCAGTCCGACGTCGTCGGTTTTGATATTGCGTCGAAGCGGTGCGATCCTCGCGCTGGCGGCCAGAAGTTCGGTGGACCCGACCAATCCGGACGCGGCGCGCGTCGCCACCGGACCGGCGGAGATCGCGTTCACGCGAATGCCCTTCGGCCCGAGTTCGTGCGCGAGATATCTGACGGTGGATTCGAGTGCGGCCTTGACCGGGCCCATCACGTTGTAATGTTCGACCACCTTCTCGGCGCCGAGATAGCTGAGGGTAATCAGGCTGCCGCCGTGTGTCATTAACGGTTCGGCCAGGCGGGCGATGGCGATGAGCGAATAGACCGAGACGGTCATGGCCTCGGCGAAGCCCCCGGCGGAACAATCGGTCAGCCGGCCACGCAAGTCCTCGGGTCGGGCCTTTCCCACGGCGTGGAGAACGAAGTCGAGACGCCCCCAGGTATCGCGTATCGCGCCGAATACGGCTTCGAGTTCGCCTTCGCGCCCGACGTCGCAAGGCAGGAAAATCGGCGCATCGACTCGGTCTGCCAGCGGAGCGACATGCGGTCTGGCGCGTTCGCCGACAAAGGTGATGGCCAGGTCCGCCCCAGCCTGTCGAAAATGCAGGGCACCGGGCCACGCGGGACTGCGTTCGTTAGCGATACCGATCACCAGCCCTCTGCGGCCCGTAAGATCGAGCAATTCGCGCGGATCGCAGCAGTCTTCGAACCGGGGTTTGGTTGACATGCCAGATGCCCTGGCGCGGGTTTCGGCCGAACGATCCTGATTTTTTCGTTTATCGGCGCTCATTTCTTGGCCTTTGTCAGAGGGAGTGGGTGGCAATCGGCCTCGGCCATCGGCGCCGCCCGCAGCGTGCGGTGCAATTCCTTACCCATCCCGGTGGCGCCTGGTGCGCCGCTGCTCCGCCAGAGAAGCGACGCCAGGGCAAGCGACGCGATCCGCGTCTCCTCGGTATCCGCACGTGACGTCAGGACCACCGGCGCGGCGAGTCCGAGCGCCACAGCGGCGGCTTTGGCTCCGCCGAGATATTCGAGCGCCTTGGCCAGCATGTTGCCGCTGACCAGATCGGGCACCAGCAGGATATCGGCACAACCCGCCACGTCCGAGACGATGCCCTTTTCGGCCACGGCACGCGGCGAGACCGCGTTGTCGAATGCAAGCGGTCCGTCGACAAGGGCACCTGTGATCTGTCCGCGCCGCGCCATCAGGGTCAGGCTGGCGGCGTCCAGGGTGGAGCCTATGGACGCCGTCACCGTCTCGACCGCCGACAGGACCGCGGCGCGGGGTGCGTCCACGCCGATTGCGTGGAAGGCATCCACTGCGTTCTGGCAGATCTGCGCCTTGGCAGCGAGGTCTGGGGCAATATTGATGGCCGCGTCGGTAATACCGATCAGCCGTTCGTGTCCCGGCACTTCCAGAAGGAACAGATGGCTCACGCGCTTATCCGGGACACGCAATCCGGTATTCGCATCGAGAAGAACGCGCATGAAGACGTCGGTATGCAGATTGCCCTTCATCACGACGTCGGCTTTGCCGTCCCGCACCAGCCTGACCGCCACTCCCGCCGCATCGGCGTCCCCTCCGCTGCCATGCAGGCAAGCCGCGTCGAGCCCCAGCCCCGCAGCCCCGGCCAGAGGCTCGATGTCCGCCCGGGGGCCCACCAGGTGCGGTTCGGCCAGCCCCTCTTGCATTGCCCGCCGCATGGTGGCCAGAACGACCTCCTGCGCGGCATCGGCGACAGCGACGCGGACGGGACCTTTCGCGCGCGCACGGGCAACGAGTGAGGCAAGTGTCTTGGGTGACTGCAGACTTGTCATCGTGACGCCGCTTTCGGTTTGCAAGCGCATTCATGGCGAAGCCGTGCGACGTGATCGGCGATCACCTGTTCCTCATCGGTCTGGCGGACCTCGACGTTGACTCGCGAACCGGCTGCGGCGATGGTCCTACTCCCCGCCAGATTGGCCTCGTGGTCGATACGGACCCCGAGATAGCCAAGCCCGGCACAGATCAATTCGCGCACCGGTGCGGCATTGGCACCGATGCCGCCCGTGAAGACCAGCCGATCGAGACCTTCGAGCGGCGCGGTCAGCGCGACCAAGTGGCGCCGAACATGATAGCAGAAGTACCTGATTGCCTCGGCAGAGGCAGCGTCATGGCGCTCGATAAGAACATTCATATCGCGGCTTATCCCCGACAGGCCGAGGAGGCCCGACCGGGTTCGCAACAGGTTCCCGAGAACCTCCGGCGACATTCCCGCTTCCCGCTGAAGGTGCAGGATCAGACCGGGATCGACATCGCCGGACCGCGTCCCCATGGGCACGCCGGAGACCGGAGAAAACCCCATCGTGGTTTCGATCGACCTGCCACCCCGGATGGCGGCCAGTGAAGCCCCGTTGCCGAGATGCGCGACAACCAGACGCTCGGCCTCGACATCGACGCCGTTCCGGGCCAGCGCACCAACGATGTATTCATAGCTGAGCCCATGATAGCCGTAGCGCCGAAGCTCGGGTGTTTCCAACTCGCGCGGCAGGCCGGTCATCCTCGCCACCCGCGGCAGGCCGTTGTGAAACGCGGTGTCGAAACAGGCGATCTGCGGCAGGTCCGGGCGCAGGGCCGCGATGGCCTCGATCCCCGCGATGTTGGCGGGGAGATGCAGCGGCGCGAGTGTCACCAGATTCCGGAGCCGCGCGAGAAGGTCCGGTGTGACCTCCTCCGGGCAATCGCAATCCGGCCCGCCATGGGCGACGCGATGACCAACGGCGACCGGGAAGGCCGCAAGGCGGTCAGATCTGACCTCGGAGACTACGGCATCGAGTGCGGCGCGATGGTCCGGAAATGCGTCGCCTCGTTCCACGACTTTCGCGTCGCCAGTCGCAGTCAACTTGAACTGGGCGGTATCCGTACCAATACCGGTAACCGCACCGCCAGCAATTCGCGCGCCGCCCTGCCCGGCTTCGAAGAGGGCATACTTGAGGCTGGAGGACCCCGCGTTCAGGACCAGGACGGACGGGCGTCGCATCTCATGCCCGCCCGTTATCCATCGGCTGTTCGCGAGCTGTCGCCGCTTCTTCGTTTGCGGCGCTGCGGGCATCCCGGGTGTCATGCACATGAGCGGTACGGTCGTTGGAGGTGTTCTTTCTCCGGCCTCCCCAACCATGGCCGCCATGACCGCCATGGCCATGACCGAAGAGATGCATGGCCATGATCCCGCCAACGAGCAACAAGATCAGCCAGTTGTCGAAGATCCATTGCATCACTCATTCCTTCTCTTGGTCTACGATCAAGGCGCCGGGGGCGTATTGTGCCTTGAACAAGGTTGCGATGGCTTGATCGCGGGCTACACGCATCGCCCCGAGACTGGCGCCGATCCGCTCCATGGTCTCGCGTTCGGCCTTCAGTTGGGGGTCGTCGTCGGGCAGGGGCTTGCGGTGTGAGCGGATTGCATCGGACACGGCCTGCACGGCACCCATCCACGGGTTGTAGCGCGCCGAGAACATGAGGCGGGTCCAACGCATCGGATGCATCGCGCGCAGGGCCTCCGCCGATTGCGGTGTGGTCAGCGCCCTTAGCCAAGGGCCTAGGAACAGATCGTAAGCCGCCTCACCCGTGCGGGAGACCTGTGCGACGTTCCTGAGCGCATCCTCGGAGTGCGCCTCGCCGATGTCGGAGACGTGGCGCGCCTCGAAGCTGACCGAATAGGCCGGTTTCTTGCAGTCGGGATCGCCGGTGGGATTGTCGATCTTCATTTCGTAGAGGCCGGGCCCAAGGGTCTCGATCTCGTCAAGGCTTTCGAGGATCGCGCGGTGTTCTAGTCGCGCCACCGAGGCCGAGACGAAGATGCCGAGATGCCCGACATGGGGGTTGATGAGATAGACGATCCGCTGCCCCGCAGCCTTAAGCGCGGCGGTGTCCGCATAGAGTTTCGGGATCCAGCCCAATGCCTGCGCCGGCGGGGTGATGTTGTCGCCCTCGGAGGCAAAGATCACGATCGGGTTCTGGATTCGCCGCAAATCGGCGGTGCAGCCCTCGCAGATCCGCATTTCACCGGTCTCCAGCTTGTTGCCGATGAAGAGGTTTTCGGTGATCGCGAGGATCTCCTCGCGGCTCAGCGTGTAGTAGCCATTCCACCACCGCTCGAATTCCAGGAACCGGACGCGCTCATTGTCGATATGCGAGAACAGGTGGGCGTACTTGTCCCAGATCGCCTTTTCAGGCTGCAGGTTCTCGAAGTTTTGCGCAAGCCACGCGCCGTCGAAACGTCCGTCGCCAAGGTCCGCGGTCATGTGCGCGGCCCAGGTGCCTCCGGCAAGTCCGCCCATCATTCGCATCGGGTTGGTTCCCGCTTCACCGGCCCAATACGAGAGCGGCGAGCCGTTGAGGACAATCGGACCAGCAAGACCCTGGCAGTCAGCAGCCAGAAGTGTGATCGCCCAGCCCGCCTGGCAGTTGCCATAGAGAACGGGTGGATGGTCCGGGTGACACCTCGCGATTTCCTCGACGAAACGGCGCAACGCATGGTGCACATCGGCCAGGGTCTGTCCGGATTCGGGTTCGGGAAAGAACACGACGAAATAGACCGGGTGGCCCTCGTGCATGGCGATACCCACCTCGCTATCGCGCTTGAAGCCACCGATGCCGGGGCCGTGGCCGGCGCGGGGGTCGACCACGATCACCGGCGGCTTGGCCTTGTCGACGCAATCATCCCAGCAGTCGTCGCCGACTTCGGTGATTCTTAGCAACGCGTAGTTGGCGGGACGTTCGAAGCGGCGTGCGTCGAGAAGGGTTTCGTACTTGAACTCCAGAAGCGGCGGCATCCCCCGCCGCTCATGCTCGATCATGTTGTCGGCACGCTCGCGTAGCGTGTCCATGAACAGGACCCAGCGCTCAAACAGGTCTTGAGGATACGTCGAGGCGGCAGCGGTCGGTCTTTCGACCTGCGCGGCCTTCGGTTCTTCAGTTTTCGGGCCGCTTTGGTTGGCCGGTGAAGCGGCCGCTCCAGTCGCTACCGACTTGAGCTGCCGTTTGGGGGATCCGGTCGTGGCCATCATGAACTCCGTTCAGCAAATAAGTTGAATAACGGGCCGAAGATCAGCGCGACGAACCAGCCGTAAAGCAGGGTTTCGGCGACGCCGAGGACGTAGTTTCCGAGGCTGATATTATCGACCCATGGCAGTAGCGGATTCCAGAGGCCGGTCATGCTCTGGCCGGGAAAGGCCAAGTCGAAGACCACGCAGATCGTGTAAGTGATTGCGAAGAAAATGCCGAGGCTCCAGCCCAGAGCCTGAATTGGGATATGCGCGGCGCGGGGCGTGTTGCTGATGCTGGTCATGTCAGGACCTCATTTTGTCAAAGCGCGCGTACAAAAGCGCTTCATAATCAAGACGCCCGAGACCCGGATACATTACACGTTTTTTGATTTCCTGGCTGCCGCGGATTACTTCGCGCATGACTCCGGAGACTGTTCGGCTTCGGAACGATCGGTATTGGTCATGGCGATACCGACAAGCGCAACAAGGATGCCCAAACTCGTCAAAAGTCCGATGGACTCTCCGAAAAAGATGCCGCCCATGGCAAGTCCGAAGCCAGGCACCAGGAAAGCGAAGGCGTTGGCGCGGCTAAGGTCGGTCGTTCGAAGAATCTCGCTCCACAGCCAATAGGCAAGCGATGTACCGAAGAGACTGATCGCGAGCAGAATAAGAACGAACTGCGGTGAGAACGTGACCGACATCGGTTCTTCGTAAAGAAACGCACCCACCGTGAGAGGGACCCCACCGATCAGCATCTGACTTCCCATCGCCAACAGGGTATCTGCACGCTCCGCCAGCGCGCGGATAAGGACGTTGCTGATCGTGATGCCCAGGGCCGCCAGCAGGATGTAAGCGGCGCCGAGCCCAAACGCGCTCCCCGCAGGTGCCTGAAACTGTGGCGCGGCAATCAGCACGATGCCGATAAACCCCAAGGCGAGGCCCGCCTTGCCGCGCCCACTCAAACTCTCGCCCAAGACTGCGGTTGCAAGCGCCGCGGCCATTAGCGGCTGCGCGTTGGCCAGCACCGTGGCGAGTCCGGGCAAGATGAATTCCGAGGCCATGAACATGCCAAGAAATCCGAGCGACGTGGCCCCGAAACCGATGCCGACGATCGCGAGCCATACCCGCATGCCTCGCGGCCAGGGTCGGCCAAATATCATCCCGAGGGCCACGAGCGCCGATCCGGCGAGAAACGCCCGCAAGGAAGCGAAGGTCAGATGTGGGGCGTAGGCAAAACCCGCCACGATGAGAGGGAAGCAGACGGCCCACAGGAACATGACCAAGACGATCAGCGATGCTTTGCGGATGGTCATTCGGCCGCGACCCTGCCCTCTCTGCGCGCGTTCGACTTCACGGTATCCGCATTCCTGCCGCGGCTCAAATCGGGCAGCTGCCTTTTGGTGGATTCCATATAGTCCCGTGTCATGGGGACAGCGTCCAATCGGTGTGCAAGCTGGATCTGGAACACGACCAGAAAGTTATGGCGGAACCCTGCTTCGCAGGACGCGAGGTAGAATTCCCACATCCGACAGAAGCGTTCATCATATTGCGCGGCCGCCTCGGACCAGTGCGCCATGAAGCGGTCCCTCCAGGATTTCAGCGTTTCGGCATAGTGAAGGCGGAGCACTTCGATATCCGCGATTACGAGACCCGCCCGTTCAACCTCCGGGACGATTTCCGAAAGCGACGGAACATAGCCGCCTGGAAAGATGTACTTTGTTATCCAAGGGTCAGGCGCTCGCGGCGGGCGAGCACTCCCGATCGTATGCACTAGCGCGACACCGTCCGTATCGAGCAGGTTCGCGAGTGTGCCAAAATACTCGCCGTAATGCCCGACGCCGACATGCTCGAACATGCCGACCGATACGATCCGGTCGAAGCGGCCAGTCTGGTGGCGATAGTCGCGCAGATCAAAGCGGACCCGGTCATTTAGCCCATCGGTCCGCGCCCGATCGGTGGCGTATTTCTGCTGAGCCACCGACAGCGTGACCCCGGTCACCTGCGCGTCGGACACATGGGCAAGATACATCCCCAAACCACCCCAGCCGGAACCGATGTCGAGCACCTTCTGTCCCGGCAGCACGCGCAGTTTGGCCGCGATGTGGCGCATCTTCTGAACCTGCGCGATCTCGAGACTCTCTTCGGAGGTCTCGAAATAGGCGCAGGAATACTGCCGCTCGGCGTCGAGAAAGAGGTCGTACAGATCGTCGCCCAGATCGTAGTGATGGGCGACATTCCGGCGCGACCGCGGGATAGGATTGTACATTGTGAACCGCCTGAGCGTCATCCTCAGCCGGTCGCGGAAACGCCATAGCCATGGCAAACGGACGTTCTGGTAATTCTCCAGACAAAGGGCGATCAGGCCGTAGAGATCGCCCTTTTCGACCGACAGTCCGCCTTCCATCCATGCTTCACCGAGAGCGAGGTCTGGATGGACGGCGATCCGGCGGAGTGTCGGCCAGTCGCGGATCACAATCGCAATCGCGGGAGTTCCCGTGCCGTAGCGCCTGGTTTCGCCATCTGGCAATCGAACTTCGAGCGTACCCGTAGGGATGAGTTTGCGCAGCGCACCATCAAGAAGCCAGAGCGCAAGCGGAGCCCGACGACCTAGCCCCGAAGCGCGAAGGAGCGGTTTGAGTTTCATACAGTTTCTCCCGCTTTTTCATTTGCCCCCGCTGAACCGTGATCGCCATGGAGGTACCAGACGCAATCGCAATCGACGTGGCTGCAACTCAGGTCCTCCAGAGCCTTGCGATAGCGGCGACGGGCAAGCGGCAGCGCCAGGCGCCTGAAGGTGATCAGATCATATGCACGGCGGAGCACGCCCCCCGCATCGCCAGTAGCTAACTTGCGGCTGGCGATGCGCATGCCGGCCTCGCCGCCCAGGCCGAACAACCAGCGGTTGACGATTCCTGCTTCCAAAAGCGGACCAAGTTCCGATTTCCAGCGGGCGACATAGTCGTTGCCTGTCAGCAGGCATTCCGCCGCCAGAACGCCCGAGCGGATCGCATGGCGTATTCCAAAGCCGGCAAGCGCGTCCTGAAAGCCCGCATGTTCGCCGATCACCGGATGAACGCCCTGCATGGCGCTACGAGGCCATCGGTAGGCGCCATACCCGCCGAAGCCGCGGGCATTGCGCATCTCAAGACCGGCATGGGCGCGAAAGAACTCCTCTGCCGCCCTCACATGACGGGCCTGGTCGCGAAAACCTGTGAACATGCAACTCGCCACAGTGCCCCGACCGCCCTGAACCAGCAGGTAGGCGTATCCGCCGGGCGCAACATCGTCACCAAGCGCCGGCCAAGCCCCGTCGGGCATGTCTGTCTCAAAAACGTGCCCTGCCGCGATCACGCCGGCCTCGAGCGGCCCGGCGGCCAAGACGCCCACGTCGGCGAACGTCTTCTCCCTGTCGCCGAAACGGACCTCGACACCCGCGGCGCTGGCCTGTGCCAGAAGCGCAGCGTCGAGCTTGCCTTGGCCAGAACCGCGCCGCAGTAAAGAGAAAAGCGGTCGTCTACCCTTCACGGCATACCGATGTCCGGACGGACCGAATACCGTGCCGCGGTCGAATGAATGATGGTCAAAATCGGCGGTGATCCCGGCGGCGGCCAGTTCCTCGAGAACGTCCAGTTCCCTGGTCCAGTTCTCAAGCCCCTGAAAATCGTCGTGGAACCTGTGGCCTACAGGATCCTTCCACTCACGTACAACCACCTGGCGACCGGCGCGCGCCAAAACGATCGCGCAGGCAAGGCCGGCTGGCCCGGCCCCGACGATAACTATCTTGGTTGAGTTCGTCATCGCGCCTTCCGACGATCGTCAAGCGGTAGTCCGAGTGCTGTTCTCAGTGCCGGCGCGGGCGCCTCGGGGTTTCTGCCGGAATGACTACGACGGCCTCGTTGACTGTGGGGCGATCACGCGGCAGGTCGATAGCCGTGCGTGCGAGCAGTTCAGAAACGAGAGCACCAGCGAGAATGAGAGTTGCGAGCATTTCCGTGTTCCTTTCCTGATGAACGCTGTTTGCGCGGTTCACAAGGAAAGACGCTCGCTCCGTGCTTTCGTTACATGCGTGCGGGGGCTCGCCGATGTCGGCTTTGTCTTTGCATCACGACCAGCCCCATCCGGGGCATTGAGAGTTGACCCCTTGGCGCGCCGTCCCCGCGTGTCTGAATGGCGTCTGGCAACCGTGCGCCTGACACCGACCCGACGAGGGCACCGGCCATTTGGCGCCAGAACAGAAAGAGCATCGTTCTGGGCTCATGTGTGGTGAGCCCCAAGGCATCCGCCGCAAACTGGAGAGTCCGACCTTCGACGTCTACCTTGAGAAACAACTCTCCCGACAGTGCCCCGACATCGGCCTGCACCGCTCCTTGACACTTGCAAAGCACATCCGAAACCAGGTCTAGGATCGCCTGCGCTTCTGCCGGTTCCCTGGTCATGCAATCCTCCCGAGCGTCTTGGGTCTGAAGACGCCCTTCGGAGCACAGCGTTACGGAACCGCGTTACGAGGCGGTGTCTTCGACCTGGCAATCGGTCGCTTCGACAGGATGCTCACACCCGGGCGGTGAACACGAGCAATCGTCAAAACCATGACGGCAGCACGGTCCGCAATGGGCCAGAAGCGCGTCACCCAGAGCGGCACGGGCGCGGTGAAGACGTACATTCAGCGTTCCGGGTCTCAGCCCCAGTTCCGCCGCCACCGCCGCGCGATCATCGTTGTCGATGTCTATGCGGCGGATCAATTCTGCATCGGTCGGCCGCAATTCGGTGACCAACCCTTTGACGCACTCACAGATCACGTCCATGTCTTCGACAGGGTCATCCGCGACCACAGCAGACTGAGCCTCCAGCGCGACAGCATCTATCAGACGGCTGAATCTGCCCGACTTGCGGTAATGGTCGTTGAGCGCGGAGCGCAACACCGCATAGAGCCAGGCATCCATGCGATCCACCTCGCGCAACTGATCTTTCCGCGCCAGAACGCGCATGCAGAATTCCTGCAGAACATCCTCCGCGTCAGCACGATTCCCAAGCCGCTTCATCAGGAAGCCGAGAAACGCGTTCCGGCTTGTTACAAGAGTCTGCGAGAGACCCGAAACGTCAGCGTGGTCGCAGATAAGACCTTGGCCAGCGGATTTACACATCGATATTGTCCTTCTTGACGCGGATGGTTGGCCACTCAAGCAAACAAGACAGGACATTCGCGTGCGCATTTGTTTCGCGCAATGATATAGATCAAGTGCAGGGTGCCAAGACCGGCAAGCAGACAGAAGAACGAGATATACGCGTAGCGCAGGAATAGGATGTCGACCACGACCACACCGACGATGGTCAGCGCGAACCAGCGCATGTGGTAGTAAGTCGACATCGCTGGCGGCGCTATAATCAGGAAGAGATAGATCACGTAAGTCATCCAGCGCGGCATCAGATAGTCGAGAATCATGGTGCCTTCGTAGGCCAGCGAATCCTGGTTCACCGTCACCTCAACCCAATCCGGATTGGCCAGATGCGGCACGTAGAGGGCCAGCCCGAACGCAAGACCGGCCACTGACATCGCAGCCATCCAGGGCCGACGCCGACTGTCGGGGGGCTCCAGCACCCAGGATGCGAGCGGGATCCAGAAGGGCCACATGAACCAAGTGAAGAAGATGAACCCCAGCGCGCCCAGAAGCGTGGTGGCCGGGTCGCCGGAGTTCACGCCCCACCAGACGTTTCCTTCCATGAACTGCTGCAGACCAGCGAAGACAGGCATCAGCGCCACCGGCAGATATCGGCGATTGATCGCCCAGGCCCGCGTGACGGCATAAGTTCCACCCACGACCAAAAAGGCGCTGGCTGCAAAGCTGACTTCCTGGGACAGGCACATGGATGTGATCTCGACGTTTACGTTTCTATGGTTGCCGGTACGATAGCTATCTTTCGGGAAACCGTCACCGCAGTTCCGGATCGGACCGCCTTGTGATCGGCTCGTTGGGCATTTCGTCCGGTCGTCAGGGTCCTGAGCGAACGGTTTTCCCGACCTTCCCTGCATGGATCACGAGTCCTTGATTCAACCGACCGATCCAGGCGCGCTTTCCGTGCGAAACCCGAGGGTCCGCTTTTATCGACGGGTCGTCAATTCGGGCCATCGCCCAATTCCGAGTGCCGCGTCGGTCTTCGCGATGGAAGCCGCTCCGTCCCTTACCGTGCCGACGAGAGCACGTATGGCGTCGATCGTTTCAGGGATCACAATGGCCTGATTGTCGACCATGTAGGCGTAGAAAAGCTCTTTTCCCTGAACCTTGAGCATATCGGCCCAAAGGGCAACTTCGTAGAGATTGTCATGTGGGCGGCCTAGGTCCGCCATGAGTTCCTTCACCGAGTTGAGTGCACTTAGCCCGGCACCGATGTCGATCAATGCGATCCGCGACGACGACGCGAAGGCCCGCAGAATCTCGTTCTTCTCGGCCGCGCGACTGAGTTGCACGGTCCAGTAGTGAAGGTGCGCCAGTGTTTCAGGCACCTTCACGGCCATCGTTACGACATCCAGTTCCGGGTCAACGCTCTGCGCATCCGGACCCTGGTGGCTGGGGATCTCTGCCTCGGGGACAAGCGTGTTCATGATGCCGCCAATATGACTTTCCCAAGGGTCTGTCGCGCGGCGAAGAAGTGTGCCGCGCGCCCGCTTCAGAAGTCCCGTCCGCTTGAGTGCACCCAGCGTGCGTACGATCGATGTCGTGTTGCACGAGACCACGCGCGTACCTTCCCGTCCGACCGCGGTAGCATAGCTAACGTCCGCAACGAAGGAATGGCCCGTGACCTCGTGCTTTTCGCCACCGTGGACGATGAACTTGATCCCTAGCTCGCGGTAACGCGGCACGTTCTGGGCCGCGACCCGTTTGGGCGTACAGTCGACGACGATATCCGATGCAGCAAGCAGGTCGTCGAGCACACCGGAGACATCGTGGCCGGCGTCGCGCATGCCCTTCGCCACTTCGTTGTTCGCGGCGAAGAGCCTGATACCTTTCGCCCCAATTACGCCGGCACGCCAATCGGTGGCAATGTCTGCGACGCCGGTAAGTTCCATGTCGTCCTGACGCATTGCAGCGTCCACGACGCGCTTCCCAATTACGCCATAGCCATTCACGGCAATCCTGATCTTTCTCGCTTCAGACATTGTTGTTTCCTTTCTCTGGTAACACCCTGCGTCTTTGAGGCGTTCAGGCTTCGGCGGTCGGCTGTCCGGCGGCAGCAGTGACCGGCTGCCCGGTCTGTTTGACGCCGTCCAAACGGGTGCGTTTCAGGAGCAGTGCGTTCACCGCCACGAGCGCCGAACTGCCCGACATCGCAATCGCTGCCACGGCGGGACTGACCACGAGCGGATAGAACACCCCGGCCGCCGCGGGAAACGCCACGACGTTGTAGGCCACCGCCCAGAACAGGTTCTGGCGCATCTTACGCAAGGTGGCGCGCGACAACTCGATCGCGCCGAGAACGTCGTGCGGGTCGCTTTTCATAAGCACCACATCGGCGCTTTCCATAGCCACGTCGGTGCCTGCACCGATGGCAAAACCGACATCGGCCTGCGTCAGCGCCGGAGCGTCGTTGACGCCGTCGCCGACCATGCCCACCCGCTTGCCCCGGGCCTGCAGTTCCTTGACCTTGTCGGCCTTCTGGCCCGGCAGCACATCCGCCAGGATAATATCGATGCCCAGTTCCGCGGCGATGCGTTTGGCTGTACCCTCGTTGTCGCCGGTCAGCATCGCCACCTCGACGCCCCGTTCGCGCAACTTCGCAACCGTTGCCTTGGCACTGGGCCGCGGTGCGTCGGCGATGGCCACGAGGCCCAAAAGTCGCCCGCCACGGGCCACATGCACCACCGTGCGCCCCGCACCCTTCAGTTTGTCCGCCGCCTCCGAAAGTCCGGCGAGATCGATCTTCTGCTCATCCATCAGCCTGCGATTGCCAAGATAGACCCGTTTGCCTTCGATTTCGGCCTGCGCTCCCTTTCCCTCGATGTTGAGAAAGCCGCTGGTCGCGGGCAAGTCCAGCCCCCCTGCGCGTTCGATGATTGCCAGCGCCAGCGGGTGGTCGGACCCGCGCTCCACCGCCGCGGCCATCTGCAGGACAGTATCGGCATCCGTTCCTTCGGCTGACACCACGTCCACGACACGCGGCTGCCCCATGGTCAGCGTCCCGGTCTTGTCGAACACGATTACTTCGAGCTTGGTTGCCTCTTCAAGCGCAGCTGCGTTCTTGAACAGGATGCCGTTTCGCGCCCCGATCCCGGTGCCGACCATCACCGCCATCGGTGTGGCGAGGCCAAGCGCGTCGGGACAGGCGATCACGAAGACCGTGATCGTCAGTGTGACGGCGAAGAGCAGCGGCGAGCCGATCCACCAGAACCAGACCGAAAAGGTCGCAAGCCCGATGATAACCGCGATCAGCACCAGCCATTGGGACGCCTTGTCGGCCAAAAGCTGCGACGGCGCCTTGGAGTTCTGTGCCTCCTGCACCAGCTTGACGATCTGCGCGAGTGCGGAATCCGAGCCGACCTTCGTCGCCTTGAAGCGGAAGCTGCCGGTCTTGTTGATCGTGGCGCCCACGACTTGGTCGCCGGGTTTCTTGTTGACCGGCATGGATTCGCCCGTGAGCATGGATTCGTCGACGACCGACTCGCCCTCGATCACCTCGCCATCGACGGGGATCTTGTTGCCCGGGCGGATGATGACTGTCTCACCGGCCAAAACCTCGGCGGTCGGCACCTCGGTCTCCCGTCCGTCCCGCAGGACCACGGCCATGGGCGGCGCCAGATCGAGCAGCGCACGGATCGCCTCGGAGGCACCCGCACGGGCTCGCATTTCCAGCCAATGGCCAAGCAGAATGAAGACGAGCAGAACCGCCACGGCCTCGTAGAATTGCACACCGGGGAAGAAGAAGGTCGATCCGACACTGAAGAAATATCCCGTGCCGACCGACAGGACCACAAGCACGGCCATGTTGAGAGTGCCGTTTTTCAACGCGCGCCAGGCGGCGACGAAAAACGGCCAGCTTGGCCAGACGATCGCGGCGCTGCCAAGGAAGAACAACCAAAGGTCCAGCCGTAGGCCGAAGGGAGGCGCCGGCGGCGTGAACATCCCACCCATCGGCGAATAGGTGAAGATCGGGATGGTGAAGAGCAACGCGACCCAGAAACGGTTACGCATATCCTTGACCATGGCCGCCATGTCGTGTCCGGCGCCATGCCCCATCTCGTGCGCAATTTCCTCGTGAGACGCAGGCGCCTTTGCGCCATGAGCGGCATGGGGCTTGTGACCGGCAAGATCCTTATGGTCCATCTTGCAGATGTGGTCCGGAAGCTGCTCTCCGGCGCAATGAAAACCGCAGTTTTCGATCGTTCTGCGCAGGGTCTCCTCGTCCATCATGGTTTCGTCATATCGCACGGTCACACTCGCCGAGGCCGGGTTCGCTTCGGCTCGGTGAACGCCGTGAAGCACTGCCAGATGGCGTTCGACAGCGAGATGATCGAGTTCCTCGAACAGCCCGCGGACCTCGAGGGTCATAGTCTTCATTGTTAGCTCCTGTCTAATAATCCTTGCTGTCTAAAAAGACCGTCAATCGATAGACGCTACTCGGATTCGGCTGTTACACAGACAGGTGAAAACGGTGGCGAAACTTTGCTATGGGCATGGCCCATCAATCGGCAACACTGGCTATGGCGCGCGTCAGTCTTTCGGGAAGGTACGATGCCGCTAGGGCTCACGCAACATTTCGCTAAACTGCGGGCAAATTCTCAGAGGCAGAGCCAAACAATGACAAGTTGGACAGAACCACGCCAACAACATTGCAAGTCCTTTGCCCTTGTTCTTAGCGGCGGCGGAGCTAGGGGGCTGGCACATGTGGGTGTTCTCAGGGCGCTGGTCTCCAGAGGCTACGTCCCCAGCGCTATTGTAGGCGTATCGATGGGGGCGGTTGTCGCGGCCACCTATGCGCTCAACGACAACTGGTATGACGAATTGGTTGAGATGGACACCAGCGGGTTTCCGGCAACGCCCGACTTTCGTCTGCCAGGTTTGATTGCAAGGCTGAGGGGCCTCCGGATTGCGCTCCTTGCCGCGAGGGACATGTATTTCGGCTGGGGCTTTGGCGCACGCACCGAGACTTGGGGTCGTGGTGTCCTGTCAAGCCTGACGAAGGGAAAAAATCTGGAGGATGGCCGCGTTCCGGTATTCGTTTGTGCAACGGACATGCTGTCAGGCAAACGCGTGATATTCAGCAAAGGTCATGCGACGGATTATGTCTACTCCAGTGCGGCGCTGGCTGGAGTGCTACCCCCCCTTTTCAAAGGTCCTCATGTGCTAATGGACGGAGCGTATGCCGATATTGCCCTCGTAGACGCCGCAAGGAACACTGGGGTCGAAGTTGTGATCGCCGTCGACCCCAGCCAGCCCGAAAACACTACTGGTCCGAAGAACGGCCTGCAGGCGATGCTGCGTTCTATTGAAGTCTGCCAGTACGAACACGCAAGGCTGCGTTTCGCGCAGGCGGATCTAGTTATCCGGCCCGCATTCTCGCAGACGATCGGCACTCTGGAATTCCGGTTGAAGCGTCATTGCATTGCTCAAGGTGCCGTGGCCACCCGACGCGTCTACGATGAAATCGGGTCGCTCCTCTGAGTGCGGGCCACCAATGCCGGTCGGTTGCAGCTGCACTTGCCGGGCTCCTTTCGATCGTTTTCGCTGTTGCTCAAGGCCACCTGACTATCCAGTCGCCAAGGCAATCCATTGCGGTAGTAGCATCTCGGATTTGTATCAGTCACACTGTTGCCTGTGCTAACATGCCCCGGTAATCTGCCGGCCATCGGAGATCCCGAAACGATTGGGCCCCGCATTGCGCTTTGCTTCATTTTTGTGCATTTTTGATCGGTTCCATAACAGATGCCATTGTCATGGTGCGCGGCGTAAAATCCGCCTTCCGGGCGTCCAATCTCGCGGTCCATGCGACACTCTGGGCGGCGATCTGCCTCTGTTCTGAGTGGCTCATCGAACGTACGATGCCGGATAACCAGCCCCGATGATAGTCAATTCGGCTGGATTTGATCCGATTTCGGATCGGGCAATCGATCCTTTCGAGTTGGCAGAGCTTTTTTTGAGCACAGCCGGCGCTCCGGCATAGAGTCCTGGCTCATAGTTCCCTTTCGTATGACCGAATTGGCACCAATGACCGTACGAGGCGTAAGTTCAGCGACGGCGAAGATACGAACACCAGAAACGATCATGTCGCGGTGCATGGGACAGTATTTCATCGCATGCGGACCCGCCACAAGATCGAAATCGAAACGTTCTCGCCAAGCTCGATCTGCTCCCAAAAGGTCACACACACACCAGTTTCGAACACCATAATGTCCCCGCGAGTTTTACCAGACGTTTTGCCCACAGATATCGAAGAGCGATGCCGAACTTCCAAGGTACAAGTTCGAGCACCGGCCATGTTGCCGCGAATATGTATCGAGGCAGCACCCCCGCAGGCGACCTGTCAGGATGATGACAGGTCTGGCCTTCTTGAAAACATCTCTGCCAGCCATCCTTCCTCCATAGCTGTTTGCCGGACGCTTCGCGGGCGCCCGGCGAACCTGCGAACGCGCTATGCGGTTTAATTCAACTCGACGACCATCAACTTGCCATTGATACGGTCCGCGACGAATTCAATCGATTGCCCCTCGTTCAAATTCGCGAGCATCGCTTCATCGGCTAGATAGAAAACCATGGTCATCGCTGGCATATCGAGATTCTTCAGTTCCTCGTGGATGATCGTAATTTTCTTGCTCTTCATGTCGAGCTTCTTAACGGTGCCCTTGGTGTATTCGGTCGCCATGGCGGCATTGGCGACCAACGCGATGCAAGCGACCGTGAATGCGATAACGAGTTTTTTCATGGGTCTGTTCCTTAGTCGTTTGTGTGCTGTTAATTGGAGAGTCAGTGTGCGGCGACCGTGATCGCGCCTTTCATCCCGGCTTCGTAGTGTCCAGGAACAAGGCATCCGAATTCGAACTCGCCTGCGTTCGTGAATTTCCAGATGACCTCGCCATCACCTTTCTCGGCCAAGCGAATGGCATTTGGATCGTCGTGCTCCATCTCAGGGAACTTCTCCATCAAGGCCTTGTGCTCCATCATCTTTTCATGATGATCGAGTACAAATTCGTGTTCGATTTCTCCGGCGTTTTTCACGACGAACTTTATGGTTTCACCTTCCTTGACGGACAGCGATGCCGGTTCGAAGACCATGGAGCCATCGTCTTTCTCGACCATCGCAATTTCGATGGTGCGGTTCACCTCGGTTGCTTTGCCAGCTTCCCCGACAGTCATCGCAACTTGCCCGTGACCGCCCGAATGGGTGCCACCTGCCAAGGCTGCGGTGCTGTTGAGCGCTATTGCGCATGCCAATAGTGCCAATCTCATTTCAGTCTTCTCCAACCTGGCTGAGTTATCTGTTCAGCCCTTTTTCATCTGGTGAGCACCATGCCCGCCAGTAACGCCCTCCGGCACAGGGGACACCTGCGTCGAAGAATTCACGTTGGTCGCAAATTCGGGAAGCTCTCCGGTCCACTCATAAGCCTGAGTGCCCGGAGGGTTTTCATACCAACCAGGATCGGCGTAATCGCCGGCGGAAATGCCTTCGCGCACTTTGACAACCGAGAACATGCCACCCATCTCAATAGGGCCGTGTGGCCCCCACCCGGTCATCATCGGGACTGTGTTCTCTGGAATTTCCATGGACATCTCGCCCATGTCGGCCATGCCCGCGGTTCCCATCGGCATATATTCCGGCTGCAACCGCCGGATTTGTCTTGTGACCTGCGACTTGTCCACGCCAATGAAGGTCGGCACATCGTGTCCCATTGCATTCATGGTGTGGTGAGATTTGTGGCAATGAATCGCCCAGTCTCCCTCATGCACTGCATCGAATTCGTAGGCCCGCATGGCTCCAACCGGAATATCGATTGACACTTCCGGCCAGCGCGCTTCCGGCCGTACCCAACCGCCATCAGTGCAGGTCACTTCAAAGTCATATCCATGCATGTGGATCGGATGGTTCGTCATAGTGAGGTTGCCGACCCGGACACGCACACGGTCGTTCTGCGCCACCACGAGGGGATCGATGCCCGGAAATACCCGACTGTTCCAGCACCACAGATTGAAGTCGGTCATTGTCATGATCTTCGGCACATAGGAGCCGGGATCGATGTCGAATGCGTTGAGCAGGAAGCAGAAATCTCGATCCACCCGCATGAACTGGGGATCCTTGGGGTGAACCACGAAAAAGCCCATCATGCCCATGGCCATCTGGACCATCTCATCAGAGTGCGGGTGGTACATGAAAGTGCCGGACTTTTTCAGCTCGAACTCATAAACGAAGGTTTTTCCCGGCTTGATGTGTTCCTGTGAAAGACCGCCTACCCCGTCCATGCCTGACGGCAGGATTTGACCGTGCCAGTGGATGGTTGTGTGCTCCGGCAACTTGTTCGTTACAAAAATGCGAACGCGATCGCCTTCCACTGCCTCGATGGTCGGTCCCGGTGACTGGCCGTTATAGCCCCAGAGATAGGCCGTCATACCTTCCGCCATTTCACGTTCCACAGGCTCGGCAACGAGATGGAATTCCTTCACGCCGTTGTTCATGCGGAAAGGCAGCGTCCAGCTGTTCAACGTGACCACAGGATTGTAGTCCGGGCCTGCGGTAGGACTGAGTGGATTCTGCGTTGCAACCGTATTCATCACCGCAGCTTCCGGCAGCCCCATGTTCGATGTCTTGGCCCAGGCCTGCGCTGAAACGAGAGCCGCACCTGCAGCACCCATGCCGAGCATTTGTCGTCTGTTCATCATGATCTGGTCCTTTCCGGTCAATGCGGGCTACTGCCGGCCTCAGCCATGGCGGGCGCGGTATCACTGCTACCGCCACCTCCGAAACCGGGCCCGTAAATCGCTGCGTTCAGGTCTGCATCCGCCAACCAGAAGTCGCGTTTGGCGTTGACTGACATCAACAGTGTGCTGATCTTGGCCCGGGTATCTGCGAGCAATTCAAACGTGTTGGTGATCATCCCGTTGTAGGTGAGCAGGCTCTCGTCTTCGATCTTCTCGCGAAGGGGTAAGACGTTACGCCTGTAGTGACGTCCGATTTCATGACGCGCGCGATAGTTCTTGAAGGCTGACCGCGTTTCCGAACGAATGTTGACCGCCTTTTCGGCAAGCAAGTTCGCGCCCCGCAAATAAGTGAGTTCGGCTTTTCGGAGGCGGGCTTTGCCGGTGTCGTAAATCGGGATGGCGAACTCGACTTCGAGTTGCGGTGTGACCACAACTTTTCCGGACTTGGATGCCTCCAGTTCGCCCGAGACCAGCTCATACTCTGTCTCGATTTCCTGTTCGGCTTCCATGCCGGTAAAGAGTTCAAGGTCCGTCACATACCGAGTAGCCTCTGTCAGCCCGAAAGCCTTGGCCGCTAGTTCCAATTCCAGGCGTGCGATTTGCAAATCAACTCGATTTCGAAGTGCCTCCGCTTCAATGGCAGAACCGGTTCTCAGTTCTTGCGGTAATTGCGGAAGTCTGTCGGGCACGAAATAGTCGACTTCTGCCCCCCACAATCCCATGAGCCGGGTCAGCTCTTCCTTCGCAAGTTCAGCGTTGAGTCGTGCTTCGGCCAGTTGTCCGGTCAATTCCCCGTAGAATGCGTGCTCACGCGCCTGCCCCGCCTTTGGCAGTGCGCCAGACTCGCCAAGCTTCTTGGCGAGTTCCGAGGCCGCGTCCGCTGCGATCTGGCCCTGCTTGAGATAGGCAACCGTTTCGAAAGCTGAAACCGCCCTGATCCAGGCCCTTCGAGTATCGGCAGCCAGACGAAGTGAACCTTCGACTGCCTTGAGCTGGGTCTGTTCGAAACGGGTTCTTGCAAGATCCACACGCCGTTCGCGGGTCATCATGGCCTGAAGATTGGTGGCCACCATGCTTTCAAGCGCCCTGAAGAGGATCAACTCTGGCGCGCCAATCCCGAAAATCCCGATCGAAACTTTCGGATTTTCCGGTAGCATTTGCTGCCAGACGTCGGTGGCGTTGATGCCGATATCCGCGTAGGCCGCCTGCAGGCCCTTATTATTCAAGAGGGCGACCTGAACTGCCGTATCAGCGCTGATCGTCTTCCTGTGCACGAGGGCATGGACGTCAGCTGCAAGCGTGCGATTTTCCTCCTGCGACTGGGCCCAAACCGTGCGTTTTCCCGTTGCCAAGGCGGTTCTCGCGGAAACAGTCTGGAAGCCCGCTACCGGATTCTTATACGGCGTGGTCTGATCTGCCAGCTCGGCCGACGATACGCAGCCGGAAAGGACAAGCGGGGTCAAGCACGCCAGGAGCATTTTTCCGCCGCCGGTCATGAACCACCGCCTGTAGCCGGTGCCCGACCCTGGTTCAGCGAACGCCACGGTTTGGGATCAACAGGTTCTCGATGGGTGTATTCCGTCACTACCGGACGTGCGCCCACGTTGCGTATCGACACAGTTGGATTGGCTGCACTGGTCAACGCCGACATGTCTGCAAGGATGTCAGTTTGCGCGGTTTGGCATGCGGCCAGAACCAGTGGCAAAGCCACCGGCGAAAATTTTTTCAACATTTTGGGATTTCCCGAAGAATCTAATCATCTGCGGCGGGCGAGGCCCGCCAACTCAGGGATCGATCTTACGCTTCGGGGGGCCTGTATAGGCCTTCGGGTTGCATACCGTCGGCAGCGCTAACGGTCCAAGACGAGATCACCGGGACACGCAATCGCGAGGCAAGCGAAAAGCCACTTTTCGGTACGCCGAAACTATTACAAGCGGCAATACAACAGTCTGCCACGTGATCCATTTCGGCTGTCGCACTATTGGAACTCAGGCAATTCGCTCCATTTTCGCCCAACAGGGAGTGGGAATAAGTCTTCTCCGCCATTCCATGAGCGTGTTCACTTGTTGGCAGAGACGACTGGTCTTTTCCCTTCATGCTCCCCGCATGAGATCCAAGAACGGAGGAAAACAAGATCCCCAATATCAGCAGAAGATGTAAAACTGATCGCAAGCCGGTCGACTCAACAACGATGACGCGGTTCTTATATACCCTGCGGCTCAGACGGCAAATCACAAAAGCGTTGTCCGTTCGCTGTGAAAGCTTAGCAAAATTCGGGCCTTGACCATTCACTGCGTCCGAGGGTGTGATGCCAATAAAAATCAGTGTGGGTCGCGTCCAGGCAGGAGGCTGGACTGCATTGGAGACAAGCACCTTTTTCCTCGCTGGCCGAGAGTCCGCTCACGGCAATTCGAGCAACGTTATCAACTCGCACCAGCGATTTGTGCCCGGGAAACGGCGTCGTGAAACGTACGTACAGGCTCGCCCTCGCGCGACCAGCCCAAAGTGTTCCACGAGGCTGCTGATCCAATCAGGTCTAGCAATTATGGGTTCCGCAGCGTAAGATTCTGATCAACCGAGTGCCCGCAAAACACGCAATGCATTCGCGAGACCAGCGGCAGCTCCCTCCTCCGGAGAGCCAGTTGCAGCGTTCCAAACCGGATCGGCAGATCTGAGTAGAATGCTTTTGACTTCGTGTGGTTTGAGGTTTGGTTCTGCCTGCAACAATAGCGCACATATGCCGGCAACTTGCGGGGCTGCTGCGGAAGTGCCCGAAAAAGCAGCCCAGCCGTCACTCTTGATCTGATCATTGAGGGTCACGTCGTCGCCGACGATGTTCTGGAATGAGCGACACGAGACATAGGTGACGGAACGTTCCGGACACATGGGTAACACTTTTCGCTTTGCGGGAGGTGTTGATGCCGTGGAGAGAGTGTTCGGCAATGGAGGAACGTCTACGTTTCGTGGCCCGCCTTCTGGAAGGAGAAGGCATGAGCGATGTGTGCCGGGAGTTCGGGATTTCCCGCAAGACCGGCTACAAGATCTTCAACCGCTACAAGGAGGAGGGTCTTGAAGCGCTTTGCGATCGCTCGCGGCGACCGGTCAGATACGCCAACCAGTTGCCCGACCAGATCGAGCGGCTGATCGTCGAGACCAGGCGCGACAAGCCGCACTGGGGCGCGCGCAAGATCAGGGAATTGCTGGTGCGCAGGCTGGCCGGCGACGTGCGCATTCCGGCCAGGTCGACGGTCCACGCCGTGCTCGACCAGCACGGCCTTGTGAGCCAGGCCCGCAAGAGGCGCAGGGCGAACAAGGCCGAGGGCACGCCGCTGTCGCAGGCCGCCCGCCCCAACGATCTGTGGTGCGCCGATTTCAAGGGCGAGTTCAAGACGGGCGACAGCCGCTACTGTTACCCCCTGACGGTGACCGACCAGGCCTCGCGCATGATCCTCGCGTGCGAAGCTCTCGAAAGCACGAAGGAGCGGCCGGTCATCGAAGCCTTCGTCCGGCTCTTCAAGGAGCGCGACAATGAGGAACAGAGTATCGCTTCGATCGGGCCGGACGCTTCGTTTCGTCATGATTCCCTCCTAACTCACGACATTGATAGTGACCTCCGAGGGTCGCTTGAACAGATAGGTCTCGTCAAAGGCGAACGGCTCGCGGCGAGGGTTTCGGCCCACCTTCCAATCATGCTCAGCGAAACTCGGTTACGATAACTGAGAATTATGGTGACGACTGCCCACCTTCTTCAGACCGTCGGCATTGTAGACACCGATCCTTAGATGGCGGAGCGTCACCGGCTTAACAACGCGTTTGCCGATGATCAAAATCGCCGGAAGGAACGAACCCGCATTGTCGGGTTTGTCCGTAAGGCGATGAATCCCGAACGCTTCGCCCGCTAGCTAAAGGACGATCATTGAAGCGTGTATACTAGGCACCCCGGCCCCAGAGGGAATGAACCAGACGGCGAGCATCATCATCTGCGCAGAACTCGCAGTCCGGTACTCGCGGGCGCAACCGCCGAAGTCGGCCTATGGGCGCCCCCCAAGGATCGACCGTCCAGTAGTTGGTTGTCGCGGTCTGGTGATTGGTGCGCAAGAGCTCAATCACCAGCAGAACGCCCGCGAGAGCGGATACAAAGGCAAACGGTGCCAACACCTGTCGGCCCTCCGGCGTAAGAAGCGCTTGCGCGCTGCAAAGCTCCTTGAAGAGCGTGTCGTAGGCCTTGCCGATGATCTTGCCAGCCTCGACCGAAGGATGTGCCTTTGCGATCCGGGCTGCCGCATCCGCGGTGATGAATCCTTCCCGAACCGTCTCGATCTCGATGCCGAGCCCCTCGGCAATCGACCGTTCCCGGGCATGCTCGTCGGGAACGTGACGATAGATGCAAGCGAGGCACGCATCATCCGTCGGCTGACTATGGCTGTGGACGATAACGGCTCTCGCATCGGTCGTGGACGCATCGATAACCCTTCGCGGAATCTCCTTCTGCAAGGACCGTCGGGCGCGGCGACTGTCCACCGTCACGATCGCGGTATCGACCAGCCCGGTCTTAGCGACGAGCTCACCGAACGTGCATGTGTGAGGCTTGAGTTCCAGGTCGGGGAAATCCGGCTGGGCCGCTTGTGCCAGGATTGGCGCCTTTGGCAAACCTACGTCATCACTGGTGAAGTAGAGGCAGCGATTAGGGTTGCCCTCTCCAACGACCTTCGGATCAACAACTGGCAAAATTCCTCGAACCGGCACGTGGCGGAGCGCTCGCAAGAAACCGTTCCCGACGGCGCCTCCTCCTACCAGCACCGTACCGGAAATATCGAAGGGCGTCGTAAGGCTGCCCTCGGGGATGCCAAGCTCCGCGAAATCCACGGACAGCGGAAGGGCGAGACGCGGCAGACTTGACGACCCGATGGCACGATGCAGCGCGGCCGCCGCAATATGGCATGCAGCGAGCGCTATGAGCAGCGGATGAGCGCACTCATTTGAATGACGCAAAGGAATCGCATCGACGATGACACCACGCTGAGTCAGTGAGGCATAAAGGTGTGGTCCGGGCGTCGCAGGTTCGGCGGGCCCGATCACCAGCTCAAGATCCGGCTCGGCCTCATCCAAGCCCGCCACGCGGATGGTGCGATCAAGGAGATCCCGCACCTCATCGCCTGCTACCGCAAATCCGGCAGCCACCGTTACCCGTACCGTCTTGTCGAGGCGTTCGGCCGCCTCCGCCTCTTCGATCCCGAGGAGCGAAGCGAGCATCCGTGCATTTTCCTGACCGACAGTGGTCATCAGCAAACCTCCAACACGGACTCGCCAAGCACTTCTTCCCAGTCGTTTCCAATCGACAGGACGTAGGTGGCCGCGAGGCTCAGGAAATTATCGACCGTCGCCTCTTGGGCGAACCGCGGCAGCACCAGTGACAGGGCGCCCGCATGTCGTACGATCGCCCACTCATTGTCGGCCTCGGAGTGGAAAGCCCGGCCTGGATGGGAGTGAACCTGGGCGACAACACGCATGCGATTTTGGCGCAGATGCGCGAGCAGCTCCTGCATGCTCTCGCGATCGAAATAGAACTGGTCGGCGCGTGTCCGCTGGCGCGGTTCGTAGAGTTCATCGATGCGCTCCGCGCCCTTGCCGAGCCAAAGCACAGCCCGTTCGTGGCCGACGCGTCCGCCGTCCTGCAGTCGCTCGATGGTCACCGCCACCACGCTCCGTTCGACTTTGATCCGGCTCATCCGACTGCCCTCTTCCAGCTGCGCCACAGCTGTTCGAGGATGCCTAGCAGGTCCATCCCCGGCTTGCCGCGATAGCCATCCCAGCGTTCGCCAAGGTGGCTGGGATGGGTGTGGAACTCGCGCGCGCCGCGCATGCAGACAAACGGCCTACCGGTGGAGGGATGGGCGCTGCCGTTGAAGATGCTGCCGACATTGGGCGGCGCTGCGGCCAAATATTGTCCGTCTGCCGCGAGCAATTCGATCGAGGGCGGCAGGTCGTTCCACTGGTCGCAGACCATGCGAATGCGCAACGGCGCCGCGCTCGAGTGTCCGAAGATGACATCGAAAATCGGATACTGGGCGGAGATGACCGTCCAGCTGCGATGGGCGACGGTCCGCGCGCTCAAGCGGCCGATGTCACCCTCGAACTTGGCGCGAGAGAGCTGTTCAAGCACCGCCGCCGCCCTCGCGCGGACCCCACTCGAGCTCGACCCGGCCGGACAGCCCGTTCTGAGTGAAGCTGTGATTGGGATTGATATCACGCCCCCCGACGGTCACGACCCAGTCGGTCGTGTCAGTCAGGTCGAGTTTGGCAGCGGCGCGCGCCAGGACCTGCTTCACCACGGTGACCGGGGGCACGCGCAGCGCGCCTTCTTCCGGGAAGGTGCCGCTGGTCGTGAACACCGTCACCTCGACAAGTTCATGCGGAGCCTTGGGACGCGTGCGCAGGTGCTCGACGGCCTTACCGGCCAAAGACACCGTTCCACCACTCGACAAGACGATGTCGGGCTCGCCGGTGCGCTCCAGCAGGAGCTCGCGATCCGGGGGCATGGCGACGAGCGCGACCAGAAGGTCGACCGGGATCGTCTCATTGGCCCATACCTGATCGATTTCATCGACGGTGAAGGAGAAGACGCGGTCGCTCTGCAAAGCGTAGAAGTGCGGGGTTTCGTAGTTTCGCAGGTCGATCTCGGCGTCGAGCTCCACCAATTCGGTCCGACCCGCTGCGGCGAGGATCAGACGGTAGTCGGACGGCGGCTTCAGCCGGCCACGCGTCAGAACCTCGCGGCCAGTCACGATCCTGTCGCGGGACGTGACGGGCGCGTCGTTCAAGAAGTAGGACTCGGCACGGGCCATTTCGGCAATAGCGCTCATTGGTCAATCTCCATTCTTGAGACTCTTGACGCCGTCCGTTATTGGACTAAACTTCGATTCGAGTCCCACTATGGACAGTCTATGTGTGGACTAAACTTGTCGTCAAGTCCAAAATGAGATTGGAGTACAATAGCCATGGGAGAAAGCGCTCCCGGCGCCCAAGCAGGCGCTGGGCAAACACGGATTCCTGTAGAATTGCAGGCCTTCTTTCGGATGGCAGAGCGATGGAACCTCTCCACCGACCAACAGATGATCCTTCTGGGGTCACCGCCGCGCTCAACATTTTTCAAGTGGAAAAAGGAGGGAGGAACCGTCCCCCCGGACACTGTCGAGCGCCTCTCTCACCTGCTGTCGATCTGGAAGGCGCTGCAAATTCTCTACACTTCTGACCAGGCCAGTGACGCCTGGATCCATGCACCGAATGACTTCTTCAAAGGCGATAGCGCGCTGGACGTTATGCTGGGGGGAAAGGTGATCGATATCTATGCGGTTCGGCGGTACCTCGATGCCCAGCGCGGTGGATAACTACCCTATCGTGCGCTTTGCGGCGAACGGCTACCGGCTGATCCCCTCGCGCTTCCCGCCGGTCTCGGTCTATCGCGACCTCGTCGCGCCCGAGCAGTTTGAAGCGCTGGTCGAAGTCGAGAACAAGACCAATCCCCGCCTCCGCCTGCAGGAGCGCCTAGTGGCGCGGCGCGAGGGACCCACGCTCGATTCCGCTCTGATGCAGAATTGGAACCTCGCTCCATTCACCTATGAGAATCCCGAGGGCACGACCTTCTTTGCCCCCGAGCGATCTTGCCTCGAGCTCGCCGACACGCCGCAGACGGCGCTGGCGGTCTCGGTCGCGCGCCGGTCGCGCTTTCTGTCGCGCACAAAGGAAGCGGCAACCGGTCTCGACATGCGGATGTTGAAGACGCCCATCGATGGCAGGTTCATCGATCTGCGACAGATCTCGGTCGAGCTTCCGCAAGAGCAACGTTGGTCATTGGGCGACGCCGTTCCGCTCGATGTCGACGGCATTCTGTTTCGACCAGCCGAGCGGCCCACGGCAACTGCCATTGCCGTCCTCAAGGGACAGGTGCTCGGCCGGTCAATTCAGACAACGCATTATCGCTTCGAATGGAACGGTGTTCGCATCGACAGGCTCTACGCTTTCGACGAGGAAGGGACTGTGCTGCGCCCGGAGAGTCTGGCGGGAAAGGAAGAGGTCCTTGCTGCGTAGATTCGAAATCGTCATCGACTGGGCGAAATCCCTGTGGCGCGCGTTCTGGCCGAGCCGACCACCTGGGCCGCGGCCCGGGCCCACTCGACCTTATGTGCCTCGACCGCGGATTCGCCTGGCGCTTTGGCGGGGGGCCGGGGCAGCACCTCCGGGCAATTGGAACGCCTGTCACCCCTCCACCGAGCACATCTTCAAAGCCGAGCTGACCTGTCCGCGTGGTCACCGATTGACGCTCAAGAGACATCGGATCAGCGAAGGGGGCCAAGTCCGGCCCAGTGTCGTTTGCAGGCATCCCGGTTGCGACTTTCACGAATTCGTCGTTCTCGACAACTGGGCACAGCGTCGAGCCGTGCTGACCTCGATGCAGCACTAAGAGAGGTGGGGCAGCGAGAAGATCTTGGCCATGAAGCGTCACACCGTCATCGTCGAAGGTACCCTCGCCTTTCGAATGCAGCGTGTCGTGGCGGCGCGCGAGGCAGACCATGGCCGCGATGTGGCAACGTTCCCCCTGCTCGCAGCCAGGCTGGCGGGCGGTTTCGGCCGGCCCGCAGACCACGCCACACTCGTTCCGATCGTTGATCGGGCGCTCTACGAGCTCGCCTTTGAAGAGTTGGAATCGGTCAAGACACGGCCAGGAATGGCGCGGGCCGCGCTCGCCAGTCTGGCGAGAGTGTGGGCTGCGGACATTCGGTTCGACGATCCGCGGTTCGCGAGCGCCCGTCTGAGCGATCTGGGGCGCATCGAGACCTACCTGCGCAGCCATATGCCGATGGGCACGCTGCTACCCCCCGATCTTCGCGACCGAGCGATCGCGGGAACAGAACACGCCCGTGCCACGGTTGGGAATCTGCATTTCCATCGGCTGATTTCAATCGACCCGCTTTGGCGGCCGCTCGTAAAGGCCCTCGCCGAGGTTATCGAAGTCACTTGGGATGCGCCCGGCACCCGCGACCGCGGCTGGTTTCCCGGCACATTGCTGCCAACGGCCACGCAAACCTCCCGGGATCTGATCTGCGATGTTTGTGCCGATCCCCGTGCGGAGGTAGTGGAGGCTCTTCGCTGGGCCCGCGAGTTGCTGAGCGACGGAAGAACACAGGCTTCCGACATAGCTATCGCGAGCGCTGACCTCGGCGCCTGGGACGACCACATGATGGTCCTCGCCTCGGATGCCGAGCTTCCCGTTCATTTCGCCAGCGGCGTGTCCGCACTGAGCACCCGTGCCGGCCAGGCCTGCGCGGCATTGGCGGACGTGATGATCAATGGTCTGTCGCAGGATCGCGTCCGCCGCCTGTCATTGCTCTCGCCCTTTCTGTCGGAAGCCCTTCCGGCTGACTGGATGAAAGGCATTCCCACCGAAGCGGGTCTGTTTGAACCGGAGCATTGGGCCCGCAGTCTCGAGCTGCTTACGCGTGCCGATGGGTCCTCCATCGCAGCGACCATCATGCCAGTGCTGCGTGACCTTGACGCCGGACCTGAAGCGGCGGTCAAGCTGGGGGAGACACTGCTGCGCGGCAAGAGCCTCGGGGTCTGGCGAGAAGCCCTTCGCCTGGGACCGGCATCGGCGATGGAAATGTCTCTTACGTCACTGCGTATCGCCGACGAAAGCGATCCCGCCAACAATGTCGTCTGGGCAAAGGCGGCTGACCTGGTCGGTGCGCCACGCAAGCACATGCGCTTGCTCGGGCTTTCGAGCAGGAGCTGGCCCCGTGCCGATAGTGTGGATCCGCTGCTGCCCGATCACGTCCTCAGCGAGCGCGACTTGGTGGACCTTTCGCGGCTCGAACGCGATCGACTGGCCTACGAGATACTTGTAAGTCACCCAGGCTCGTGCGCGTCGCTGTCGCGCAGCAGACGCGCGGCCGAAGGCGCATTCCTTGCCAGGAGTGCGCTGCTGCAACGCCAGGTCACGGAGCGTTCACTTCCGCGGACCAGAACCCCCGATCACGCGTTCAGCCAAGGGGATCGGCTGCTCGCCTGTATCGATGATGCGCTGAAGCTTCCACGTATCCAGGGGGTTGTGTCCTGCTGGACGGATTGGACAATCCGGCTGGAACCCACGCCGCACGATGGCGGATTCCGAAAAGACCATCCTGCCGTTGTCCGCGCGCTGAGCATGCCGCAATCGGCAACGTCACTGCGACGCCTGTTGCGCGATCCGCTCGGCTTTGTATGGCTGCGCGCATTGGGGATGACCGCGCCTGAACTTGCCGTTGAGCCTCTGCAGCTCGATCCTGTTACCTTCGGAGATCTCGTGCACGAGTTGCTGCGGCTGGCGATCGAGCGCATCGAACCCACGCCCGGCCTCGTCGGGGCGACGCCAGAAGAGATCGACGAAGCCCTGGGAGCGGCCGCCGGCGACATCGCCGAACGGTGGCCGTTGACCCAGGCGGTGCCGCCAAGGTTGCTGTGGCTGGACACGATCGAGGAGGCACGCCGGCGCGCGCGACGTGGCCTGACGATCGACGAACGCTTCGGTCCTGGGACTCGTAGCTTCAGCGAGGTCCCGTTTGGAAGTTCGCGATCGGCAGAAGGACGTATCGATCCTTGGGACGAGTGCCAGGAAGTGATGATCGGCCAATCCGGCATCCGTCTGAAGGGCCGCATCGACCGTGTCGATGTGAAGCCGGACCGGCGCGGTGTGCGGATGTCCGACTACAAGACAGGCACGACGCCGCGCAATCTGCGTGATGTGACTCTGGATGGTGGGGCGGAACTTCAGCGCGCGCTCTACGCGATCACGATCCGGCAGCTCATCCCGGAAGCGAGCACCATCATCGCCCGGCTCGTTTATCTCGACACCATGGGTCCTGCGGCTGCTCTTGATGCGGACACGCTCGAGCACGCAGAGCAGACAGTGCTGCGGTACATCGACATCGCGGTCGACGGGCTCAAAAGTGGAGCGGCCTATGCCGGGCCGGACGCCTTTGCAGGCTACAATGACCTCAGGATCGCACTGCCGGCAGCACTCGACCGCTATCGCGGACGGAAACTGGAAGGTTTCAACGCCGCTCAGCAGCAGCTCGTACCACTCTGGACGGAGCCGTGATGCTGAGCGATGCCACCGAACGCAATCGTGTTCTCACCGAACTCGACAGGACGCTGCTTGTCGAGGCGGCCGCGGGCACGGGCAAGACATCGCTGATTGCCGGTCGCGTCGTCATGCTGATGCTGGATGGAACACCGCCTCGCAGCATCGCGGCGATCACCTTCACCGAGCTGGCCGCCAGCGAACTGTCGCTGCGTATTCGTGAGTACGCCACGCAGCTGCTGGCGGGTGAAATTCCGAAGGTCCTGCGCGGCGCCGTCACCCTCGAACTGCTCAACGACAAAAGGGATATCCTCAGCTCGGCCGTTGACGCCTTCGACGAGATGACCGCGTGCACGATTCACGCCTTTTGTCAGCAGATCATCATGGCCTACGCCGTCGAAACGGAGCTCGACCCCGGATCGCAGATGATGGATGCACCCACCGCGGATGCGATGTTCGAGAGGGTCATCTCTGGCTGGCTGTTCGACCGCCTCTCTCGCGGCTTGCAGGAAGGGGAGGATCCCGTCGCTGTCCTCTCCAAGTTTGAGCCGCTAAAGGTCGTCAAGGACAGCTTCGACCTTGCCAAGCTCAAGCTGGCGCATCCCGGCGCCAGCACAGTTCCGGTCGATCTCTCGTTGCGCAAGGACATCGACTTTGTCGAGAGCGTCCGCGCATTTCGACGTTGGTACGCAGCCTACCCCAAGGAGCGCAGCACCGGAGCATTGATCGAGGAATTCGAGACGCTCGCCGACTTCTATGAGAACTGTTTCGAGACGGAACCGACCTTCGCCCAACTGTGGGAACTTGCCGATCCGCCGCGCACGCCCTCGATGAAGTGGAACGCGTTTACGTTCACCGAGCCGCGCAATCTTGGTCGCTGGAAATCGGCGTATGGAAAAGACGACGGGACGGCACTCTGCCAGCAGGCAGACGAGCTCTTCCATATCTGTGTGAACCGGTTTTCTGATCTGCTTGGCCAGATTGGCGATGCCATGGTCGGCCAGATGTCTCGTGCCCTCGATCCGGTCACGGAGCTCTACAGGCAACGCAAGGAAGACGCCGCTGTTCTTGATTTCGATGATCTGCTGCTGCGCGCCCATACCCTGGTCACCACCAATGATGTGGTGCGCGCCGCTATCGGTGAGCGCTTTGCGCATATCCTCGTCGATGAATTCCAGGACACCGATCCGATCCAAGCCAGTATCCTGTTTTCGATCTCGGCGCGTAGCATGCCCAAGCGATGGCAGGACGCGGACCTTCGCGATGGAGCGCTGTTTGTCGTCGGCGATCCCAAGCAATCGATCTATGCCTTCCGTGGCGCCAACATTGATAGCTACAAGCAGGCGAAGCAGGCCATTGCGCGTTTCGGGGACGACCGCATCATCCATGTCGGCGCCAATTTCCGCTGCCAGCCAGGCATCATCGACTACGTGAATAGCGTGTTCCAGCCGGTACTCGACGCAGACGGACAGCCAAGCTATGGCGCACTCGCGGCGACCCGCGAGGGAGCGCTGCACGGACTCGCCTGCGCGTCGCATGTGGCCATAGGCGACGGCCAAAAGGCAAACATGGCGCAGCAACGGGATGACGAGGCGGTCGTCATTGCTCAGATCTGCTCTAAGCTCATCGGCGCTATCGATATCGAAGATGAGCACACCGGAAAGCGCCGTCTTCTCGAGGCAGGTGACATCGCGCTGTTGGCTCCGACCGGCACAGAGCTCTGGCGCTACGAGCGCGCCCTGGAGGCGCTCGGGATTGCCGTTGCATCGCAGGCCGGAAAAACGCTGCTCCTGCAGCAGGAGACCCAGGATGTGCTGGCGCTGTTGCGGGCACTCGCGGATTCGCGCGACCGGCTTGCGTTCGGCGCCTTCATGCGCGGCCCGATGGTCGGCCTCACGGACGAAGAACTGCTCGATATCGCCGAAGAGGTGCATCAAGCCGGACCGGATGCCTCTCCTACGGGACTATTCGACATCACGACCCCACCGACGTTGGTATTACATGGCGTCGCCCGCTCCGTCTTGGAAACGATGCAGAAACTTCGCGCGCGCGTGAACATCACGACGCCGCGCGTGCTCCTGGCCGAGGCAATCGAGCAGCTCCAGTTGCGCGTCGCGCTATCGGCGCGCAGCGGCAACAATCGTGCCGCGCGCGCTCTCGCCAACCTCGATCAGATCATGGAGCTCGCGCGGCCCTTTGACGTTCGGGGGCTCCGGGCTTTCGTCCGCCATCTCCAGTTCGACTGGGATCGACGGGCCGCGCGTCAGGAAGGAAGGATCGACGCCTCGAGAGACGCGGTCGAGATCGTAACCATTCACAGCGCGAAAGGCCTGGAATGGCCTGTGGTGATCCCAATCAACATGGGGACACAAGCAAGGCCACCGGAGCGATTTGTGCATCGCCGCTCCGACAACACACTTCACTGGGTGATAGGGGGCGTTTCCTCCTCGGCCCTTACACTTGCCCGTGAGGAGCAGGCGTGGCGTCAGGCGCTTGAAAATCAGCGCATGTGGTATGTCGCGTGCACGCGCGCCCGCGACCTGTTGATCGTGCCTTATCTTTCCTCTGCAAGACCTGCTGCCTGGTCGAAGCTGGTCAATCTCCGATTCGACCTCCTCGAAGAACTCAGGCTCCATATGCTCGGACCACGACGCACAACCGGCCCCGAGGCCGAGGTGGCGGCACAGGATGCCGACACTTTCGCGCGGCAGGCTGCGGTTGTGCGGACAGCGACGCCGGCACTGCGCTGGGTGAACCCTAGCGTGCATGATACCGACCGGGCCGAGATCATTACCCCTGCCGTGACAGTCGAGCCAACCAGCACGTTCGACTATGTCGAGCCGATCGGCGCCGGCAGGATTCGGGGGCTGATCCTGCACAAGCTTATGGAAGAGCTTTTGACCGGGGAACTTTCGGCACAGGATGATATTGACTCCCGCGCCGAGCGCCTTCGCGATGAGCTTCTCGCCATCGAACCCACGGATGAGCTGCCGGTCCCCGGCGAACTCGCGGCGACTGCGCTCAAGACATTTCTGCTTCCGTATGTGCAGGATCTTCTCCCCTTCCTTGTACCGGAGCTCTCCGTTTGGGGCGAACCGGCGCCTGGCGACCTTCTCGCCGGCCGTGTCGATGCGATCGCTATCGAGGATGGCAAGGTCATTGAGGTTCTGGACTGGAAAAGCGATCGCGACACTGCGCTGCACCGCGCCGCGTATGTCCAGCAGCTGCAGGGCTACCTTCGGGCAACTTCGGCACCACGGGCCGCGATTGTGTACATGACCACCGGAGAAATCGTGACGGTCCTCCCCGCGGAGTGAGGAGCAGGAGCTCCGGGGTCTTGGGTTCCGGCCCAGTTCGAACCGAGAAGTGTGTCAGCCGTGCGGAGATCAGCGCAGAAGAACACCGTCTATATAGATGTTCCTGGTGATGCGCTTCCATTCGGGGTTCATGCGCACGCCGCTGCGAGGACGTAACCGCAAGAAATCAGCCACGTCATCGAGGCTTGCCAGTCGGGTTGGTTCGACATTCGAGCCGAAGTCATGACAGGCAAAGAAGCCGTCAGAATCGCGTTCTACACGCCCTGTCACGACGCCACCGACGACGCGTTCAATTCTCGAAATAGGCACGGGCTCGACCTCCGATCAGTGGCCGTGGCAATGCTTGTACTTCTTGCCCGATCCGCAAGGGCATTTTTCGTTGCGCCCTATCTTGCGTGCGGCAGTTTGCCCGGGCGTCTGTGGAATTGACCCTTCTCTGGAGAAACGGCGAGCGAGGCTCTCCATGACACCGGGAGGCGGGACCCACTTCGGTGGTGGTCCGAACATACGAAGTTGGGCGATCAACTCGCGCTGACTTCGGAGTTCGTTCCGCACCAGAGGAGGCAGATCAGCCTCATAGGGCTCTAGCCGCGCCATCTCGGCTTCGGCTTCCGCAGATCGCCCGCAATAGGCAAGGACCACTGCGTACTGCGAACGCACCGTGATCAGGTAGTCGGCCAGCTTCCACTGCCGGAGTTGCGGCAGGATTATGGTCTCCATGATCTGCAGCGCGCCCTCGAAGTCGCGCCTAGCGATGAACTCATCGACGAGGTCTTGCCCCACCCGAAACATGGAGTCCGGGGCGCGAGCCAGATCGTAGAATTTCAGGGCATGGATGCGAGCGAAGGGCGAGGGCTGGCGCTGAGCGTCGCGCGCCTTCGCGAGCACGTCCAGAGCATCTGCAAGGTGCTTGATATCATCGACGTCCGCCCCCTTCTTCATCATCCGCGACAGCTCGGGCGCGTTGTTGCCGATCACCATCTTGGGTGTGAGGCCAATCTGCTCGTAATAGTCCATGATCAATGGCTCAACTCGCTCGGCCGCCGCGTCTGCATCGCCGAGTGCTAGTTCGGCGCAAGCGACGTTGTACCAAAACACGCGCTGATGACCGTCCGGCAGATGCTCGATGATTGGGGTGAGGTCTGCCACCATGCTCATCGCGCCGCGCCTGTCGCCTTTGCCGGCCAACAGGCTCATCCGCTTCATGCCGACACGAAGACGTTCCTCGGTTCCGAGGTCGTGGGCCACGACCAGTGCATCCATCTGGTCGAGCCACCGAGCGGCGCGATCCGAACCAGCCTTCAGGTCGGCGAATGCCAGTCCATCGAGTGCCTTGATCCGCTGGTCGGGGGCAACGGCCTCATCCTGAGCACCGCGCTCGAGATAGGCTTCGACTTCGGGCCAGACGCCCATCTCGTGAAACAGCTCCTCGGTCGCCATCTCGACCAGGACGTCGAGGCGGCCGAGCTCGCCGCTCAGCCGGAGGAAGAGCGAGAGCTTGGCTGGGTGCCAGCCTTCTATGAGGCTCTTCTGCACGACGGTCCTCAGCGCTTCTTGTCGCGCCTTCACGCTTTCGTCGCCATGGAGAAGGAGCCGGCCCTTGCCGACGGAGCGGGCGGCATCGTGGAGCTTGATGCGGTTATTGGCAAAGACCTGCAGCAAACCCTTGCCGACAAGGTGGCGAAAGCCGTGGTCAAACACTGCCCGATCGGTCATTCCGGCGGCCGCAACATAGGACCGAACCTCCTTGCGGGTTAGGGGCGCGTCGCAAAGGCTGAGCAGTTCTGCAAGCCCGGCCACGGTTTCGGGGAGCCGGTCGAACACCCGTCCGAGGATAATGTCCTGTGCGGTTTCCCTGGTGTGCGCCGATCGGGCCAAGTCCGCGCAGAACAGTTTCAGCGAACCGTCATAGTCGGATTTCGCAACCGAGATGGCATTCAAGACGAAAAGTGGCAACCCGCCCGTGAGATCGATTAATCGTTGGCAATCGGAGGCGCCTCCGTGGCAGCCGTCGTCACGGGCGGCCGCGGCCACAGTGTCGGGTGCCCATCCGAGCAGCGTCTCACGGGTGGCGCCGAGGAGAGCCTCGAGGGCAGCGACTTCGCCTTCGGGGCGACCCAGAAGCACAAACCGTATATTCCGGCCGGATTGGATCACGTCCATCAGATCGTCCGCCGGCAGCCGGTGAACGTTGTCGAGGGCGACGGTCACGGTCTCGCCCTGCTCTGTCAGGCGTCGGGATAGAAGCTGAAGGATTTCACGGCCGGAGGCGCCTGGCAGGAATATCTCTCCAAGCCTGTGACCAGTCCCGAACACCCGACCCGCCACTTCTCGAGCGACGGCGTTGGCGAGCGCGCCGCCCGGGGTGTCGCCGACGTCGATGTAGACCAGACTGCCTGAGGCATGCTGCGCGGACTGCGCCAGCCAAGACGTCTTGCCGGCCCCCGAATAGCCGACGATCAGCCTGACCCTTTCGCCGGACTGCAGGTGGGGTTCGTGTTCCTGAACCCGGTAAGGAGACGGCGGCAGTGGCAGATCCTGCAACTGCAAGATAAGTTGCTCGAAAAGGCGGGGGAGCTCTTCGGTCTGGAAGGTGTGATCCAGCTTCTTGTCTTCTCCGGTGGCGGCGAGAGACACAAGCCCGGCCAGTTTCCAGACGAGGGTCTCCGGAGCAAGCGTGGCAAAGGGCAAGCTCCCGGCCATCTGGCTCGCGACTTCCGTCGCTTCGATGAGCGAGGCCTGTGGGGCTGGCAGAATCCGCTCGCGGGGATCTGCCGCAGGCCAGTCGATGTGGACGTCAACCGGCCAATCGGCCGTGGCAATCCGAGCGGCGAGGGGGCCGTTCGGAGCCGCATTGCTGACGACGAGGAAGCCCGGCTCCCCGTCGCGCTCACCGCGCCCATGGGCGGCACGCAATTCTCCAAAGCGCGCCAAAGCCTCCTCGATGTCACTCCAGGCGAGCGGTTGTTTCCGGTGCTTCACCTGCACGTAAATACGCCGTCCTTCAAATTGTACCTCGACGTCTTCGTCGCTCTCGACGTCGACGCTCTGCACCGACAATTCCGCCGCCTTCAGCAGGCACTGCACGGTGTAGAGATGCTGAAAAAGGAAACCGCGATGGACAGCTTCGATACGGGTAAGCTGTGCCGGGTCGAGTATCGTCGCTGGGTGCGCCACAGGAACCAAAACGGGGTCTCCGCTCATGCGAGTTCAGCGTGTAGCGGCACGGTTGGCGCGTGCGCGTCGATTGCCTTCACTACCGTGGCGGCGAGAGGAAGATGTTCCTTCTCGGTCTGCCAGACCTGACGGAAGCGCTGGACGGTTTCCGTGGCGGTGTCGATGACCAGCTTTTCGGACAGAAGGGCCTTGGCCGCCAGGTGCCGAAGCTCGTCGACATCGAACTCGGCCATCTTCTTGGTCCTGGAGAAATTGAGCGCAGCCGTGTCCTCACCCTCGATATAGGGAATGGTCGACACGAGATCGTATGCCGGCGACAACGCTGCCGATCGCCGATCCGGATAGATTAGCGACCAGTTCTTGAGATGCATGTCGCCATTTCCGATCAGCGCGCTGTACACGATCCGGCGAATGAACTCGGCGGCGCCGACGTCCCCCGCCTCGGTGCCGATGACCCGCGCAATATTGGCGTAGCTCGCGCGCTTGTATTTGTCGTCAGGGAAGACCCCGAAAACCTGCGCGAAATCTTCGGTGTGGACAGGACCGTCGGCGGTTCGGTCGAAGCGGCTGACGGCGAGCGCTTGTCCCTTGAGCTCGCCTACGCCTTCTGGGATGCCGGCGATCGCATCGAGGTCGACTAAGTTGATAACCGGCACCTCCATGCCGATCATGCCAGCGAGCGTCATCATCGAAAACTCGTTCTCCGGAACGCCGGCGAACTGCTGGGACGGAAGCTTCACGATCCAAGAGCCGCCGACGCCTTCGGCGGGAATGGTCAGGCCCCCACCCTTCCCAGCGTTCGCGAACGCGGAAAATTTGAGCTGCACACCGGCGAGTGAAAAGCGCAGCGCATTGGGTTTGGCGTTCTCCGGCAAATCATCGTCGGCGCTAGGCGGAAGGGCGTCCCCTGCCGCCGGATGAATCGACAGAGCTCCTGGCAAGTCGAGGCCCAGCACCCACAGCAGGAAGAATTCCCGCTGCTGGTTGACCCCTGCCCGCTCCGCAAGATACCGGCGTAGGCCGCCCTCCGGCAGCAGGTTTGAAAAGAATGGCGGTACGACCCGTCGGGTCGGGCGGATATTGGTGATGAGGCCACCTAGATCGTCCTTGAACGACAGGCTGAGGGTCGGTCGATCCTGGTTCTCGACGTAGTCTTCGTTGAAGGCGAAAATCGTTCGCTCCCCCTGCAAATGGGTCAGCGTGCCGATCGGCTCGTCATAGAGCCGCACGTCGAGAACCGAGACGTCAGGCATCTTCGTCTCCATCGTCCAGCGCATAGGCGGGGCGAGGCTCGGACGGTGCTGCATGGGCAATTGAGTTGCGAAGTCGCTGCAGGTTCTGCGCGATGTCACGCACGACCGGCGCCGCCTGCTCGCTCGCCTGATATCGATCGAGGCGCGCGATCAGGTCACGTACCAATTGCATCTCCTGATCGCTGAGATTCACGCGGCGCAAAAAACGCAGCGTATCTTCGATGCGATCGAGATCGGCCGAACTGCCGTAGAGGTGCTTCAGTTTCTTGACCAAGCGCTCGGCGCGGGCAAAACGCTTGTCGTTCGGCTGACCGGCATTGATATGCATGTCGGGCGTTGCTTGCGCCCTCACGAGGCTCAGCACTGCGGGAACAAGTTTTTTCGGCACGAGCATGAGCTCGAGATCGAGCGCGCGAGTCATATCGATGAAACTCGACAACCCGGGTTCCATCTTGCCGCTTTCGATTTGTGAGATATGGCTCTGAGTCAGCCCAGCCCGCTCGCTAAGCGCGCGCTGACTCACGCCAGAGGCCTCGCGAACTTCGCGCGCCTGCTCGGTTAGGCTTTCGCTCTGGTAAGACACGATACATAATCCTAGATCAGAAATGCTGTGTGATCAGGATGATGTATCTAATGCTCCATGCTCCAGATGTCAATCCTTCGATATAGGATAGTGATCATCGGGAATCTCTAATATAGGATCATGCATCATCGGTTGTCCGAAGTATGTCGCAATCTTTGGACACTCGTCGCCCTTCCCGTTCCTCGCGACAATGGGAAATCTGCCCTTAGAGAATGCCCCACGCTCGATAACGTCCCCTTCCCGTCATCTCACGGACGCCGAGTTCGCTGACCAGATTCAACGCGCCGCGTGGTGTTATTCTCGCGACCTTCGCGATCATATGTGCTGACACAATCGGCCGCGACAAAAGCAGGTCAATGGCGACCGGGAGGCTGCTCGTCGAGCGCTTGTCCAGAACCTTCCGTTCAAGCTGCCGTCTCGCAAGCGTCAGTCGGTTGATATCCTTCATCCCCGCCGAGGCGGCCGCGTTCATCGCATCGAGATACGCGACAAGCCTCGTTGTCCGATCACGGGCCCGCCGACGCTCGCGCGGAATTTCACGCAGCCCGACGGCAAATGCCAGGAGGTGAGATCGGACTTTTCCGCGCAATCGCAGGAAATCCGAGATGAGCACCTGCCCGAGCCAGTGCTGACGTTGCAGCGGCTGGAGATGCTCCCAGGCGTCCCAGAGAAGCGCCGCCGCCAGTGTGGCCGGAAGCCGTTCGACCTGCTTGGCCAGATCAAGCCACTCGCCGATCCGTTCGCCTTCGTCCCAGTCCGGATCGCGAATGAGCAGCTCGCCGACACTGATCTCGGGCTCTCGCTTCTTTTGCTCGACAGCGGCATTGCCATCGACCAGCCATTGGGTGCGAGCGAGGACCTCGTCGATCTCGGCGAGTTCGGGAGACAGCGCATCGTGATCGACCAAGTCGAGTTCGACCCCCTCCCCTCCCCAGTCGGGCGATTCAGATTCGGCGGAAGGTTCCTCGGCAACGCCGGCAAGTGCCATGATCCCCGACCGCGAAACCGCCCATCCGGGATCGTTGCGAGACACCCGACGCCGCGCACGAACAATGCGGTGCGCAATGACGAGCTCATGGCTGGGCGCGCGAATGTCCATCTGTGCGTCGTGGAGAACTAGGTCCTCGAGATGGACGAGCTCGCCTCCGACCCACATACTGGAGACGGATTCGAAAAAGTCCGCTCGTTCGGCAAAGCCTGGGCCGACCTCGGATCGGGCGACGCGCTCATCGAGCCGCGCAAGCGCGTCCTCCGCAGCCGCCATCGGCGTTAGGAGGGTCTCGTAGTCCAATTTCCCGATTTCATATGTCATTGATATCACGGCGCTTCGGTTTTCATACGGAAGCTAACACGCTTCTTACTTCCGTCACACCCGTAATTTCTACACCCGTCTATATATAATGAGCGCTGCAGCCTTCGGGATTGAACAGGAACCCGGCATTCAGCGCTCAGATCGACGAGAGAGCCCGTTTTTCCGGGGCTTTTGGCACTTTCGGGTGTCAGAACGGCACTCAAGAGACGTTTACAAACGATCAGTTATCCGTATCTTCTATGTTTGTAAAACCGGCCCACAATGATCTCTCAGGCGCTGCAAATGGCTGCTGGCAGGCATAATCGTACCTCGCGTCGACCACAGGGACGGCTTATCGGCTATGCGCGCGTCTCTACGGACGAGCAGGCGACACAGGCGCAGGAAATGGAGCTGCGGTCGGCCGGCTGCGAAACAATCGTCGAGGAACATGGATCCGGCGCCTCTCGCGCCCGCCCTGCCCTCTCACGGCTTGTTCAGGACATCGGTGCCGGCGACACGCTCGTGGTCGTACGCCTCGATCGCCTGGCGCGCTCGGTCAGTCATCTTCTGGATGTGATCGAAGACCTGACCGCAAAAGGCGCGCATTTCCGTTCGCTCAGGGATCCGATCGACACGAGCACACCCCAGGGGATGTTCTCGCTGCAGGTGCTTGGCGCCGTGGCCCAACTCGAGCGTGCCTTGATCTCGGAGCGCACCAAGGCGGGGATCGCAGCGGCCAAGGCGAAAGGTCACCTACCTGGCAATCCGGGGATCCGCGAGCGGCGGCCGGAAATGCTCTCGAAGATGAAACTGGCGCAACAAGCGGCCTATGGCGAACGCCTGCAGGCAACAGCCTCGCAATGGCTTCCGACCGTGAAGCGGATGCGCCCAGACCACACATGGGACGACATTGCCCGGGTTCTCAAACAGCGCGGTTTCGACTGGACACCGGAACGGCTGCGGCGGGCGGTCAAATGGATGGTCTCGGAAGGCATGGCTGATGCGTCACTTTTGCGGAAGTCGCCACCGCGGCCGCCGGAACATCGATTGATGACACTCGTGGCCGGGATCCACTCGTCCAATCCGGAGCTCACCCTGCGCGAAATCGCGAGCCAGCTCGAACGTCTGCATGAGCGCACGCCACGTGGCGGGACCAAGTGGGCGCCCTCTTCCGTGAAAAACCTCCTCGATCGCGCAAAACGTAGCGGCCTGATCGACGCTGTTGAGACAGAAATGCCGGGGTGAACAATAAGCGCGAACGCAATACAAATCGCGCATCTCGAGCCTAGCCAAAACATGGCAAACAAACCGTAAAGCCCGGAGCGCACGCGCATGGAAACAAAGACGCTGATCATCAACAGCCGCGAGGAGTTTGCGCAATGGGCCATCGAGCGCGCCAACACGATCATCGTTGAGCAAGGCTCTGCGCTCGCCACGGCCGCCCGATCCGGTGACGAAGCGCAGCTCTCCGGAGCGGCGAATGCCCTCGGCCAGGCAATCGTCGACACCCTGCTCGATGCTTTTGATTGCCTCGTCGACAGCGAATGACGCTCGGGCATGGCGAAAACCGGCTCTCCTGCCCCCGATCCGCATCATGAGTTCCACTTTTTCATCGACTGACGAAGAGCATCAGACACTTCAAAGCCCCCTTCCCGGCCCTCACTCGCCGCCGGCGCCTTCGCAGCCGCCTTGTCCGCTTCGAGCTTGGCGTTCAGCAGCGCCATGATCATCGGCCAAGCCGAGAATTTCCCTTCCCGCGCTTTGTCGGTCAGGCTGCGCAGATAGCCGCCGGGACTGTTGATCTGATCGGCGCGCTGATAGATCGCGGCAAGCGTAATCGTCGCGTGCTTATCGCCGAGAACCTCGCAGGCCTCGCGCCAGGCGCTCGGACTCACCCCAAGCATGACGCGGCCGACCTCCGCGGCCGCCAGAAAGTCCCGCCAGTTGCGGATTTCGCCGTCCTTGGCCAGATCGCGCCAGCCCTTGCACGCATCCAGCACAATACCCAATGGCAACTCCCGCTTTGGCAGGCTCCGCAGGTTGTCGTTTTCCTCGGCGGTGCCGCTCGCTTCTTGTTCTTCTCGAGAGCCTCTTTCAGATTCATTTATGGAGTCTGGATTTGAATTCTGTATGTGACGCTCAGAATGAGACTCATTGGCGCTCATATTTTCTGATTTCGTGAATGATTCCAGTGCGTCATGCACTTCCGCCCAGAGCAACTCGAGATCCTCGCAGATGGTCTCAAGAACCTGGCGTGGCGCTGTGCGGGGAAGCCTGGCCATGATTTCCTGATAGGTTCGCGTCATAAGGCCCCAATCGCCAGGTACGCCCTCCTCTAGGCCGGCGTCGATCATCTTGACGATATCCCGGCGCAGCAGGGTCAGGCGCTCTCTTACGGCCTTGTAGGCGCGTTTCTCGGCCTGGACGGCCTCTGCGAGCTCAGCAAACTCTTCGGCGCGAGCGACGATCGGCGAGAGATCGAAGCCATAGGCCTGTTCAACCTGGCCGCCCCTGCCCTTGCGCGCGAACCGTTTGCCGTTCGGACTGTCACGGCGGATGATCAGCCCACAGTCGACCAGACAGGCCAGATGACGTCTAAGCGTCGCCGGCGACATACCGTTGGCTCGAGCGGTCAGTTGCTCGTTGGAGGGCCAAACGATCAGTTCGCCTTCAGCAGTCAGTTCGCTCTCCGGATGGAACGACAACAGCGCGTTGAGGATCGCCAAAGCACGATCTGTGGCGCCAAGCGGCTCCTTGGCGTCGCGGATCGCGTGGAAGGTCTTCCACTTTTCGACCCTGGCGCCTTCCCGCATGGATTTCGCGGCGACTTGGCTTGCCATCAGGCCAAGCGTCATCGGCCGCCGCCCAAAGGGCGTCGTTGTGATGTGCGTCTGCATTTTCTTTCACCTATCGCTAGGCAATAGAAAACTGCTCGCCGAATCGACGCATTTGGCTCCAGAAGAGCCTTGACTGTGATTCCGGGAAGTGCGATTCTCTAGCTGCTAAACCAATGAGAAGGGCTTCCGGGATGTCGTTTCGGGGGCCTTTTTCTTTTTGCCGTAGTTCCTTTCTTTCCATTCACCTCTAGTCAAGCCGCGACGCGGCACCGCCGATCAACCTTGTCAGCTGACAGGGTTTCTCGCCGATCTCATGAGTCGCCGCCATCACTGTGGAAGCGCTCAACCAGTTTTGGTAACTCCGCCTGCATGAACTCAGCGAAGGCATCGGCGCTGTCTTTGGACAGCTTCAGCCGTATGTCCCGATCGCGAAAGGTAGCCTTAGCCAGAACGGCGCCTGCAGCGTCACGCAAGTCCAATTCGGTCGGCGTGCTTTCTGCCGCAGTCTGATCGAGAGCAGAGGTAAGCGCGGCCTGAAATCGTTCGTCCGACGAAGAGACCTTGTCAGCTGACAAGGTTTCTCGCACACGCGCCACTGCCTTGCTGTCCTTCTGAACTGCTTGGGCAAACGATACCCAACGAGGTCGCCCGATCTTCGGCGCCCGCCCAATCGACTCAATGACATCGATTGGAACAGAGCGGTGAACTTGGCGAAGTCTTGCTAGCTCTGCGTCATCGATTGAGAGCGCAGCCTTAATATCACGCGGTTTGATGCTCTGTTCATCCATACGCATAGCAAACAGAGCGCGTTCGATCCACGTGAGATCTTGCCGATCGGAATTCTCAATGCCCTGCGCGATGACGAGCTCAGAGTCCGTCAATGTCGTAACGACGGCCTTGAGGCTCCGACCGAGTTCTCTTGCCGCCCTCCACCGTCTGTGGCCAAATATGACCTGGTACTTCCCATCGTCCAAAGGATGGGGCCTTAGCTGAACGGGAACCTTTTGACCCTCAGCGTCGAAGCGCTTCTTAAATTCCTCGAAGCTTTCGTCGTCGTCCTCAAGCCGATCCGGAAAAGGTGAGGGCTCAATAAGGTCGGGGCTAATTTCCTGGATCGCGCCGCCACTTTCGACGAGCGCAAGGAGCCGATCCCGTTCCTCGCGAATTTCAGCCAAAGAACGCTGTGTAGCCCCAATAATTCCTGCACCGACCCTTGGCGACGTTCTCTGAGGTGCTTTCTGAATGTCCGTCGCCTGTTCCGGTTCGTCGGGCGCAGCCGACGATAGCGCTCCGAAGTTGGCGATAATTGATTTTGAATTGGGTTTCTTCGTCATGTCCGCCCCCAACTCTGGCGAACAAGTTCGAGTATCCGATCATTCACAGCGTCGATCGAATCTTTGGCACGCCGGAAAGTATCCCTGCCGACGTTCCCAGACTCCAGCTCATAGAGCGTCCTCTTGGCCAGTCCCGCGCTCTCAATCGCCGTACTTTCGACCGCGGTCGGAGCAAGCACGTCTTCGGCGAACAAATGGCGCAACATAGACACGACCTGAGCCTGAGGTTGGTCATTGGGGTCGTGCCGTGTAATCAGGTAGTGGAAAAAATCCTGCTTGAGCTCTCCGCCTTCCGCACGAATGGCGCCTATGAGTCCGTCCATCATCAGGAGAAACTGGCTCATCGACATGACATCCAGCATTGCTGGATGCACGGTCACGATAATGCCCGTTGCTGCATAAATCGCACCGAGGGTCAGGAACCCGAGGGAGGGGGGGGTATCAAGAACAACCACATCATAGTTGTCCTCAACTTCTCCAATTGCGAGCCGGAGGCGTTCAAAGAAGATGGTTTCTCGAGAGGCTGACTTGTTGGCAAGTACGTGAGGCGTCTCGTGCTCGTATTCCATAACCTCGATGTTGCCAGGAACGAGATCAATGCCGGGAAAGTAAGTCTTGCGGACGATCTCCCGCATTGGCCGGCGCTCCGAGCCATAGCGAAGAGCCGCGTAAATGGTCTCGTTCTCACCAACATCCATTTCCGGCTGGGCGCCGAACATCGCGGATAGGGATGCCTGCGGATCAAGGTCAATCGCCAAAACGCGGTAGCCCTGAAGGGCCAGGTAGTGAGCCAAATGCGCAGCAGTCGTCGTTTTGGCGCTACCGCCTTTGAAGTTAATGACGCCGAGGATCTGCAGATGCTCGTTTGGCCGGCGGTGAGGAAGATATCGAAGCGCATCTGCCGGCTTTTGTTCAGCAAACAAGCGGCGCAGTTCATTGACCTGGTCGAGTGTATAGACCCGATAGTTGTTGTCGAGCCGATCCGGTACCGGACCCTTTCCCTCATTTGACAATGATCGTAGGGTAGGCTCGGGTATGGTCGTCAGTTTTGATACCTCGTGGGTCATCAAACGCCTGAGCGACTTCTGTGCTTCCGGGGGATACATCCGTTCCCGAATCGATTGGAGCTGACCTGAGAGGAGGCCAGCGTGTCGCATGATCTTCTCTTCCGGTGTCTCTGGTCCGCTCTGAACGTACGACGTCGCAATCATCTGGTGCAATTATCCCTATCGGGTTAGGGGTGTTATTCTGCGTATAACCCGATTTACACCATTCACGATTCTGAGCTTGCGTCCAGCCGTTTTTGGTTAATGAACTCTTAACAATCCATAGCGCTCCTAGAGAGCGCTATCGTAACTTTTCCGCTTTTTATATGTTTTTCAGTGCTTTACAGAATCCATGGGCCTGAATGTCTCCTGGAATTTCCCCGGCAGTTTTGCCGGGACTGACGCATGGCGACAAATCCGAGAAACCAACTCGCGCAAGAAATCCGCAGAAATCGGCCAATTTCACACCCGACTCAGCAAAGTGAGTCGCTTAAAAGCCCCAGCCAGGAACTGTTCCAGCACCAATCAGGGGACGACCCCGGCAGAACTGCCGGGATGACCGATTCCGCCTCATGCGGCAAAAGCCGCACCTCACCCTTGAGTAGCGTCGGCGGATGTCATGCAAACCCTATTTGGTCGAAACGATGGTGCCCAGATTGTACCGAGAGGGGGAACGCTATGACTGCGTCGTCCTCCCGGTCACGGCTGATCCGCAAATTGCGCGATGCTCTGGGCGATACGATCTGTGCCGCGCTCGAGGACGTCGATGTCGTCGAGGTGATGCTCAACCCTGACGGCCGGCTATTCGTCGAACGGCTAGGGGAGGGGATCGAGCGCATCGGTGAATTGAAGCCAGGCGCGGCCGAGATCATCATCGGCAGCGTTGCCCATGCCCTGCAGACGGAGGTCGATGAGGAACAGCCGATCATCTCCGGCGAATTGCCGATCGACGGCCACCGCTTCGAAGGTCTGCTGCCGCCTGTGGTCAGCGCACCGAGCTTTACGATCCGTCGACGTGCGTCCCGCCTGATCCCGCTGTCGGACTATGTGTCCAGCGGCGTCATGACCAAGCTGCAGGCCAGCCTAATCCGTCACGCAGTCCATGATCGCCTGAACATTGTCGTCTCGGGCGGGACGGGGTCGGGCAAGACGACCCTCGCCAACGCGGTGATTGCCGAGATCGTCAACGAGACACCAGCGCACCGTTTGCTCATCCTCGAGGACACGGCCGAAATCCAGTGCGCCGCGGAGAACGCGGTTTCCCTGCACACGACGGACACTGTCGACATGGGCCGGCTGCTCAAGAGCACGATGCGCCTTCGGCCGGATCGCATCATCGTCGGCGAGGTTCGGGACGGTGCTGCGCTGACGCTCCTGAAGGCCTGGAACACCGGTCACCCCGGCGGCATGACGACAATCCACGCCAACAATGCGCATTCCGCCCTCAGGCGTCTCGAGCAACTCACCGCCGAGGCAAGCCAGCAGCCGATGCGCGAGGTCATCGCGGAAGCGGTCGATCTCGTCGTTTCCATCGAACGCACAGCCACAGGTCGCCGGGTCCGCGATGTGGTGCGGCTGAAGGGCTTCGACGGGACCCGCTACGAAACCGAACATCACGCACAGATCGATGAGGACAGCCATGCCGCATAGATTCCGCCGCCCGTTTGCCTTGGGGCTCTTGATCGCCATTGCCTGCGCCGCTGCGACGCCGGCGCTCGCCAGTTCCGGCGGCAGCTTGCCCTGGGAAGGACCACTGCAGACAATTCAAGAGTCGATCACAGGCCCCGTCGCGGGCTTCATCGCGCTTGCCGCCGTCGCGGTCGCCGGCGGCATGTTGATCTTCGGCGGCGAACTGAACGATTTCGCGCGGCGGCTCATGTATGTCGTGCTCGTCGCCGGCATCCTGCTGGGCGCAACGCAGATCGTCGGTCTGTTCGGCGCATCGGGCGCCTCGATTGATCTCCCTGGTCAGGCGGACCTGAATGCGGCGGGGGAGGGGAGCGATGGCTGAAACCGTTGCTCCCCTCGCAACCGCGCGGATCCATCGCGCCCTG
>NZXU01000028.1 GCA_002698425.1 Ahrensia sp. | reverse complement strand
CTGCTGCTGGTGTTCTACGACCGCGGCGAGCGGCGCGCCGATGCCGGCACCGCCACCCCGTCCGCGTCACCGACGCAGCCGGCGCCGGGCGCGGGCGTGACCCTGCCGGTCGTCGTCGTGGGTGCCGACTGCGCCACGCTGGGCGCCGCCGGGCTCACCGAGCAGGGCGCTCCAGCCTATTGCGCCCGGCTGTCGTCGACCGGTGCGCCGCTGTGGTCGCTGTACCCGGGTGAGATCACCCACCCCTCCGGTGCGCCCACCGCGGGGCCCGCCGCGGACACCGACACCCCGGTGCTGGTGTGCATGCAGCAGACCGGGCGCGACGAGGTCGAGTGCCGTAAGGACATCCTGGCCGAGAACACCGATCCGTCGGCCAACGACAACCAGTCCGGCTGAGCTGCACGATATGCACTGCAACCCGGCGGAAGAGGGTGATACCTCGCCGCCGGGTTGCCAGGCCGCGTAGCCTAAATACGATCTCCGAGTGTGGAACTCAGCTGTGCGTAGCGCTGCGGCGAGCGCGCCTTGATGAGATAGGCGCCGATGATGCCGATGGCCAGTGAGGCGAACAGCATGGTGGTGAAGATGGTCTGCAGCCAGCCGCCGCCACCGAGCAGCACGTCCATGCCGGTCACGGCGTACCAGAGGAACGGCAACAGTCCGGCGATACCGAGCAGAGGGGCGACGAAGGTGTTCCACGGCCGTTTGTCGACGTCCGAACGGCGAAAGAACACGAAGATTGCGATACTTGCGAGGGTCTGGAGCAGGATGATCGCGGCGGCTCCGACGCCGGTCCACCAGGTGAAGAGTGTGGTGTAGGGATCCAGGCCGAAGAGAGCGAAGATCGCCACCACGATGGCAACCATCCCGATCTGGACGTAGCAGGCCAACGCCGGCGATTGGCGAGTGGGATGGGTCGTGCCGAGCCGTGCCCAAATGACACCTTGGCGGCCCAGTGAATAGAGGTAGCGGGCGACGTTGTTGTGGAAGGTCAGGATCGCGGCGAACAGGGCAGTGATGATCAGCAGTTGGAACGCCTCGGTGGCGGCTCCGCCGAGCACACTGTTGCTGACAGCGAAAACCAGGTCGCCTCCTTCGGTTTCGGCCAGGCCGACCGCATTGTTGATGCCGACGGTATTGACGATGAGGAACGCGGTGACTGAGTAGAAGGCGCCCATTAAGATCACCGCAGTGTAGGTGGCTCGTGGGACTGTTCGCTTGGGATCCTTCGCCTCCTCGCCGTAGATGGCGGTTCCCTCGAACCCGATGAAGGAGGCGTGGGCGAACATCAGTGCCACACCGATGGCGCCGGCGAAGACCGCTGACGGTGCGAACGGCTCGAGCGAGAAGTCGCTGATCGGTGTCGGAGAGTTGGACAGTATGCCAACGTCGAGTAGCAAGATGATGCCGGTCTCGAGTGTAAGCAGCACGGCTAAAACCCTTGTACCGACATGGATCTGACGAACTCCCAGGAACAGTGATGCACCCATCACCAGGAACGAGAGCACCCACCAGGGGATGACGGCGCCGGTGTGTCTGGTGATGAATTCGGAGGCGTAGTAGCCGAATCCGCCGATCACCCCCAACTGGATGGCGTTGTACCCGAAAATGGCCAGCGATGCCGACCCCAGGCCCATGGGTCTGCCCAGGCCTCTGGTGATGAAGGCGTAGAAGGCTCCGGCGTTGGTGATGTGCTTGCTCATCGCGACGTAACCCACCGCGAAGACGGTGAGTACCACGGCTGTCAGGGCGAATGCGCCTGCGATGCCGACGCCATTGCCTGCTCCGATGATCACCGGGAACAGGGCTACCACCACAGTCAGCGGAGATGCGGCGGCGATGACGAAGAACACGATGCCGAGAACGCCCACCTGATTGCGGGCCAGGCCCACTGATCCGTCGGGCGCTTCGTTAACGGTCGCCACTGGTTGGCGCTCATCATTGTTAAGCATGGTAGGTCTCTTTCGAGGAGTGATTAACGGGTGGATTTACTGCGGGCAGCGAACTTGACGACCTTGCGGAGCGCGGGGGTGGTGGCGACGGTGTATCCGAGTCTCTTGCCGGTCTTGGTGTCCATGACGGTTTCCACGGCACGGTCGAGGACGCTGGCCTTGGGTGCGGGGCCGACACGTTGTGCAGTGGGGGCCGGCGTACCGTTCAGGTCCGCGATGACGACCTGGGCGGCGTTGTGGCCGTTGGCGCCCATGACTCCGCCGCCGGGGTGAGTGCCTGAGCCGCAGAGATAGTAGTTGTCCACGGTCGTGCGGTAATCGGCCAATTCCGGCATGGGGCGGTTGTTGAAGAGTTGGTCGAAGAACATCGAGCCGTGGAAGATGTTGCCGCCGGTCAGACCGTAGTCGCGTTCGAGGTCTTTCGGGGTGATGATGACCCGTTCGAGGATGTGCCCGCGCAGGTTCGGTGCGTAGCGGTAGAGCACCTCCAGTACGCGGTCGGCCCAGTCCTCACGGATGGTGTCCCAGTCGGTGCCGGCCAGTTCGAAAGGTAGCTGTTGCACGCCGAGTGTCATGGTGTGTCTGCCCTCGGGCGCCAGGGTCGAGTCGTGTGTGGACTGGATGACGGCCTCGATGACGAAGTCGTCGGGGATCTCGCCGCGACGCTCGGCTTCCCAGGCGCGTTCGAAGTTCTCGATCGACGCACCCATGATGGCCTGTGCCTGATGTTGCGGTCCCTGGACACCTTTGGGGAAACCGATGTAGTCGGGCAGCTCATCGATCAGCAGGTGAATGCGGGCCATCGAACCACGGGCGTCGTAGTCTTCGAGTTTGGCGGTCAGCTTGTCGTCGACGGCTCCGGCAGGCAGCAGCTTCAGCATGGACCGCTGGGGGTCGGCGTTCGAGATCACCGTCCGCGCCGAGATTGTCTGGCCGTTGGTGAGTTTCACCCCGGTGGCCTTGCCTTTGGTGATCACCACCTGCTGCACCGGTGAGGAGAGCCGGATCTCCACGCCGTGGGCTTCAGCGCTGCGGGCCATCGCCTGGGTGATGCCACCCATGCCGCCCTTGACGAATCCCCATTGGCCGAGTGTGCCTTTGAACTCTCCGACTGAGTGGTGTCCGTAGACGTAGCCGGTGCCGGGGGTGGAGGGGCCGCCCCAGACCGAGATCATGCCGAAGAAGGTGAACAGACCTTTGATGTGTTCGTTCTCGAAGTATCGATCCAGCAGATCCTTGGTGGACAGCAGTACCATCTCGTTGAAGAGATCCTCGGCGCCGGCGGCTTCGAAGGCGGCCAGTACCTGCGAGCGGCTCGGTGCGGGGGACATCAGGAACGGGGTGAGAATGGAGGCGAAGTTCTTGACCCGAAGACCGAATTCGAGGAAGGCGGCGGCATCGCGCTTGGAGAACTTCTCGATCTCCTTCAGTGTCTTGTCCATCTCTTTCCACACGAACAAGTGGCTGCCGTCAGGAAAGATGCTGACCTCGTTGGCTTCGGTCTGGTACATCTCCAGGCCGTAGCGCTCGAGCTCGAGGTCGGCGATGATCTCGGGACGCAGCAGGCTGGCGATGAAAGCACATGAGGACCAGGTGGAGCCGGGGATGAGTTCCTCGCTGGTACAGGCGCCGCCGACCACGTCGCGGGCCTCCAGGACCAGAACTTTCTTGCCGGCGCGGGCCAGGTATCCGGCGGCGATCAATCCGTTGTGACCGGCTCCGATGACGATGGCATCGTAGGAGGGGCTGGCTGCGTTGTCGGCGGCGCTGGTGCTCATTGAGGTTCTCCCGGGATGGCGTGGGTGAGGTAGGTGCGTACGGTGGCCGGGTCGACGAGCTTGTCGAAGCCCTCGATGACGGGTTTCATACTCGGGTGGTTGTCGCGAAGGTGTTCCCATTGCGCCCAGTCAGTGACCTCCATGACTTCCAGAATGTCCGCGGGAGACCCGTCGGGTGCGTCGTCGACGCGGAAAGCTTCGAAGCGCCGAACGATGTCGTGGTGGGCCAGGCACGTCGGGCGATCCACCTCGGTGGAGAAGCGCTCGAAGTCGGCTGGGTCCACCCCGGGCAACATCGAGAACAGATTCACCGCTACCACCGAGCGGTTGGGGACAGTCATCGGATGAACTCCAAAAATTCTGGGGCAGATGGTTTCCGGTCAGGACTCAAGATTGATCATGATGTGCTTGATCTCGGTGTACTCCTCGACGGAGTAGATCGACATGTCGTTACCGTGCCCGGACTGCTTGAAGCCGCCATGCGGCATCTCCGAGACGATGGGCAAGTGGTCGTTGATCCAGACGGTGCCGAACTGCAGTTTGCGGGCAGCCCGCATCGCCCGTCCCACGTCACGGGTGAATACGGACGCGGCAAAGCCGTATTCGACGTCGTTGGCCCACGTGAACGCCTGCTCCTCGTCGCTGAAGCGGGTGGTGGTGACGACGGGGCCGAACACCTCCTTCTGGACGATCTCAGAATCCTGCGCAGCGTCGACGATGAGGGAGGGTCGGTACCAGAAGCCGGGACCCGAACCCAGGCCGCCGACGGCCAGTGAGGCCGGGCCGGAGGCGACTGCGCGGTCGACGAAGCCGGCCACCCGATCGCGCTGGCGCTCGGATATGACTGGCCCCATCTCGGTGGATTCGTCGGCGGGCTCGCCCATGGCCACCTTGCCGACGGCGCGGGTGAGTTCGGCGACGAATTCGTCGTAGATTCCGTCAGCGATGTAGACGCGGGATGCGGCCATACAGTCCTGGCCGGAGTTGCCGTATCCGCCCTCGCAGATCTTGGTGATGGCCAGCTCGGCGTCGCAGTCGTCGAAGACGAGCACCGGGGCCTTGCCACCCAGCTCGAGGTGCAGGCGCTTGAGATTGTCAGCTCCGGCACGGGTGACCACCTTGCCGGTGGCCGTGTCACCGGTCAGCGAGCTCATCCGTACCCTCGGGTGCCCGGTCAAAGCAGCGCCGACGGTATCGCCGTGGCCGGTGACGACGTTGAACACCCCGGGTGGGAACAGGTCGGCGGCCAGCTCGGCCAACCGCAGCGTCGACAGCGGTGTCTGCTCACTGGGCTTGAGCACCAGTGTATTTCCGGTCATCAGGGCCGGACAGATCTTCCAGATCGCCATGACGAGTGGGAAGTTCCAGGGCGCGACACTTCCCACTACGCCCAGGGGGTCGCGTCGAATGATGCTGGTATGGGTGGGCGAGTACTCGCCGGCGGCCCGGCCCTCGAGGACGCGCGCGGCGCCGGCGAAGAACCGCATGTTGTCCACGCCGAACGGAACCTCTTCGCGCGCAACGTTGATCGGCTTGCCTACGTTCTGCGATTCCAGCCGCGCGAACTCCTCGGCGTGGGCCTCCAACCGGTCAGCGAGCTTCAGGAGGAGCTCAGCACGTTTGCCCGGTGCGGTGGCGGCCCACTGGTCGAATGCGTTCTCCGCGGCGTCAACCGCGCGATCGACGTCGGCGGCATCACCGAGGGGCACCGTCGCGATCTGCTCACCGTTGGCGGGATTGAGGACTGCTTCGGTCGCGCCGCTGGCTGCGGGGACCTGCTCTCCAGCGACGTACATGAGCTGGCCGTGTGCCATGAAACGTTTCTCCAAGTCAATCCGGAGCTCTCGCGGGGACGAGTTGTGCTCAAGTGTTGAACAGTTGATATGGAGAACTTAAGCACAGCACCGGAGTGTGCGCAAGATAAACGGGAAGCAACCAGGGCGAGAAAGGAGTCGCCCCTTTGTCATGGCCGCCGCAGCTCGCCTACTGCATCGGGTGGGTTCAGTCGGCGGTGCGGGCGGCGAGAATCTTCCGTACCTTGTCGCGATTCTCGGTGATGATCTCTGCGATGGTCGCGCGCGCCAGCTCGGGATCGCGTGAGGTGAAGGCGGTGACGATGCGCTGATGCTCGTCGTCGAGCCCCGAGCCGGTTTCGTACTCATGGTGGTCGGTCGACAGAACGAGCAGGAAATACCGCAGGTCGCCGAGTAGTTCGGCGTAGAACTTGTCGAGCCGTGGACTGTTCATCAGGCCCACGATGGCGCGGTGGATGTCGAGGTCCTTCTCGACGATGGTGCGCGGGTCTTCGGTCGACATAGCTTCTTTGAGAGCCTCCAAGGCGTCGTTCAGAGGGGTCAGATCTGTGTCCGGGCCCAGGGAGGCTGCCGCGGCGGTCTCCAAATGCAGTCGAGCGCGGTAAATATCGAGCACCTCCTCATCGGAGGGGTCCCAGACGACCAAACCGCGGTTGAAGGTGTAGCGCACCAGGCCCGTCCCCTGCAGCAGGCGCACCGCCTCGCGGACGGTGTTGCGTGAGATGCCCAAGGCGTCGGCGATGACGCTTTCCCGAATGCGCTCGCCCGGTTTGAGTTCGCCTTCGAGGATCATGTCCATCAAGCCGTCGGCGATCTGCTGCGCGCTGCTGCGGCCGACGATCTGGATGCGGTCTGCGACGGACATAGCTGCATCGTACAACTGTTAAACACCAGGTCGCCTCTACCAGGGCGGAGGCGGGGTAGCGCGAGGTTGGACAGACTCTGCTCTAATGTTCTACAGTTCAGCTGACGGTCTCATTGGGTGCGGGCATACCGCCGCCGGCAGTGATGCGAACTTCCCTTTCAAGAGAACAGGATCCGGATGTCGAACGCTTTTCGCGACAAAGCATTCGCTACCAGCATCCGGCCCGTTACCCGGGACAGGGGCGTCTTCAGGGCGTCGGAGGCGCTGGACCGCATCGCTCGTGAAAGTGCGCTTGCCGAGTCGACTGGTGAGCGATTTCCCGAGCATCGGGTCGAAGCTGAACTGCGACGACATTACGACCTGACCGGTGAGCTGAGTCGCATCCCGACAGAGAAGGACGACACGTACCGGTTGGCAACCGAGGTGGGACGCTTCCTGGTCAAGATCGCGCCGGTCACCGAAAGCGCCCAGATCGTCAACCTGCAATCCGCGGTGATGATGCACCTGGAAAGGACCGGTCCGGCCATTCCGATCCAGCGCCTGATTCGCGGTCTCGACGGCCAGATCGAGTCCACTGTGGTCGACCCTGGTGGCAACGCCCGGATCATGCGGGTCATGACCTACATCGAGGGCGACCTGCTGTCTTCACTCACGCCGACAGAAACTCAGTTCCGCCAGGTCGGCAGTGCTCTTGCAGCACTTGACGGGGCATTGACCAGCTTCCGCCATCCTGACGAATCACGCTTGCTCGTCTGGGATCTGAAGAACTTTGTGCACATGCGCCCCCTCCTGGAGATGGTCGGCGATCGAGACAACCTGTCGATGGCCACGTGGATCTTCGACCAATTCGAAGCGGTCGTCGCTCCGCGCTTGGGAACCCTCCAAACTCAGATGATCCACGGCGATTTCAGCCCCTTCAATGTCGTCGTCGATCCCATGTCCGACACCTTTGTCACCGGCGTGATCGACTTCGGTGACGTCGTGCGCAGCCCCCTGGTGTTCGAACTGGCCGTTGCGGTGGCCAACCAGATCGGCGTGAACGAGCGGCACCCCTGGGGCAACGCCCTGGAAATCGTGCGTGGGTACCGCGCGGTGCGACCGCTCTCCGACCGCGATGTGGCGCTGTTGGCGATCGCAGGCCCCGCGCGGCTCCTTCTGCGTGCCCTCATCGTCGGTTGGCGGGCGGCCATCCATCCCCACAGTCGCGACTACGGACTGTCGCATGCCGCGCGAGATTGGACCCGCCTGCGCAGCGCGCTGTCGGTGGCGACGCCCACCATCCAGACACTGCTCTCGGCCACCGGGACGCAGGCCTCCCAGACAGGAGCAGAGTGACCATGACGAAAGTTTCTACTGCCAAGGCATCCACCCCGAAGGCTTCCGAGCCCATGGTGAACGGATTCGACAAGTCACGTATCGACGAACTGTCGCCGCGCACTCGCACTCAAGTCGAGGCCCGCGACCGTCTCCTCGGACCCGGCTACCGGCTGTTCTACCAAGAGCCCGTGGAGATCGTCCGCGGCGAAGGGACGCTGCTGTTCGACGCCGACGGCAACGACTATCTCGACGTCTACAACAACGTCGCAAGCGTCGGCCACTGTCACCCCTACGTCGTCGACGCGATCCACCGGCAGCTGGCGACTCTGAACACCAACACCCGCTATATCCAGCAGTCGATCCTGAGCTACACCGAGCAGTTCCTGGGAACCATGCCCGCCGAGATCGGGCACGTCATGTTCACGTGCACCGGATCCGAAGCCAACGACCTCGCGATGCGAGTGGCGCGCTACTACACCGGAAACCAAGGCATCATCGTCACCTCGGGCGCCTACCACGGACTCACCTCCGACGTGTCCGCCTTCTCGCCCTCGCTTGGTGTCGGTGTGCCCCTCGGCCCCCATGTGCGCACCATCAGCGCACCGGATCGCCTACGCCACGGCGGAAACGACAATCTGGTCGCCGCAATGCACCGGAAGATCCGCGAGGCCATCGCCGATCTGGAACGTCACGGATTCGGCGTGGCCGCGTTCATCGCCGACATGATCTTCTCCTCTGACGGCATCTTCGCGGAACCGGCAGGGTTCCTGCAGCCCATCATCGAGGAAGTTCACCACGTCGGTGGTCTGTTCATCGCCGATGAAGTTCAGCCGGGGTTCGGACGCACCGGCAAGAATTGGTGGGGCTTCCAACGACACAACCTCGTCCCCGACATCATGACCACCGGCAAGCCGATGGGCAACGGCATCCCCATTGCCGCCGCCGCTTTCCGTCCCGAGCTGCTGACGGAGTTCGGTCGCAACATCCGCTACTTCAACACCTTCGGTGGCAACTCCGTCTCGATCGCCGCAGCGCAGGCCGTCCTGGACGTGATCAACAACGAAGACCTGATTGCCAATGCCGAGAAAGTCGGCACCTACATCCAGGCCGAAATCGCCAAGATGGCAACCTCATATGAACAGATCGCCGAAGTCCGCGGTGCCGGCCTGTTCGTCGGCGTCGATATCGTCACCGACGCAGAGTCCAACACCCCGGACGGAGACGCGACACTACGGGTGGTCAATCACATGCGCCGCCGCCGAGTGCTCATCTCCGCGTCCGGCCCCCGCGGCAGTGTCTTGAAAGTGCGTCCGCCCTTGTCGTTCTCCCTCAGCGACGCGGACCGCATGCTCGAGAATCTCGAGGTGGTCCTCGCCGGGGAACTGCATTGACTCGGGCCACCCCGCGTGCCAGCCCCAGCGAACAGCACTGCTGATGAACGTGGTTGGCCCCGACACCACGTTTCTGAGTCGGCTCGCTGCCAGCACCGTGGAGGTCGACACCTCCAGTCGACGTCTGGCAGAGTACAGCTACGACGCCTCCAACTACCGGTTGACGCCGTTGGCTGTTGCCTTCCCCCGCACCCCCGGGGAAGTCAGTGAGATCGCCGCCTTGTGCCACGATTCCGGTGTTGCCGTAGTGGCACGCGGAGGCGGCACGTCGATGGCCGGGAACGCCATCGGTCGAGGTGTGGTACTCGATATGTCCCGTTACATGAACCGGGTGCTGTCCATCGACTCAGCCACCCGTACCGCCGTCGTCGAACCGGGTGTCGTGCTGGCCGACCTGACCGCGGCCGTGCAGCGCTGCACCGCCGACCAGTTGACTTTCGCTCCCGATCCGTCCAGCAAGAACCGCGCCACCGTCGGAGGATCGATCGGCAACGACGCCTGCGGCAATCACTCGGTTCGCTATGGGCGCACCGGCGACCACGTGGTGGCACTGGACCTCGTGCTGGCTGACGGCACCCGCCTGACCGCCACCCGAACCGGACTGCGCGCTACCGACCCCGCGGATATCACCGCCGCCGAGCGGGCCACGGCCCTCTCGGCCGAGCTGCGGGCATTGACTGACGGGTGCCTGGCCGCGTTCCGGCTGGAACTGGGCCGCATACCCCGCCAAGTTTCGGGCTTTCACCTGGCTAATCTTCTGCCGGAGAACGGCTTCGACGTCGCTCGGGCTCTGGTTGGCAGTGAAGGGACGTGCGCCATCGTCGTCGGCGCAATCGTGGCGTTGGTTGACGTGCCCCGGTCGACGCTGCTGCTGATCGTGGCTTACGACGACATCGTCGACGCTGCCCGCGACGTCGTCACGATCCTGAAGTACTCACCGGCGGCCGTCGAAGGCATCGACGAACAGATCGTCAGCACCATGAAGGCGCGCCGCGGCCAAGACGCTGTCGCCGACCTGCCCGCCGGCCACGCGTGGCTCTACATCGACCTCGACGGTGAGGACGACGCGACCGTCGCCCGCCATGCCAGAGAACTCATGGGCGACTTGGACTCCCACGGACGAGCTCGAGAATGTCGCGAAGTCCGTGACCCCGTTGAACGGGCGAAGCTGTGGCGCGTGCGCGAGGACGGGGCCGGTTTGTCGTCGCGCCTGCAACTGGCCGACGGGACTGCCGTCATGTCCTGGCCTGGCTGGGAAGATTCTGCGGTCGCTCCGGAGAATCTGGCCGACTACCTCGCCGAGTTGCGCCTCCTGCTGATGCAGTACCAGCTCATCGGCGTGATGTACGGGCACTTCGGTGCCGGGTGCATGCACATCCGCATCACCTTCGATCAACGTACCCCCGCTGGACGGCAGTTGATGTCGGCGTTCTTGACCGACGCGGCCCGGCTGGTCGTCAAACACGGGGGAACACTCTCGGGTGAACACGGCGACGGTAGGGCCCGTTCACAGTTGCTTCCCGAGATGTACTCGCCGGCCATCATGGAGGCGTTCGCCAGGTTCAAGCACCTCTTCGACCCGGCGAACATCCTCAACCCCGGCATGATCGTGGACCCGGAGCCGGTCACCGATAATCTGGCGCTGGCCGCCATACCCCCGCTGCCCTGGCAGACGACATTCACACTGCACGAGGCCACTGGTTCGGGGGCCAGCGCGTTCACCGAGGCTGTCCAGCGCTGCATCGGCGTAGGCCGGTGTCGATCCCACAGCAGCGGAGTGATGTGTCCGAGTTACCGGGCAACCGGTGATGAGAAGGACTCCACCCGAGGGCGCGCCCGCGTCCTGCAAGAGATGGTTCGCGGCGCTCGCACGGTGCAGGAAGGCTGGGCATCCCAGGACGTGCAGGAAGTCTTGGACCTCTGTTTGTCGTGCAAGGCGTGCTCGTCTGACTGCCCCACCGGGGTCGACATGGCCACCTACAAGGCGGAGTTCCTGGACCACTACTACCGGGGGCGGGTCCGTCCTGTCGCGCACTATTCGCTGGGCTGGCTACCCCGATGGTTGACCCTCACGGCTGGCGCCGCTCCGCTGGTCAACGCGGCCCTGGCGAGCCCACTGCGATCTGCGGCCCTGCGCCTCGGTGGCCTGACGACGCACCGGGTGCTGCCGACCTTCGCCTCCCGAGGCCAGTTGCGCAGAGAACTCGGCACGCCGCACACCGGCACGAGTGACCTTGTGCTCCTGGTGGATTCGTTCACTAAGGGCTTCCGGCCCGAGGTCGCGGGAGCCGCACGACGGGTCGTCGAGGATTCCGGCCACCGCGCCGAAGTCCGCACCGATTTTTGTTGCGGGCTGACATGGATCTCCACCGGCCAGCTTCGGCAAGCCCGGAAACGGTTGACCCGCACGGCCGCTACCCTCGATGACGGAACCGATCGTCCCATCGTTGTCATCGAACCCAGCTGTGCGGCCGCGCTGCGCAAGGACCTACCCGAGCTGGTCAACAGCACGTCTGCGCAGCGGGTCGCCCGACGTGTCCGTACTTTCGCCGAGCAGGTCAGTGCACAGAGCAGTCGCGGGTGGACACCGAAAATCGCTCTGCCCGAGTCGGTTACCGTACAGACACATTGCCATGAGTACGCCGTCTTCGGGGCGGCGACGCAACGTGACGCCCTCGCCGCGATCGGCATCGGCCGGGTGCGTGAAGCGACAGGCTGTTGTGGGGTGGCCGGCAACTTCGGATTCGAGCGCCAGCATTACGACGTCAGCATGGCGGTCGCCGAACAGGCGTTGGCTCCAGCATTGCGCGCAGATCCCGGCGCAGTTGTCCTCACTGACGGTTTCAGCTGCCACATGCAGGCCAGACAGCTCACCGATACCCCAACCTCCAGCGCTTCCCTGCACCTCGCACAAATTCTGGACCCCCGATCGGAGATCCAACAATGACGGCAACCCCGAATCCAACTCCTCCGCAGCCCGGCGTCACGGGGATCCCGACCGGGTTGCTCATCGGCGCAGGCTGGCGCGATGCGAGCGACGGAAAGGTGTTCGAGGTGGAATGCCCCGCCACCGGTGAGGTGCTGGCCACCGTCGCCGACGGTGGTCCCGCCGATGCCGACGACGCGCTGGCAGGCGCGGTTGCGGCGCAGGCGTCCTGGGCCCGTACGGCACCGCGCTACCGCAGCGAGATCCTGCGACGTGCCTACGATCTGGTGATGGCCCGGCAGGACTGGCTGGCAGAGGTGATGACCCTGGAAATGGGCAAGCCGCTAGCCGAGGCCAAAGGCGAAGTTGCCTACGCCGCGGAATTCTTGCGCTGGTTCTCAGAAGAAGCGGTGCGCATCTCCGGTGACCACACCACGACGGGCGATGGAGGCAACCGCATCATCGTGACCCGAGAACCGGTGGGCCCCTGCGTCCTGATCACGCCGTGGAACTTTCCGTTAGCCATGGGCACCCGCAAGATCGCTCCCGCGGTAGCTGCCGGGTGCACGATGGTGCTCAAGCCGGCGCCGCAAACCCCGTTGACGTCGTTGGCTCTGGCCGCGATCCTTCAGGAATCCGGCCTCCCCGAGGGAGTGCTCAACATCATCAACACCACCGATGCGGCGACTGTGGTGCAGCGGTGGATGAGCAGCGGTAAAGCACGCAAGATCAGCTTCACCGGTTCCACGGCCGTCGGCAAGGTGCTGCTTCGACAGGCTGCGGACGCGGTCATGAGGTCCTCCATGGAACTGGGCGGCAATGCACCGTTCATCGTGTGCGCCGACGCCGATGTCGACACCGCCGTCGAGGGTGCTGTTTCGGCGAAAATGCGCAACATGGGGGAGGCCTGCACCGCGGCGAACCGGATGTACGTGCACCGCGACATCGCCCGCGAGTTCTCCGAGCGACTCGCGGCCCGAATGGCGGAGCTCAACGTCGGCAACGGACTCGACGAAGGCGTCCAGGTGGGGCCGCTGATCGATGCCGCGGCACGGTCGAAAGTGCAACGGCTGGTGGACGATGCGCTCTCCCGAGGCGCTACGGCGCTGACCGGTGGGCGGCCGGTTGACGGGCCGGGTTACTTCTATCCGCCCACCGTGCTCGCCGATGTAGCACCGGATTCGGATCTGATGACCACCGAGGTGTTCGGCCCCGTGGCGCCGGTCATTCCCTTCGTCGACGAGGACGAGGCGGTGGCTCGCGCCAACGACACGGACTGGGGACTGGTGGGATACCTGTTCACCCAGGACATCGATCGGGCTTTCGACCTGAGCGAACGTCTGGAGGTCGGAATGGTGGGTGTCAATACCGGTGTCGTGTCCAACCCCGCCGCACCGTTCGGCGGGATCAAACAATCCGGGCTCGGGCGTGAGGGTGGGAAGGTCGGTATCGACGAGTTCCTGGAGTACAAGTATCTATCGATACCTCGGCGTAGAGGACGCGAGGCAGCCAGTAGGTAGAAGCAAGCATCCGCCGTGCCGGCTGACGTCAGATCGGGGGCAGCTCCAGCCAGCTGTCGACGGCGAAATTCGCCCCGCGGGCGGCGATCGTCGCTCCGCCGTGGCCCGGGTAATGCGCCGGGATGACGGTCGCGCGACGGCGTGCCGCCTCGGTGAACACGCGCCGGCGGGTGGCCGCCGCCGCGCCGGCGTCGACGTCGAACGCGCACGGATCGTCGGGGCGCGGCAGCTGGATGGGGCAGTGGGTGAGGTCCCCGACGAACACCGCGGGTGCGCCGGCGTCCAACCAGAGGACCGACGATCCCGGCGTGTGGCCGGGCGCAGCACGCAGCCACAGCGACTCGCTGAGTTGATGGTCGCCGGCGAACAGTTCGGTCTGTGCCTCGACCGGCGCGATGCTGTCG
>NZXU01000027.1 GCA_002698425.1 Ahrensia sp. | reverse complement strand
TCATGCGCATCGCCATGCGCAGGTTCCGACGAAAACCGCGCCTCCCCCGATACCCAGTCGCCTGCTATGAGATGGTTGCCTGAAAGCATGTCATGTCCTGCCGAATGAATTTCTACGACTGGTCTGCTTCGCGGGCGGCGAGCCACTGCGCATAGCGCTCCTCCGTTTCGCGCCGCGTCGGCGGATAGAGGCCGATGATCGAGTGGCCGGATCGCACGCTTTCCGTAACGAAGGTCTCGAAGCTCTCCATGCCGGAACATTCCCCCGCGACCTCGTCGGCGAGATGTGCGGGAAGGACGATGACGCCATCCCCGTCCCCGACGATCACGTCGCCGGGAAACACCGCCGCGTCCCCGCACGCGATCGGCCCGTTGATCTCGATCGCCTCATGCAGGGTCAAATTGGTCGGCGCGGAGGGGCGGCTGTGGAAGGCGGGAATATCGAGCGCCCCGATCGTCTCGGCGTCGCGAAAGCCGCCATCCGTCACCACGCCGGCGCATCCCCGCACCTGCAGCCGCGTCACCAGGATCGAGCCCGCGGAAGCGGCGCGGGCGTCCTTGCGGCTGTCCATCACCAGCACATGACCGGGCGGGCATTGCTCGACCGCGACACGCTGGGGATGATCCTCGTTGCGGAACACCGAAATGTCGTTGCGGTCTTCACGGGCCGGGATGTAGCGCAGGGTGAAGGCTTGCCCGACCATGTTGCCGGGCTTGCGGACCACCGGCAGCACGCCCTGAACATACTGGTTGCGCAGGCCCCGCTTGAACAGCGCCGTGGCGATGGACGCGGTCGAAATCCGCATTAATTTGGACCGTGTGGCCTCGCTCAACACATAGTCTAACATGGTTTCACCTAATAGATATCGGGTTCCCCGACGGGGCTTCCGAAGCCGGTTTCCAGAAAATCGAAATCGCAGCCCTTGTCGGCCTGCAGGATGTGGCGGGAGAACATCCAGCCATAGCCGCGCTCGAACCGCTTTTCGGGTTGTACCCATGCGGCTTTCCGCGCCGCGATTTCCTCGTCTGCGACCAGCATGTCCAACCGCCGGTTCGGCACGTCGAGCCGCACGATGTCGCCATTGCGCAGGAGCGCCAGCGGTCCGCCGACATAAGCCTCCGGACTGACATGGAGAATGCAGGCGCCGTAGGAGGTGCCCGACATGCGCGCATCCGAAAGCCGGACCATGTCGCGATGGCCCTTCTTCAAGAGCGCGCGGGGCATCGGCAGCATGCCCCATTCGGGCATGCCGGGACCGCCTTGCGGACCGGCGTTGCGCAGGACCAGAACCGCATCGGGCGGGATGTCCCAGCTCTCGTCGTCGGTCTTTTCCTTCAGCTCCGGATAGCTGTCGAAGACATAAGCCGGCCCCTCGTGGACGAGAAAAGCGTCGTCGCAGGCGGCGGGCTTGATGATCGCCCCGTCCGGCGCGAGATTGCCCCTCAGCACCGCCAGCGACCCCTCGGCATAGACAGGTTTGTCGAGAGAGCGAATGACATCGTCATTAAAGACCTCAGCGTCCGCGATATTCTCGCCGAGCTTCCGGCCGGTGACGGTCAGGCAATCGCGGTTCAACTTCTCGCCCAGCCGGTTCATCAGCGCCGGAAGGCCGCCCGCATAAAAGAAATCTTCCATCAGGTAATCCGTGCCGACCGGGCGGATATTCGCGATCACCGGCGTGTGGCGGCTCTTCGCGTCGAGAGCGTCCAGATCGAGAGCGACGCCCGCGCGGCGCGCCATCGCGATCAGGTGGATGATCGCATTGGTGGAACAGCCCGTCGCCATCGCGATCGTGCTCGCATTGTCGAAGGCCTGCGCCGTCAGGATCCTGTCCGGCGTCAGGTTGTCCCAGATCATCTCGACGATGCGCCGGCCACAGGCCGCGGACATGCGAATATGGTTGGCGTCGGCGGCGGGAATCGAGGACGCCCCCGGAAGGCAAAGCCCCAGCGCCTCGGCGATCGCCGTCATGGTCGAGGCTGTTCCCATTGTCATGCAATGCCCGTAGGAGCGCGCGATCCCCTTTTCCATCTCGCCCCATTGCGTCTCGGACAGGTTTCCGGCGCGGCGTTCGTCCCAATATTTCCAGGCGTCGGAGCCGGACCCCAGCGTTCGTCCGCGCCAGTTGCCGCGCAGCATCGGCCCGGCCGGCAGGTAGATCATCGGCAGGCCGGCCGAGATCGCCCCCATGACGAGGCCGGGCGTGGTCTTGTCGCAGCCGCCCATCAGCACCACGCCATCGACCGGGTGCGAGCGGATCTGCTCCTCGGTCTCCATCGCCAGCATGTTGCGATAGAGCATGGTGGTGGGCTTCACCGCGCTCTCGCTCAGCGAAAGGGCCGGCAATTCGACCGGGAAGCCGCCCGCCTGCAACACGCCGCGCTTGACGTCCTCGACCCGCTGCCGAAAGTGGCTGTGACACTGGTTCATGTCCGACCAGGTGTTGAGGATGGCGACAATCGGCTTGCCCATGAAATCCTCGTAGTCGTAGCCCATCTGCAGCACCCGGCTGCGATGTCCGAACGAACGCAGATCGTCCGACCGGAACCACCGGGCGCTCCTGAGATCCTCGGCTTGCCTTCGCGGGCCTGACGTCATGGTTCCTCCCTCGCCGGTCTTCATGTTCATGCCCCCATGTCCCAGTAGGGCTGCACGACGCCGGGAACGGATGCCTCCGACAGCCGCGCAATGGCCATATATCCGCCGTCCTCGCCGATCTGCTTCGATGTCACCGCGACGGATCGGCCATCGGCCCCGTGAAACGCGATCTTGGTCGGCGCGGGAAAGGGAACCGGAACCGTGTTGAAGATGCGTCCCTCGAGGTCGAACACATAGAGTTCGCCGCTATCGACGCCGGCGATCCAGTAATGTCCGCATGCGTCCAGGGCAGCGCCGTCCGGACGGCCTTGCAGGGATTTGGTGGTGGCGAAATGCCCGGCGTCTCCCGTCGCGGCCGTGCGTGCGTCGACGCTCATCGTCCAGATGGACTGAATGTCGGGATGCGAGTCCGAATAGAACATCCGGCCCCGGTCGAGATCGACGGCCAGGCCATTGGGGATCGCCAGATGCCGCACGACCGGCTTCAGCGTCCGGTCGCCGGTCACCTGAACAATGTCGGCCGAAGCCGGTTTCGCGTCCAGCGCCATGGTGGAGGTCCAGAGGCGTCCCTTTTGGTCCACCGTGGCGTCGTTGAAGCGGTGCCCTTCCCGTTCGAATGGCACCAGCCGGTCGAAAGCGCCGGTGGCGGGGTCGAACAGGAAAATACCGGTCTCCATGCCGACAGCGGGCTTTCGCGCCGCCACGAGAACGACGAAGCCGGGATATTCAGGCGTCTTCCAGTGCCGGATGTTCCCCGCGTCCGCGTCCAGGCAGAACAACGCCTTTCCGGTCACGTCGACCCACCAGAGATCGCCGGTTGCGGGATCCCAAACCGGGCTTTCTCCCAAGGCGGCCCGGCCATCCTCCACGCGGATCAACTCGAAATCCAACTTCACCATTCCCGTTCGCACGCGTTTTCCGTCGACAATTCGCTGCCGGTCAAGCGCGATCAAAAACCTGTTGACTCCTGATCAATGACGTAAGAAGAATATTAATGCAACTAAAATATCAGTTGCCGAAATCGAGATTTCCTAGTGGGAGGAACCAATGAATCGATCGCTCAAGGCGCTCGGACTCGGCGTTGCCATCGCGGCGAGCCTGAGCCTCAGCATGCCCTCATTCGCCGCCACCACCCTTCGCATCGGCACGGTCCTCGCGCCGGACGATCCGATGGGACAGGGGTTGGAAAAGTTCAAATCGGAGGTCGAGGAAGCGACCAATGGCGACGTGAAGGTGCAGATCTTTCACAACTCGCAACTGGGCGACACCACCGAGATGATCGACCAGGCCCGCGCCGGCGCCAATGTCGGAACGGTGACCGACGTGGCCCGCCTGTCGAGCTTCGTGCCGTCGCTCGCGATCATGTCCGCGCCGTTCCTGTTCGACACCTATGAGCAGGCCGACAAGTTCGCGCTATCCGACGAATATCTCGGCTGGGGCGACGAGTTGAAGGAAAAATCCGGCCTCGTGATGCTGGCGTCCAACTGGTATCAGGGACCGCGCCATGCGCTGACCCAGAAGCCGATTTCCGCACCCGCCGATCTCAGCGGCATCCGCATGCGCACCATCGGAGCGCCGATCTGGATCGAGACCATTCGCGCCATGGGCGCCGAACCGAACCCGATCGCCTGGGGCGAGGTCTATTCGGCCCTGCAGCTCGGCGCCATCGACGCCGCCGAGGCGCAACCGACCGCCATCAAGGGCGCCAAGCTCTACGAGGTCATCAAGAATGTCACCAAGACGGGCCATATCCAGCTGGTGACGGCATTGGTCGTCTCGGCCGAGGCATGGGACCAGATCTCCGCGGACAACCAGAAGATCGTCCGCGATCTCGCCGTCGAAAACGGCCGCTACGCCTCGCAACTGACGATCGATCTCGGCGAGGACGCGCTGAAATTCGTTGCCGACCAAGGCGTGACGGTTTCTGATGTCGACCTCGCGCCGTTCAAGGATGCGGTGGCCGGCGTCTACGGCAAGCTCGACCTCGAATCCGAGGCCGAGATCGTCAACAAGGTGTTGGGACGCTAAGCGGCTCTCCTTCGGCGGCGCGGGCAAAACGGATCGATGTCCATGTTGAGACGCATTGAATTTGCCTGCGCCGCCACATTGCTGGCGGCGGTTGTCATCCTGGTCGGCTTCGCCTCGGTTGCGCGCGCCGCCGGATCGCCGATCATCTGGTCGATCGAGGTGGCTCAGCTGCTGTTTCTGTGGCTGTGCATCTTCGCGATCGACCTCGCCTTGCAGGACCAGCGGCATTTCGGGATCAGTATTCTCCTCGACAATGTGCCGCCTCGCGGCCGCAGGGCAATCGAGATCGTCAACCTCGCGGTCCTGATCGCGCTGCTGGTCTATCTGATGCGCTTTGCCTGGAAGAACATGATTCTCATGCATCCAAGGCTGGACGGCGCGCTGCAGACCCCCGGCTCCTATTTCCACGCCAGCATGGTGGTCGGCTTCGCGCTGATGATCCGAACCCTGACCGTCAAGCTTGTCGCCGACAGTCGCAAGAAAGACTGAGACCAGATGCTGCTTCTCATCGCGGGCCTGTTCGCGCTTTTCCTGATCAGCGGCATGCCGGTCGCCTTCGCGCTGGCGCTGGCGTCCTTTCCGGTCTTCGTCCTGACGGGCACCATGCCGCCGACCGTCGCCATCCAGAAAATGGTGACCGCGACCCAGAGCTTTCCGCTTCTCGCCGTGCCCTTCTTCATTTTCGCCGGCAACCTGATGAACTCGACCGGGATTACCGACCGCCTGATCAAGTTCGCCCGCCTCCTGACCGGCTGGCTCGCCGGCGGACTGGGCCAGGTCTCCATCGTGCTCAGCCTGATGATGGGCGGCATTTCCGGCTCGGCCGTTGCCGATGCGTCGATGGAATCGCGCCTTCTCGGCCCCGGCATGATTTCCAAGGGCGGTTATTCGAAACCCGACACGGCGGCGGTCCTCGCCTTCGGGTCGATCATCACAGCCACCATCCCGCCGAGCATCGGCCTTATCCTGTTCGGCTTCATCAACGAGGTCTCCATCGGCCGGCTTTTTCTCGCCGGCGTAATCCCGGGCGTCCTGCTGACGCTCACCTTGATGGTCACCGCCTGGATCGTCGCGAGGCGCAACGGCTACGCGCCCGACCTCTCCCAACCGCCGAGCTTCGCGCAACTGGGGGCGAGTTTCCGCGAGAGCCTGTGGGCGCTTGCCTTCCCGGTGATCCTGATCATCGGGTTCCGGTTCGGCTTCTTTACCGCCACCGAAGCCGGCGCGTTCCTAGTCTTCTACGCGCTGTTCGTCGGCTTTTTCGTCTACCGAGAACTGACGCTCGCCAAGCTCTACGAAGCCATCAAGGGATCGATCACCGATCTCGGCATGGTCATGCTGCTGATCATGATGGCGGCCGTGCTGGGCTATGCCGTGACGATCGAACAGGGGCCGCAGCAGATCGCCGCGCTCGTGACCTCGATGACCGAACAGCCGATCCTGATCCTCATCCTCGTCCTCACACTGCTTCTCGTCAGCGGCATGTTTCTCGAAGGCGCGGCGAACATCCTCCTGGTCACGCCGATCGTGCTCCCGGTTCTCGTTGATGCGGGCTTCGATCCGGTCCATATGGGCATCCTGCTGGTCACGCTGATCAATATCGGCGGGCTGACGCCGCCGGTAGGCGTCATCATGTTCACCGTCTGCGGCATCCTCGACGTGAAGACCGGCGAGTTTTCGAAGGCATCTCTGCCCTATTTCATCGCGCTGCTCGCTTTCCTTGCGGCGCTGATCGCATTTCCGGCGCTCTCTCTTTTGCTGCCCGGCCGGCTGATGTAGGTGTCGAGGACAATGCTTTGCAAAGTGGACCGCCCATGACTGTCAGTTCCCTGTCCGAGGCTCTGGTCAAGGCGTCAGACGAACTGTCAGGGCCTATTCAGCACGGCTCGGCGGCCGGCCGGGTCTATTCCAGGCTGAGACGGCTGATCATTTCCCTCGACATGCCGCCGGACACGGTGCTGTCGCGTGCGGATCTCGCCAAGGAACACGGCGTCAGCCAGTCGCCGGTGCGCGAGGCTATTCAGGAACTGGAGAAGGAAGGGCTTGTCGTCTCCTATCCCCAGTCGAAGACCCTGGTGACCCGGATCGACATCGCGCGCGCCCGGGAGACCCAGTTCCTGCGTCTTGGCGTCGAACTGGAAGTGGCGAAGACGCTTGCCAAGGCACGCGACCCGGAATTGCTGCTGCCCACCGTCAGGATATTGAAGCTGCAGAAGATGGCCGGAGAGGATCGCGACATTCCGGAATTCACCTCGCTGGACCGGCTGTTTCACCTTTCCCTCTTTCAGGCGGCCGGCGTGGCGTCGCTCTGGCATCTCATCGCCGGGCGATCCGGCCATATCGACCGGCTGCGCCGGCTCAACTTGCCGGATCCCGGCAAGATGGCGAATGTGCTGGACCTGCACGAGAAGATCCTGACGGCGATTTCCGAAGGCCGCCTCGAAGACGTCGAGGACCATGTCCGCACGCATCTCTCGGGAACGCTGGCATCCGTTCCGGCGATCATGAAACTGCATCCCGAGTTTTTCAACGATACGGGCGTCTCCTAGAACAGCCGCTTCACCGATAGAGATGGATCGGCAGCCACATCGACAGGCTGGGCACGAAACTCAGCAGAAGCAGCACGCAAATCAGCGGGACAAGAAACGGCGCGGTCGCTATGACGCAGCGCTCGAACGGCACGGCGGCGACCTTCGACAGCACGTAGAGCACCATCCCCACCGGCGGCGTCAGCAGGCCGATCATCAGGTTGAGGATCAGGATCACGCCGAAATGGACCGGATCGATGCCGATCTGCATCGCCACCGGCAAAAGCACCGGCGTCAGGATGGTGATGGCGGCGATCGTTTCCATGAAGCAGCCGACGAACAGCACGATGCCCATGATGATCAGCAGGATCATGGTCGGATCCTCGGTCAGTCCGAGCAATTGCTGCGCGAAGAGATTGGCGACCTGGTTGGCGGTGAGGATCCAGGCGAAGATCGCCGAGGCGGCGACGATCATCATGATCGAGGCAGTTGTCTCGATCGTTTCCATGGAAACGCGCAGGATCCGCTTCAGGTCCAGCGTGCGATAGACCGCGAGGCCAAGGAACAGCGAATAGGCGACCGCAGCGATCGCCGCCTCGGTGGGGGTGAACATGCCCGACAGGATGCCCCCGACGATGATGATCGGCGTGAACAGCGGCAGCAGCGCATCCGCGAATGTCACGAGGAAAACCCGCAGCTTGAACCGGTCGTCGCGCGGATAGCCGCGCAGGCGCGAATAGACGCCGACCATCGCCATCAGCGACAGCGCCATGATCACCCCGGGGATCAGGCCGGCGGCGAAAAGCTGGCCGATCGAGGTGTCGGCGATCACGCCATAGACGACCAGCGGCAGCGAGGGCGGAATGATCGGTCCGATGGTCGACGACGCGGCTGTGATGCCGACGGAAAAGTCGGAATCGTAGCCGGCTTCGCGCATCGCCTTGATTTCGATATTGCCGAGCCCGCCCGCATCGGCGACCGCCGCGCCCGACATGCCGGCGAAGATGACGCTGGCGCCCACATTCACGTGGCCGAGCCCGCCATGCATCCAGCCCACCGTGGCCCGCGCAAAGGTAAAGATCTTGGTGGTGATGCCCGCCGTGTTCATCAGATGCCCGGCCATGATGAAGAACGGCACCGCGATCAGCGGGAACGAGTTGATCCCGTTGACCATGTTGTGCAGCACGACGAGGCTGGGCATCCCCGAGGTCGCGATGAAATAGAGCGACGACACGCCAAGCGCGACGGCGACGGGCGCGCCGGCGATCAGCAGCGCGAAGAGCATGACGAACATCAGGGTCAGTTCCATGAACGCGCCTCTATTCGGGGATTTCGGACAAGGCGTGCTCCTCGATATCGTGGAGCACGGCGTCGGGGCTCTGGCGGACCTTGCGCACCAGCCAGACCAGCGAGAACAGCGTCATCGCGGCCAAACCGACCGCCACGCCCCAGTAGAGCAGGCTTTTCGGAATCTCCGCCGAGGCCATCTTGGTCTTGGTCTTCAGGGCCAGTTCGACCGCGATCCAGGCCATGTAGCCGTAGAAAAGGCAGGAGATCAGTTCCATCGCCACGGCCAGCCACTTGGCAAGGGTCTTCGGGATGTAGCGATAGAAGAATTCGAGAAAGATATGCCCGCCCTTGCGGGTGACGGTGACGGCCCCGAAGAAGGCCACGACGATCAGCACATAGCGTGCGATTTCCTCGGTCCAGGCGAGGCTGTCATTCAGCACGTAGCGAGTGAAGAACTGCAGGAAGACAATCACCGCCAACCCCCACAGGGCGATCAGGCCCGGCAGATCGACCAGCCTGAAATCGACCGGCCCCGCCTCTTCTCCGACCGCGAAAGCGGAGCGCGCGGCCTTGTCCGCGCGCTCCGTCTCTTTTTCGTCGACTGGCATGGTCGTCATGTCGGTGCGACTTCCGTCAGGGGTGTCAAAGTGCCTGGAGGCGGTCGAACTGCTCCTTGTTATACGGCACGTTGTCCCAGTCGGTCAGCTTCGGCAAGACAGCGTCCTGGAAAGGCTTGCGGTCGATCTCGTTGACCTCGGTGCCCTCGTCGCGGAACCAGGAAATCAGGTCGGTCTCGGCCTGGTAGATGCTGTCGGACACTTTCGCGGCCGCCTCCTTCAGGACCTCTTCCACGGCGGCCGAGTCATCGCCCATCTTGCCCATGGCGCTGTCCGACGCGATGATCAGCAGCGAGTTCAAGAGATGGCCGGTCAGGTTGATGTTCGACTGGACCTCGTAGAACTTCTTGAACTTGATCGTCGGCAGCGGGTTTTCCTGCGCGTCGACCACGCCCTGCTGCAGCGCCAGATAGACTTCCGAGAACGCCATCGGCGTCGGATTGGCGCCGACCGCATTCGGGAACATCAGCATCACCGGCGAATTCGGAACGCGGATCTTCAGCCCTTTCATGTCGTCGGGCTTGAGAATCGGGAAATTCGAAGTGACGTGGCGCTGGCCGTAATAGACGAGCCCCATGACCGTGTGGCCCGTGGCGTCCTTGTATCCCGCCGACAGGTCCGTGAAGAGATCGCTTTCGCGATATTCCTTCCAGTGGTCGAAGCCGCGCATGATGAAGGGGTAGTCCGAAATCGCGATCGGGCCGTAATAGCGCTCCACGAAGCTCGGGCCGGTATAGATGATGTCGACAGCGCCGATCCCGAGCCCCTCGTTGATCTCGACTTCCTTGCCGAGCGAGGAGGCCGGGAAGACGCTGATCTCGACGCGGCCGTCGGTGCGCTTCTTGATTTCTTCGGCGGCCCATTCGGCGACCTGGTGATAGTCTGAACCCGTCTCGTAGACATGGGCCCATTTCAGTTCGACCGCGAATGCGGATCCCGCTGCGGCGATCGTCAAAGCGGCGGCGGCAGCCGTCAGTGTCATCATTCGTTTCAACATCGCTTCCTCCCTTGCGTGTCTGCGGGCGGCTATCCGCCCCTCCTCCATTCGAAATTTTCGAATTTTCTAGTATACAAGATATATCTAATATACTAGAAAGAAATCGACCGCAAGTGGTATCGCCGACAGACCCGATTGAAGGTTCCGGGACAGGCGATGCCTCGCGCTAACAATGAAGCCGGACGGCAAGTCCGCGAATCGTGAACGGAACGGCATGACAGACGGCGACCAGATGGAGACCACCGAACAGGCAACCCGCCCGCGCAAGCCCCGCGCCCCGAACTCGCCGCCCCGCGTGAACGGTCTTCACGGCATGTCGGCGCCGGCGAAGAATTCGGACGTCGTCTACCAGGACCTGCGCGGCGACATCATCTCGATGAAGCTCGCCCCCGGCGCTGCGATCAACGAAAAGGAACTCACCCAGCGTTACGGGATCAGCCGAACGCCGGTCCGCGAGGCGGTGCTGCGCCTCGCCGAGGACAGGCTGATCGACGTCGTGCCGAAATCCGGCACCTTCGTCGCGCGGATCCCGCTCTCGATGGTCCGCGAGGCGCTGGTGGCGCGGCGCGCGCTGGAAGAGGTGATCGTCCGCGAGGCGACGGCAAAGGCAAGCGAGAGCCAGCTGATGGAGATCCGCGCCATCATCCAGCGGCAGCGCGAAAGGGCCGAGGCCGGTGAGGAAGCCGCCTTCCACCGCGCCGACGACGATTTCCATGCCGCGATCGCATCGGCGGCGCGCCTCGCCGGCATCTGGGACATGATCCAGCAGATCCGCATCCAGATCGAACGCTACCGCCGCCTGACCCTGCCGCAGCCGGGTCGCATGCTCAAGGTCGTGGGCGAGCATGAGGCCGTGGTCGACGCCATCGAGCGGCGCGATGCCGACGCTGCGGTCGACGCGATGATCTACCACCTCAACAAGCTGCAGCTCGACATCGCGGTCTTCCGGGACATGTGGCCTGACTATTTCATTTTCGACCCCGCGGTCGACAGCGAGCTGATCGCCGAATGACCGACTGAAACTGCAGCAGGGAGGGCTGTGTGAACCCATGAGCATTTCAATCCGCCAAGCCGTCAGCCCCGCGGAAACGCGCGGCTTCGACACCGAAGCGCTTCGCCGCAACTTTCTCGTCACCGACCTGTTCTCGGCGGCCGAAATCCACATGACATATTCGCATGTCGACCGGACCGTGATCGGCGGCGCCCTGCCCGGAGCGGAACCGCTGGATCTGGCCGCGCCGCCGGACTGGATGGTGCCGGCCTTCCTGGCGCGGCGCGAAATGGGCGTTTTCAACATAGGGGGGCCGGGTGGCCTGATCCTCGACGGGAAGAAGATCTCGCTTCCCGTCGGGGATTGCCTTTACGTGCCGATGAGCACCGAAACCGTGGCGTTTGTCAGCGGCGACCCGGCAAACCCGGCAAGGTTCTATTTCGTTTCGACCCCGGCGCATGCCAGCCACGAGTTGAAGGTCATCGGGCGCGACGAAGCCAACAAGGCCGACATCGGCAGCGATGCCGAGGCCAACAGGCGAACGCTCCGCCAATACATCCATCCCGACATCTGCACATCGTGCCAGTTGCTGATGGGCATGACGATGATCGCCGACGGAAGCGTCTGGAACACTATGCCCTGTCACACCCACGACCGGCGTTCGGAAGCCTACCTTTACTTCGACATGGCGCCTGCGGCGCGCGTCTTCCATTTCATGGGCGAACCGGAGGAGACACGTCACCTCGTGGTCGCCAACGAACAGGCGATCATCTCGCCCGGCTGGTCCATCCATTGCGGCGCCGGCACGTCGAGTTACGGCTTCATCTGGTCGATGGCCGGCGACAATCAGGAATTCACCGACATGGATATGGTGGCCATGGAGACGCTGCGGTGACCGATCTGTTTTCGCTCGAAGGTCGCACGGCCATTGTCACCGGCGCCAATACCGGCATCGGTCAGGCGATCGCGGTGGCGCTCGCCCGGTCCGGCGCGAAGATCGCCGCCGTCGGCCGTTCCGCGATGAACGAGACAATGGAACTGGTCGATGACGCGGCCCGCATCCATGCGATCCGTGCCGATCTGTCGGACACCGCCAGTCTCGCGCCGCTGGTCGACGAGACGGTTGAATGGGCCGGCGGCGTCGACATCCTCGTCAACAATGCCGGCATCATTCGCCGCAACGACGCGCTCGACTTCACCGAAGAGGATTGGGACGCGGTGATGGACACGAACCTGAAGTCCGCCTTCTTCCTGAGCCAGGCCGCCGCCCGCCACATGAAGGCGCGCGGCCGCGGCAAGATCATCAATATCGCCTCGTTGCTGTCCTTCCAGGGCGGCATTCGCATCGCGTCCTACACCGCGTCAAAAAGCGGGCTCGCCGGGCTGACGCGGCTGCTCGCCTGCGAATGGGCGCCGCTTGGCATCAATGTCAACGCGGTCGCGCCCGGCTATGTCGTCACCAACAACACCGAGGCGCTGCGGGAAGACCCCGTTCGCTACAAGGCGATCCTCGACCGCATCCCCGCCGGGCACTGGGCGCAGCCCTCCGATATCGCCGGAGCGGTCGTCTATCTCGCCTCGGACGCGGCGAACTACGTGCATGGCGTCGTCTTGCCGGTCGACGGAGGCTGGCTGGCCCGCTGAACTTCCGCTCTCCGCGCGGGCGGGCCCGGCAAATAGTCAGGCCGACAAGCGTTCGGTAACGCCCTCATCCCGGTCGAAGGCTTCGCGCGCCTCGCGAATATCGTCGTGGCGCGTGTCCGCCCATGCAATCAGCGCCGCCAGCGGCTCGAGCGAAGACCGTCCCAGCTCCGTGAGCCGGTAATCGACCATCGGCGGCGTCGTCGGATAGACGGTGCGTTCCACCAGTCCATCACGCTGCAGAGACCTGAGCGTCTGCGTCAGCATCCTCTTCGAGATGTCCCCGACGACCTTGTTCAGCGCGCTGAACCTTTTCGGCCCGCGAGCGAGCATCATCAGGAGCAGCACCGACCATTTGTCTCCGACACGATCCAGCACGTCGCGAACCGGGCAGTTCGAGGCGTCCGTGATCCCTTCCTCCTGCCAGGCATCGAAATGCCGGATGATCTCGTCGGGCACGTCCGGACGGTTACCCGCTTGTTCCCTGGTCATTGAAAACTGCCTCCTTCCAATGTTTTTCGAACCTTGGTACCGAAACGAGACCATAGCTCAATTTGGCACCAGGTTTAAAGAAGGAAGTGCGCGGCCAGGGATGGATGAACACGGAACCCCCGTGGCTTCGTCCGCACTCAACCCAATCTGCCGTTTCGGCATCCAGTAAAGTCACAGGGAAATCATCATGAAAGCTGTCCAGTTCAGTGAATATGGCGGACCGGAGGTCCTGAAAATCGTCGAGACCGACGAGCCCCATGCCGGCCCAGGCCAGGTTCGGATTGCGGTTCGGGCGGTCGGGGTCAATCCGGCGGAGTGGAAACTGCGCGCCGGGCTGTTCGGCGAGTTCATGCCCGTCGAGTTCCCCTGCGGCGTTGGCTTCGAAGCGGCCGGCATCGTCGACGAGATCGGCGAGGGCGTGACCGACGTCGCGGTCGGCGACGCCGTGTTCGGCTCCGGAAACGCCACAGCCGCGGAATTTGCGGTGCTGGATTACTGGGCGCGCAAACCGGAAGACATGCCCTTCGAGGTGGCCGGCGGTTTCGCGGCCGTCTCCGAAACGGCGGTCCGCTGCCTCGACTATGTCGGCGCGAAAGCCGGCGAGACCATCCTGGTCTGCGGCGCGGCCGGCGGTGTCGGCTCCACCCTGCTCCAGATCGCGCGCCATCGCGGCATTACCGTCATCGGTACGGCCAGCGCGGGCAAGCACGACTATCTGCGTGACCTCGGCGCCCTCCCGACAACCTATGAGCCGGGCCTCGCCGCCCGGGTGAAGGAACTCCCCCCTGAGGGTGTCGACGCGGCCCTCGATCTCGCCGGCGCGGGGATCATCCCCGAACTGGTCGAGATTGTCGGCGATCCGTCGCGGGTGCTGTCCATCGTCGATTTCAGCGCGCCCGAACACGGCGCGCAATTCTCGCCGACACCGCAGGAACATCCCGAGAAGGCCCTGGCGCAAACAGCCGAGCTTTACTCCGAAGGCGCCATACGTCTCCATGTCGAAAAGACTTTTCCCCTGGAACAGATCGCGAAAGCCCAGGCGCTGAGCGCCGAAGGCCATGTGACCGGCAAGCTGGTCGTCACCGTGACCTGATCCGGGGAAGCCGGCCGGACCGCAACAGCTGCAGAAACGCACCAGAGATATCCGGGCGGAAGCCCTTCTGACCGGATATCCAGCCATTCTCGAGAGGACCAATGGAAATCGGCGTTTTCACCTTCGGCGATATCGGCGCCGATCCGCGTACTGGACAGACCGTCAGTGCGCCTGAGCGCCTGCGCAACATCGTCGAGGAAATCACTGTCGCCGATCAGGCGGGTGTCGATATCTACGGGCTGGGTGAACATCACAGGCCGGACTATGCGGTCTCCGCCGTGGCGGTCGCGCTCGCGGCAGCCGCGGCGCAGACGAAAAATATTCGGTTCACCAGCACCGTGTCCGTTCTCAGTTCCGACGATCCGGTACGCGTCTTCCAGCAATTCGCGACATTGGACGGCCTGAGCGACGGGCGCGCAGAGATCATTGCCGGGCGGGGCGCCTTCACCGAGTCCTTTCCGCTCTTCGGCTACGATCTGAAGGACTATGACGATCTCTTCATCGAGAAGCTGCGCATGCTGCTCGAGATCAACAGGCATGAACATGTCCGCTGGCCGGGCGGTGCGCACACGCAGGCGCTCGACGGCCTTGGCGTCTATCCGAGACCCGTTCAAAAACAGCTGCCGATCTGGCTGGCGGTGGGCGGCACCCCGCAATCGGCAGTGCGTGCAGCCACGCTCGGCCTCCCCATGGCCTTCGCCCTGATCATGGGCGGCGAATGGGCGCGGGCCGCGCCGATCCTCCAACTCTATCACCAGGCGGGCCATCGCGCGGGCCACGATCCGTCCAAACTGAAGACGTCCCTGAATGCCCACGCTTTCGTCCACGAAAGCATGGAAAAGGCGATCGACATCTACTATCCCGCGCATTCCGCGCGGATGACCGATCTCGGCCGCGAGCGGGACATGGCGCCCCAGAGCCGCGAGACCTTCACGGCATTTTGCGGTCCGCGCGGCGGCTACTTCGTCGGCGGGCCGACCGCAGTCGCAGAGAAGATCCTCGCCGCCCACGAGTTGTTGAGATTCGATCGCATCCTGCTGCAATTCGGTGTCGGCGTCATCGACCATCGCGCCATGCTGGAAGCCATCGAAATCCTCGGAACCCGTGTCATTCCCGAAGTGCGAAGAGGGCTGCCGAAACACATGTGATCCTCGTTCCGGCAGACACCGCTCGGAAGCCGCATCGCGGCGCGGAGGAAAACTATTCGTTCAGGAAGGAAAATCGGTGGGTGAGCACGGGCTCGAACCGTGGACCCGCTGATTAAGAGAAAGATATCGGCAAATTCAACAGAGGTCACGGAAGGCCAATAGCGCCTCAACCTATTGATTTCCCATAGGTACTTTCTTGTTTTGAGGTCAATAGAATTCAATAAAATTCAATCTCTGCCTTCCGATATCCTTCCGAATTTTACAATCTCTGCCGATGAAACCCACCCAAAAACTGGCAAATGAATACGCCCTCCCCGCTGAGCGGATCGAGGTTTTGTTGTTCGATGACGACATCCCGGGCTTCGGTTTGCGTGTTGGCAAAAAGCGTAAGAGCTGGGTCGTGCAGTGGCAACAAGGTGCCCGCAACGGCGAATGACGATCGGCCACACCGGCATGCTGAGCGCCGTCAAAGCGCGTGAGGACGCACAAAAGGCCGTGTGCAGTCTAGATCGAAAGCGGACACCATTTCATCGGACGAAAGCGGCAGCTTCTGACCCTGACGGGACATCAATATGTCCGGATCAATTCCCACATCACTTCGCTTCGTCGCTCACAAGCCCGCGCGCCATTTCTCTGCATAAGCAACCATGCCGGCCAGCCCCGACCGCTGATCGTACAAGCGCGCCGTTTTCAAGCCGCCATTCGCCGTTAAAAGCGCTGCGCCGATGCTGGTGCCGGTGCCTGCGACGGCGTCGACCGGTCGTCCGGTAGCGGCCGCCAGCATGTCGAGATAAACAGGATTGTCCGCGAAAGGTCCCTCGACAAGGGCAGGCCCCTCCGCACCGGTTATCTCCAGCCCGGTCGCGGTCATCATTGCCAGGTAGCATGAGACCGCGGCGAAGCGCTCGCCGCCTGTCAGCAATGTTTCGTCGACTGTCCAGCGAAAATGTCGCCCCTGAAACGGGCCAGAGCGCGGCTCCACGGACGGCATAAGCATCACGCCGCGCTCGATGACAGCTGCGATGTCTTTATCGCTGTAGTTGCGGGTAACATTTTCAGTCATCCGGTCGAACTCGCGGCCGCCCATGAACCGTGCGGACGGCACGGGATCGCCATAGGCGTTGACGTTGATTAGCGTGTCGCGCGCAGGATCCAGCTCGACCTCCCGCCCCCCAATGGCCATAGAGATTACCCAAGTGCCGGTCGAGACCACCGCGAATGGCGCTTTGCGCGAAACAAGATGCGCATAAAGTGAGGCATTTGAATCGTGAATGCCGCAGAAGACCGGAGTATCCCGGGCAAGACCGGTTGTCTCGGCGACACCCGGCAGTACCGGGCCAAGGCAATCGGTGGCGTTCGCCACCGGCGCCATCAAATCGCTCCAGCCTACCCTTTCGACCAGCGAAGAATAGCGTTTCTCGCGCGGGCACCAGAGATCGGTATGGCAGCCGAGCGAGGTTACCTCGTTCACCGCTTTACCGGTCAGCCGATAGGTCCAGTATTGCGGATAGGTGACAATCTCCTTGGTGCGTGCGCGAATTTCCGGGAACGCTTCGAACTGCCAGAACAGCTGCGCGCCGAGATTGAGGCCCATCGGCAGACGCGGCGTGCCCGTCTCGGCGAAATCCGGCCGGATCGCATCATATTCGGCGGCAAGCCTGTCAGGACCGTCATGTTCGTAATCGAGCACCGGGGCAGCAAGCACCCCTTCGCCGTCCAGAAGCGCGACCGATGCGCCATGCGTCGTTACCGTGATGGCATCGATTCCGTGCAGCCGTTGCATCTCCGCAAGCGCGCCGAGAATGAAGTCCCACAGCCCGTCGGTGTCGTAATGCGGAAAAGGCGGTCCGGCGAGCACGGTGTTCGGACGCTTGCGGACGTCGATTTCCCTTTGCCCGTCGAGATCGACCAGCGCCAGCTTCGCATTGGTTTTGCCGATGTCGATAACGGCGACGCGCCCTGCCATGCCTCAGTCCATGTGGAAGACCGGACGCAAATCGATGGCGACCGGCTCGTTCTTTTCGTTGGTCGCCATGATGTCAGCCATGTGCGCCCACCATTTCCGCATGACCGCTGTCGACGGCAGGTCGTCCATCCTGTGGTCCTTCCGCCGCCGCAGCACGCCGAACAGCGTGTTGGTTTCCTCGTCGAGAAAGATCGAATAGTCGCTGACGCCGGCCTCGTGCAGCAAATCCACCAATTCCGGCCAGATCGCATCATGGCGCCGCTTGTATTCCTCGGCCATGCCGGGATTGAGCTTCATCTTGAAAGCGTGCCGCTCGAGTTCGCTCATGTCCGCCGCTCCCTGATCATCCGGAACACGATCGGCAGCGCGATCACGAAGATGAGCAGCGCGCCGATGAAGATCGACATAACAATGCCGGGCACGTTGAGCAGCCCGAGGCCGAAGGTGACGAGGCCCATGATGAAGGCCGCCAGCACGACACCCTGAATGCTGCCGGACCCTCCGAGGATCGAGACTCCGCCGAGTACGACCATGGTGACGACCTCCAATTCCCAGCCGAGCGCGATCGACGGCCGCGTCGAGGCAAGCCGCGAAGTCAGCAGGACGGACGCGATGCCGGACATCGTGCCGGTCAGGCAAAACAGGATGAATTTCACCCGCTCGACCCGCACGCCGGAAAACTGCGCCGCGACCTTGTTGTTGCCGATGACGAAGACGTGCCGGCCGAAGTTCGTCCCGTGCAACAGCACGTAATAGATGACCGCACAGACAAGGAAGAGGACGAATTCGAAGGAAACGACCCACCAGACATAGCCCTGGCCGAAAAAGGCGAAGCTTGCCGGATAGCCCTTGAAGGCCTGATCGCCCAACACGATGAAGGAAATACCGCGGAAGAAGCTCATCGTGCCGATGGTCACGACAATGGACGGTAGGCCGAGCCGCGTGACCAGGAATCCGTTGAACATGCCGCAGAACAGCCCTGTCAGTATGCCGATCGCGACGAGGCCCGGCATGCCGACCCCGAACTGCAGCGCAAGGCCCATCATGGTGGAGGCAAGCGCGATGATCGAGGCGACCGACAGGTCGATCTCGCCTGAGATGATCAGCAATGCCATCGCGAGCGCGATGATCGCCTTTTCGGTGAAGTTGAATGTCGCGTCGGACAGCGACCACGGCGACAGGAAATAGGGAGACATGAACGAGTTCACGACGAACAGCGCGATAGCCACGAGCAGCAGCAGCGCCGGCCAGGAAAAGATTGCGGCGCGCAGCGGTGTATCGAGCCGGTCCGGGATATGGCGCGTTTCGGCGCTGGTGTCGGTCATGACGCGTTCTCCGCTTGCCGAAGGATCAGCCTGCCGCCGCGTTTCTCGCCGCGTGCGTTCAATATGACCGCGAGGATGATCGCGCCGCCAGAAATCGCCATCTGCCAGAACGGGGAGATGTTGATGACCGGCAGCGCCACGTTGATAACGCCGAGGAACAGCGCGCCGAGTAGCGCGCCGGCAACCGACCCGACCCCGCCGGCAATCGATATGCCGCCGATGACGCAGGCCGCGACGATCGTCAGTTCGTAGCCCTTGGCGACCTCGACTGAGCCGATCACGTAGCGCGACACCCACAGATAGCCGCAGAACCCGGCCAGCATGCCGGAAATGCAGAAGGCCATGAATGTCGTCCGCCCTACGTCGATCCCGGCATATACCGATGCCGTCGGGTTGATGCCGATTGCATAGATGGAGCGGCCGAGCGCGGTGCGCGTCATCATCAGGAAGAAGCACGCCGCGATCACGATCGCGTACCAGGAAAGGATTGGCAGGCCGAGAAACTGGATGCGCGTCAGTTGCACGAAGCTCGTGCTCATCGCGTCGGCATTCACCCACTGGCCGCCGGCGATGAGGAAAATGACGCCGCGAAAGATCGTCAGCGTGCCGAGCGTCACGACGATCGCGGGAATCCCGAGCAGCCAGACCAGCGCGCCGTTGAAGGCGCCGAGCGCCAGCCCGCAGAGCGCCGCCAGCGCCATCAGCACCGGCACCGGGATCGCGGGATACGCCGCGTTGATCAGCGCGACGATCATCCCGGTCAGCGCCAGGTTGGACGCCATGGAAAGATCGATCGAGCGGGTGAGGATGACCGTCATCTGGCCGAGCGCCAGGATCATCAGGATCGCCGTGTCGTTGAAGATGTTGGCCAGGTTCGATGGCGAGGCGAAGCCGGGCGCACGGAAATTGGTTGCCAGGATCATCGCGGCGACGATCAGCGCCAGCCAGAATTCGCGGGACCGGATCAGGGTATTCATGCCGCCTCTTCCGAGATGCCCGCCGCTGCGCGCACCAGCGCCTCGGCTTTCAGATCTTCATTGTTGTCGTATTCATTGGCGATGCGGCCTTCGCGCATGACCACGATCCGGTCGCTCATACCCATGATCTCGGGCAGTTCCGACGAGACCATGATCACCGCGAGCCCGTTTGAGGCCAGTTCGCTCATGAAGGCGTGGACGGCGGCCTTGGAGCCGATATCGATCCCCTTGGTGGGCTCGTCGAGAATGATCACGCGCGGCTTCGTGGCGAGCCACTTGGCGATCACCACCTTCTGCTGGTTACCGCCGGAAAGCGTGCCGGCTGTCTGGCTCAGCGATGCCGCGCGCAGATCGAGCCGTTCGGCATATTCACGCGCCAGGGCGAATTCCTCCGCGAGCCTCAGGAACCCATTTCGTGTCGAGGTCCGCTCGAGCGACGGCAGCGAGATATTCTGGACAATCGTCAGGTCGACGACGACACCTTGCTTGCCGCGCTCTTCGGGCACATAGACGATACCCTTTGCGACTGCGTCGGCTGGGCTGCGGACCACCGCGATGTCACCGGCGATTTTCACCGCGCCCTTGGACGGTTTGGTGATGCCGAACAGCGCCTGCATGACTTCGCTCCGCCCCGCCCCGACGAGGCCGTAGAAACCGAGAATCTCTCCCTTGTGCAGGGTAAAATCGATGTCGGCGAATTCGGTCGGATGGCAGTAGCCGGCAACCCTCAGGATTTCCTCGCCGATATCGACCGACCGCTTGGGGAAGACCTGATCGACCGAGCGCCCGACCATCAGGCGCACGATTTCATCCTGATTGGTGTCCTTGATCAGCCCCTTTCCGACCATCTCCCCGTCACGAAACACCGTGTAGCGGTCGGCGATGCGATAGATCTCGTCGAACTTGTGGGAGATGAACAGGATGGCCTTGCCGTTCTTCTTCAGCAGTTCGATCAGGTCGAAAAGGTCCTGGATTTCCTTGAAGGAAAGCGCCGCGGTCGGCTCGTCCATGATGACGATATCGGCGTCGATCGACAGTGCTCGCGCGACCGCGACGAGGTGCTTGTTGGCGATGCTGAGATCCTTCAGCCGCTCGTCCGGCGCGATATGGTCGGCGCCGATTTCCTCGAGAAGCTTGCGCGCCTGATCGCGCATCGCCCTCCAGTCGACCGTCTTGAACCCGGTTTTCGGCGCGTGACCGAGAAAGATGTTCTCGGCGACGCTCATTTCGTCGAACAGCACGGTTTCCTGGTGGATCGCCGTAATGCCCAGCTTGAAAGCGGCGTGCGGCGACGGCAGGTCCACCGGTTTGCCGTCTATGTGGATTTCGCCCTCGTCCGGCTGGTAGATGCCGGTCATCGTCTTAACCAAAGTCGACTTGCCGGCGCCGTTTTCGCCGATCAGCGCCGTCACTTCGCCGGGGAACAGTTCAAGACCGACCTGATGCAGCGCGCGGACGCCGGGAAAGGTCTTGGTGATCCCGGAAAGCGTGATCTTCGGTTGCGGCATCGGCAGGGTCATGAATTTGAAACTTCAACGGTTTCGGATTTCGGCGGAGGGTCCGCTTTTTCGGCACGGATCGTCCGGGCGCGCCCGCGGCAGCGTTCTGCCGTGTCCCATTTATGGGCCGGCGGCGCCGTGGCGCCGCCAGCCAGCCTTGGAGGATCCTAGTAGATCTTGGAGAACTCTTCGATGTTGGACTTGTCGAAGGTGAACGGAGCCGCCATGGCGGCCGAGTTCGTGTCGTCGAGGGTCACTTCGCCAACAGAGCCGATGCTGAACGTGGCGCCCGCATTGGCTTCCTCGCCGCCGATCAGCTCATGGGCGAGATAGACAGCCGAATAGCCAAGATCGATCGGGTTCCAGAGGGCGACCGCCTGCGACGCGCCATTGTCAATGAACTGCTTGAACTCGGACGGCAGAGCGAGACCAGTCACGTTGATCTTGCCGATCAGCCCCTCGTCGGTGATGACCTGGGCCGCGGCGACGACGCCAACCGTGGTCGGGGCGGTGATCGCCTTGAGGTTCGGATAGGACGCGATCAGGCCCTTGGCCTCGTTGGTGCTCTTCACCGAGTCGTCATCGCCATAGACGACGGCAACGAGATTGATGTTCGGGAATTTCTCCGGAAGGATCTTCTTTGCTGCGTCGATCCAGGCGTTCTGGTTGGTCGCCGTCGAGGACGCCGAGAGGATCGCCACGTCGCCGCCGTCGGGCAGATAGTCGGCGGCAAGCTTGATGATCGTCTCGCCGATCAGGTCAGTGTCTGACGGGTTCAGGTGCAGCATTCGGCCTTCGGGCGCCACGCCGGAATCCCAGGACAGGACCTTGATGCCGCGATCCATCGCCTTCTTGAGTACCGGCACAAGCGCATCCGGATCGTTAGCGGAGATGGCGATGGCATCGACATTCTGAGCGATCAGCGAGTTGACGATGTCGATCTGGCCTTCGGCGGTGGCCGAGGTCGGGCCGGTATAGATCACCTCGATGCCGCCGATCTCTTCGGCAGCCTTTTCCGCGCCCTTGGCGGCGGCGTCGAAGAAGCCGTTGCCGAGCGATTTCACCACGAGGGCGATACGCTCCTGCGCCATCGCCGGAGCGGTAAACAGCGCCGCCGCGACGGCAGTCGTCATAGCGAGTGTTTTCAGCAATTTCATTTCGGGTTTCCTCCCATTCAGATTGCTCCCGCGCGGCTCAGGCCACGGAGGAAGACTGCTCTCTTGCAGCTTTATCCGCCACGATGAGACCGACGCCCGCCGTCTCCAGCATCTGTCTGTCTTCGTCGCGAATTCCGTTGTCGGTGATGACCGTCGTGATGCGCTCCAGCGGACACAGGATCAGGCTCGAGCGCTTCTTGAATTTCGAGGAGTCGACCAGCACGACGAGTTCGTCGGCCTGATCGATCAGCTTCTGCTCGGCCTGGATCAGAAGCGGGTCCGCTTCCATCAGCCCGAGATGGCCCAGGCCCTGCGCGCCCATGAACATGCGCCGCGCATAGAAATTGCGCGTAACGTCATTGTCGAAAGGACTGAGGATGATGTTCTGCTCGCGATAAATCACTCCGCCCGACAGCATGATCGTGTTCTTCGAGTGCTTCAGAAGGTGCTCGGCGATCGGGAATGAGTTCGTAAAGACCTGGCAACGTTTCGCGGCCAAGGGGTGCACCATCTGGAATGTCGTCGTGCCGCCATTGATGATGATCGGATCGCCATCCTGGCAAAGCTCCACCGCCTTTGCGGCGATGGCGCGCTTCTCGGCGATGTTGATCGTTTCGTTGACGCTGAAGGGGCGGCCGGCAAGGCCGACGAATTGCGGCGGATTGATCGATTCCGCGCCGCCGCGTACCCGGCGCAGCTTTTTCTGTACATGCAGGGTCGCGATGTCGCGGCGGATCGTCGCCTCCGAGGAGTCCGTCAGCTCCACCATCTCCTGGACGGTAACCACAGGCTTTTCCTGGATCGCCGACAGAATGATGCGGTGGCGTTCTTTCTCGTGCATGGACTCCTCCCTGGACGAAAGACTTCCACCGAAATCGAGCATTGTCAATCATAAACGATCAAATTATGTCATATTGCAGTGCACAATGATTGTTTGTGATCGTTTATGATTGACTTTCCGAGCGGCCGGCGCGACGATAAGTAAAATCACGAACATATCCGCGCCTATGGGAGGAGCGTCATGCTGAACAAACAGGCCGGCTCGCGGCTGCAGAACCTGTGGGACAAAAGCAGGGCGGCAGGCATGAGCGAATCCGAGTTGCTGCTCTACCGCTCCAACCTCCTCGGTTCCGACAAGCGCGTCACCAATTACGGCGGCGGCAACACGTCGGCCAAGGTGATGGAAAAGGACCCGCTCACCTGCGAACAGGTCGAGGTTCTGTGGGTGAAGGGCTCAGGCGGCGATGTCGGCACCATCAAGATGGATGGCTTCGCAACGCTCTATATGGACAAGCTCAACGCCCTGAAGGGGATTTATCGCGGCGTCGCATTCGAGGACGAGATGGTGGGCTACCTGCCCCATTGCACCTTCAACCTCAATGCGCGCGCCGCCTCCATCGACACCCCTCTCCACGCCTATGTCCCGAAGAAGCATGTAGACCACATGCACCCCGACGCGATTATCGCCATTGCGGCGTCGGAGAATTCCAAGCAGCTGACGAAGGCCATATACGGCGACGAAATCGGCTGGCTCCCCTGGAAGCGCCCGGGCTATGAGCTGGGCTTGTGGCTGGAAAAATTCTGCCTCGAAAACCCTGAAGCCAAGGGCGTCGTACTGGAAAGCCACGGCCTGTTCACCTGGGCCGATACGGCAGAAGACTGCTACGACCTGACGATCGACGTCATAAACCGGGCGATTGCGTGGTTCGAACAGGAGACCGCCGGCAAGCCGGTTTTCGGCGGCGCGAAACACGAGCCGCTCGATCCCGCCGCCCGCCGCAAGGTGGCCGCGGCGCTGATGCCGGCAATCCGCGGCATGATCTCGAAACAGGCGCGCATGCTCGGCCATTTCGACGATTCCGACGCCGTGCTGCAATTCGTCTGCGCAAACGACATGGAAAAGCTGGCCGCGCTCGGTACGAGCTGCCCGGACCACTTCCTGCGCACCAAGATTCGCCCGCTGGTCGTCGATTTCGACCCGGCCAATCCGGATATCGCCGGCACGCTGGAAAAGCTGGCCGGCATGGTGGAAGCCTACCGGGCCGACTACGGGGCCTATTACGAGCGCTGCAAGCATGACGACAGCCCGGCCATGCGCGACCCGAATGCGGTGGTCTATCTCGTCCCCGGCGTCGGCATGATTACGTTTGCGAAAGACAAGGCGACGGCGCGGATTTCCGGCGAGTTCTACACCAACGCGATCAACGTGATGCGCGGCGCATCGACGGTCTCGACTTATATCGGATTGCCGGAACAGGAAGCCTTCGACATCGAATACTGGCTGCTCGAGGAAGCGAAGCTACAGCGCATGCCGAAGCCGAAGAGCCTCGCAGGCCGCATCGCCATCGTTACCGGCGGCGCCGGCGGCATCGGTTCGGCGACGGCCGAGCGCCTGCTCGCCGAGGGCGCCTGCGTAGTGCTTGCGGATATCGATGCTGAAGCGCTCGAAAAGACCAGAGATAATCTCGCAGCCCACCACTCGAAGGATGTCGTGCGTTCCGTCCTGATGAATGTCACCGAGGAAGAGGCTGTCGACGGCGCCTATGCCGACATGGCCGTCGAGTTCGGCGGCGTCGACATCGTGGTCTCCAACGCCGGAATCGCTTCCTCTGCGCCGGTCGAGGAGACGACGCTCGACCTGTGGAACCGAAACATGTCGATCCTGTCGACCGGCTATTTCCTGGTCGCGCGCGAGGCCTTCAGGATGCTGAGGGCGCAGGATATCGGCGGCTCGATCATCTTCATCGGCTCCAAGAACGCGCTTGCGGCTTCGCCCGGCGCATCGGCCTATTGCACGGCGAAGGCGTCCGAGCTCCATCTGGCCCGCTGCCTGGCGCTGGAAGGCGCGCCGCATGGCATTCGCGTCAATGTCGTCAATCCCGACGCCGTGCTGCGCGGCTCGAAGATCTGGTCCGGCGAATGGCTCGACCAGCGCGCCTCGACCTACGGGACCGACAAGGAGGGGCTCGAGGAGATGTACCGTCAGCGCTCGCTGCTGAAGCGCTCCGTCCTGCCCGAGGACATCGCCGAGGCGACTTATTTCTTCGCGTCGGAAGCCTCGTCCAAGTCGACCGGCAATATCATCAATGTCGACGCCGGCAACGTGCAGGCCTTTACCCGCTGACATCGAAATTCGCGCGATCCGAATTTCCGTTCGTTTTCGCGCCGGGAGGAACAATGATCGACCAATCCGTCATCGAAAAGGCGAATGAGAAAGCCCTCGCCGGGCTCCGCGCCGACTACGACGCGCTCGGCGCCCATCTTGCCCGCCGCGGCATCGACATCGACGCCGTCAAGGAAAAGGTCGCGGCTTATGGCGTCGCCATTCCCTCATGGGGCGTCGGCACGGGTGGCACGCGCTTCGCGCGGTTTCCGGGCGCTGGAGAGCCGCGCGACATCTTCGACAAGATCGACGACTGCGCCGTCATTCACCAGTTGACCGGTGCTACGCCCTCGGTTTCGCTCCATATCCCGTGGGACAAGGCCGAGCCGGCGGCGCTGAAGGCCAAGGCGGAGGAAACCGGCCTTACCTTCGACGCGATGAATTCCAACACCTTCCAGGACCAGCCAGACCAGACGCACTCCTACAAGTTCGGATCGCTGTCCCACACGGATGCGGCAACCCGGCGGCAGGCCATCGAGCACAACATGGAGTGCATCGAGATCGGCAAGGCGATCGGCTCGAAGGCGTTGACCGTGTGGATCGGCGACGGCTCCAATTTTCCAGGCCAGACGAATTTCACCAGGCAATTCGAGCGCTATCTCGATGCGATGAAGACCATCTATGCCGCGCTGCCCGAAGACTGGCGCATCTTCACCGAGCACAAGATGTACGAGCCGGCCTTCTATTCGACTGTCGTACAGGATTGGGGCACCAACTACATGATCGCCTCGGAGCTCGGTCCCAAGGCCTTTTGCCTCGTCGATCTCGGCCACCATGCTCCGAACGTGAATATCGAGATGATCGTCGCCCGGCTGATCCAGTTCGGCAAGCTCGGCGGCTTCCACTTCAACGATTCCAAATATGGCGACGACGATCTCGATACGGGTTCGATCGATCCCTATCGCCTGTTTCTCGTCTTCAACGAACTCGTCGACGCGGAAGGCGCGCCGGGTTTCGAGCCGGCCCACATGCTCGACCAGTCGCATAATGTGACCGATCCGATCGAAAGTCTGATGGTGTCGGCGATGGAAGTGCAGCGCACCTATGCTCAGGCGTTGCTGGTCGACCGCCTTGCCCTGCAAGGCTTCCAGAACGAGAACGACGCGCTCATGGCGACGGGAACGCTGAAAAACGCATTCCGGACCGATGTCGAGCCGATCTTGGCGATGGCGCGGCTGGAAGAGGGTTCGGCAATCGATCCCGTCGTCGCCTACCGTGAAGCGCAATACCGCACAAAGGTCGCCAACGAGCGCCCCGCGGTCGGCGGCGCCGGCGGCGGGATTGTTTGACGACTAAAAGTGCCTCGGCCTTCTGGGTGTTTGTGCCTGTCGGATGTCTTTCCAGGATGCGGTGATCCGCCCCTCCGCCGAGATCGCGATGAGTCATCTCGCCATGCCTGAGGTGCCACTCGACCGGAACCAAACCTGGCTCAGCTTATCTCATCAAACCGGCAGCTAATGGCACTAAGCGGACATGTCTGCTTTGGCCCAATATGGTCCGCTTTCAGCTCGGAAGCGGTTATTTTGCGGACCTCGGAGAAGAGTCCGCTTTGTGCCATAAGGCGACATCAGATCTGTTGGTCAGGGTGGCAAACAAAATGCATGCCAACAGCTTTGTGTCGATGCTGGCTATCCGGCGTCGAGAACCGCGCTCAGGAACTGCTTCGTGCGCTCGTTCTGCGGGTCCGAGAAAATCTTGTCCGGCGTTCCCTGTTCGGCGATGCGTCCGCCGTAGAAAAAGCACACCCTGTCGGAGATCTCGCGCGCGAAGCCCATCTGGTGCGTGACCATCAGCATGGTGAGGTTGTGCTCGCCGTTGAGATGCCGGATCACGTTCAGGACCTCGCCGATCACCTCCGGGTCGAGCGCTGAGGTAACCTCGTCGAGCAGCATCACCTTGGGCCGCATGGCAAGGGCGCGGGCGATCGCCACGCGCTGCTGCTGGCCGCCGGAAAGCCGGGTCGGGTGCTCGTCCTTCTTGTCGGACATGCCGACCATGGCGAGCAGGTCGAGCGCGCGCTGCTCGGCTTCCTCGCGGGCAATGCCGAGCACGTGAACGGGCGCCTCGACGCAGTTTTCCAGGACGGTCATGTGCGGAAACAGGTTGAACTGCTGGAAGACCATGCCGATGTTGGAGCGCTGCGAGCGCAGATATTTCTCGTTGGCGGGCACGAGGCCGCCATTTTGCGGCATGTGTGTCAGTGGCTTGCCGTCGACATAGATCACGCCCTCATTGATGGTCTCCAGCGTCATCAGCATGCGCAGCACGGTGGTCTTGCCGGAGCCGGACGGGCCGATGATCGAGACCATCTCGTTGGCGTTCACGTCGAGGTCGAGATTGTCGAGAACGGTTAGGGACCCGTATCGCTTGGTGACGCCGGAAAAACGCACCATCGGGGCGTCGTCGGGAAGCTCCAGGGGGAAGGCTTGGTCGGTCATTTATCCTGTTTCCGGTCGGTTCATTTTTGGATGCCCATCGACCGGGCGACGAACGCTTCGAGCTTGCGAAGCGCCGCCGCCGTCGGCAGCGAGATGATCAGGAAGATGAAGCCCACCATGGTGTAGGGCTCGAGGTAGCGATAGGTCTCGGCGCCCAGCGCATTGGCGGTGTGCATGAGCTCCACCACGCCGATGGTCGACAGCATGGGCGTGTCCTTGAAGATGCCGACGAGATAATTCCCCATGCCGGGCAGGCTCGCCGGCAGCGCCTGCGGCAGGATGATGCGCGACCAGGCGCGCACGGGGCCGATATTGAGCGCGCGGCAGGCTTCCCACTGGCCGCGCGGGACGGCTTCCAAGCCGCCGCGGTAGACCTCCGACAGATAGGTGCCGAAATGCAGTCCGATCGTCAGCATCGCCGCCGTCCAGGCCGACAGGACGATGCCGAATTGCGGTGCGACGAAATAGACGAAGAAGAGCTGCACGATCAGCGGCGTCGAGCGGATGAACTCGACGATCTCGCGCGTGACCAGATTGACGGCAGCGAATTTCGTGCGCTGCGCGAGCAGGAAGACGAGGCCCATGACGACCGCGATAAGGTAGCCGACGCCGGCCGCCAGCAGAGTGTTTCCCGTCGCCCACAACATCCGGGGCAGAATTTCGAAGGTGAAGTCCCAGCGCCACTCCATGATCCGCTCCTAGGCCCGTCCCATCTTGCGCGCGGCGAGGAATTCGAGCCAGCGCAGGAAAGGCGTCAGGGCGAACCGCGCCAGGACGTAGTAGATGATGAGGGCGGTGCCGAAGGTCTGGACCGACAGCCAGGTCGTGGCGTTGATCTGCTTGGCGACGAACATAAGGTCCAGCACCGTGATGAAGGCGACCAGCGCCGTCGCCTTGAGCAGTTCGACGGTCAGATTGGCGGCCGGCGGGATCAGGATCGGGAACGCCTGGGGCAAAATGATGCGCCGCATGCGCAAGGCGGGCGACATGTTGAGGGCAATCGTCGCCTCCCATTGCGCCTTCGGCACGGACTGGATGGCGCCGCGCACGATCTCCGCGCCATAGGCGCCGAAATTCAGGCCAAGCGCGACAAAGCCGGCCTCGAAGGAACTCAGCGTGAAGCCGAACAGCGGCAGGACGTAGTAGATCCAGAAAAGCTGGACCAGCAGCGAGGTGCCGCGGAAGAACTCGATATAGACGAGCGCGATGCCGTTGACGACGCGGCTGCGCGAAAGGCGCAGGATACCGAAGAAGACGGACAGCGCCGCGGCGAGCAGCGCCGAGCAGATCAGCTGCAGAACCGTCACCCAGGCTCCGCCCGCCAACTTGGGGAAGTATTCAGCCAGGAACTCGAAATATGACACCGGTTGACATCCTGTCCCGCGCGGTCACGACCTGCAAGCCAGGGCCCGCGGCAGGGCGCATGGAACGCGCCTTGCCGCAGGTCCCCCGCTTTCGATGTTACCTGTTCGCGCAGGCGAACTCGGTCGATGCGTCCTGTCCGGGCAACTGGAACTCGGTGTAGCCGTAGGGTTCTACCGCGGCCATCATCTCATCGGAGCCCATGATCTTTCCGAGCGCCTCGTTGAAGGCGGCCAGGAAGTCCGGGTTTTTCTTGGAGACGCCGATGCCGACCCAGTTCTTGGTCCAGTCGGGCATGTCGTTGGGATCGGTGACCTCAAACTTGCCGTTGGATTTCTCGACATGTTCCTTGGCGCCGAAGAAGGTCTGCACGGCGGCGTCGGCGCGGCCGGCATTCATGGCGGCGAGGATCTCGACCTCGCCGGCGACCAGCATCATCTGGCTTTCCGGCACGCCTTCCTTCTTGGCGGCCTCGACCGTGTTGAAGCCCGCGCCGGTGACCATCCTGGCGCCGGTCTTGATGATGTCCTGGTAGTTGTGGATGTCCATCGGATTGCCGGCGGGCACGAGGAAGGCGTCGCCGAACAGGCCGATGGGATCGGAGAAGTTCATGTTCTCGCAGCGGCTCTTCAGGATGTACATGCCGCCGGTGACGAGATCGTAGCGGTTGGCCTGCAGGCCCGGGATCAGGCCGGCCCATTCGTTGACCGAGGTCTCGTAATTGGTGATCCCCATTTCCTTGAGCGCGACCAGCGTGATCGCGTTGACGAAGCCGAGCGGCTCGCCATTGTCGCCGGGATAGGCCCACGGAATGGCGGTGGCGAAACCGAGCCGAATCGGCTCTCCGGCCGCGATACGGTCGGTCAGTTCATCGGCTTGCGCATTCGCGGCCGCGCCGACGAACATCGCGCCGCATATCGCTGCGGAGGCGGCCCATTTGACAAGACTTTTCATTGCTTCGTTCTCCCTGTGGATTGAATTGCAATCGGTCCTTCGAAATCCCGCCGTTCCGGCATTTTCTTGTAGTTTGGTTGTAAATCATGATAGCAATCGATTTGATCAGAACTCATTCGAAAAGGCGGCTAATGTGAGAAAATGTTCCATATTTTCAATCTCAGTGATGTGATATACGCATGGGAAAGCTGACGGATGCAGACCGCACCATTCTGAAAATCCTCCAGGAAAATGCGCGCGAGCGGCTGGAAACCATCGCGATGGAGACCGGGCTTTCGGTCGCGACCGTGCAGCGCCGCATCCGCAACCTGAAGGCCGACGGGACGATCATGGCGGAAAGCGCACTGATCAATCCGAAGTCGGTCGGTTACGCGATGACCTTCCTGGTTTTTGTCGAGCTCGAACATGAGCGCATAGACCAGATCGACGCGTTCCGGCGGAAAATCCGCGCCGAGCCGCAGGTGCAGCAGTGCTACTACATCACCGGCGAGGCGGATTTCGCGATCATCGCGCTCGCCGCGGACATGGAGGATTACGAGCAGCTGACGCACCGGCTGTTCTTCAAGGATTCCAACGTCAAGCGCTTCCGCACATCGGTGGTGATGGACCGCTCGAAATTCGGGGCGACGGTGCCGCTCTAGGCGGTGCCGGCGGGCGCTCAGTCGATGACGGCAAGGGTCGCCGGAGCCGGCGCTGTCAGCAGCACCGGCCCGTCGGCGGTCAGGAGGAAATTCTCCTCGTGCACCATCATCGCGCCGCCCGGCAGGCCGACCGACGGCTCCAGCGTCAGCACCATGCCCGGCTGCAGCAAGGTGTCGTCATGGGCGGCGAATGACGGCCACTCGGTCAGCTGCATACCTAAGCCGTGGCCCATGCGCCCTACATCGCTTTCGCCGGGAAAGGCCTTGTCGATGACCGCCTTCATGGCGCGGTAGACCTCGGCGCAGGTCGCGCCGGGACGCGCCGCGTGCAAGCCGGTCTCGGTTGCGTGCATGAGGGTGTCATAGGCCCTCGCCGCGCGGGCGGGAACGTGGCCTACAGCGTAGTTGCGGTCGAAGTCGCAGTAATAGCCGTCGAAGACCGCGCCGGTGTCGAGCATTAGGATATCGCCATCGCGCACGCGCCGTTCGGATGGCGGCGAGATGATATTGCCGTAGCCGCCCGGTCCGGCCCCGCCGACTAGATAGTCGACATCGTCGATCCCGGCTTCGAGGCAGGCGATCTTGAAGCGGCGGAATATCTCGGTCTCCGGCATGCCGATGCACAGTTGGTCGGCAAAGGATGCGAACACGGCGGAGATGATGCGGCAGGCATGCGCGATCTTCTCAATCTCTGCCGGCGACTTGACCATGCGCAGCGACCGGACAAGGCTGGTGGCGTCGACGAAAGCCGCGCCTGGCAGGGAAGCGCAGATGCGGCGGAAATCGGCAAGCGGCACGCGCATGTAGGTTTCCGGTCCCTCGAGGAGGCCGATGCGGGGGCTTTCACCGAACCGGTCACGGATCGCTTCGGCAAGAAGCGTGACGCCCTCGTCATGTGGCTGCGGCGAATCCCAGCATCGCAGGTCGTCCAGCCATGTCGCCTCGAAACATTCGCGGCCGATCGACGGCACGACGGCGACCGGTTTTCCGGCGGCCGGGACCAGCACGAACCAGGGCCGCGTCGGGCTGAGCCAGAAGCGGGTCAGGAAGCCCGTGAAATAGCGGATCTCGGGCTCGGTCGTCAGAAGGAGCCCGTCCAGCCCGGTTTTCGCCATGCCGGCCTGCGCCCTTGCGAGGCGCGCCTCGAATTCCGCGACCGGAAATCCGCGCACTGGAGCGCCTTCGTCCGGCGTCCTGTCATCGGGATCATCGCTCATAATCATGCGCATTCATGCCGGCAGTTGCGTTTCGACCAGACGCACCCAGAATTCCGCACCCGTGGCGAGGATGCTATCGTTGAAGTCGTAGGCCGGATTGTGCAGGGCGCGCCCGTTCGCTCCCTCGACTCCATTGCCGAGGAAGAAGTAGGCGCCGGGCCGATGGTTCAGTAGCGCGCCGAAATCGTCGGAGGCCAGCAGCGGGGTGCAGTTGACGTCGACTTTTTCCGTGCCGAACAGCGACGCGCCAAGCTCGGCGACGATCGCCGCCTCGCGCGGCGTGTTGACCGTGGCGGTGAACTCGCGGTCGTAGCGCACATCGGACGTCGCGCCATGCGCGGCGGCGACGCCGGCAGATATCCGCCGCATCGAAGCCTCGATGGCGTCGCCGACAGGCGCTGAGAAGGAACGCGCGTCGCCGGTGATGACGACGCTTCCCGGAATGACGTTGCGCGCGCCGCTGGTCCGGAAATCGGTCACCGACACGACGGCGTTTTCCACCGGATCAAGCGCGCGGGAGACGATGGTCTGCAGGGACGCGACGACATGCGCTCCGGCGACGATCGGATCGATGCCCCGGTGCGGCATGGCCGCATGCGCGCCCTTTCCCGCGATCTCGATCGCGAATGTATCCTCGCAGGCCATTGTCGGGCCGGGCCTGACGGCGATGCCGCCGGCCTCGAGGCCGGGCAGATTGTGCAGCGCATAGACCGCGTCCGCCGGGAAACGTTCGAACAAGCCGTCGGCGATCATGGCTCGGGCGCCACGTCCGTTTTCCTCGTCCGGCTGGAAGATGAAGGTGGCGACGCCGTCGAATTTCCCCCTTTCCGCCAGATACCTCGCCGCGCCGAGAAGCATCGACGCATGCCCGTCATGGCCACAGGCATGCATCCTGTCCGGATTGGCCGAGCGGTAGGCGAAATCACTCTGCTCGGCGATCGGGAGCGCATCCATTTCCGCCCGAATGGCGATCGCGCCGCCGCCGCTGCCGCGCCTGAGAATTCCGACGACGCCGGTGCCGCCTACGCCTTCGTGAACCTCGATTCCCGCGGCACGCAGCTCAGCGGCGATCATGCGCGCGGTCCGCGTCTCGGCAAATCCGAGCTCGGGATTGCGGTGAAAATCATGGCGCCATGCGCGCATCTGGCGGCTGATATCCGGTGCAAATCCGGTGTCCCCGAGCGCCGCCGCCGGTATCCCTTCCGTCATTGAGACGACTCCCGCCAAATCCCGTTGCGTCAGCCGGACCGCATGTTGGCAGGGCTTGCGCGCCGCCGGACAGGGCCGATGAAAACAGTCCTCAGTGTGCTGTTTTCCGATGACCGAAACTCATCATGTTTTTTTCGTGTTCTATGGAATTTTTTCAATCTCCGACGCATTTTGATACCTTACGGTCGGTTGTCTGACTTATCGTGCCGCCATGAAATACGACAATCCCAGACCGGCCCGGCCGGGCCGCAAGCGCATGTTTCGCGCGTCGCCCGAGCGCCCGATGGCGATGCTGGCGCGGTGCCCGGTCTATGAGGCGACGCCGCTGACGTCGCTTCCCGCGCTCGCCGGGGAACTCGGCATTGCCGCTCTGTCGGTCAAGGACGAGACGCAGCGGATGCGCCTCGGCAGCTTCAAGGCGCTGGGGGGCGTTTTCGCGGTCGCCCAAATGATCGAGGATGCGTCCGGCGGGGCCGACCTCGCCGGTGAACAGGCGCGGCAGACGGCCGCGACGATGACTTTCATCACCGCAAGCGCCGGCAATCACGGCCTGTCGGTCGCCGCCGGCGCACGCATTTTCGGCGCCCGCGCCATCATCGTCCTGTCCCAGGCTGTGCCGGAAGGGTTTGCCGAACGCATTCGCCGGACCGGGGCGGAGGTCGTTCGTGTCGACGGCTCCTACGAGGACAGCGTCCGCCACGCGATCGATGCCGCCGAGCGCAATGGCTGGCTGCATCTCGCCGACGGTTCCTGGCCGGGCTACACCGAGCGACCCGCGCTGGTGATGGAGGGCTACAGCGTGCTCGCCGAGGAATGCCGCCGCGCGTTCGAGGCGGAGGGAACCTGGCCGACCCATGTCCTGCTGCAGGCCGGCGTCGGCGGTTTCGCGGGCTCCATTGCGGCGCATATCCGCGAATACTGGGCCAAACAGCCGCAAATCCTCGTCGTCGAGCCGGATACCGCGCCGTGCCTCCTGGCAAGCGTGAAAGCGGGAGAACCGGTCCGTGCCGACGGACCGGCGTCGAACATGGGACGCCTCGACTGCAAGGATGCGTCGCTGATCGCCTTCGAAGCGCTGCGCGAGGATGCCGACCGCTTCGTCACGGTGACGGACGAAGACGCGGCGCGCGCCGCCGCGCGGTTCACGCGCCATGGCATAGTCACGACGCCCAGCGGCGCCGCCACCCTGGCGGCCCTGGAAGACTTGCATCTCGGCGCGGAGGCACACTGCCTTCTGATCGCGACAGAGGGGCCGGAGACGCTCTGACTGCCCGGTCGCTTCGCGGCCGGCTCCGCATGGGTTTTGCGTGGAGGATATCCCGTGACGAAATATGCCGGTGACGACGAGGCCGCCCTTCTGACCGCGAGCCATTGGGGAACGTATCGTGTCGCGTGCGAGAACGGCCGCCCGGCCCGGCTGAGCAGATTCGAGGACGACGCCGATCCGTCGCCGATCGGCGACGCGATGCTGGAAACGCGCACCGGGCCGATGCGGGTGCGCGCGCCGATGGTGCGCAGGGGATGGCGCGACGGAGACCGCACGCGCCGCGGCTGCGACGCGTTCGATGAGGTGTCATGGGACGAGGCGCTGGACCTCGTCGCGGGCGAGCTCGACCGGGTGCGCAACGATCACGGGCACGAGGCGATCTATGCCGGCTCATATGGCTGGGCGAGCGCCGGGCGCTTCCACCATGCGCAGAGTCAGTTGCGCCGCTTCATGAACCTGTTCGGCGGCTGCACGACCTCGAAGGATTCCTACAGCTATGCGGCGGCGGAGGTGATCCTGCCGCATGTGGTCGCGCCGATGCCGAAGCTACTTCTCGAGCACACCTCGTGGGAGGCGATCGGCGAGGGCGCGAAGCTGGTCGTCGCCTTTGGCGGCATGGCGTTGCGCAACGCGCAGATGAATTCCGGCGGGATCGGCAACCACAGCCAGCGCGCCGACATGCTGGCGGCGCGGAAGGCCGGCGTGGCCTTCGTCAATATCAGCCCGGCCGCGGCGGATGTCGACGCCAAACTTGGGGCGGAGTGGCTGCCGATCCGCCCGAACACCGATGTAGCACTGATGCTCGCGCTGGCGCACACGATCGTCGCAGAGGATCGCCAAGACAAGGCGTTCCTGGCGAGCCACTGCACCGGCTTCGAGCGCTTCGCGCCCTATCTCACGGGCGCGGCGGACGGCGTGGCGAAATCTGCGCAATGGGCCGAAGGGATCACCGGCATTACCGCCGGGACGATCGTAGCGCTGGCGCGGAGGATGGCGTCGACGCCGACCCTGATCAATGCGAGCTGGTCTCTAACCCGGCAGCAAAACGGGGAGCAGGCCTACTGGATGCTCGTCGTCCTAGCTGCCATCCTCGGCGGCATCGGGAAAAAGGGCACGGGTTTCGGGCTCGGTCTTGCCGCGGTCAACGGAGTCGGCAGCCACCGGGCGCATCTGCCATGGGCCGCGCTGCCGACCGGGCGCAATCCGGTCGACAACTTCATCCCGGTGGCGCGCATCGCCGACATGCTGCTCAATCCCGGCGCGTCGTTCGATTATGACGGGCGCAAGCTGCGCTACCCGGACACGCGGCTGGTCTACTGGGCCGGCGGAAACCCGTTTCATCACCACCAGGACCTCAACCGCTTGCGCAAGGCGTGGGAACGCATCGAAACCGTGGTGGTGCACGAGCCGTTCTGGACACCGATCGCCCGGCGCGCCGACATCCTGCTGCCGGCGACCGTCGGGCTGGAGCGGAACGACCTCGCCGCATCGCCGCGCGACAACCACTTGATCGCCATGCGGCGGGTTGCAGAACCCCATGGCGCGGCGCGCGACGATCACGCGATCTTCGCCGGACTGGCCGCGCGCCTGCGCCCGAGCGGGGCGACGGAAACCGGGTTCGAAGACGCCTTCACGGAGGGGCGCGGCGAAGCGGAATGGCTGCGCGCCCTCTACGAGGAATCGCGACGGCGCGGACAGGCGAAGGGGCACGCGCTGCCCGACTACGAGACGTTTCGCGAAACCGGCATCGTCCGGCTGACGCCGCCCGACGAGCCGGTGACGATGCTGCGGGCCTTCCGCGAGGATGCGGCGGCCAATCCGCTTGCCACCCCGTCGGGGCGCATCGAGATATTCAGCGACACGATCGCCGGGTTCGGCCTGCCGGGCCATCCGGTGTGGAGCGAGCCGGCGGAATGGCTCGGCGCGCCGCTCGCGCGGACCTGGCCGCTGCACATGATTTCGCATCAGCCGGCGCGACGACTGCACAGCCAGCTCGATCACGCTTCGCACAGCCGGGCCAGCAAGCTGCATGGCCGCGAACCGTGCCGGATGAACCCGCGCGACGCGGAAGAACGCGGCATTGCGGATGGCGACATAGTTCGCCTGTTCAATGCGCGGGGGTCGTGTCTCAGCGCCGCGATCCTCGATCCGGGGGTCCGGCCGGGGGTGGTCATGATCGCGACCGGCGCGTGGTACGACCCGGATATGGACAGCGATCCCGATTGCTGCAAGCACGGCAATCCGAACACGCTGACGGCGGACCTGCCGACATCGAAACTGGCGCAGGGGCCCGGTGCCCAGACATGTTTGATCGACGTGCAGAGACTGGAAGAGGAACCTCCCTCTGTTACCGTATTCGATCCTCCGGCGTTCGTAGAGCGGTAGGACCCGGTTCCCAACGCTCACTGCACCATGCAAATCCATGCGCTCGAAGTCGGCTTAGGGTCAGAAGCGGACGTCTCGCTGTCGTCGGAGAACCGTCTGTTATTTGCCATGAGCCGACGATACCAGCCATAGGGCGGATTGCGCGTTCAGTTGCCAGCTGAAGACCGAGAAGGCCTCCCGGATATGTCGGCACAGGTCAGTCCGCGGAAATACTTTCCTTCTCGACTTCCTGCCTGAATTTCTCAAAGAACTGGCCTGCCAGCCGGTTCGCTGTCGAATTGATCAGCCGGCTGCCGAGTTGCGCGATCTTGCCGCCGACATCGGCCTTGGCCGCGTAATTCAGGATCGTCGCGTCGCCATCCTCGGCAAGTTCGACATCGGCCTTGCCCTTGGCGAAGCCGGCAACGCCGCCGCTGCCCTCGCCCGTCAATGAGAACCGGCCAGGCGCATTCGACTGGTCGAGCGTGACCTTGCCGCCGAACTTGGCTTTCACCGGCCCGATCTTCAGCGTTACCTTGGCTTCCAGATCCGTATCGGTGTGCTTGATCAGTTCCTCGCAACCGGGAATGCATTCCTTCAGGATGTCCGGATCGTTGAGTGCCTCGTAGACGCGCGCCCGCGGTGCCTCGATCCGGATTTCGTCTTTCATTTCCATTGGTTGGTCCTCAATTATCCGCAGCAGGAATGGCCGATCAGCATGGCTTTCACCACGAGATCGCACTTAGGGGTTTCTGTAATTTGTTGCCCGCCCTCGACAGGCCGAAAAACGGAATTCAGCATGGCGCCAAGGCGGCTCGCCAAACGATTGAACGCTGTCATGATGCGCCTCCTTCGGCTACGGCGCGCTGGCGCCGGCGGCGAACCTGGGTGATTTCCGCCATGATCGACAGGGCGATCTCGTCCGGCGTGATCGCACCGATATCGAGGCCGGCCGGCGCCTTCAGCGCGGCGAGCCGCGTTTCGTCGACGCCCTTGGCAACGAGTTTCTCGCCCAGCGCCGCCGCCTTGGCCCTGCTGCCGACGAATGCGACATGGGCCGACGGCACCGACAGCGCCGCGCTCAGCGCCGCCTCGTCGCCGCGTCCCTGCGTCGAGACAACGAGATATTTGTCGGCCGTCTCGGCGGCTTCCAGCATGAAGCCGTCGATGCGCGTGTCTGCGGCGCCAAAGGCGCCCTGCTCGTCCGCCGGCGCGCAGACCGTCACCTGGTAGCCGAAACCCGGCGCGATATCGGCCAGCGCCACGGCGACTGGACTTGAGCCAAGAATGATCACGCCGGGCGCCGGCAAGACCGGCTCGATGAAGACATCCATCGTGCCCTTCGAGGGGCACATGTTGCGCGCGAACCGCACGCCTTCCTTTTCGGCGCCCGCCGAAACGCCCAGTTCGGCGAGCATATCCTCCGGCTGCACCGAGACGAAGCGCGGCTCGCCATCGGCGATTGCGTCCTTTGCCGCCTTCAGCACGGCGCCGCGCGCGCAGCCGCCGCCGATCCAGCCGTCCATGATCGTTCCGTCGGCCCGGATGATCGCCTTGGCGCCAGCCTTCGCTGCCGTCGCCGCGACCGTGCGCACCACCGTCGCCAGCACGAAGGCTTCGCCCGCGTTCTTCAATTCGGCGACCTGCCTGAGAATGTCGGCTTTCTGTCCCATGACGTCCTCCCTCACAGCCCGTTCAGCCACGGCTCGAGCGCAGCAAGATCGGCAAGCGTGTTCGCCGCGGCGAAATGGTCGAGATGCGGCAGCGCCGCGGCCATGCCGCGCGCGACCGGCGCATAGCCCTCCCAGCCCTTCAGCGGGTTGAGCCAGACGATGCGCGCGCCGCGCCGTTTCAGCCGGGCCAGCGCCTCGTCGATCATCTCCGGCGGATCCGTGTCGTAGCCGTCCGACAGGATGATCACGACGCTGCGCCCATTGACCGACTGCGCCGCATATTGCGCGTTGAACTGCTTCAGATTGGCGCCGATCCGCGTGCCGCCGCCGAAGCCCTTGGCCATGAGCGACAGCCGGTTGACCGCGCGCATCGTGTCGCTGTCGCGCAACGTGTCCGAGATGCGCACGAGTTGCGTGTGGAACAGATAGGCGTCGGTGCGTTGATCGGCGGATACAAGCCCCTTGAGGAACGCCAGAAACACCCGCGCATAGACCGTCATCGAGCCGGAGACGTCCAGGATCGCGATGACATTGACCGGCCGGTCCGGCCGCGCCTTGCGGAACAATTCTATCGGCTCGCCGCCGCGATGAATGCTCTTGCGCAGGATTTTGCGCATGTCGAGCGCGTCGCCATGCAACGCCGCCTTGCGCCGCCGCGAGCGCTTGTCGCGGATGGAACGCGCGATCTTCTCCGCCACGCGTTCGGCCTCCTCCAGGTCCTCCGGGGTCATAAGCTTGCGCAGATCGGTCTTCTCGATGGTCGAGACCTTCGAGGCGACAAGCCGGCCGGTGCCCGACCGACCCGTCTCCCCCGCTTTGTCGTCATCCGGCGTATCGGCCTCGCCCTCGTCGTCGCTCGCGCCGGGAGCCCGCCGGTAATTGCTGCCGCTATAAGCCTTCATATTGCGCGAAGAATGGCTGACCGACGTTCCGTCGCGCTTACGTCCCCGGTTCAGCCAATAGGCGTCGAACAGGTCATCGAAGCGTTTCTCCTGGTCGGCGTCGCCGGCGCAGACCGCCCTCAGCGCCGAACGCACCTCGCCGATGGCGTTGGCATCGACCGCGCCGAGCGCCGCCAGCGCCGTCTCGGTCTCGCCAAGACCGGCCGGAATGCCGTTCAGCCGCAGATGCGCCATGAAGCCGGCCAGACGTTCCGCCGGACCGCCGGCGCGTTCGGGGAAACGCGTCACCTGCATGTCAGGCCGCCTTTCCGACGAGACGCTGCTGCACCTCCTTGGGCACGGCTGCGCGGTCGCGCTCGGTCTTCAGCAGGCAGACCAGTGTCGCCTGGGTCTGTTCCGGATCGTCCGCCAGGTCGTTGACGCCGAGGCCCGCCAGCGCAGCGGCCCAGTCGAGCATCTCGGCGATACCCGGTTTCTTTTCGAGCTCTTCCTTGCGCAACGCCTGCACGAAGCCGACGATTTGCTCCGCCAGCCGGTCCTCCAGCGCCGGGCAACGCCTGGCGAGGATCGCCATTTCGGTTCCCCGATCCGGATAGTCGACATAATTGTAGAGGCAGCGCCGCCTCAGCGCGTCCGACAGGTCGCGCGCGCCGTTCGCCGTCAGGATGACATGCGGCCGCGACGTCGCCTCGATGGTGCCGACCTCCGGAATGGTGATCTGGAAGTCCGACAGGATCTCCAGCAAATAGGCCTCGAATTCCTCGTCCGCCCGGTCGATCTCGTCGATCAGCAGAACGGCAGGCTTTTCTTGCCTTATCGCTTCCAGCAAGGGACGCTGCAGCAGGAACTTCTCGGAGAAGATATGATCCTCGATCTCGTCGGACGGCTTGTGTTCTTCGGCGCTGGCGCGGATCGACAGCAATTGCCGCTGGTAGTTCCACTCATAGATGGCGTGGCTGGCGTCCAACCCCTCATAGCATTGCAGCCGGATCAGCTTCGCCGCCTGCAATTCGGCAAGCGTCTTGGCGATCTGGGTCTTGCCGACGCCGGCCGGCCCTTCGAGCAGCAGCGGCTTGCCGAGCGTCACCGCCAGGAAAAGCGCCATCGCCAGATCGTCGGACGCGACATAGCCCGTATCGGACAGGTCGGCCTGCAATTTCTGCCAGGACATGGTCATAGCTCCGAAGACGTCCGGGTCGGGCCCGGACGCCATTGGTTCGGGATCGCGCTCAGCCGTGCAGCCCGAGGTCGCGCGCAACCGTCCAGATACGCCACTGGTCATGCGGCATGTGCGACTGCACGAGGCCGAATGCCCGGAACGCGTCATGTACCGCATTGGAGAATGCCGGGACGGAGCCGACATTTGGGCTCTCGCCCACGCCCTTCGCACCGATCGGGTGATGCGGGCTCGGCGTCACCGTGTGATCGGTCGTGTAATGTGGCGTTTCCCACGCGGTCGGGATGAAGAAATCCATCAGCGTGCCGGTCTTGACGTTACCCATTGCGTCATAGGAGATCTCCTGCCCCATCGCGATGGCGTAACCTTCGGTTGCGCCGCCATGCACCTGCCCCTCGATGATCATCGGGTTGATGCGGGTGCCGCAATCGTCCAACGCATAGAACTGCCGAATTTCATGTTCGCCCGTATCGGCGTCGATCTCCATGACGCAGATATAGGCGCCGAAGGGGTAGGTCATGTTCGGCGGATCGTAATAACTCACCGCTTCCAGACCCGGCTCGATGCCCGGTATAGCCTGGTTGTAGGAGGCAAACGCGATCTCCTTCATGGTCTTGAAGCGCTCGGGCGCGCCCTTGACCACGAAGCGGTCAACATCCCACTCCACGTCGTCGTCATGCACTTCGAGCAGATAGGCCGCGATCATCTGCGCCTTGGCGCGGATCTTGCGGCCGGCCATGGCGGTCGCCGCGCCCGCGACCGGCGTCGAGCGCGATCCATAGGTGCCGAGACCGTATGGCGCGGTGTCGGTGTCGCCCTCCTCGATGGTGATGTCGTCGGCCGGAAGGCCGATCTCCGAGGCGAGGATCTGCGCGAAGGTCGTCGCATGCCCCTGCCCCTGGCTGATCGTGCCAAGCCGGGCGATCGCAGACCCCGTCGGATGGATGCGGATTTCGCAACTGTCGAACATGCCGAGACCGAGAATGTCGCAATTCTTGACCGGTCCCGCGCCGACGATTTCCGTGAAATGCGTCAGCCCGATGCCGAGCAGCTTGCGCGTCTCGCCCCGCTTGAAGGCTTCGATCCGCTCCGCCTGCTCCTTGCGCAGCCCGTCATAGTCCACGGCCTTCAGGGCCTTGTCCCATGCGGTGTGATAGTCGCCCGAGTCGTATTCCCAGCCGAGCGCGGACTGATACGGGAACTGGTCCTTGCGGATGAAGTTCTTGGCCCGCAGTTCCGCCGCATCCATGCCGAGCTTGATGGCAAGAACTTCGATCATTCGCTCGATGAAATAGGCCGCCTCCGTCACCCGGAACGAGCAGCGATAGGCCACGCCGCCCGGCGCCTTGTTGGTATAGACACCGTCGACCGCCAGATAGGCCGTCGGGATGTCGTAGGAGCCGGTGCAGATATTCATGAAGCCGGCCGGGAACTTGGACGGGTCGGCGCAGGCGTCGAAGGCGCCGTGGTCCGCCGTGGTGTGGCACCACAATCCGGTGATCTTGCCGTCCTTCGTCGCTGCGATCTTGCCCTGCATCCAGTAGTCGCGGGCAAAGGCCGTTGCCATCAGGTTTTCCATCCGGTCCTCGATCCACTTCACGGGCACGCCGGTGACGATGGATGCGACGATGGAGCAGATATAGCCGGGATAGACTCCCACCTTGTTGCCGAAGCCACCGCCGATATCCGGCGAGATGATGCGGATATTATGCTCGGCGATGCCCGAGATCAGCGACGCCACCGTGCGCACCGCATGCGGCGCCTGGAACGTGCCGTGCACGGTCAGCTTGCCGTTGACCTTGTCCATGGAGGCGACGCAGCCGCAGGTTTCCAGCGGGCACGGATGCGTGCGGTGGTAGTAGATCATCTCTTCCGCGACAACGTCCGCCGAGCCAAGAATGCTTTCGGTCGCGTCCTTGTCGCCCTGTTCCCAGGTGAAGATGTGGTTGTGATGCCGGCGCGGCCCGTGCGCGCCCTCCATCTTGCCTTCCAGATCTTCGCGCAGCACAGGCGCGTCGTCGGCCTGCGCCTGGAACGGATCGACGACAACGGGAAGTTCTTCGTATTCGACTTCGACCAGTTCCACCGCGTCGGCGGCGATATAGCGGTCCTCAGCGACAACGAAGGCGACTTCCTGCCCCTGGAACAGCACCTTGCCGTCGGCGAGCACCATCTGCTTGTCGCCGGCCAGTGTAGGCATCCAGCGCAGGTTGAGCGGCGCCAGATCGGCGGCCGTCAACACCGCGACGACGCCGGGAAGCGCCTTTGCCTTGTCGGCATTGATCGACTTGACGCGCGCATGGGCATAGGGCGAGCGGACGAAATCGCCGAACAGCATGCCTGGCAGCTTCAGATCGTCCACATAGTTGCCCTTGCCCTGGGTGAAGCGAGCATCCTCGACACGCTTGCGCGACGAACCAAGACCCTTCAGCGCTTCCGCGCGTTCGGTTTTCGGGGGTGTCATCTCGTTCATTGTGCTGCCTCCTTTGCGGCGTTCAGTTCGGCCGCGGCGGCAAGGATTGCCTTGACGATGTTCTGGTAGCCCGTGCAGCGGCACAGATTGCCGGCCATGCCGAACCGGACCTCCTCTTCGGTCGGGTCGGGATTTTCCTGCAGCAAACGGTAGGCGCGGGTGATCATGCCCGGCGTGCAGAAACCGCACTGCAATCCGTGATGCTCCTTGAACATTTGCTGCAGCACATGCAGCCCGTCCGGATTGCCCAACCCCTCGATCGTCGTGATACTGGCGCCGTTCGCCTGCGCCGCGAACACCGTGCAGGACTTCACCGACTTGCCGTCCATGTCGACGGTACAAGCGCCGCAATGAGACGTCTCGCAGCCGATATGCGGCCCGGTGATCCCGAGTTCCTCGCGCAGCACGTGGATCAGCAATTCGCGCGGTTCGGCCAGCAGTTCATGCTGTTTGCCGTTGACCGCCACCTTGATATGCATCTTGCCCATTGAGTTCCTCCCGATCAGGCGCGCAACGCGGCGCGCTCGATTGCACGGCGCAAAATGACGCCGGCGACATGTTTCTTGAAATCGACCGGACCGCGATTGTCCTCCTGCGGATCGATCGCATCGGTCATGGCCGCGACGGCCGCATCGATAGCCGCCTTGTCGAGGCTGGTTCCGACCAGCGCGCTTGCTGCCGCCTCGCACCAGACCGGAGTATCGGAGAGATTGGTCATCGCGATGGAAGCCGATGAACAGCCACCGTCGTCCTTTGCGATTTGCACTGCCGCCGCGGCGGTCGCGTAGTCGCCGATCTTGCGCTTTTGCTTTTCATAGGCGTAGCCGCCGTTCGGCGCGGTGAAGCGGATCGCCACCAGCAATTCGTCATCGCTGCGGGCGGTGAAATAGGCCGCTTCGTAGAAATCGCGCGCCGCGACTTCGCGGGTCCCTTCAGGGCCGGAAAGCAAATAGGTCGCATCGAGACACTGCATCAGGCCAGGCATGTCGTTACCCGGATCGCCATTGGCGACATTGCCGCCGATCGTGCCGACATAGCGCACCTGAGGGTCGGCGATCTGCAGTGAAGCTTCGCGGATGATCGGTGCGGCCTTGGCCAGCGCCTCGTCCGCGATCAGCTCGTGCTGCGTTGTCATCGCACCAATGGTGACCGTTCCGCCATCGATCGCGATCCCTTTCAGGTCGCCGATGGCCTGCAGGTCGACAAGATGCGCGACTTCCGCCATGCGCAGCTTCATCATCGGGATCAGGCTGTGGCCGCCCGCGATCGCGCGCGCCTCGTCGCCATGTTTGGCAAGCAGCGCTACCGCGTCCGCGACGGATTCCGGCCGGTGATAATCAAATGTACCTGGTATCATGTATTCCTCCCGCACAGCGGACCGGGCCGAGCCGGCGCCCGCGTGGCCGGGACCATAGGAGACAGAATGTCGCAGGCGACCGCTAAGACATGGCGGGCGCGGCGCATTTCACGAAATGCGATTTATCTGCACGAAATGCGAAAGCGGTAAGGTTTCGCTTGCGGCTCTAGAGACCGAGCGCTTCGCGCACGCAAGCGACATTGCCGCGGCTCACCGGCGCAAATTTCAGCGATTGCACGCCCTCGAAATGGCACGAACCGCTGTCCTTGTGACGTTCGAAAGCCGTCACCTGGTGGATGTTGACGAGATAGCTGCGATGGGTGCGCAGGAACAGCGCTTCCGGCAGCCGCTTCTCCGCTTCTGAGATCGACCACGGGCAGAACAGCTTCTCCTCGCGCGTGTAGAGCACGGTGTAGTGCCCTTCCGCGCGAAGCGCGATCACTTGGTCGGCCGGAACGAAAAAGGTGCGCTTGTCGCGTTCGTAGGGAATGCGCGGCGCATCGCCATGCGGCACGAAGGCCGACGGCAACACGTCCTCCGGCAGCGATTCGTCGCCGCCCTCATGCGCCCCGGCAAACGAGGCCGGCGGTCCGCCCGCCGTCGCCGCATTGCCGAAGCCGGTGAAGACGTAGTTGGTCGAGGTCAGCAGGAAAGTGCCGCAGATCACGAAGGCGGAGAACATGACGAGCAGCGCCAGCGTGCCGTTCTCGATCAGCGGTGTCGTGCCCGTGAACGTTCCGGAAATCTGGAACTCGGTCCAGGCGATGGCGACGAAATGCACCACGACAACCGACGAGCCGAAGATGACGGTCGATGCGAGAATATGCGCCGTGTCGCGTTTAGCGTAGGCAACGCCGATGGCGATGATGCCCATCACGGTCGCGCCGAGAACGGACAGGATCACGCCCATCGGCTCGTAAAGCGTGAGACAGCCGCGCAACGCCGACATGCCGACATAATGCATGACGACGATGCCGTTGCCGAGAATCACCCCGGCGGCGACCTGGCTGATCCAGGTTCGCGGCGCGAAATGCATGATCAGCAGTGCAAGGCCCGCCATCAGGATGGCGATCAGGGCGGAACCGAGCGTAAAGATAGAATCATAGTCGATGGGCAGCGGAAACCGCATCGCCAGGATGGCGACGAAATGCATCGACCAGATGCCACCGCCAAGCGCAAGCGCGGCCATGACGATCTGCATCTTGCGCCTGCCTTCCGGTAGCGCGGAGATGCCTTTCGTCAGCATCAGTCCCGTGAATGACGCCATCAGCGACACGAGAACGGACGCTAAAACAAGAAGATAGTCGTAGGTCGGCGTGATCATTTTCGTCCGGGACGGCTCCTCCAATCCAGATCCCAACACCAACAGTTTAGTGTCTGCGCCGGCCTCGTGCTAGCGTTGCAGGCAATCATTTATCAATATGGCTTCCGCTTGACATGTCGCGTCTTGCACGTGCCCGCGGCGTTTCAAAAGCCCGGCCCGCTGGTCCCGCCACCGTTCTGAACGACCGTGCTCGAAAGCCATGACACCCGAACCAGCACCCCAGCGTCTTTTGTCGCTAGCTGATGTCGGCTCCGGGTCAGAAGAGGTCATTTACGTACTTTTTTCGGAAGTCCGTTTTGGAATCAAATTCGGACATTCAACCAGACCGGTTCCAACAAAAAAATTGGACCTTCCGATATCCTTCCGAAATGAGAAAACTCGGAAGGCGTCCGGCAGCCTTCAAGGCCTAGGCACATGTTATTTAGAGAGGATTTTGGTGGGTGAGCACGGGCTCGAACCGTGGACCCGCTGATTAAGAGTCAGCTGCTCTACCATCTGAGCTACACACCCGCCGGAGCCGGACATCTAGTCGCGCCGGCCCGGTTTGTAAAGGGCTTAAGCAAGCAATGTGCCTTCGGCGACCTTGACCGCGTGTCCGCCGATCCTCGCCGCGTGAATGACGCCCGCCTTTCCGTCGATCTCGAGGCGGATTTTCGACGGGCGGCCCATTTCGATGCCCTGCTCGATGACATAGGCGGTCGGCCCTTCCGCCAGCCCGTCGAACCAGGCGATGGCGCCAGCGAAACCGGCCACGGCGGAACCCGTCGCGGGATCTTCGCCGAGCCCCATTTCCGGGGCGAACATGCGCGCATGAAACGCGCAATCATGGTGGATCACGTCCCGGGTATAGGCGTAGAGCGACGCCTGGTGGCCATCCACCACCGGGGCGATCTCGTCCCACAACGACTTGTCGAGCGACAGACGCTGCACCGGGCCGATACCGTCAAGCGGCACGAAGACGAAGGCGTTGCCGGCCGACCACACGCTGACCTGGTGATTCTCGAAACCGACCTCCTCGGGCGCCGCGCCGATCGCCGCCGCGATGGCCGCCTTTTCGATCTCGTGGTCGATCTCTTCGGGCAGCCGCGGCAGGTCGAATTCGGCGTAGGACGGTTCGCCGAGCCGCAGTGCGCAGCGCACCGGCCCTATCTCTTCGCCAAGGACCATCAGCCGGTCTTCCGCGCCGTCGGCCGGACGGTCCTCGCCGATCGCGATCGCCGCGCCGACGGTCGGGTGGCCCGCAAAGGGAAGTTCGCGGCCCGGCGTGAAGATGCGCAGCGCCGCGGAATACGCTGGATTGTCGGCCGCGCCGATGAACACGGTCTCCGACAAGTTGAATTCGCGGGCGATCGCCTGCATAGCCGCATCGTCCAGCCCGTCGCTGTCGAAGACCACGGCGAGTTGGTTGCCGGACAGGGCCTTGTCGGTAAACACATCGTAGATTGCGTAGCGCCGTGGCATGCGATTCCCCTTCTTTTCAGCTCTCTCCGCTACAGGAAAACGCCTCGTTTTCGAAGTGCCAATCGGCCAGTGCGCGCGCATAGGGCTTCAGCGCCGCGAGCCCGGCGTCATCCGGGCGGATCGCGACCGCCGCCTCGATCTCGTCGTCGCCGGTTTCGGCCTGATGGCGGGCGAGCAGATCCCGGCAGCTGTCGAAATCGCCTGCCAGCCGGTTGCGCCGCGCGATGTGGTAGGCGCCGCGATCGAATGCCGCCGTAAACACGCCTTCGGCCCCGTCGAAGGCGAACCCGGTCTCTTCCGCCAGTTCCCGCGCGATGCTTGCCGTCAGATCGAACGCGCCGCCCACGAGATCGCCGTCCTCCAGGGAGCCGGCCGGGAAATAGACCTCGCCGCCATTGGCGGTATGCGCCGCCATGCGCACGCCGAAGAGCGAGCCGTCGGCCAGCACGGGCAGCGATGTTCCGGTAATATGGATGACGTCGCGCGGGCGGCCATTGTCGCGCCAGTAGAGAAATGTCGCGAAATCCGTGCGCCTCGCGGTACCGATGAGGCGCCCGCCTTCAAGGCGGACATCCTCGAACAGAAAGGCCGGGCCGTTCCACAGCCGCGGCATCTGGGCAGTCACCTTTTCCCAATAGGCGTCGATAGCCGATCGGTTGGCGTGCTCGAAGGCAAGCGGTCCGTCGCCAAGGCGAAGCATCACCTCGGCCAACCGCAGCACTGTCGGTTTCCGCGCCGGATTTTCCGTCAACTTCCCGCGACGCCCCTTCCCTGTCCGTTTTGTGCTTAATCCAGATGCAAGGCGGACGCATCCCGGAAGATCTTTCGCCCAAGCGGTACAAATGCCGCGATTTTGTCAATGCATCGGCATGACAAAGCCACATTTGCGGTCGATTCCGCGCGGCGTCGCCGCCTTTGCGGCAAAACCAAATCCTGAGGGAAAGACATTCAAATGACCATAACCAGATCGATCATGCTCGCGGGCGCGCTCATCGCCGGCCTCGCCGCTCCGGCGGCCGCGCAGGAGCGCGTCAAGCTCGGCATGCTGGATTGCGCCGTCGAAGACGGTTTCAACTTCGCAATCGCCACGAAAAGCAATCTCGATTGCACCTTCTTCCCGGCTGTCTCCGGCCTCGCCCAGGAAAACTACTCCGGTTCGATCGAGAAATTCGGCCTCGATATCGGTAAGACCCAGAACACGCTGATGCGCTGGGCAGTGATCGCGCCGACCACGCGCGGCATCTCCGACGGCGCCCTCGCCGGCAACTATGGCGGCGCCACCGCGTCGGCCTCCTTCGTGGTCGGCCTCGGTGCGAATGTGCTGCTCGGCGGCTGGGAAGATTCGATCGCGCTGCAGCCGGTCAGCCTGCAGTCGCAGGAAGGCGTCAACGTCGCCGTCGGTATCGCTTCATTGAAGCTCTCGGCCAACTGAGCCTGACAGACGCATGAAGAGGCCGCGGAATCCCGCGGCCTTTTTCTTTCTCAGTCTTCCGGACCGAGAGCCAACGGTTCCGGATCGACGCCGAGATGGGCGCACAGGCATTCGAAAACGAAGCGATGGTCCTCGCGCTGCGGGATGCCCGACACGGTGACCGTCCCGACAATGCCGGTCCCCCTGATGTGGATCGGGAACGAGCCGCCATGCGGCGCCATCTCGATCGGCTCGACGCCGCGGCTCTCGTCAAGCGGCATGCTCCCCGCCGCGATCTCGCGTCCGGCCCGATAGGAGCATTTGTGGTAGCGCATCACGACATTGATCTTGCGCCGCACCCATTCCGGATTGTCCGGCGTGGTGCCGGGCAGCGCCGCGTAGAACAGAGGTCGGCCGGCGACGCGTATGTCGATCACCAGCGGAAGCCCTTTCTCGGCGGCGCGCGAGCGCATGAGCGAGCCGAGCGCCCAGGCGTCCTCGTCGCTCATATGGTCGAACCGCAGAGCCTCTTCCTGGCGCTTAAGCGTCTCGATATCCTCGGCAATCGTCATGCGCTCCTCCCGTATAAGCCGCTTATAGCGTGAATTGCGCGGCCGCGAAGCGTTAAGCTGCGCCGCGGATCAATTCGCCCAGCCGCTTGATGCCCTCGTCGATCATCGCCTCTGACGCGCATGAGAACGACAGGCGGATCGTATTCGCGCCAGTCCCGTCGGCGAAGAATGCCCTGCCCGGCACGAAGGCCACGCGCGCGCTTTCCAGCGACTGCGCCAGCAGCGCCGCCCCGTCCATGCCTTCCGGCAGCGTCAGCCAGACGAACATGCCGCCCTCGGGCCGGCTCCAGCTGACGCCCTCCGGCATTTCACGCTTCAGAGCCGCCAGCATGTGGTCGCGGCGTCCGCCATAAACCTTCCGGATGGTCTCGACCTGATCGTCGAACATCTCGCGCGCCACTGCGTTCATCGCCGCTTGGTTGATCGTCGCCGAATGCAGATCGCCGGCCTGTTTGAGGATCACCAGCCGCGACACGATGTCCTTTGCCGCACAGACCCAGCCGACGCGCAGCCCCGGCGACAGCGTCTTCGAAAACGTGCCGCAATAGATTGTCCGGCACTGGTCGATATCGCCCTTCTTCGCGATCTCCAACGCCAGCAGCGGCGGGATCGCCGCGCCGTCATAGCGCAGCGACTGGTACGCCCCGTCCTCGATCACCGCGATGTCGAGCGTATCGGCCAGATCGAGCACGCGTTCGCGTTCGGCCCGCGTCATCGTCTCCCCGGTCGGATTGGCGAAGTCCGGCGACACATAAGCGAATTTCACCGCACCGCCCTTCTCGCGTGCCTGCCACGCGAAATCGCCCGGTTCGCGGTTGCCCATCGGCTCCAGCCGGTCGTAATTCGGCTCATAGGCGTTGAAGGCCTGCAGCGCGCCGAGATAGGTCGGCCATGTCACCAGCGCCGTGTCGGCCGGCGACAGGAACAGCTTGCCGAGATAGTCAAGCGCCTGCTGCGAACCCGACGTGATGACGATATTGTCCGGCGTGCAGACAATGCCGATGCTCGCCATCTGGCCGACGATCCACTCACGCAGGCCCGCATGGCCCTCGCTGGTCGAATATTGCAGCGCCGCGCCCGCCGCCGCGCCGGTCAGCGCTTCGCCATAAGCCCGCCGGAATGCATCCGCCGGAAACAGCGCCGGATCGGGTATGCCGCCTGCAAAGGAGATGATGTCCGGCTGGTCCAGGAGCTTCAAAAGCTCGCGGATCTCCGACGCCTTCATTCGGGCTTCGCGCGAGGCGAAACGATGATCGTGTTCCATGGGTGTTTCCTCGGGAAATTTTTGAACGCGACCATGCTCCTCGGCGCAATTTATGTCAATATTACTGACCTAAATAGATTGGAATATTTCGCAACGAAAAAGGGCCGCGGTTTCCCGCGGCCCTCGAAGATTTTTCTAAGGGAGTGGCTTAGTTCTTCGCCTTGTCGACCAGCGCGTTCGACTTGATCCACGGCATCATGCCGCGCAGCTTCTCGCCGACCTGCTCGATCGGATGCTCGTCATTGAGGCGGCGGGTCGCCTTGAAGCGGGCGGCGCCGGAATGCCATTCCTGCATCCACTCGGAGGTGAACTTGCCGGTCTGGATGTCGGTCAGCACGCGCTTCATCTCGGCCTTGGTTTCCTCGGTGATGATGCGCGGGCCCGACTGGTACTCGCCCCACTCGGCGGTGTTCGAGATCGAGTAGTTCATGTTGGCGATGCCGCCCTCATAGATCAGGTCGACGATCAGCTTCACTTCGTGCAGGCACTCGAAATAGGCCATCTCCGGCGCGTAACCGGCTTCCACCAGCGTCTCGAAACCAGCGCGGATCAGTTCGACCAGGCCGCCGCACAGCACAACCTGCTCGCCGAACAGGTCGGTCTCGCACTCTTCGCGGAAATTGGTCTCGATGATGCCCGACCGGCCGCCGCCGACGCCGCAGGCGTAGGACAGAGCGAGGTCATGGGCATTGCCGGACGCATCCTGGTGGACGGCGATCAGGCACGGCACGCCGCCGCCTTTCTGGTATTCGCCGCGCACCGTGTGGCCCGGGCCCTTCGGCGCGATCATCACGACATCGACCGTCGACTTCGGCTCGATCAGGCCGAAATGGACGTTCAGGCCATGCGCGAAGGCAATGGCCGCGCCGTCGCGGATATTGGCGGCGATGTGCTCCTTGTAGATGCCGGCCTGCAGCTCGTCAGGCGTCGCCATCATCATCAGGTCGGCCCAGCCGGCTGCGTCCGCAACGGACATCACCTTGAAGCCGTCGGCCTCTGCCTTCTTCGCGGTCGCCGATCCTTCGCGCAGTGCGACGGCGACGTCATTGGCGCCGGAATCCTTCAGGTTCAGCGCGTGCGCCCGGCCCTGCGACCCGTAGCCGATGATGGCGACCTTCTTCGACTTGATGAGATTGAGATCGGCATCGCGATCGTAATAGACACGCATGATCGTTTCCTTCCCTTGACGTGTTGTTTCTAAGCTGTGGTGGTCATGTCATCCCCGGCCGCGTAGAGCCGGTGGAATTTTTCGATGGCGCGCGCCGCCTGGGCGCCGATCGCCGTGTCGCCGGCCAGCGCCGGAACGGTCTCGCCGAGCAGCATGCGCACATGCATGTCGCCGACAATCAGCCCATAAAGCGTCGCAAAAGCCTCCTCGCGGTCGTCGAACCGGATCAGCCCGGCGCGCTTGCCCGTGTCGAGCAGCTTCTTGGCGCGTTCCTCGATGGCGCGCCGCCCGCGCTCCGTTAAAAGATGGCCAAGCTGCGCGTCGGTCCGCCCCGCCTCGCCGATTGCCAGCCGGTTCAGCGCCAGCGAGGTCGGCCCAGACAGCACCGTCAGCAGATCACGGGCGAAATCGGCCAGCTGCCGCCGAAACTCGTCTGCGCCCGGCCGCGCGTTGAGCGAGCCCGCCACGCGCACCTTCGACGCTTGGTAGGTCACCATCGCCGCGAGCAGCCCGTTGCGGTCGCCGAACCATTTGTACAGGCTTTCCTTGGAACAGTTCGCCGCGCGCGCCAGCCGCGCCGTGGTGAAACCCTTGTCGCCGCCCTCGACCAGCAGCGCCAGCGCCGCCTCCAGCACATCCGCCTGGCGCGGGCCGAAATCATCCGTTCCGCTGTCCGCAGCGGCTGTTTCGCTGGTATCGGAGGCAAGCATCATGTGCGACCCTAATAAGTACCGTACGGTACGGTTCGGGTCATTTACAGAGCTACGCCCCCTGCGTCAAGCACACGAATGAGGGATCGGTCAGTCGTCTTCGTCGCCGTGATCGGGCGCCAGCGGCGGTGCGGCCGCACCGATATCGAGCAGGCTCGCGGCGGCGTTCGCCTGTTCCTCGGCCTTCAGCGTCTCGAGGCGTTTCGCGATACGGGCCCTGGCTTCCTCGGCCTTGCGCAGCAATTGCTCATAGGCTTCCGGATCCTGGTCGGCGAGCGTGCTGTGATGCGTCTCGCCGGCCGCGGCATCACCATCGTCACGGGACATGGAGAAGGGCAGATTGACATCCGCAGCTGGCCGGAGCGGCTCGCTCTCGGCAAAAAGCTCTTCGCCCGGTCCCGGCCGCGTCACCGGTTCGTCGGCCTCGAAGGCCGCATCTGCGGGCGCATCGGGAAAATCCGGGACTTCGGCTTCCTCGAAAGCGGCCACGTCATCTTCGGCATCCGTTTCGGCGAATGGCGCCGGCCCGGCTTCTACCATCACCTCGGCAACTTCCTCGGGCTCTTCCAGTGGCCTAAACTCGACGGTTCCGGTATCCGCTTCAGCCGAGACATCCTCTTCCGCCTCATCCTCGAAATTGACGTCGTCCTCCAGGACGGCGCGGTCCATCTCGGGATGCGTCTCGCGGAACGGCGCTTCGGCCAGTTCCAGAGTGTCGTCATCATCGTAGTCATGCGCCCGCGGCTCATCGAAATCCATCGCGGCGGCAACCGGCTCGTCCGCGAACTCCGCCGGCGCTGCGGTCTCCGCAATCTCGGTTTCGGTTTCCTCGGCCTCGGGCTCCATATCGGTTGTCTCGTCGGCCGCAGCGTAGTCCAACGCCTCGCGCTCCGCCTGTTCGGCCGCCTTGTGTTCGGCGCGCTTATCCGCCAACTCCGCCCGCCGGGCTTCCAGCCGCTTGTTTTCCAGCCTTTGCAGGATCACGGCGCTGCGCTCGCGCAACGCATCGCGCTGCTCGGCTTCCGGACTGTGTTCGATCGCGTCCTCGATGCGGTCTCGCGTCACGCCGCGTGAGAATAGCCGCTGAAGCATGGCCGTCTCCCTGGTTTTGCGGCGAAATGGTAGCTGCAAATGGTGAACGGGTTCTTTCCGTGCCGGAACGGCCTGAGAAAAGGTCAATTCAAGGCGATTGACACGCCCATGCGCTGGGCTAAGAACCCATCATGTTCGCCAATCTCGCCCTCGGCACGCTGATCATTTCACTCACCGTGGTCATCCATACATTTGGCCTGATCTGGGTGACGCGCACGATGAACTGGCTGACCGGAAAGGTGCGGCCGCAGGGCCATCGCAGCCGCTTGCTGGCGATGAACACGGTCGTCATCGGCATCTTCGCGATCCTGACGGTCGAGGTCTGGCTATGGGCCGCCTTCTATTACGGGCTGAACGTCTTCGGCGATTTCGAAACCGCGCTCTATTTCTCGACCGCCACCTTCTCCACTGTCGGCTATGGCGACGTGATCACCAGCCACGAATGGCGCATCCTCGCGGCGCTGGAGAGCGTCAACGGCTTCCTGCTGATCGGCTGGTCGACCGCCTATCTGGTCGCCGCCAGCATGCGTGTCGGTCCGTTCAAGGCCGGCGAGCATTTCTGAAACCAGCGCAGGATCCTAGCGCCCCAGCGCTCCCAGGAACCGCTTCACCGCGCCGCCCATGCCGTGTTCAAGCGCATCGGCCGTCAGGCCGTGGCCAATGGAAACCTCCGAGAGGAAGGGAATGCGCGTCACGAGGGCCGGGAGGTTGTCGACCGTCAGGTCGTGACCGGCATTGACGCCAAGACCCAGCGCATGCGCCGCATCGGCGGTCCGGCCCAGCAAGTCCACCTGTTCCGCCGCCTTTTTCGGGTTGTCGTAACAGCCGCCATAAGGGCCGGTATAAAGTTCGATACGGTCGGCCCCGGTATCCTTCGCCGCCTCGATCTGCTCCGGCGCGGCGTCCGGGTCGCAGAACAGCGAGATGCGCGCGCCGGTCTTCTTCAGCCGCGCGACGATCGCCTTCAGCATGTCGCGATTGGCGACGAAGTCCCAGCCATGGTCCGATGTCGGCTGCTCCGGATCGTCCGGTACCAGCGTCACCTGTTCCGGCTCGGTCGCCTCCACCAGCGCGAGGAAATCACCGGTCGGATAGCCTTCGATGTTGAATTCGGCTTGCGGGAACGAGTCGTCGATCAGCGCGCGAATTTCCGGCAGGTCGGTGAACCGCACATGGCGCTGGTCGGGGCGCGGATGCACCGTCAGCCCGTGCGCGCCCGCTTCCAGCGCGATACGGCCGAGCGCGGTCACGCTCGGCCATGGCAGGTCGCGTCGGTTCCGTAAAAGCGCGATGGCGTTGAGATTGACGGACAATTTTGCAGGCATGGCGATTTCACCAAATGGGTCCAACAAGCGAGGCGTATGTCATCCGCCCCGCTTTTGAAACCCGCATGCAGCCGGAAAATTGTCCCGGTGGCAATCGCGCATGGACCGGTCCCCGATCATGATGAAACATGATCGGAAAGGTTACCGGTCCCAAAAAGAGCCGCGCTACGCGACCGCGATGATCCCGAGCAGCAGCATCACGGCCAGGACGGCCAGAACGATGAAGATCAGGACGCGCGCCAGGGTGCCTGCAATGCCGGCAACGCCATGGAAGCCCAACAGGCTGGCGATGGCTGCGACGATAAGAAGGATCAGAATCCATTTGAGCATGATCGGCGTCTCCCGTTTCAGTCGGGATATGAAACGCCGGCGCCCGCTTTTCGTTGCATTTCGGCGACAGGATAAAGTCTTGGAGGAAAACCCGGCGGCTGCCCGGCCCGATGTCAAACCGCTGCAACAATCCCGCGCTCAATCGATCCCATGCTGACGCTTTCGATCATCGATTCGCTGAGCCTGCCCGGCTCGGAAAACCGCCCCAACGAGGACCAGATGGGCTGGACCGCGCAATGCGCCTTCGTCATCGACGGCGCGACCGGCCTCGGTCCGGATTTCGTCGTCGGCCGCCATGACAGCGACGCCGCCTGGCTCGCCACCTTCGCCAAGGTGCATTTCGAGGAGATGATCGCGCCGGGCCGTTCCATGGTCGACGTCGTGCGCTCGACCAATGCGCTGGCGCGCCGCATCGTCGCCTTCGCCGCCCAGGAGCGCGACATGCCGGCCTGGAACCTGCCGATCGCAGGTTTCCAGATGATCCGCATCGAGGACGACGCCATCGTCACCTACGGGCTCGGCGACTGCTCATTATTCGTCTGCGATTGCGACGGCGAAACCGCTATCCATTCCGCCATGCCGGACAATGCCGCCCATGAACGCGAGGCGGCGCGGCGCGTCATCGAGGAGGCGGGCGGTCTCGACAAGTTGCCGCGGCTGATCGACGACCCTGCCCTGCTCGCCCGCGAACGGGCGCTTCGCGGCCAGTTCAACAGTTCCGCCAGCAACGTCTGGACCCTCGGCTCCACGCCAGAGGCGGCGGATCACCTCGTTTCGGCGCGTCTTGGCGGCGCCACGCCGCTGACAGGATTGTTGTGTTCGGACGGCTTCGCCGCGCTGGCGATGGCCTACGGCGTCTATGAGCCGCCGGACCTGGTCGCCGCCGCCCGGCGGGACGGCCTCAAACGGCTCGGCGCGCGGCTGCGCGATATCGAGCGGCGCGAGGATCCAGACGGGCGGATCTACCCGCGCATGAAGCCGAGCGACGACGCCACGGCGGTTCTGTTCGATATCAGGGAAACGCCAGGGTGAGGCGATCAGCCCTTGTTGGGCTGTTTGCGCATTTCCTCGAGCTGGCGCTGGTAGACGTCCGGAAAGTCGTTGCCGCCTTCCTTGCCGCGCATCCTGCGATAGCCGAAGACGATCATGCAGATGACGATCAGCGCCGCCCAAATGAAGGCCGCATGCAGCAGGAACTCCACAGAGAACGGGCCGATGGCCGGCGCAGCGAAATCCTCCCGCACAGGCGCGGATGCCGCCTGGCCGGCGGCTTGCAGCAGCGTGTTCGACAATGCAGAGGGTGCGGACATGAACTGTCTTTATACGTCGGATATTGCTGGAAGACGCATATAGACTGAAAGAATGTTAATTCACTTAACGATGGTAAGCGTATTCGCGGCGCGCGTTATCGCAGTGTAAAGCCACCGGCTGCGCATGTCGCGAAACGCGAAACTCTCGTCGAACAGCACCACGTCGTCCCACTGCGAACCCTGCGCCTTGTGCACGGTCAGCGCGTAGCCGTAGTCGAAGTCGTCGTAGCGTTTCTTGGTCTGCCACGGGATATCGTCATCCGGCGCATCGAAGGCGGCCTTCAGGAGCTTGATTTTGGCGACGCCGCGATCCGTGTCGCCGTCGTCGGGCGAAACCAGCAGGTTGATCCCCGGCTTCACCGTCTCCTTCGACGCGGTCATCACCTTCCACAGCGAGCCGTTCAAAAGCCCCTTGGCCGGGTCGTTGCGCAGGCAGACCAGCTTGTCGCCGGCCTGCGGATAGGCGGCCGTGAAGCCCTTCAACTCGCGCAGCCGCTGATTGTAGCGCCGCCGCGTCCGGTTGATGCCGACCAGCACCTGGTCCGCGGCCAGAACCAGGTCCTGGTCCACGTCGCTTTTGCCGATCACCTGGGTGGTGCCGTAATCGCCATACATGATCTCGTTGCCCGCACGGACATCCATGGCGAGGCGGATGATCGGGTTTTCCGCCGCCTGCCGGTGGATCTCCGTCAGCAGGAAATCCGGCTCGTGCTCGGTGAAGAAACCGCCGCCCGAAATCGGCGGCAACTGGCCGGGATCGCCGAGCACCAGGATCGGCGTGCCGAAGCTCATCAGGTCGCGGCCGAGATTTTCGTCCACCATCGAGCACTCGTCGACGACGACGAGCTTCGCCCTTGCGATGTCGCTCTGCCGGTTGAGCGAGAAGGTCGGCGACATCGAGGTCTTGCCGGTCGTCTCGTCCGAAATCGCTTCCTCGCCGCGCGGCCGGTAGATCAACGAATGGATCGTCTTGGCGTTCGACGCACCCTTGGCGCGCAGCACCTGCGCCGCCTTGCCGGTAAAGGCCGCGAACTGCACCTGCCCGTCGACATGTTCGGCGAAATGCCGCGCCAGCGTCGTCTTGCCCGTGCCGGCATAGCCGAACAGCCGGAACAATTGCCGGTCGCCATTCTTGAGCCACTGCGCCACGGCGTTGAGCGCGTCGTCCTGCTGCGGGGAGAATTTCATGGCCTCGGCTGTACCGGATTCGTTCGCGCTCCGCCACGCCGGATTGACGTCCCTTTCGCAAAGTGGCCGGCCGGCGAAAGCCCCCATCGAACGAAGCCGGCAAAAATGCTAAGCTAGTGCCTTTAGGTCACTTTTTGTCTGTCTGAATCGCCCGCTGAAATCGCCGTGCTGACGCTCCATCTCAAAGGTCCCTTCCGTCTGACCGGCCCCGGCGCGCCCGGGGCGCTGTCGCGCCGCGCCCAGGCGATGCTCGCTTTCCTCGTCCGCCAGCCCGATCTCAAGGCGGAGCGGGGCCGCCTCGCCGACTTGCTCTGGTCGGACCGCTCGGACGAGCAGGCCCGCGCATCGCTGCGCCAGGAATTGTCGGTCATGCGCCGCGATCTGCCGGAGGGCGTTCTGATGGCCGACCGGCAATATGTCTGGCTGCAGAGCGGCGAAATCGCCTGCGATCTCGAAGGCGACGGCGTCTTCCTCGACGGTTTCGATCTCGCCTCCGAGGGCTTCGAGGACTGGCTGCGCCAGATGCGCGCGACGGCCGACGCTACTCCAGGCGCCGCGCCGCAATTGCCCGAATTCAAGGAGGGGCGACCCCGGCTGGCGATCCTCGCCTTCGACGAACTCGGCGTCGCCGATGCCGACATGTTCGCCGACGGCGTCGTCTCCGAAATCACCAGCGCGCTGTCACGGGTGAGCGAGTTCCACGTCATCGCCCGGCAATCCGCCTTCGCCTTGCGCGGCCAGCCGCTCGACATCCTGACGATCGGCCAACGCCTCGGCGCGGACTATCTGGTCGAGGGCTCGGTCCGCCGCTCCGGAGACCGCGTCCGCATCACCGTGGAACTGGTTGCGGCCGGCGACGGACGCGCCGTCTGGGCCGAGCGCTTCGACGACCGGATGGACGATCTCTTCGATCTTCAGGACCGGATCGCGGCGCAGGTGGCGGGACAGATCGCTCCCAATCTTCGCAATGCCGAAATCGCCCGGGCCAGCCGGCGCCCGACGGCGGACCGGACGGCCTATGAACTCGTGCTGACCGCGCTTCCCCATTTCTGGGCGCACCGGCGCGAGGAAAATGTCAAGGCCATCGCCCTGCTCGACACGGCGCTCGGCCATGCGCCGGACTACGCTCCGGCGCTCGCCTACAAGGCGTGGTGCCACGCGCATCAGTGCTGTTATCTGTGGAGCAAGGATGCCGTCACCGACCGCGCCATCGCGGTCGAGATGGTCGCGCGCGCGGCGCCGCTGGTGCGCGACGATCCCGCATCGCTCGTCGCGCTGTCGGCGGCCACCGCGCTCGCCGGCGACGATTTCCCGCAGGCCGACCAATTCGCCGACAGGGCGCTGGCGCTCGATCCGAACAATGCCTGGGGCTGGCTGCGCAAGGGGTGGAACGCGATCTATCGCGGCTGCGCGGAGGAATCGCTGACCTATTTCGACCGGGCGGAGGCGCTCAGCCCGCTCGATCCCTTTCACTTCAACGTCCTGTTCGGCCGGTCCGCGGCGCTCAGAAAGCAGAAGCGCTACGACGAGTCGATTGAACTGATCCAGCGCGGCATGCGCGCGGGGTCCGGCGTGGTCTGGGCCTACCGGATGCTGTTCACCTCGCTCTGGATGGCAGGCCGCAAGGAGGAGGCTTTGGAGAGCGCGCGCAAATGGCGCGAGAGCAATCCGGACCTGACCCCCGAACTGATGCGCGCATTGCTGCCGAAATGGTTCCACGAGCCCGAACATGTCGAACTGATGATGACGATGTTCGACGTGACCGAACGCTGATCCGCCTATTCCGGTTTTGAATCGCCCGCACTCGCGGCAAACAGCACCGGGATCGAAATCGCGATCACGATCGCGACCAGCGGCCCTGCCCACAGGAACGTGTCCGGATCGAGCCGGTCTTCGGCGAACCCTTGCTGCAACAGCAGCGCGGTCACCGGCAGGTTGAACAGAACCGCCGTCGCCGTCCCCGGCGCGTAGCGGCGCATCGCGAATGTCGCCGCCAGATGCGGAAAGACGACATTGACCAGCATCGCCAGCGCATAGCCTGAGACGAGATAGTCAGCAAATGAACTGCCGAGCGCCGACCAGCCGACGAGTGCCCAGGCGGCGACCGTCAGCGCCAGCACGGCAAAGCGGAACTGCCGCGCCGAAACCGGGACATGATAGCGCCCCGCATGGTGCGACCAGCCCGGCAGCCAGATCGCCTCCTCCAGATTGTGCAGAGTAACCGCGGCGGCGAACAGCAGCGAAAGTGATGCGAAATCCAAAATGTCAGGCGGTCCTGATCTCGTATTGGCGCGGGATGTCCTTCGTCACCTCGGCCCAGGGCGATGCCGCGCCGCGCGCCTGATGCGCGGCGAAAGCCGCCTCGTCGGCGAAGATTTCCGAAACGATGAAGCGGCCCGCAATGTCGCCGCACGGCGTGACGCTGAAGAACAGGCAGCCCGGCTCCGCATGCGTCAGCCGCACATGCTCGGCCAGCCCCGCCTCGACGGCCGCGAGACGGTCCGCCGGCACATCGATATGACCGTCCAGCAGCACCGCGCCTTTCGGCGGCTCGGGCCGGACGGTCTTGTCCGCACTCACATCCCTTCTCCGCCGCGGCTCATCGCCGCGACGCCAGTGCGACACACCTCGACGAGACCGAGCGGCGCCATAATGCCGATGAACTGCTCGATCTTCGAGGTCCGTCCGGTGATCTCGAAGATGAAATGCTCGACATTGGCGTCGATCACCGTCGCCTTGAAGGCGTCGGCGAGGCGCAGCGCCTCGACGCGGCTCTCGCCCTTGCCCGAGACCTTGATCAGCGCCAGCTCGCGTTCCAGCGGCTTTTCGTGGCCGAGATCATGCGCGCGCACCGTCAGGTCGACGACCCGGTGCACCGGCACGATGCGCTCCAGCTGCGCCTTGATCTGGTCGAGGACATGCGGCGTGCCGCGCGTCACGATGGTGATGCGAGACTGGTGCTTTTCATGCTCGGTCTCGGACACGGTCAGGCTCTCGATATTGTAGCCGCGGCCGGAAAACAGTCCGATCACGCGGGCGAGAACGCCGGGTTCGTTGTCGACCAGCACCGACAGCGTGTGCGTTTCGGCGGTCTGCGTTTCCTTGGCGATGAAATAGGCCGATCCGGTGGCCTGCTGACGTGCGTTCATGGGTGGCTCTCCTGAGCGATGGATTTCCTTGCGGACGGTTTGATGCGTGCGACCATCAGGCCGCAGATGATGACGGCGAGCGCAGCGAGCGCATTGAGGCCCGGTCGTTCGCCCAGAAAGATGACCGCGAGCACGACGCCCGCAATCGGGATCAACAGGTTGATCAGGCCGAAGAAGGTCGCCCCCTGGCGGCGGATGATCGTCACCATGACGAGGGCCCCGGCTGCCGAAGGCAAGAGGCCGAGCGCCAGGATCGCCATGCCGACCGGCATCGATGGATGGATCGACAGCGGGTCCTCGAACAGGAAGGCCGCCGGCACGAGGAACACCATCGTCCAGCCGGTGATGTAGGCCATCAGCGCCATCGGCGGATGCCCGACGAGCTTCTTGGTCGACAGCGCGTTGACGCCATAAGCGAACGCCGCGCCGAGGATCGCGACCTGGCGCATCAGATCGTGCCCGAAGCCGGAAGCGAGCTGCGGCCAGAACAGGATCGCCAGCCCGCCAATGCCGAGCGCGACGCCACCCAGTTTCGGCAGGGTAAGCTTCTCGTCATGGGTGACCAGATGCGCGAGCAGCAGGACGACCAGTGGCATGAACCCCATCAGGATCGCGGCCAGCCCGCTGTCGATCACCACGACGCCCCAATTGATCAGCGTATAGGGCAACGCGGTGCCGGCGATCGCGCAGATGACCATGAAGACATGGTCGCGCGCCGACGGACGGAACCAGCGCCCCGAGACCGCAGCAATGGTACCGAGCGCGACGAGCGCGATGAACTGGCGGAGCAGCGTGACCGTGATCGGCGACACCTCGGCGACGGCGACTTTCGACAGCAGGAACGCACTGCCCCACAAGAGGGCCAGCGCGGTCAGCAGCGCATAGTCGGCAAGGCCGGGCGGGTTCTTCTGCATCGCGGTTTCCGGCAAGCGCTCAGACGAGCGCCTTTCCTTCCGCGCTGATGGCGTTCGCCACGGCCTCGTCGGTCGCCTCGTCCGGCAGCAGCATCTCGTTATGCGCCTTGCCCGACGGGATCATCGGGAAGCAGTTGGCGAGATTGGCCACGCGGCAATCGAAGATCACCGGCTTGTCGGATGCGATCATCTCGTCAAGCGCGTCGTCCAGCTCGTCCGGCTTCTCGCAACGGATCCCCTTGCCGCCGTAAGCCTCTGCAAGCATGACGAAATCCGGCAATGCTTCCGTATAGGAATGCGACAGCCGGTTGCCATGCAGCAATTGCTGCCACTGGCGCACCATGCCCATATACTGGTTGTTCAGGATGAAGATCTTGATCGGCGCGTTGTGCTGCACCGCCGCCGACATTTCCTGGATCGTCATCAGCACAGAGGCATCGCCCGCAATGTCGACGACCAGCGCGTCGCGATGGGCGATCTGCACGCCGAGCGCCGCCGGCAGGCCGTAGCCCATCGTGCCGAGGCCGCCCGAGGTCATCCAGTGATTGGGCTCTTCAAAACCGAAGAACTGCGCCGCCCACATCTGGTGCTGGCCGACTTCCGTCGTGATGAAGGTCTCCTTGCCCGACCGCAGCGACGCCTCGTGGAGGCGCTCGATGGCGTATTGCGGCATGATGACGTCCTTGTTCGGCGTGTAGGCGAGCGAGTTGCGCGCCTTCCACTTGCCGATCTGGTTCCACCACTGCTTCAGCGCCGACTTGTCCTCGAGCCCGCCCGAGGCGCGCCAGATGCGCACCATGTCCTCCAGGACATGGCCGACATCGCCGATGATGCCAAGATCGGACCGGATGATCTTGTTGATCGAGGACGGGTCGATATCGATATGGATGATCTTCGCGCGCGGCGCGAACTTGTCGATGCGCCCGGTGATGCGGTCGTCGAAGCGCGCGCCGATATTCACCATGACGTCGCAATCATGCATCGTCATGTTGGCCTCATAGGTTCCGTGCATGCCGAGCATGCCGAGCCAGTTCGGTCCGCTCGCCGCATAGGCGCCGAGGCCCATCAGCGTCGAGGTGATCGGAAAACCGGTCAGGTCGACCAGTTCGCGCAGCAGCCGGCTTGCTTCCGGACCGGAATTGATGACGCCGCCGCCCGAATAGATGACCGGGCGCTTCGCCGCGCGCATCATCGCCACGGCCTGCTCGATCAGCGTCTCGTCGCCGGAAAGCCGCGGATGATAGCTCGCCCGCATGTCGGCGATGTCCGGCGCGTGGTAGGTTCCGGTGGCGAACTGGACGTCCTTCGGGATGTCGACCACAACCGGCCCCGGCCGCCCGGTCGTCGCGACGCGGAAGGCCTCGTGCAGGACGCGCGGCAGGTCGTTGACGTCCTTGACCAGCCAGTTGTGCTTGGTGCAGGGCCGGGTGATGCCGACCGTGTCGCATTCCTGGAAAGCGTCGGAGCCGATCAGCGTCGTCGGCACCTGGCCGGTGATGCAGACAAGCGGAATGGAATCCATCAGCGCGTCCTGCAGCGGCGTCACCGCATTGGTCGCGCCCGGGCCCGAGGTCACCAGCATGACGCCCGGCTTGCCGGTGGAGCGGGCATAGCCTTCGGCCGCGTGGCCGGCGCCCTGCTCGTGGCGCACCAGGATGTGCTCGACGTCTTCCTGCTGGAAAATCTCGTCATAGATCGGAAGCACGGCGCCCCCCGGATAGCCGAACACATGCTCGACCCCGTTGTCCTTCAACGCCTGTATGACCATTTCGGCGCCGGTCATCTGCCATTTCTCGCCCGGCTTGGCTTTCGCGTTCATCGTTACTTTCCCGTCTTCGGCGTCTCATGCGCCGGTTTGCGCTGGAGACGTAATATGTGATTGGAGGAGAGGTGCAATAAAAAAGGCCCCCTGAGGAGCCTTGTGTTTTCCGCGCATGGGAGCTTGCCGCCGGGCGATTACATCGCCCTGCCCATGCGCGGTCCTACTACGAGAATGATCTTCGTCATGGGCGCGGACAATATGACCGGCTCCGGAGACAGTCAAGCCTGCTGCTGCGCCAATCAGACGCGACCGGAGACTTGGCCCTACTTGCAAGTCTAGCTGTCCACGTAGCCATTCCTTAACTTCGCCCCGCCACAATGCCGGTTCCATGCGGCAGGACAATTTTGAATGACGGATACGCAGGCCGGGGACGCTTCGGCGGTCTATGAAAATCTCCATGTGCACAAGCGCAATCGCACGGAAGGCTTCGTGGTTTCCTGCGACGGCACGCATGCGATTGTCGCGGCCCTGGCCGGCAAGGGCGATTCCGCCAGCGAGGACTATTGGGCCGTCGGTCAGCTGATCTCCATCCGCGTCGGCGACAACCGCATCGTCGGCATGCTCTTCAAGGTCGATACCGGGTCGGGCACCTGGAACAAGGACGAAGGCAACCTGATCCACATCCATGTGGAACTCGTCGGCGAGATCACCGATGACGGCAGCGGCAAGGCGCGCTTTACCGGCGGCATTTCCTCCTATCCCTATCTCGGCGCGGTCGCGCACCGCATCCGCATCGGCGACCTCGCCGCGATCTACGAGAACAATGATGAACGCGCCGTCGAGGTCGGCTGCCTGTCCCAGAACAACGAGATCCCGGCGCTGATCTCCATCGACAGCCTGATCTCCCGCCACTTCGCCGTGGTCGGCACCACCGGCGTCGGCAAGTCGACCGCCGTCACGCTGCTGTTGCGCAAGATCGTCGAGGCCCGCCCGGACGTGCGCGTCCTGATCCTCGATCCGCACAACGAGTTCGCCTCCGCCTTCCCGGATCTGGCGATCACCATCACCGATACCGAACTCGATCTTCCCTTCTGGATGTTCCGTCTGGAGGAGTTCTCCGAGGTGGTGTTCCGCGGCCGTCAACCGGTTCCCGAAGAGATCGACGCGCTGCGCGACCTGATCCCGCTCGCAAAGATGCAGTTCAAGGGCAACGGACAGCCGTCGCTGCGCAAGCATCACGACATGACCGCCGTCACCGCCGACACGCCGGTCCCCTACCGCATTTCCGATCTGCAGCATCTGATCGAGGACCGTATCGGCATGCTCGAGGGCCGCAACGAGCGCCCGCATCTCAAGGCGCTGAAGAATCGCCTCGAAGCCGTCTCGAACGATCCGCGCTACCGCTTCATGTTCGCCTCGAAGACGATCGAGGACAACATTTTCGACGTCGTCTCGACCATCTACCGCGTGCCCGCCCACGGCAAGCCGATCACCGCCTTCCAGATGAGCGGCATGCCGTCCGAAATCGTCAATTCGGTCGCCTCGGTACTGTGCCGTCTCGCCTTCGACCTCGCCGTCTGGTCGAAATCGCAGATCCAGACCCTGGTGGTCTGCGAGGAAGCGCACCGCTACATCCCGACCGACCAGAGCGCCGGCTTCGCGCCGACCCGCTCCGCCATCGCCCGCATCGCCAAGGAAGGCCGTAAATACGGCGTCTATCTCGGCATCGTCTCGCAGCGCCCCGGCGAGCTGGACGAGACGATCCTTTCCCAGTGCAACACCTTCTTCTCCATGCGTCTCGGCAACGAGCGCGACCAGGAGATCATGCGCAAGGCGATCGCAGGATCCTCGCGCTCGGCCATCAACTTCCTGCCGTCGCTTGCCAACCGCGAGGCGATTGCCTTCGGCCAGGGCGTGTCGACGCCCATGCGCATGACCTTCGAGAAGGTCGCGCCGTCGCAGCTGCCCGGCAACCATCTCTATGACGAACAGGTCGCGGTTCTGTCCGGCGACGTCCAGATCGATGTCGAGGACGTCATCTACAAGATGCGCTTCCCGCGCGGCATCCATTCCGGCCTCGACGACATGTACGACAACGCGCCGGGCATCAAGCAGCCGCTCGGCGAGGCCCAGATCGGCGAGCAGCGCCCGTCTCTTGCCGATATCGAGCATCAGGTCGGGGCCCAGCCGCCGCGCTACAGCGACCAGCAACCGGCCAGAAACGCCGTCGACCGCGAGGAACTCGCCAAACTCTTTACCGAGGAAGGCTCCCTGCATGGCGGCCGCGACCGCTTCGCCCGTCCGGCCCCGACACCCGCCCCCGCCCCGGCGCCGGCACCGAAACGCGCTCCCGAGCCCGCCGCCGGCAATGGCGCGCGCGACCTGATCAACCGTTTCCGGAAATAGAAGCCGCTCCGGCCCCGTCTTGAACGACCGGAATCACGACGATTCCGGTCTTTCTTGCTGATTCCACGTAGAGATAGGCCTCGACGATCGCGTCGAGGCGATAGGTCCGGTCTATGACGGCACGCAATTCGCCCGCCTCCATCCGCGCCTTGAAATACTCGATCAGCGCCTTGCTGCACTTCGGCATCGGAAATGAAGCCCGCTTGCTCCCGACCGCGAAAAACCACAACGATAGCCAGATGGTCTGCCACCACGGCCCGAGATCGGTCGCCGAGAACCGCCCTTCGGGCTTCAGCAGCCCCCGGCACGCGAAGAACGACGTTTTCCCGACAGCGTCGAGGACGAAATCGAAAGTCTCGCCAATTTTCGTGAAATCCTGCGCCCTGTAGTCGAGCATCCGGTCCGCGCCGAGCGATTTGAGCAAATCGAAATGCGCTTCCGTCGCGACGGCAGTGACGGATGCCCCTCTGGCCTTCGCAAGCTGAACCGCCGCGAGACCGATCGCGCCGCTCGCGCCATATATCAGGATCGTGTTGCCCGGCCCCAGTCCGAATTCCTCAAGATAAGTATGCGCATACCAGGCGCCTTCGCAAAGGACCGCGTCGCAATAACCGATCCCGGCCGACATGAATGCGATCGGTCCGTCCTCGGGCATGCACAGATACTCGGCATGTGCGCCGTATCGATCCGGTGACAGGCCGAATACATGGTCCCCGGGCTTGAAGCTGGTCACGTCCGCCCCGACGGCCTCGACCACACCGGCGAAATCCATGCCAAGGACCGTGATCTTCGGGCGAAACAGCCCGGTCACCAGACGAATGAAAAACGGATGCCCCCGCAGCATCCCGCAATCGGTCCGGCTGACCGTCGTCGCGTGAATCCGGACAAGGATCTCGCCGGCTGCCGGTTGCGGTTTCGCGATGTCACGGATCGATACCGCCTGTGGCGATCCGTAACGCGTGTTGACCGCAGCTTTCATACCGTCACCGCTTCGCACCATCCGGCGGCAAGCTAGCACGGTGCAGCGGAAAATGGCGAATGACGGGAAGTTGGCCCCCCGAAGGTCAGGCGCAGACCTTGTTGCGGCCGCCGCGCTTGGCCTCGTAGAGATTGCCGTCGGCGCGCTTGTAGAGCTTTGCGCCGGTCTCCTCGCCGTCCCAGATCGCAATGCCCACGCTGATGGTGATCTTCAGCCGGACGGTATCGCCGAGATTGAAGACCAGATTGGACACGGCGAGACGCAACCGGTTCGCCATCTTCTCCAGTTCCGCGCTGCCGACATTCGGCGCCACGACCGCGAACTCCTCGCCACCGACGCGCGCGGCGATATCGTGGTGTCTCGTATAATCGCGGATCGTGTTGGCGAGCCCCTTGATCACCTCGTCGCCGACATCGTGCCCATGCGTGTCGTTGATCGATTTGAAATGGTCGATGTCGAGAAGCATGATCCCGAGCGGTCGCTCGATGCGCGAGAACTCCTCCATATATTGCGCCAGCGCATCGTCGAAATAACGCCGGTTCTGCAGCCCGGTCATCGGGTCGGTCAGGGCCGCCTTCTGGAAGTTCTGGCTCTTCTGGTTGAGCATCTCGTACTTCTCGCGCCACTCCCCATGCTCCAGCGTCTGCCGGCGCAACATCGGATAGAAGTGAAACGTGCCAACCAGAATGGCCGAACATAGAAGCCCGAGTTCGATGCGCAATGCGATCAGGCCGGTGGAGATCTCGTCGGGTACCGCCTGGCTGTCGAATCCGCCGAAAACGACGTCATTCGCCCAGAAGGCGCAAACCGCGGCTCCCAGTAGGAGCACGAGATAAATCATGAATGATTTTTCGGTACGATGTAACCGCATTGTGCCCGCCGCCTGCCTCTGGGCAACGTTAGGCAAGCCTTTATTTCCGCGGCGTTAAGCGGCTCGGTTGAACGATTCTTGAAGAAATCGTTAAAGCTTTAGGCGTCAGCGCCGCCTGGGTGATTCACGACCTTCCAGCCTTCGCCTAACTGGTTGCGAAACCACGTCATTTGCCGCTTCGCATATTGCCGTGTCGCGGTTTTCGCCAAGGCGATGGCTTCCTTTAGGGAAGTTTTGTTTTCCAGCACGTTGGTTAATTCGCGCACGCCGATCGCCTTCATCGCCGGCAGGGCCGGATCGAGCCTCAGCGCATTGAGCGCCCTGACCTCGTCCAGCGCTCCCTGTTCGACCATTTTGTCGAAGCGATCCTCGATACGCGCATTGAGACTGTCCCGGTCCGGCAGGACCAGATAACGCTCCGCCCGCCCCTCGTCGACCAGAGGCGTTCCCGCTTCCGCCTGCCAGTCGAGGATCGACCGGCCGGAGACGTCCCGGACCTCCAGCGCGCGCAGGATGCGCTGGCCGTCGGCGGGCCGGATCGCCGCCGCCGCTGCGGGGTCCTCATGCCGCAGGATCTCGTGCAGCTTCTCCGCCCCTTCCTCCGCGAGCCGGGAGCGCCAGCGCTCGCGCACCGCGTCGGGCACCTTCGGCATCGGCGACAATCCACGCGTCAACGCCCGAAAATAGAGCCCGGTGCCGCCGGTGAAGACCAGCGGCCTGCCCGCGATCTCGTCCTCCTCCATCACCGCGCGCACGTCGTCCAGCCAGCGCCCCGTCGAGTAGCTGACCGAGGGCGATACATGACCGTATAGCCGATGCGGGACGCGCGCCATCTCCTCCGCATCCGGCCGCGCCGTCAGCAACCGCAAAACGTCATAGACCTGCATGGAATCGGTATTGACGATCACTCCGCCGATCTCGGCGGCGATACGCAGCGCCAGCGCCGACTTGCCGCTCGCCGTCGGCCCCGCTATCAACACCGCGCGCCGGATATCCTCCACGCTTGCTACCCTTTCCTTCCAAACCAGGCTCGGCTTCTACCGCCCATGAACACGATCGTCACCCTGATTGCCAATCCCGACGCCTGCACGCTCGACGAGGACGCGGTCGCCAGCATCGCCGCAATGCTTCCGGACGCGACGACCGACTGGCTGTCGCCCGGCCGCGCCGCCGACATCGCCACGCCCGCTCCGCTCGATGAAGCGCGCCAAGGCGACCTCGCCGAGAGGCTTGCCGCCTGCTTCGAAGGCCAGGCGATCGATGTCGCCATCCAGACGGTTTCGCCGGAGAAACGCCGCAAGAAGATCCTGATCGCCGACATGGATTCCACCATGATCCGCCAGGAATGCGTCGACGAACTCGCCGACGATGCCGGCGTCGGCGACTATGTCGCCTCGATCACCGCCCGCGCAATGAATGGCGAGATCGGTTTCGAGGGCGCATTGCGCGAACGCGTCGGCCTCCTCAAGGGCCTCCCCGTCGCCACCATCGACAAGGTCATCGCCGAGCGCATCGAGCTGATGCCGGGCGGACCGGAGCTGATCGGCACGATGAAGGCAAATGGCGCGTGGTGCGTGCTCGTGTCCGGCGGCTTCACCGATTTCACCGATCGCATCGCCGAAATGATCGGCTTCCAGGAAACGCGCGCCAACCGCCTCGTCAAGGCGGACGGCAAGCTCACCGGCGAAGTCGTCGAACCGATCCTCGGTCGCCAGGCCAAGGCCGACGCGCTGACCGAGATCGCCGCCCGCCTCGGGCTTGCCCCCGAAGACGCCATCGCAGTCGGCGACGGCGCCAACGATCTCTCCATGCTCGCCATGGCCGGAGCCGGCGTGGCGCTGCACGCCAAGCCCTCCGTCGCCGCCCAGGCGAAGATCCGCGTCGACCGCAATGATCTCACCGCCCTGCTCTACATCCAGGGATACCGCGACGAAGAATTCGTTCGATGACGCCGCATCTCGAAACGGAACGCCTGATCCTGCGACCATGGGAGGAGCGCGACCGCGATATTTTCTACGAGATCAATTCCGACCCGCAAGTCATGGAGTTCTTTCCCTTCCGGCGCGACCGGCAGCAATCGGACGCCTTCTTCGAAACGCTGCTTCTTCGCCAGGCCGAGCGGCTTACCTTCCCCGCGCTCGAACTGCGCGAAACCGGCGAGTGTCTCGGCTTCTGCGGCCTGCATGACGGCGATGTCGAGCCGGCCTTTCCCGCCGGCACGGTCGAGGTCGGCTGGCGTCTGGCGACACGTCACTGGGGCAAGGGCTATGCCACCGAAGGCGCATGCACCGCTCTAAAGCACGGTTTCGAGACACTCGGTCTGCCCGAGATCGTCTCCTTCGCCGTGCATGACAACAACCGCTCCACCTCCGTGATGGAGCGTATCGGTCTGAGGCGCGAGCCGGCGCGCGACTTCGATCATCCGCATATCCCCGACACCCACGCGCATCTCAAGCGCCACGTCGTCTACCGCATCACGGCGGAGGACTGGCGCACGAAAAAAGGCGGCCAGCCGGGCTGACCGCCTTCGATCTTTCGAGGTGCAGCCGGATCAGTCGATCCGCACCGTCACGAAGCGCAATTCGCCCGTCGGCGCGGCCAGCATCAGAAGCGCGTTGCGGCGGTTCTCCGACTTCAGTTCCTCGATGGAATCGACGACCTCCTGCGGATTGGCCACCGCTTCCTGCGCGATCTCGACGATCGTCTCGCCGGGGCGAATGCCTTTTTCCGCCGCCGCCGAATCCGGCGCCACCTCGACGATCACAACGCCGCTCTCGACACTGTCCTCGATCTTGAAGGCATCGCGCTGGCTGTCATCCAGCTCGGCAAGTGTCATGCCGTAGAGTTCGATCGTGTCCGCCGGTTCCGCCGGCAGGTCGCCGTCCTCGTCGCCGGAAGGCGCCATGGCCAGTTCGTCGCTGTCCTCGAGCCGGCCGAGCGTCACCTTGATGTTCATCTGCTCGCCCTTGCGGATGACGACGACATCGACGGCCTTGCCGACCGGCGTGTCGGCGACGATGCGCGGCAATTCGCGGGTTTCCTCGACGGGTTTGCCGTCGAACTCGATGATCACGTCGCCCGGCTCGATCGAACCGTCATCGACTGGACCGCCCTCGACGATGCCCGCAACCAGCGCGCCGCGCGCGCGGTCCATGCCGAGGCTTTCGGCGATCTCGTCGGTTACCGACTGGATGCGCACGCCCAGCCAGCCGCGCCTCGTCTCGCCGAACTCGACCAGCTGGTCGATCACGTTCTTCGCCAGATTGGCCGGGATCGAAAAGCCGATGCCGATCGACCCGCCCGAGGGCGAGATGATCGCCGTGTTGATGCCAACGACCTCGCCCTTCATGTTGAACAGCGGCCCGCCGGAATTGCCGCGGTTGATGGCCGCGTCCGTCTGGATGAAATCGTCATAGGGGCCGGAATTGATGTCGCGGCCGATCGCCGAGACAATGCCGAGCGTTACCGTGCCGCCGAGCCCGAACGGGTTGCCGATGGCGAGCACCCAGTCGCCGACGCGCATCACGTCGGATTCGCCGAACGCCACGGCCTTCAGCTTCTTGTCGCCCGGATCGATCCTGAGCACCGCGATATCGGTCTTCGGGTCATGGCCGATGACTTCGGCCTCGATCTTGGTGCCGTCATTGAAGTTGACGGCAACCTCGTCGGCGCCCTCGATGACGTGATTGTTGGTGATCACGATGCCGGATTCGTCGACCACGAAGCCCGAGCCCAGCGACTGCACCTGCCGCGATTGCGGCGCCGCGCCGTCCTTGTTCTGGTCGAAGAACTCGTCGAAAAATTCCTGGAAAGGCGAGCCCTCGGGCAATTCCGGCCGCGGAACGTTGCGGTCGCTGCCGCCGACGGTCTGCGACGTCGAGATGTTGACGACGGAATCGATCAGCTTCTCCGAAAGGTCCGCCACCGAAGCGGGGCCTTCCTGCGCCTCGGCGCGGAAACCGTGCTCGCCCGAAAGCATCGTCGTGCCCGCGAGGAGCCCCAGCGACAGCACAGCGGCGCCCGCCAGCCGCATCGGTTTCAGGACCAGTGAATCGAAAACCATCGAGAAGCCTCCAGGGAAGATTGCGGCCACCCGCCGGCCGCCATTGCGCGGGAACATAAAGCGTTCCGCGCCCGGTACAATCGGATTGTCACGCATAAGTGAGAAGCGTGGCCGCTTTGTGAAGCCCCGGCCGTCAAAGCCGGTGCGCCAGCCAGATCAGCGCGAGACCGAGAAGCGCCGCGGCGATGCCCCCCTTGCGCAGCACGTCGTCGGGCGTATCCAGCAGCATCGCCGCCATTTTCTTGGCGAATGACGGCACGCCGCCATAAAGAAAGCCCTCGATCACAAGCATGAGACCGAGGGCCGTCAGAAACAGCATCATTGCTGCGTTGTCGCTTCTTCGTCGGCTGTGCCGGCGGCGGGCTCGGACGAGCTCGCCTCGGGCGCGGCTGCGGCAGCCGGAGAGGACCCGGCGCTCTTGAAGAACTTGAAGAACTCCGAATTCGGCGACAGCACCATCGTCGTGTCGGAATTTTCAAGCGCCCTCTGATAGGCCGCCATCGAGCGATAGAACTCGAAGAAGTCCGGATCGCGGCCGAAGGCGTCGGCGAAAATGCCGTTGCGCTGGGCGTCGCCTTCACCGCGAAGGATCTCGGATTCGCGCTGTGCCTCGGCGACGATCTCGATCACCTGGCGGTCGGCGACGGCGCGGATGCGGCGGGCCGTTTCGCGGCCGCGTGCGCGGATACGCTCGGCCTCGGCCAGGCGTTCCGCCTTCATCCGGTCGAAGGTCTGTTGCGAGACTTCCGCCGTCAGGTCGGTCCGCACGATCCGCACGTCCTCGACCGACAGCCCGAGCGACTGCGCGTCCGGACGGATCAGGTCGCGCACCTGCCGCATCATCTCGGTACGCTCGTCGGAGAGCGCCGCCTCGAAGGACCGCAGGCCGTAGACCCGGCGCAGCGCGGCGTCGAAACGCGTCCGCAGACGCGCCGCGGCCGATGTCAGGTCGCCGGAAACGGTTTCGCGGAACCGGCGCGCATCGGTGATCTTGAAGGTCAGGAAGGCGTCGACCTCGTAGAAGCGGCCGCCCGAGACCTGCACCGGCGGCTGGTCGGCGAGATCGAGCCGCAGCAAGCGGTCCTCGATGATCTGCACCGTGTCGAAACCGGCAAAGGCGAACGGCATCTTGAAGTAGAGACCGGGCTCGGTCTTGACATCCTGGATCTCGCCGAATCGCAGCACGATGGCCTGCTGGCGTTCATTGACGACGAAGACCGACGCATAGACGGTGATCAGGATGACGACGATCGCAAGGCCGATCAGGGTTAAACGATTGGAATTCATTACTGTGCGCCCCCCGTAGACGACGAGGTCGTGTTGGTTCGGCGATTCTGGACTTCCGGCAGCGGCAGGTAGGGCACCACGCCCTGGCCGTTACCGTCCTCGTCCAGGATGATCTTGTTGGAATCGGCGAGAACCCGTTCCATCGTCTCCAGGAACAGACGCTTGCGCGTCACGTCCGGAGCCAGCCGATACTGGTCGTAGATGGAGATGAAGCGCTGCGCCTCACCTTCGGCTTCCTGCACGACGCGCGTCGCGTAAGCCGACGCGTCCTCGCGGATCTGCGCCGCCTCGCCTCGCGCCTCGCCGAGCTGCTGGTTGGAGTACTGGTTGGCTTCCTCGCGGAACTGGTCCTCGTTCTGCTCGGCGCGCTGCACTTCCTCGAACGCGTCCGCCACTTCGCGCGGCGGCGCGGCGTCCTCGATGGAAACCGTGTTGATGGCGATGCCGGCGCCATATTCGTCGAGGGTCGCCTGCATGGAGTCGCGAACCTCCTGGGCAATCGCGGCGCGGTTGTCGCGGAAGACGTCCTGCGCCGGCCGGCGGCCGACGATCTCGCGCATCGCGCTTTCGGACACCTGGCGCACCATTTCATCCGGCGAAGCCACGTTGAACAGATAGGCCGCCGGGTCGATCACCGAATAGAGGACGGCGAACTGGACATCGACGATGTTCTGGTCGCCAGACAGCATCAGGCCGGAATCCGCGCCGGTCCCGCCAGCGCCGACTGTCACCTGTTTCTCGACGATCTGCACCTTCTCGACGGTCTCGAACGGCCACCAGTGGAAATGCAGTCCCGGACCGGCCAATTCCGTCTTCGGCTTGCCGAACAGCAATTCGACGGCGCGTTCGTCCGTGTCGACCTGGTAGGCGCTCTGAAGGAGGTAGAGAACGATCAGGCCGATGCCAATGACGCCGAAGATGAGCGGGTTTCCGCCGCCGCCGGGCATTGCCCGTTTCAGCCGGTCCTGGCCCCGCTTGATGATCTCCTCGAGATCCGGCGGTTGTCCGCCCGGCCTCTGCGGGCCACGCGGGCCTTGCGGACCCTGGCCCCACGGGCCGCCTCCGCCGCCATTACCTCCGCCGCCCCACGGGCCGCCTCCTCCACCGTTCTGATTGCTCCAGGGCATCCAGTTCCTCTCAACATGGTAAAACACCGCCGGACGACCTGTCCGGCGGCACGCTATGAGCCTGTTATAGGAATGCAATACTGCGCTTTCAACGCGCAACGTCGCTTTTTAGCTCAACATGACAAACGCCTGGCCGGCGGCGAAACGCCTTGTCTGGCGCGCTTTCCCGCCATGCCCGAACCGAAAGGATCGCACCCCGGCGAAAGCACTAGGCCATAAAAGGTTGCCTTGCGGAAATCTTTGGTAACAATGAGCGACTTGCGACCGGCCCTCCGGGAGAACGGGCCGGATCGCCCAACGCCATTCTGGGAGGAACTCATGGCTTATACGACACGACGCACTTTACTGTCCGCCGCTGCCGCGCTGGCCGTCGCCGCGACGGCCGGTTTCAATGCCGAAGCGCAGGAACCGCGCAACTACATCCTCGCCACCGCCTCGACCGGCGGCACCTATTATCCCGTCGGCGTCGCCATTTCGACGCTCACCAAGGTCAAGCTGGAGCCGAAGCAGAAGCTCGGCATGTCGGCCATTTCCTCGGCCGGCTCGGGCGAAAACGTCAAGCTGCTGCGCGACGGCGAGGCCCAGTTCGCCATCATGCAGGGCCTCTACGGCTACTATGCGCGCACCGGTTCGGGACCGGTCAAAGCTGACGGTCCGCAGGAAAACCTGCGCTCGGTCTCGATGCTCTGGCAGAATGTCGAGCATTTCGTCATCCAGAGCGAATTCGCCGAGACCGGCACGATCGAGGACATGGCCGGCCTGAAGGGCAAGACCATGGCGCTCGGATCTCAGAACTCCGGCACGATCGGCTCCAACCGGACCATCCTCAGCGGCTTCGGCGTCAATATCGACGAGGATTACGAGCTTCTCTACGCCGGCTACGGCCCGAGCGCGGAAGCCGTGCAGAACGGCCAGGCAGCCGGCATGGGCACGCCGGCGGGCGTGCCCGTCAGCGCCGTGACGCAGCTCTTCTCGACGGCGGGCGACAAGGTGACGCTGCTCGGCTTCACGCCCGAACAGATCACCACCGCCAATGGCGACCGTGATCTGTGGACCGAATATGTCATCCCGGGCGGCACCTATCCGGGCCTCGACGAGGACGTCACCACGATCGCGCAGCCGAACTTCCTCGCCACCTCGGCCGACCTGCCGGAAGAGGACGTCTACCAGATCACCAAGACCATGTATGAGAACCTGGCCTTCCTGCAGGCGATCCATCCGGCCACCAAGGCGATGGCGCTCGAAAAGGCGATCGCCGGCCTGCCGCTGCCGCTGCATCCCGGCGCGCTGCGCTACTACGAGGAAGCCGGCCTCACCATTCCGGACCGCCTGCGTCCGTAATCGCGCCTGAACCGGGGGCCGCTTCGCGCGGCCCTCTCAGCCTTTTCCTGTTGGCCGGGAGGTTCGTCCATGCGCGCCGAGACCATGACACAGACCGGTTCGCCGGGCCTGAACCGACGCGGTCTGGCCCTGATGACGCTGGTCGTCGCGGTCGTGATCTCGGCCGTCCATATCTGGATGAACTCCTTCGGCTCCGTCGCCGTTCTCACCCAGAATGGCTTCCACTTCGCCGGCTTCGTTCTTCTCTGCGTCCTGGTGTCCCCGATCGCCGGCGTGTCTTGGGCGTCTCATCCCGCGGTCCGCGTCCTCGACATCGCCTTCGGCATGGCCGTCGCGGCGGCGGCGATCTACGTCATCAATGCCGAGAACGCGATCTATGACCGCGGCGTCCGGCTGATCTGGTCCGACTGGCTGGCCGGCATCCTATGCATACTCGGCGTGCTCGAATTCACGCGCCGTACCACCGGCTGGATCATCCCGGTCCTGATCCTGCTGGCGCTGACCTACGTCGTCTGGTGGGGCCAGTATGTGCCAGGGGTCTTCCGCTTTCGCGGGTTGCACGCCGAAACCGTTCTGTTCCGCTCGCTCTATGGCGACGACGCGATGTTCGGCTCCATCGCCCGCATCTCGTCGACCTATGTCTTCATGTTTATCCTGTTCGGCGCCTTCCTGCTGAAATCCGGCGCCGGCGAATTCATCGTCGACATTTCCCGCGCCGTCGCCGGCCGTATGACCGGCGGCCCCGGCTTCGTCGCGGTCCTGTCGAGCGGACTGACCGGCACCATCTCCGGCTCCGCCGTCGCCAACACGGCGTCCACCGGCGTCATCACCATTCCGCTGATGAAGCGCGCCGGCTTCCCGGCCACCTTCGCCGGCGGCGTCGAGGCCGCTGCCTCCACCGGCGGCCAGCTGATGCCGCCGATCATGGGCGCCGGCGCCTTCGTCATGGCGAATTTCACCCAGATCCCCTACACGACCATCGTCACCGTCTCGATCCTGCCGGCGATCCTCTATTTCCTGACCGTCGGCTTCTTCGTGCGCATCGAGGCAAAACGCTCGCACGCCACCGCATTGGCCGAACAGGACGGCCCCGGCCTGTGGACCGTCTTCCGCAATGGCGGCCCCTCCTTCATCATCCCGGTCGCGCTACTGATCTTTCTGCTGGTTCGCGGCTTCACGCCGACTTACGCCGCCGGCTACGCCATTCTCGCCTGTGTAGCCGCATCCTGGCTGACGCCCAACCGCATGGGCCCCGTCCGCATCATCGAGGCGCTCGAACTCGGTGCGCGCAACATGATCATGACGGCGATCCTGCTCGTCGGCGTCGGCCTGATCGTCAACGTCATCACCACGGCCGGCATCGGCAACACCTTCTCGTTGATGATCTCGACCTGGTCGCAGGGCAATCTCCTGCTCGCCCTCGTCCTCGTCGCGCTCGCCTCGCTGGTCCTCGGTATGGGCCTGCCGGTGACCGCCGCCTATATCGTGCTCGGCACGCTGTCCGCCCCGGCGCTCTACCAGCTGATCCTGCAGGGCCAGCTCGCCAACATTCTCGCCGCCGGTCAGTTGCCGGAGACCGCCAAGGCGATCTTCATGCTGTCGGCGCCCGACAAGATGGCCGCGCTCGCCGCGCCGATGCCGCTGGCCGAGGCGCGCGCCATGATCGAGGGCCTGCCCGTCGAAAGCCTGTCGATGCTCTACGATCAGGCCTTCAATCCCGCCGTCCTCGCCGTCGCGCTCCTGTCGGCGCATATGATCATCTTCTGGCTAAGCCAGGATTCCAACGTCACCCCGCCCGTCTGCCTCGCCGCCTTCACCGGCGCGGCCATCGCGGAAAGCCCGCCGATGAAGACCGGCTTCGCCGCCTGGAAGATCGCCAAGGGCCTCTATTTCGTGCCGCTCCTCTTCGCATACACGCCCTTCCTGTCGGGCGACTGGCCGCAGATGCTCTACATCTTCGGCTTCGCTGTCTGCGGCCTCTGGGCCGTCGCCGCGGCCATCGAGGGTTATTGGGAAAACCGCATGACCGTCCCCGAGCGCATCGTCACGCTCGCCATCGGCGCCGCGCTGATGTGGCCCGCGCCCCATTGGGTGAACTTCACGGCGCTGGCGGGGTTTGCGGTGGTGTTCGGGTGGAACCTCATGAAGGCGCGAAAAGCGCCGGTGCCGGCCTGACCGCACAGCACGTCACTCCGGCAGCCCAGCCTTTCTGAACCCCTCCGCGAATATCTCGCGATAGGCGGCGTCCTGGATCGAAGCCGTCTCAAGCATGGCGGAAACAGTGGCGGTGCGTCCGAGCGCTTCATATTCCATCGCCATCCAGTCGGCGTCGTCGACCAGCTCGAGCTGGCCATAGGTCGCGATGAGAAACCGATAGGGATAGGGCGCTGTCGGATTGCGGTCCTTGGCGACCGTCAGCGACGCCTCCGCCTTGTCGTAGTCGCCGAGGAAATAGGCCGCCATGCCCTCGGCGAGATGATACCAGAAGGGCGCCAGCGGATTTCGCTCGAATCCCTCGGCGATCAGCGGCAGCGCCTCCTCAGCTCGCCCGTCGAAGATATAGGTATTGGCGAGGAACATGTAGGCGTCGACATAATTCGGATCGAGTTCGATCGCCCGCCGGAATTCAGCGATCGCGACCTCGAAATCCGGCGAGAAGCTGCGCGTGTGAAGCCGGCCAAGCGCGAAATGGGCGAATGGCAGACTGTCGTCCAGCCTGACCGCGCGCCGGGCATGGTCCATCGCCATGTCGACGGTCGGCCCGATCGGGTCCACCCACCTGTTTTCCGCACGGAAACTGTAGATTTGCGACAGAAGCGCGTGCGGAAGCGCGTAATCCGGATCGAGGCGGATCGCTGTCCGCAACGCCTCTTCCGCCTGCAGGTTGGTCTCCTTCGTATATAGGTTTTCCAGCTCGCGCCCGCGCAGATAGGCGTCGTAGGCGGCGACGTCGCGGGTGCCGATGATGCCGAGCCGTTCCCGCTCGGCCCGCGACAGGCGCACCGTCAGCACGGACATCAGGCTGTTGAGCAGCGTTTTCTGGAACGCGAAGATATCCTCCGTCGATCCGTCATAGCGTTCCGCCCAGGCGTTTTCGCCCGTCTCGCCATCGACCAGCGCCGCCGAGACCCGCAATTCGCCGCCATTGCGCCGGACGCTACCCTCAAGCACATAGTCCGCATTGAGAATGTCGGCGACTTCGCGGATATCCATCGCGTCCGCATCCAGCGAAAAGGACGCGCCGCGCGAGACAACCCGAAGATCGGAAACCTTCGACAGCCCGACGATCAGATCTTCCGCCACGCCTGACGCGAAATAGGCCTGCGCCTCGTCGCCGCTGGCATTGGCGAAGGGCAGCACCGCGATGGTCTGCACCGGATTGTCCGGCGTCGGACGCATCGCCCACCATGCCGCGAAAACGCCGATCAGCAACACCGCCAAGCCGCCCGCAACGGCCGCCGTCAAACGCCCGCGCGACGCGCTTTCCGGCCCCTCCTGCCTATCGCCGGACATCGCAACGGGATCGAGGCGATAGCCCTTCTTGGGCACGGTTTTGAGGAGCGTCGACGCTTCCGGCCCGAGCGCGCGCCTTATCTCGGAGATGCACTGAACCAGGCTGTCATCGGTGACGAACGTGTCCGGCCAAACCGTCTTCATAAGCCGGTCCTTGGTGACCACGCTGCCCGCATTGTCGAGCAGCACTGCGAGGACCGTTGCCGTCTGCGGCCGCAGCGCAGTCGACCGCCCTTCGTCGTCGGTCAGTTCATTGGCGTCCCTGTCGAACCGATACGGTCCGACCGCCGTCACCGAACGCGAATTCGTCATTCTTTCGGGCCGCTTTCGTGACTTTCGGCATGCATTTCCCGCTCGATCTTATCCGCGCCGTGGCGGTTCACAAACCGAAATCTGCCGTTGCGGAAAGCGGATATCGAGAAGAGGAGACGCGGATATGAAAACAATGGTGAAGGCGCTGGCTGTCTGGATCGCGCTCGCCGGCATGGCCCAGGCGAATGAACCCGCTGCATCGCAAGACCAGCCGGACGAAACAGGAACCGTGGTAGCCGAGAGCGCCTGCGACACGGCAGAGACGCAAGCCGCGGCAGCATCCGGACGTTTCGCCCGCGCCGCCGAACTGGCCAGTCGCGAATGCGCCAAGCCGGACTGGTCCTGGCAGGACTGAGCGAAAAAGCAAACCGCCCGCCGGTTTCCCGGCGGGCGGCTGGTCTCGGGAGTGAGAAACCTAGCTGTTTTCGAGGATCAGGTGGCCGACGGCGGTGTTGGAGGCCGGCACGTGGTAGTGGCGGTGCACTTCCTTCGCCGTCTCCTTCAGCGCGCCGCGCATGACGTGCCACATCACCATCTCGACGCCTTCCGAACCCGCTTCGCGCAGATATTCCACATGCGGGATCTGGCTGGCCGCGACCGGGTCGTTGACCAGCATGTCGAGGAAGCGCTTGTCCCATTCCGGGTTGATCAGGCCTGCGCGCTTGTACTGCAACTGGTGGCTCATGCCGCCAGTGCCGAACACCATCACGTTGAGGTCTTCGTCGAAATTCTCCACGGCGCGCGCCACCGCCTTGCCGAGATTGTAGCAGCGATTGCCGGTCGGGGCCGGATACTGCACCACGTTCACGGCCAGCGGAATGACCTGGCACGGCCACTCGTCGTCCACGCCGTGCTCGCCGAACATCAGCGACAGCGGCACGGTCAGCCCGTGGTCGACATCCATCTCGTTCATGATCGTGATGTCGAACTCGTCGAGGATCAGCGACTGGGCGATGTGGCTCGCCAGCTTCTGGTGGTTCTTGACCACCGGCACCGGACGCGGACCCCAGCCCTCGTCGGCGGGCTGGAATTCCGCCGCGCAGCCAAGCGCAAAGGTCGGGATGCAGGACGCGTCGAACGCCGTGCAGTGGTCGTTATAGACGAGGAAGATCACGTCCGGCGTGTTCTCCTTCATCCATTCGCGCGACTTCACGAAACCGTCGAAGCAGGGCTTCCAGTACGGCTGGTCGGTGATGCCCGTGTCCATGGCGACGCCGATGGCGGGCACGTGAGAGCAGGACACACCTGCGGTAATGCGGGCCATTTTTATTCTTCTCCCCATTCGGATTTGTATCGGTTGCCTTCGATCGACCGGCCGCCATTCAGCATCATGTCGCGATATTCCTCGCGGCCCATGCCTGTCATCAGGCCGGCCAGCCCCTGGAAATTGATGCCGTGATAGGCCGCCAGCTTGGCGGTGTAATAGACGTTGCCGCCGAGCTCGAGCATCCGGTTCCAGTCCTGGTCGCGGACCGCCTGGCGCTGCTCTTCGGTCATCGGGAACGACGCCAGATAGGCTTCCGGATCGGCGGTGTAGGCGTCGCGGCCTTTCTGCTTGCCGAGCGAAATGCAGAACTGGTTCAGGTGATAGCCCTCGCGGGACCGGTCCGCATCGAACACGAAGGTGCCCGGGATGTCTTCATAGTCTTTTTTCATGCTCAAGGAACGAACTCCTTCTCCTCCGGGTTGCAATGAAACGGCCTGCCGGACCGCAGAAACTCCATGGTCCGCCGCCATCTGCGCATAGTGCCCGTTTCAAAGGCGCATCAGTAGTGCATTTTTGCGGCAAGGGAAGAAGCGAATCTCAGAATGAAAGATTCGAACGTAAAACTTATACCCGGCCTCAGCCTTCGCGCCGCTCATAGACGACGAACCGCGTCGGGTGGCTGTCCTTCTCGCCGGCCGGCACGTCCTCGGCTTCCGCCTCTTCCCAGACCGCCGGATCGATCTCCGGGAAATGCGTGTCGCCGTCGATCTCGGCCAGCACCTGCGTGATATAGAGCGTGTCGGCCATGCCCATCGCCTGGGCGTAGATCTCGCCGCCGCCGATGACGAAGACCTCGTCGGGCAGATCCGCGTCGGGATCGTCCGGGTCCGGTTCGGCGCTTTCCAGATGCGCGGTCGCCAGTTCCAGCGCCGCATCGAGCGAGCCGACCCGCATGACGCCGTCCGCCGCCCAGTCGTAATTGCGCGTCACCACGATATTGAGCCGGCCCGGCAAAGGCCTGCCGATGCTCTCGAAGGTCTTGCGGCCCATGACGATCGGCGCGCCCATCGTCAGCGCCTTGAAGCGCTTCAGGTCCGACGACAGCCGCCACGGCATGTCGCCGTCGAGGCCGATGACGCCGTTTTTCGAAACCGCGGCGATGACGGAAAGGACAGGCTGCATGGCGATTATCGCTCCGGCGCGACGATGAACAGGAAGTCGAGATCCTTCTCCGGAAGGAACCCGTCCAGATCCATCTCGAACGTGGTCGGCCCGGTCTTTTTCACGCCCTGCCCGCAAAACGAGACGAGATTGTCGGTCGAGCCCTTGTCGACGATCAGCTTGAACGTGCTGATCGGCCCCGCCCAGTTGGCGCCCGACGACAGGACGTAGGAAAGCCAGCGCTCCGTATAGCGCGGCCCGTCGTCGCCCGTCGCCGCGTCGCGCTTGCGCACCGCGGACATAAAACCTTTATCCACGCAGAACTTGTCGGCGTAATAGGGATGCGGCTCCGTCCGTGTCCCGTCGCCCAGCACGAAAAGCCCCGCCGCGCCGCCCACAGCCGGCGTGTAGCTGTGCTCCACCGCCACATCGACGCCGGCCGGAAAACTCATCTTCCACCAATAAGCGGATTTCAGCGTCCACGTGGCGTCCACCTGCGGCCGCCCGCCGGCCTGGCCGAGATCTCCTTCCACATTGACGATGCCCCAGGATTTCAGATCCTCGATCTGCGCGTCTGAGAGATGCGAAACGTCCAGCCCGTCATAGTCGCCGATCGGAGCCAGCGGCAGACCCACCGCCAGCACCCTCTCGGTCACGTCGACGCCCGCCACATAGGCGCGCTGCTGCAACTCCGGCTGTATCGTCTGCCCGTTGACAGTCACGGTGAAGCCGAGGAAATTGTCGTCGGGATTGGGGATCGCCACTTCCCAATAGGGGCTCACATCCATGTCCGGCATCGGGAAGGCGACGAGCGTCTCGACGTCGCGCGCGCTGCGATTGCGGAAGACATAGTCAACCCGCACCTCGTCCATCGAGATATGCAGGACCTCGCTCTCCATCGCCACGCTGTAAGTCTGCGCCAGCACGATCCCGCCAGCCCCGATCTCGGCGGTGGAATCATTCGCGCCCGCCGGCGTCGCGGCGGTCAGGGACAGGGAAAGAAAAAGCGCGGCGCGCCGCCTCACACCGCCACCAGCGCCTTGATATGCGGATGCGGATCGTAGCCGGTGATCTCGAAATCCTCGAAGGTGAAATCGAGAAGATCGTCCACCTTGCGCTTGATCGTCAGGGTCGGCAGCGCCCGCGGCGCGCGCGAAAGCTGCGTCTCGGCCTGCTCGAAATGGTTCGAATAGATATGCGCATCGCCGAGCGTGTGGACGAAATCGCCGACCTCGTAGCCGGTCACCTCGGCCAGCATATGCGTCAGCAGCGCATAGGAGGCGATGTTGAACGGCACGCCGAGGAAGATGTCGGCGGAACGCTGGTAGAGCTGGCAGGACAGCTTGCCGTCGGCGACATAGAACTGGAACAGGCAGTGGCAGGGCGGCAGCGCCATCTCGTCGACCAGCGCCGGGTTCCAGGCGGAGACGATATGCCGGCGCGAGAAGGGATTGGTCTTGATCCCCTCCACCAGCTTTTCGATCTGGTCGACATGCCCGCCATCGGGCGTCGGCCATGACCGCCACTGGTAACCGTAGACCGGCCCGAGATCGCCATTCTCGTCGGCCCATTCGTCCCAGATGGAAACGCCATTCTCCTTCAGCCAGGCGATATTCGTGTCGCCCTTCAGGAACCACAGCAATTCATAGATGATCGAGCGGATATGCAGCTTCTTCGTCGTCAGCAGCGGGAAGCCCTGCGCAAGGTCGTAGCGCATCTGGTAGCCGAAGACGGAGCGCGTGCCGGTACCGGTGCGGTCGCCCCGGTCGGTGCCAGAGCTCATCACATGCTCAAGAAGATCGAGATACTGCTTCATGCGGCCATTTCACACGATTCCCGCTGCTTCGTCACGCGCGGATATCGGCCGCTCACAGGAGATCGGAGGGTCCGGCCGCGGAGAACCGGCCTAGGAGAAATAGAGCTCCCGGGCGTTCGGCCCGAGGATACGGTTGCGAATAGTCTCGTCCGGCACGGCGTCCGCCAGCCAGTCGAGCGTGCTCTGATAGGTGGAGTCCTCCTGGCCGACAAAGGGACAATCGCTGCCCCAGACGATCTTCTCGCCGCCTGTATGGCGCACAAGTTCTTGCAGGTAGCCGGTCGCCGGAGCCCCCAGCCTGTGGTGGCCCGACGCCTTCACCCAGGTGCGCCCGTTCTCCAACACCTTCAGAAGCGCCTTGAACCCGGCGCTGTCGATGCCCTCCGCCGGGTCCGGCCGTCCGAGATGGTCGATCACCAGCGTCATGCCGGCATCGATGAAATGCGGCAGCAGGTCGGGCAGGTCCCGCCCCTCGCAATGCAGGTGCACATGCCAGCCCTGGTCGGCGATGCGCTTGAACATCCGGCGATATTCATAGGTCGTGATATCGGGCATCTGCTCCAGCCCGATCATGTGCATCCGCACGCCGACGATCCCGTCCCGCTTCATGAAGTCGAGAACATAGCGCTCGACCGAGGGCTCCAGGATCACCGTGCCGCGCAGGCGCGGTTTGCCCCGAATGCTGTCGATCAGATAGTCGTTATAATCCAGCCATGGGCTGGCCGCGGCGAGCACGGCGAAATCCACGCCGTGCTCGTCGAGGACCTCGAGATAGTCCTCGATGGTGAAGCTGTAGTCCGGCTTGTGCCGCGGATTGTCCCGAAGCGGCATGGACCTCGTAAAGACATGTGCGTGGCAATCCACCTTGAAGCCGGATTGCGCCTTCGCCACTTCGGAACTGGTCGACATGATACTCTTCTGTCCTCTGGCTTAGCGCTTTTCGATGCCCGCGGATTCGATGACCTCGGCCCAGCGGGCGCGATCCTTCTCGAACTGCGCGGCCATCTCATCCGGGGTCAGCGCCTTGGCGGAGGTACCGAGCTCCATGAACCGCTTCTGGATTTCGGGCATGCCCGCCACCTCGAACATCGCGTCATTGAGCTTCTTGACGATGTCGTCCGGCGTGCCCGCCAGCGTGTAGAGGGCGTTCCACCCGACGACCTCGTATCCCTCCACGCCGGCTTCCTGCGCGGTCGGCACGTCCGGATAGGTGGAGTTCCGCTGCGAACCCGTCACTGCCAGCAGCCTGGCCTGGTTGTTTTCGAGCGCGCCGGAAAAGGCGGTCGGCGACTCGATCGCGACATCGACCTCGCCGCGGATCAGCGCCGCCAGGATGTCCGGCGAGGTCCGGTAAGTCACGATGTTGACGTCGATGCCGGCGACCTTGCGGAAATACTCCGCCGCGAGGTTCTGTGACGAGCCCGGGTTCACCGTTGCGACGTTCAGATAGCCCGGCTCGGCCTTCGCCTTGGCGATGAAGTCATCCAGCGTCATGTAGTCGCCTTCGGGATTGGCGAACACGCCAAGATCGAACCACGCCAGCGTGGAAATCGGCGTGAACTGGGTTTGCGGATCGTAGCCGAGATTCTTGAACAGCGACGTCGCGATCGTCGTGCCGTTCGACATGACGATCAGGTCGTAGCCGTCGGGATCGCTCTTCAGAAGCTCGTTCGCCGCGGCGACGCCGCCGGCGCCCGGATGGTTCTCGACCACGAACTGCTGGCCGAGGATGCCTGCCAGCTTCTCTCCGGCAAGACGCATGGTGATGTCGGCCAACCCGCCCGGGCCGAACGGAACGATGATCCGTATCGGCTTGGTTGGGTAATCCTGCGCTTGCGCGCCGGCCACGCCGCCGAACAGGGCCGGCGCGATCGCGGCGATCGTCGCCGCGCCGAGCAGCATGCGCCGCATGCGCGACGGCCCGCCCTCGACTCCTGAAAACATCTTTTTCATGGGTATCTCCTCCTTGTTGGATTCTCGTCTCTAAGGATCGTCATTCGTTGATCGCGCGCGCCTTTCGGCCCTTCACGATAAGGCCGAAAAGGGCGCGCACCTGCGGAACCGATGCGAGCAGGACCAGCACTGTCAGCCCAAGGAACGTCGCCGAAACCGGGCGACTGACGAACACCTCCAGGTTGCCCCTCGACAGGACCAGCGCGCGCCGGAAATTTTCCTCGATCAGCGGCCCGAGCACGAAGCCCAGCAGCAGCGGCGCCGCCGGGAAGCCGAAGCGCATCATGCCGAAGCCGATCAGGCCGAATATCAGAGTCAGCATCACGTCGAAGGTGGAATTGTTGACGCTGTAGACGCCGATGCAGATGAAGAACAGCATGCCTGGATAGAGCAGGTGGTAAGGCACTGTCAGCAGGCGTACCCAGATCCCGATCAGCGGAATGTTGAGGATCAGCAGGAAGACGTTGCCGATCCAGAAACTCGCGATAACGCCCCAGAAAAGCACGGGATCGTTCGCGATCAGTTGCGGTCCCGGCGCGATTCCGTGGATCAGCATCCCGCCGAGGATCACGGCCATGATGGCGTCGCCGGGAATGCCGAGCGTCAGGGTCGGGATGAAGGCAGCTTGGACGGACGAATTGTTGGCGGCTTCCGGTGAGGAGATGCCCTCGATGGCGCCCTTGCCGAATTTGCCAGGATGGCGCGACAGCCGCTTCTCCGCCGAATAGGACATGAAGGTTGCGATCGTCGGCCCGGTCCCCGGCAACATGCCGACGATCGCGCCGATCACCGAGCCGCGCCCCGCCGCCGGCCAGAACTCCCGCATGTCCTGGCGCGTCGGCATCAGCGACTTGAATGTGATCGCGCGCGCGTCCACCACGGCGTGCTCGTCCTGCATCAAATTGTTGAGGATCTCGGCCACGCCGAACAGGCCCATCGCGACCGCGACCAGGCTGATGCCGTCGGAGATATCGATGATCCCGAACGTGTAGCGCGGAACGCCGGAACTGATATCCGTGCCGACCAGCCCGAGCACCAGCCCCGCAGCCACCATCGCGATCCCCTTGAGGAAGGAGCCGTTCGAGAGCGTCGGCGCCGCGACCAGCGCCAGCACCATGATGGAGAAATAGTCGGCCGACGAGAAACTGATCGCGAAATCGGCAAGCACCGGCGCAAAGCCGATCATCAGCATGATCGAGAAGGAGCCGCCGACGAAAGAGGCGATCGTCGTCAGGAACAGCGCAACGCCGGCACGGCCCTGCTGCGCCATCGGATAGCCGTCGAGACAGGTGATCGCCGCGGGCGCGCTGCCCGGCAGGTTCAGCAGGATCGACGCCGTCGAACTGCCATATTGCGCGCCGTAGAAAATGCCCGCCAGCATGATCATCCCCGGCACGGGATCGAGATAGAAAGTCAGCGGCAGGCACATCGAGATCGTCGCCAGCGCGCCGATACCGGGCAGGACGCCGACAAAGGTGCCGAGCGAGACGCCAAGCAGGCAGAACAGGAGGTTTTCGGCGGAAAGGGCCGCCTCGAAACCGAGACCGAGATTGTGGATCGTCTCCATGGCTCAGCGCCCCAGCAGCGTGAGAGGCATCTGCAGCCCCCATACGAAGACGAGGTAGCCGGCGACGCACAGTAATGCCGCCGAGATGATCAGGGAGACCGGTCTGAAGGGTGGCTTGGCCAGCCCAGACAGCAGGATCAACGCAAAGGTGGCGGGTATAAGCCCGACCGAATCGATCAGCTGCGCCCACACGAAAATGCCGACCGAAATGAAGATGACGGGCCGGATCTTGAAAGGCTGCCTGACAGGTTCGTTCATCAGCGTCTCGACCGCCGCCGCGGCAGCGAGCGCCACCACGATGACGCTCGCCGCGATCGGGAAGAAGCCCGCCCCCATCCGGTTGATGGTGCCGATCGGATAGCCAGACCCGATCCAGATCGCCGCGAGGCCGAACGCCGCCAGCGCCCCGCAGGCGGCAAGGTCCGGAAGCCGTGACTTGATGAGATCTGTCATTATGCGCATGCGGCCTGCGCCGTTTCCGGCACCGCATTCCTCCCGTCTGTCCTGGACCGTCTTCAGGCGTCGTTCTTGCTTGAAGCCGACGCTATGCGCTTGCCGCCAGTTCGGGAAATCAATAGTCTAACGCAGATGATAAGTTTTTGCTAAATGGTGCGGTTTCCGGCCCGGCAATACACGCACAACGGGACTTGCCTTGAACCACGATCTGAATCTGAGGCATTTGAAAGCTGTGGCGCTTATCGCCGAATCCGGCAGTTCGCACGCCGCCGCGGCAGCAGCAGGCGTCTCGCAACCGGCGATAAGTCAGGCGTTAAAGCGCGTAGAGGCACAGTTCGGCGTGCCGATATTCGATCGCTCCGGAACGGGCATGCGGCTCAATGCGGAAGGCCTGATCGTCAATCTGCGCATCCGGCGCATGTTCGAAGCTCTCGCCCAGATGCGCCGGCGCATCAACGGCGCGCGGCGCGGCCAGAAAGCCGTCAGGCTGGAGAATCTCGTCACCATGACGCATCTGCGCGCCGTGCTGGCGGTAGCCAACAACCGGGGCTTTTCCGCCGCCGCGCGGCATATGGGCATCTCGGTTCCGAGCGTTCATCGCGCCACCCGCGAGCTTGAAGACATCATCGGGACCAAGCTCTTCGACCGGCTGAACTACGGGGTTGAGCCAACCCCGCTCGGCGCCGATGTCGCACGGCTGTCCGGCCTTGCGCTGCGCGAGATAGACGCAGCCTTCGAGGACCTCCTCGAGGCGCGCGGTTTCGAGCGCGGCAAGGTCGTGGTCGGCGCGCAGCCCCTTGCCCGCACCGACATCCTGCCGAACGCCATCGCGGAACTGTGCCGCCGCATGCCGGAAGCCGAAGTCGAGATCATCGAGGGCGAGTACGAGATCCTCGTTCACGCGCTGCGGCGCGGCGAACTGGACATCATGATCGGCGCCTTGCGCGGCAAGACGCGCGAACGCGACGTACAGGAAACGCCGCTGATGGAGGACAGCCTGTCGATCATGGCGCGCGCCGGCCATCCGCTCGCGGGACGCGGTGACATAAGCGTCGCGGAACTGGCGAATTATCCCTGGGTCATACCCCGGCGCGGCGCGCCGACGCGTGTCCATTTCGAGAAACTGTTCGACGGGCGCCCGCCGCCGGGTCTGGTGGAATCCTCGTCGCTGGTCGTCATCCGCGCCCTGCTCGCGGCAAGCGACCGGCTGACGCTCATGTCGCGCCGGCGCATTCTCTACGAGGAACAGATGGGATTATTGACGGCGCTGCCCGTGCCGCTGCACTTCACCGCCCGCAAGGTGGGAATCACCACGCGCGCCAACTGGCATCCGACCCGCCTGCAGGGTGAATTTCTCGCCATCCTGCGCCAGCAACTCGATGACTGACCGCCGGCCGGCGATCAGAGATCGCTGAGCTTGCCCATGTATTTTGCGACCAGATAGTAGAAAGTGACGCGGTTCTTGTTCCGATCCCCGCTCATCTCCGAGCAGACACGGGCGATGATCTCGTCGGCGCCGGCGTCATTGGTCGAACCGAGCTTCTTGTTGCACCATTTCTCGCGCACGCGGTCCAGTTCGCTCGGGTCGGAGCACGACACCAGCGACGCGTCGCGGCTCCTGAGCGCGATGCCCAGATGCTTGACGATCCTGTCGACCTTTTCCGCGCTGGCGTCCGCGTCGTAACGCTTCACATCGTCCAGATATTCGCTCATCCGCCGGTTCCTTCCCTCTATGGCTCCGAAATGACGCCGAATTCGGATGTGATCCCCCGGATCGCCTCTGTCCGCGTCCGTGCGATCATGTTTGGTCGCGGGCGTGCAAAGTCAAGCGGACCCTTTGAAATCGCGCGCGGAAATCGCTATATGCATTCCTGCCGGGCAACCGGCTATGACAATAAACTGGCGATGAAATAAGCCATTCGGACCCGGGGGCGGTACCCGGCGCCTCCACCACAAACTGCCGGCAAGGGCCGCTTGTGATGGGGGCGAAACAGGATCGACGAGGGTGTAAAGATCGTTCTTTTGTCCGGCATGATACCGCCGTTATCGGGTCAAACTTGTAGTTGCAAACGACAACTATGCGGAAGCACGTCTCGCCGCGTAAGCAGCGCGACAGCTTCACTTGAACTCCTAAGGGTTCGCACTCTTAGGCGGGGTTCGGAGGCACCTGGCAACAGAAGCCTCCACTTTCCCTTACTGCGTCATTAAGTTCATTCGCCGCAGCCCTGTTGCGCCGAGCCTCTTGACCTGCCGCCGGGAAAAAAGCACATCACTATCCGATAACGTTCTTTCCCGAGGGCCGGACGAAAAGCGATGACCGAAGACATGATCCGCTATGACATTCTCGTGCAGAATGCGCTGCGTGGCGTGATCCGCAAAGTATTGACGGAAGTCGCCAAGACGGGCCTGCCGGGCAACCACCATTTCTTCATCACTTTCGTCACCAACGCGCCGGGCGTGAAGGTCTCCAACCGGATGCGCGAACAGTATCCCGAGCAGATGACGATCGTGCTGCAGCACCAGTTCTGGGATCTCGAAGTCAACGAGAACGCCTTCGACGTGGGTCTGTCCTTCTCCGACGTGCCGGAGAAACTGCATATCCCCTATTCCGCGATTCGCGGTTTCTACGATCCCTCTGTGAATTTCGAGCTCGAATTCGATGTCGAGAACGCCGACGCGCCGCTCGAGGTGACGCCGGTCGCCGGCGCGGATGAGCCGGTCCCGGCCGAACCGTCGCCGCTGCCGAAAAAGCCGAAATCCGCGAAGAAGGCCGACGACGCCGAGGAAGGCGACGAGGAGAAGGCCCCGTCCAGCGGCGCCGACGTCGTCTCGCTCGATTCCTTCCGCAAGAACAAGTAGCCGAACCGGTCGATGCCGGTCCGCAAGCGTTCCGTCACCATTGCCGGCCACCGCACCAGCTATTCCGTCGAGGACGACTTCTTCGCCCTGCTGAAACGCGCGGCCGACGAGGACGGCCGTTCGCTCGCCTCGCTGATCGCCGAGATCGACGAGAACCGCCCCCGCGATTCCAACCTCTCCTCGGCGCTGCGTCTCTACGTTCTGGGCGAGGCGCTGAAAGGCCGTTTCCCGGCAAGTTGACGGCTCAATTCTGTGCGTTCAACTCGATGATCTGCGGGTTCGAGCCGCGCGCCGCGGCGTCCCGGCCAAGCGTGCCGGTCGAAAACCGCCGCGCCACTTCCTCCGCCGCCTGCCTGCGCATTACCGCCGGATCGGCCCGCGGCACGGTTTCGCCCGGCGGCAACGGCTGCAGCAGCGCCGCATCCTCGCTGTCGGACTGCAGCGGATCGGGCTCCGGCGCGGGCGGCGGCGCTTCGTCCAGCCGTTTGTAATATTGCAGCAGCAGAACCTCGCGGCGCAGCCTCTGCTTCTCAAGCAGCCGCGCCTGCAAAGCCTCCACGCGCTCCTGTTCCTTTTCAAGAAGCCGCTGCGTCAGGTAACCCGTGACCGGGCCGAAATCGCGGTCCACGGCGATGCCGCCCTCCCCGTCCGGCTTGAAGGCAAGCGCGATCTCCGGCTGCGGTCCGGCAACGACCTCCTCGCCCGGATCGATCGAAAGCAGCACCCGGCCCGTCAGCCCGCCGGTCACGACATCCATCGAGGCGTCCAGGTCGACCGACAGGTCGCCGCTTCTCGCAGTCGCATTCGTCATCCGGATCTCGCCCTTGGCGACCGAGATCGGATAATCCTTCGGTGGCAGGATTGTCTCGCCGCCGAGCAGAGCCGCCGCGGCCACCTCGCGCATCTGATCTTCGGGCATGCCGTAACCGATCGCATCGGCCTCGCCGATCAGCTCCGCGAAGCCGTCGCCGCGCACGCCTGAGACCGTCAGGTCCCCGGTCGAAACCACCCCGGATCCGGTCAGCGACCCGATCAGCGCCTCGTTGCTGCGCCCGTTCCCGTTGAGCTGCAGCGCCAGATGCGCCTTGCCGGACAGGATGTCGGAGGCTTGCGGCACCAGCCGCGAAACCGGCACGTCGTCCAGCGTCAGCTGCGCATTCATCAGAACCGCGCCGGCGTCGTTCCGCATAGAGACACGCCCGGTGAGCGGCGAACCGCCCAGCTCGGCCGTGATGTCGTTCACCTCCATCGCCCCGTTGCGATAGATCAAATCGCCCTTGAAACCGGCCAGCGCCGCCGCGCCGCTCGTCGGGAAGGTCAGTTCGCCGGCCGTGATCGCCACCTCGACGTCGTGATCGGCCAGGATCGGCGGCCCGAAATCCGTCTTCAGCGCCCCGTCGCCATCGGCTACACGCACCGAGGCGGCCGGATCGCCCGAGATGATCGCATAGAGCGGCCCGGCATCGAGAAATTCGAAGGCCAGTTCGCCACGCACCACCGGCACCGCGTCCGGCGAGGCGACCGTCAGTTCGCCGGTGACCCGGTTCGCGTTGAGCACGGCGTCGATGTCTCTCAGCACGAATTTGCCGCCGCGCTCGGAAACCGCCGTGCTGATATCCGCCGTCGTGCCGAGCCCGGTGCCCGGAAAGGCATAGCCCAGCGTCATCAGCCAGGGCTCGATGTCGTTCGCCTCGACCTGCGCCTTGCCGGTGAAGCCGGTCGACAGGATGTCGGAGGTCAGCACGCCGTCGAGGCTCGCCAGCAAATCGTCGCCGCCGGTCAAAGTGAGCGTCGTTTTCATCCCGTCGAACAGGCTGCCGTCGACCGTCGCCTCCGCCGCGAGCGGCCCGGGGCTTTCGACGGGGAAGACCGGCAGGCCCGTCTGCGCGAACAGCTTTTCGCCCTGCGGGTTGTCGAAGGCCGCATTGACCATCAGCGCCGTGCGTTCCGGGTCCAGCATGTCGCCGGTCGCGGTCGCCGTCACGGAGAGGTCCGTCCCGCCGGTGGCGCCCGAAACCGACAGGCTCGCCTCGCCCGACAGCGCATCCTTGCGCGCCATGGAGCCGACGATGTCGAGCCGCGTATCGCCGAACGCATCCGGGCTCCTGGAGGCGATGGCGCGCAGCCGCGCCAACTGGGTGATATCGGGGAAACGCGCCGAAAGCCCCTCGATCAGCCCGGCGCCGTCCTCGGCGACGATGGTCGCGTCGATGCCGCCATGCAGCGCGTCGTTGCGCCGGTCGAGGCTGCCCGTCGCGGAGACCGACGCGCCGAACAATCCGGTGACGGACAGCCGGTCGATCTCGGTGTCCGAATCGCGTGACCGGATCGACGCGGCCAGCGATTCCAGCGGAATCCCGCGAATATCAGGCTTCGACAAATCGAGTTTGACGTCGAGATCGTGGTCGGCGAAGCGTGTCGCCCCGTCCTTGCCGATGAAAATCGCCGACAGCGCCTCGAGCGCGTCGAAATCGATATTCTCGCCCGAAAGCCCGATATCGAGCGTCGCGCGCCGCGCCGGGTCGGAAACCCGCTCAAGGCGCCCGCGCATCCGCGCCGGTCCGAGGATCACCTCCAGGTTATCGACCGTCTGGCGTTCCGGCGAGAACGAGACATCGGCCGCGACCCCGGCATTGGCCAGCCGGCGAATGGATTCGTCGGCGGACCCGGTCAGCCAAGTGGCGAGGCCCGAGGGCTGCCGCGAAGCGACGACCAGCGAGCCGGCGAAACGTGCCGGTTCTTCCGCCTCGGCCTGCGGCAATTGCAGCAGCCCGTTCGCCTCGACCGTGGTGCGGCCCGGCAATTGCGCCTCGAAATCGGTCACCCGCCATTGCCGGCGCGGATCGGCGTCCTTGGACGTATCCGGCGATGCGACAAGCTTGATGTCGCGGATGGTCGTATCGCCCGCCACGACCGCCGGCAGGTCGACATCGAGACTGCCGGGGATCGGCGGGAAGGGCAAGGCGGCGAGCATCGACTGCACCGCCTCCAGCCGTTTCGCGAAAGGCATCGCCGGCCCGCTCGGGGTCTCGCCGGCCGCCCCTGCCCCGGCTTCCGGCAGCGTCACCTGCGTGCCGGTCACCTCGACATGGTATCGCGGCGTCTCTCCGCCGCTGATCCCGGCCGAACCGCTCACCACGTAAGGATCGGCGACCGGCCCGAACTCGCCGCGATATTCTTCGATCTCGACGGCCCGCGGCGACGCCGCGAACCCGCCGGTCACCACGTAGCGACGGTCAGACATGCCGGCGAGCGGCCGCACGGTGAAGGTGCCGTTATAGGGCGCCGCCGCCGCATCCTCGGGCTCCGCCATCTTGCCGTCGACGGAGAGTTCGATGCCCTGCCGCTCCATCTCCAGCACGCTGCGAAGCGAAAAGCCGCTCTTCGACAATTGCCCCGTATTGACCCGGAAGGCGAGCGGCGTCGTCTTCATCCAGCCATTGCCGTCGATCTTGTAGGGGCCGAGCAAGCTTTCCGCCGACACGGTCGCGTTGATGCCGTCCATCGCCCAGTCGCGCCCGTCGATCCGGTCATGCAGCGTGATCGCGCCATTGGTGATTCGGGCGTTTTCCAGCACCACTCGCGCCGGGCTGACCGGCCCCGCCGACGGCAGCGACCAGTCCGGCATGCCACGCTCGTCGATTTCCAGCTCGATCGTCGGATTGACGACGCGCATGTCGAAGATCAGGAATTCGCCCGACAGGAACGGCGCCAGCTCGGCATCCATGGAGAACCGGTCGGCGACGACCATCGGCTTTTCGGGGTCGCCGACGCGCACATCCTCGAAGGTGACGGACGGAAACGGCAGCAGCCGCGCCTTGGCTCGGCCGGACACCGTCACGGTCTGGCCGAGAACGCGCGTCGCTTCCTTCTCGAAATCGGCGCGATAGGCGTCCCAGTCGATAAAATACGGCGCCACCAGCGCCGTGATCAGCGCCAGTACGATGAAACTGCCGAAAATGACGAATAGCCGCGCCAGTTTTCTGCTCCCCGAAGCGGCGAATCGTCAAGCTGTCGGAGGGGGCCGCCGCCTCTGGTCCATGATGTGCGCCTCTCGGCGGCAAGATCAAGGCAGAAGCGACGCCAAGTGCCTACAGGCGCACGATCTTCCCCGGATTCATGATGTTGTCGGGATCGAGCGCCGTCTTGATCGACCGCATCACGTCCAGCGCGCCGCCGAGTTCCAGTTCGAGGAAGTGCATCTTGCCCTGGCCGATGCCGTGTTCGCCGGTGCAGGTGCCGCCCATCGCAAGCGCCCGCATGTTCAGCCGCTCGACGAATTTCTCCAGCGCCTCGATCTCTTCCCTGCTCGTGTCGTCGACCAGGACCGAGACATGGAAATTGCCGTCGCCCGCATGGCCGACGATCGGCGCGATCAGCCCCGCTTCGGCGATGTCGACCTCGGTCTCGGCGATGCATTCGGCCAGCCGGGAGATCGGCACGCAGACATCCGTCGCCACCGCCTTGGCGCCGGGGCGCAGCGCAATGCACGACCAGTAGGCGTCATGGCGCGCCTGCCAGAGCTTCAGCCGCTCCTCCGCGCGCGTCGACCAGATGAACTCGGACCCGCCCAGTTCCGCGGCGATCTCGCCGAAGGTCTCCGCCTGTTCCTTCACACCGGCCTCGGTGCCGTGGAACTCGAGGAACAGGCAGGGCGAGACCGGCAGGTCGAGCTTCGAATAGGCGTTGATCGCCTGCACCTGCAGCGCGTTGACCAGTTCGATGCGCGCCACCGGCAGGCCCATCTGGATCGTCATGATCACGGCGTTTGCCGCCGCCTCCAGCGTCGGGAACGGACAGACGCCGCCGGAGATCGCCTGCGGAATGCCCTGCAGCTTGAGCGTCAGCGAGGTGATCACGCCGAGCGTCCCCTCCGAGCCGACCATCAACCGCGTCAGGTCGTAGCCCGCCGAGCTCTTGCGCGCCCGTTTCGCCGTGGTGATCTTTCGCCCGTTCGCCATCACCACGTCGAGCGCGATGACATTGTCGCGCATCGTGCCGTAGCGCACCGCGTTGGTGCCAGACGCCCGCGTCGCCGCCATGCCGCCGAGCGAGGCGTCCGCGCCCGGATCGATCGGGAAGAACAGGCCGGTGTCGCGCAGATAGTCGTTCAGCGCCTTGCGCGTGATGCCCGGCTCCACTGTGCAGTCGAGATCCTCGGCATTGACCGCGAGCACCCGGTTCATGCGGCTGACATCGATCGAGATGCCGCCCGCCGGCGCGTTGATATGGCCTTCCAGCGACGTGCCGGTGCCGAACGGGATGATCGGCACCTTGTGGTCGGCGCAGACCTGAACCGCCTGCTGCACCTCGTCGGCATCGTCTGCAAAGACCACGCCGTCGGGCAGTTGCGCCGGGATATAGGTCGTCGAGTGGGCATGCTGGCGGCGCAGTGCCTCGCCGGTCGAGAACCGCTCGCCGAAACGCTGCTTCAGGATATCGAGTGCCAGCGCGATGCCGCTCTCGTTGCGTTCGGCCGCGTGGATGTCGCTGAGGGCCACGGAATTCTCCCGTCTTTCTCGGATTGGCCGGGCCGGGCCCGGCGCGTTTTACGGATATTTCTATGCCGCGCCCGGACCCCGCGCAACGGGCCCCGCCACGCGAGACTATGCGTAGTGGTTGGCGATCACCGCATTGGCGATTTCATTCGTGTCGATGACGCCGACGATATTGTCGGTGCGCGGCACCACACCCGGCCCGTCGACGACGATGGCGTAGGAGCGGTTGCGCTGGCTCATGCGCGTGATCACCGAGTTGAGAATATGCGTCTGCGCCGCGATCACATAGTCCGAAGACATGATCTCGCGCAGCGTCTGGTGCGCCCGCCGGTCCGCCCGGTAGGGGATCGTCCCGAAGCGCACATAGCCGGCGATGCGACCCTCGTCCTCGGCGATCACGTGGATCGGTCCCTCGATATCGGCCGGCAGCGCCTTCAGCGCATCCGAGACGGTCGTGTCGATCGGCAGGACGATGAAGTTCTTCGCCATCAGTTCCTTGACCTGCCGCACCAGATACATGTTGGTGTGGCGGATCTGCGGGATCGGACGGCCGCGATGGCGTAGCTTGATCGTGTAGATATTGTCCGGGATCCGCCAGCGCCGGATCCCGACAGCGATGGCGACCGCGAGCACCAGCGGCACGATGACGTTATAGTCGCGCGTCATCTCGAAGATCATCACGATCGCCGTCATCGAGGCGCCCGTCGCCCCGCCGACCAGCGCCCCCATGCCGACGAGCGCGAATTCCGCCGGCGCGAAGCCGTGCTCGGGAAACAGGTTCATGCCGATCACGCCGACCGCGCCGCCCAGCGTCGCGCCGATGAACAGCGACGGCGAGAACACGCCGCCCGATGCGCCGGAGCCGAGGCTGATCGAGGTCGCGAGGATCTTCGCGCCGAGCAGCAGCAAGAGCAGCAGGACGGTATAAGGCTGGTCGTTGAGGATGTCCTGGATCGTCGCGTAACCGACGCCATAGGTATGGTACTCGCCGGACATGACGAAGAACAGGTAGCCGAGCACGCCGATCGCGAACATGCCGATCATGTTCTGCGTGTATTCATTGCCCGGCAGGGTCGGAAACACGTCCTCGCACCAGGCGAGGAACCGGATAAAGGCCCAGGACGCCAATCCCGCCAGCACCCCCAGCAGCGCGAAGGCGATCAGCTGGACATAGTCGACAGCGTGATGGACCGGCAGGTTCGCCAGCGGGACGATAAAGGCGGGATCGAGCCCGAAGGCGATGCGGCCGGCATAGGTCGCCGTCGCGGTGGCGACCACGACCGGCAGGAATGTGCGCGTCGAGACTTCCGGCAGCAACATCTCGACGGCGAACAGCACGCCGCCGAGCGGCGTGTTGAAGGTCGCGGCGATGCCCGCGCCCGCGCCGGCCGAAAGCAGCGTGATCTTTTCCCAGCGCGCCAGCTTCAGCTTGCGCGCCACCGTCGATCCGAAGGACGCGCCGATCTGGATGATCGGCCCCTCGCGCCCGACCGAGGCGCCGGACCCGATCGACACCGCCGAGGCCAGCGTCTTGGCGATCGCCACGACGCCGCGCACATTGCCCTTGTTGTGATAGATCGCATACATCACTTCCGGCACGCCGTGGCCCTTGGCCTCCGGCGCGAAGGTCTTGACGATCCACACCACGATCAGCCCGCCAACGACCGGCGACAGGATGATCAGCGGCCCCCAGACGCTCGGCGGATCGAACTGGTTCGCGTCATAGACGGTCGAGAACGTGCCGTAGAAAAAGAGATTGTGAACGAGCGAGATCAGGATCCGGAAGATCACCGCCCCGGCGGCGGCGACAAGGCCGATGCTGAATGCGATGAGGCACAGGATCGGCAGGCTCAGGATACGGGATTCATGTTCGGGAAGGTCGGGGGAGCGCAGGCTGATACGCGAAGTGTCGAACAAGGACATGGCGCCGTATTTTCTGTGTTCGTGTTACGGCCGTGGACGGTCGAAGGCGGGAACTGGGCGGGCATGCGCTCCGGCATGAGCCGGAGCAGTCGCTCAGGAGCCCGGTGGATGCCCTCTCCTGAACCTCGCGCATGAAAAAATCAAGGCAACCGGGCCGTTGCGCGCGATTGTTGGCATGGAAAACCGGCGCGCCGGTCGCAACCCGGCTTTGCTTGCGATAAGATGGCCGGCCCTGAGTAAGATTCTGCCTACGGATTTCGGCCGCCATCATGTCCGACTCGCCATCGCTGCTTCGACGTCTCGCCGAACCGCTGATTTCGGGCGGCAAGGCCGCCTTGTCGGAAATGCGCATCAACCTGCGCGCCTTCGCGGCGCGCCGCCTGCCGCTGGTCTGGCTGCTGTCGCTGATCATCGGCCTGGTGGTCGCGGTCGCCGCGATCCTGTTTCGCGAGGCGATCGGCGCTGTCCAGTTCCTCTGGCTCGGCACCATGTCGGAGGCGGTCGTCAGCGCCGCGGCCGGCGTGCCGAAGCCGGTCATCTTCCTGGCGCCCGTGATCGGCGGCCTGATCGTCGGCGTCCTCCTGCAGACCGTTCAGTCGAAACAGCGCACCTTTTCGGTCGCCGACGTGATGGAGGCCCGCATCCATGGCGGGCGCGGCCTGCCCTTCTGGCCCGGCATCTCGTCTGCGGCGCTCACCGCCATATCGCTCGGCTCCGGCGCCAGCGCCGGCCGCGAAGGTCCGATGGTGCATCTCGGCGCCACCTTCGGCGCGTCGATCTGCCAGCGCCTGCATCTGCCCGATTCCGCCCGTCGCGTCCTGCTCGCCTGCGGCGTCGCCAGCGCCGTGTCGGCCTCCTTCAACGCGCCCATCGCGGGCATGATCTTCGCCCATGAGGTGGTTCTCGGCCATTACGCCCTGTCGGCCATCGTGCCGATCGTGCTCGCCTCCGTGGTGGGCACGCTGCTGACGCGGCTGTGGTTCGGCGATGTCGCCGCCTTCGTCATCCCCGACCACCAGATCACCTCCTATTGGGAGTTCCCGGCCTTCGCCCTGCTCGGCGTCACTTGCGCCGCCGTGGCGATCCTGTTCCAGTTCTCCCTGATCGCGACCGACTGGGTCGCCCGCCATGTCACCATGGCCACCTGGCTGCGCCCGGTCATCGGCGGCACCGGCGTCGGGGCCATCGCCGTGTTCTTTCCGGAAGTTCTGGGCGTCGGCTACGAGACCACCGACGCCGCCCTGAAGAACAACCTGCCGTTGCACCTGATGCTGACGCTGCTGGTCGCCAAGACGGCGGCGACCGCGATCACGCTCGCCTCGCGCTTCGGCGGCGGCATCTTCTCGCCGGCGCTCTATCTCGGCGCCATGGCGGGCGGCAGTTTCGGGCTGATCGCGGCCTCCGTCTTTCCGGAACTCGCCTCCTCGGAAGGGCTCTATTCCATCCTCGGCATGGGCGCCGTCGCCGCCGCCGTCCTCGGCGCGCCCTTCTCCACCACGATGATCGTCTTCGAGCTGACCGGCGGCTACACGCTGTCGATCGCGCTGCTGCTCACCGTCGCCATCGCCTATGGCATCAACCAGGCGATCCACAATCATTCCTATTTCCAGTGGCAGCTGGAAACGCGCGGCCTGTTCATCCAGGAGGGCCCGCATCGTTCGCTGACCTCCGCAAAGCTGGTGATGGACTTCATGGACATGCCGCCGCCGGACGCCGAACCGGAACGCTACGATCCGGATGCTGGCACGCCGTCGCTCAAGCCCTCGGACACGCTGGAGACGGCGCTGCGCCTGTTCGACGCGGGCGGCCATGCGCGCCTGCCTGTCGTCGACGAGAAGGATCCCGAAAAGATCATCGCCTGGGCAAGCCAGCTGCGCGCGCTGCGCTATTTCAACAAGGCGCTGATCGACGCGTCGGTCGAGGAACACCGTTAGACCGGTAAAGTTGGCGCGACAGTTTGCCGATCTGATTGGCTCCGTCGGATCGGACGCCGCACTAGCGAATTCTTGCAGTTAGACAGCAGGGTTAACGAGCGGTTCACCAGTTTCGGCGAATCTTCGCGGCATGCGTGCGGCGTGACCTCACGGCACACCGCGTTTTCATGCGTTCGGCAGGTCGAAGATGAACAAGGCTCCGCGATCGACACAAGCGGCCCTCCTTCCCGAGGGAATGACCATCGACGACTATGAGCAGCTCCTCTCGGTCGCCGCCGGCTGGATCTGGATGACCGACCGCAACCACGACTTCACCTATTTTTCCGGGTCCGTGGAAAAATTCACCGGCACCCGGCCCGAGTCCTTCATCGGCAAGTCGCGCCTCGACCTGTTCCGCGAAAGCGGCGGCCAGTCGGAGCAGTTCAGGGGCCATCTCGAAATCCTGATGCGGCACGAGCCGTTTCGCGACTTCGTCTACAATTATACGGATCCCAACGGGAACAGGCACTGGATCGCCGTCAGCGGCCACCCCGTCTTCGACGAGACCGGCCGGTTCCAAGGATATCGCGGCAGCGGCCATACGCTCGGCAATATCGTCGGCACGCTGGAGGAAACCGAACAGACGCGCCACGAAAACCGCCGTCTCTCCGACATTCTCGACGCATCTCTGGACGCCATCGATTCCGGCGTCGTGATCTATGATGAAAACGATGTCCTGGTTTATGCCAACGATGCGATGCGGCGGCTCTATCCCCGGACCGCGGACCTGCTCGTTCCCGGAACCAGACTGCAGACGATCCTCACCGAAGGCGTGCGCCGCGGAACCTATGAAGACGACCCCGGCCTCGAAAACCTGACCGCGTCCGACATCGAAGAGATCGTCTCGCGGCGCATCCAGGCATTCCACAAGCCCCGTTTCGAGGCCGTTCACCGTTTCAGTTCCGGTGTCTGGTGCAAGATCGAGAACCGTCGCCTGCCCAGCGGCATCCTGATTGGCGTCAGGACCGACATCACGAAACAGAAGAACCACGAGCAGCAGCTCGAAAAAGCGCAGAAAGAGGCGGAGAACTCCTTCCGTCTCATGCAGACGATCCTGGACAATGTGCCGATCGGCATCATCGTCTATGACGACCAGGACCGCTTCATCCTGTCGAACCGCCAATTGCGCGGCGACCAGCCGAAGATGGAGCCGGTCATGCAGCCGGGCAAGACGTTGCGCGAAGCCGTCGACGTCGCCCATGCCAACGATATGTGGCGGAACAGTTCCGATCGCGAGATCGATAGGCTCTACGCCGCCAATCCGGAGGAATGGAAACGGCGCAAGATCGCCGAATATCAGCTGCCGCGCTTCGAGTCGCTTCGGCGCACCGAGTCCGGCAGGTGGTTCCAGGTCATCAACACCCGGACCGAAGACAACATGCTCATCGGTCTGCGCATGGATATCACCGAGCTGAAGGAACAGCAGGTGGCCCTGACGGAGCGCGTGCGCGAAAACGAACTCTACCAGAACATCATCGAGGCGATCCCCGCCGCCGTCTACGCCAAGACCCCCGATCTCAAGCTAGTCTACGCCAATTCCGCCTGGGAAAATTTATCCGGCATGTCGGTCGCGGAAGGCATGGGCAAGACGGATCGCGAGGTCTACGGCGAGGAACAGGGAGCCGCGTTCATGGACGCCGACCTGCGCGTCCTCGAAACCGGCGAAGTCCAGCAGAACGAGGAAACCGGACGCGCCGGGACGGATGGGCCGCAATACAGGCTGGCGCGCAAATCCAAGGCCGTCGGGTCGGACGGATCGGTCTATCTGGTCGGCATCACCACGGATATCAGCGAATTGAGGGCGCGCGAGAACGAGGCGATCGCCGCGCGCACCAAGGCGGAACTGGCGCAGAGCATCCTCGACCGCCTCTCGAGCCCCGTCCTCGTCAAGGATGGCGGCGGCGTCTGCGTGATCGCCAACAAGGCTTTCGCCGAGCTGCACTCGATGTCGGTCGATGACATCGTCGGCAAGACGGCCCTGGAAATCGTCGGCGCCGACGGCGTCGCCGAGGCGACCATGTTCGAGGCCGAGGTGATGCGGACCGGGCGAACCCAGGCGCACGAGCACGACATCACCCGTGCCGACGGTTCGATCTTCGCCAGCCGGGTCTACAAGTCGCGCGAACAGCTCGCCGACGGCAAGAATTATCTGGTCATCCGCATCGAGGACATTTCCAGCTTCAAGGAGCGCGAAAAGGCGCTGCGCGACGCGCAGCTCAAGGCCGAGACCGCCGACCGCGCCAAGTCCGAATTCCTCGCCAATATGAGCCACGAGATCCGCACGCCGATGAACGGCGTACTCGGCATGGCCGAATTGCTGGCGTCGACCGAACTCGATTCCAAGCAGCGCACCTTCGCCGACGTGATCATCAAGTCCGGCAACGCGCTGCTGACCATCATCAACGACATTCTCGACTTCTCGAAAATCGACGCCGGCCAGATGGAACTGGATGCGCAGCCCTTCGAATTGCGCGAAGCCGTATCCGATGTCGCCACGCTGATGACAGCGCGCGCCCAGCAAAAGGACATCGAGTTGATCGTCCGCGTCGATCCGGACATCCACGATCACCATATCGGCGATGTCGGACGCCTGCGCCAGGTCATCACCAACCTCGTCTCCAACGCGGTCAAGTTCACCGAATTCGGCCACGTCCTGATCGACGTGAACGGCACGGATCTCGGTGACCGCACCGAACTGAAATTCGACATCACCGACACCGGCATCGGCATTCCCGAGGACAAGCTGAAGACCGTCTTCGAGAAGTTTTCCCAGGTCGACGGCTCGTCGACGCGCCGCCACGAAGGCACCGGCCTGGGGCTGGCGATTTCCTCGTCGATCGTCAGGCTGATGGGCGGCGAATACGGCGTCCAGAGCGCCGTCGACGAAGGCTCGACCTTCTGGTTCAAGATCACGCTGCCCAAGCATGGCGAGATCGAGCGGCGTTTGCCGCCGCCCGAGGACATCACCGGATCGCGCGTCCTCATCGTCGACGACAATTCGGTGAACCGCTCCATCCTGCTGGAACAGATGAATGCCTGGCGGCTCGACAGCTGCGCCGTCGGCTCTGGCCTCGAAGGCTTGCAGGTCATGCGCGAGGCGGTGAAGCTCGGCGCGCCCTTCGACTGCCTCATCCTCGACTACCAGATGCCCGGCATGAACGGCCTCGACGTCGCCGCCGCCATCCGTTCCGACGCCCGCATCGCCGCCACGCCGATCGTTTTCCTGACATCGGTCGACAACGGCGTGTCGCCGGACGAGATCCGCCGCCTGCGAATCCACAAGAACCTGATGAAGCCGGCCCGGTCGTCGCATCTCTTCGACGCCATCATCGCGGCGATCGCCGCCGGCCGCACGGCCGCGCAGCCGACAGCCATCTCTCAGGCCCCGGAACCCGAGCAACCCGCCGCGCCGGAAACGGAGAGCACCAGGCCGCTGCAGCAATCCGCGCCCGGGCCGGCCATCTTCGAAGAGCCTGTCCCGAAGCCGGTAGCGCCTCCCCTGGCCGACAACGACGCGCCGGCGCAGGCCGTCGGCCGCGAGGAACCCGCTGCGCCGGCCCCCGAAGTCCCGGTGCCCCCGCCCCAAGCTGTGCGCCATGCCGAACCCGCCGATTTCGCGCTCGACATCCTGATCGCCGAGGACAACGAGGTGAACCAGCTCGTCTTCTCGCAGATCCTGATCGATTCCGGCTATTCCTTCGAGATCGTCGGCGACGGCAAGCAGGCCGTCGAGACCAGCGGCCGCAAGCCGCCCCGCCTCATCCTGATGGATGTCTCCATGCCGGAAATGAACGGCCTCGAGGCGACCGAGGCGATTCGGACCCGCGAAGCCGCCGAGGGACGCCACACGCCGATCATCGGCGTCACCGCCCATGCGCTCAAGGGCGACCGCGAGAAATGCGTGCAGGCCGGCATGGACGACTATCTGTCGAAGCCGATCAGCCCCGATACCCTGCTGCAAAAGGTCGATGAGTGGCTGAAACGCCGCACCGCCGCCGCGGCCGGCTGATTTACCCTCCACGGTGAAATACTGGTCTTCGTCTTGACAGGGAGGTGCCCCTCCGGCACCTATCGCTCGCTATTCTGGGCGGCGCCCCCGCCGAGAGAAAGAACAATATGAACCATTCCGAAATCTTGCCGGACGATTTCGTCTCCGAGACCGTTTTCAAACGGGACATTTTCTCGGAAACCCATTCCGGCAAGCTTGCCGGGCGGGACGGCGAGCGCGTCATCCGCCGCTTCGTCGGCAAGTCGCCCCTGCTGGTCCGGCCGCTCGCCTGGTTCCTGGCGCGGCGCGAAATCCGCGCCCTGAAGGCGGTGCGCGGCATCGAAGGCACGCCGACCCTGCTTTCCACCGACAGCGGCGGCCTGATCCGCGACTGGCTCGACGGCTCGCCGATCCACATTGCCCGTCCGGCGGCCCGCGAATGGTACAGGGGCGCGCACCGCATCCTGCGCGACATGCGCCGCCGCGGCATCACCCACAACGATCTCGCCAAGCCGCAGAACTGGCTGATGCGTCCGAATGGCGATCCCGCCGTCATCGATTTCCAGCTTGCATCCGTCCACAAGCGCCGCGGCCGGCTCTACCGGATGATGGCCTATGAGGATTTCCGCCATCTCCTCAAGCAGAAGGCGTCCTTCGCGCCGCACCTGATGACGCCGACCGCAAGACGCATCCTGGGCCGCCGCTCGCTGCCGTCCCGCATCTGGCTGGCGACCGGCAAGAAGGTCTACAATTTCTTCACGCGCCGCCTGCTCAACTGGTCCGACGGCGAAGGCACGCGCGACCGCATCGACACAGAAGGTCCGGTCATCCGCGCCACGCTGGACCAGGATCCGCGCGTCAGCGGGTGCGCCCTGCTGACCTATTCTCTGCCCTCCAAGGGGGTTGGCCTCTACGCCTTCGTCGAAACCGCCCTCGACGAAGCGGCCATTCGCGCGGTCCTGTCCGGCCACGCGATCGAACTGCTGCAGACCGTCTCCGCCCTGCCCCGCCGCCCCGACGGGTCGGTGCGCGAGGACGCGCTCATGCTGGTTGCGCTCAACCAGGTCACCGCGGCGGAAGAGCTGATGCGCAACGAGCCCGACATCGCGCCGGTCCTGCGCCCGATCCTCGACCGGAGGCTCAATTTCACCGACCGCCGCCTCACCCACACCGAAGGCTGAGCCCGTCCCGCCCTGGCGGCCGGCCCGATCGGGTCCGTGGTTATCGACATCGCCATCCGCTTTTCCGCCACAAAGTGACGTAGGAAGAGGTCCGACCCAGGCCCTGCGCAGCACGAATACAGGCCGGAACCGCGGCAGGCCGGTTCCCTGAACGGAGACCGGCATGACCATGGACGCAAATGTCGAGGCGGGACAGGCGATCTACACGCCGGCCACCCTGAAGGCCTATGACTGGTTCGTGCTGGGTTTCTCCAACCGCCTGCTCTGGCGCTGCCCCACCGTCCATCTGCGCGATCTCTATGCGCGCAATGCCGGCGCGCGCCATCTCGATATCGGCGTCGGCACCGGCTATTTCCTCGATACGGCCCCTTGGCCCGTCGCCCGGCCGGACATCACTCTGGTCGATCTCAACGCCCACAGCCTCGCCGCCGCGGCACGCCGCATCGCCCGCTTCTCCCCGCAAACGGTCACCGCCAACTGCCTCGAGCCGTTGCCCGTCGCGGGCGGTTTCTCGTCCATCGCGCTTGGCTATCTCCTCCATTGCCTGCCCGGCCCGATCGCTTCGAAAGCGCTCGTCTTCGACCACGCGGCGCCATTGCTCACGCCCGAAGGCGTGCTGTTCGGCGCGACCATCCTGCAGGGCGATGCGCCCCGCTCCGCCCCGGCCCGGGCGCTGATGAATTTCTACAATGCGAAAGGCGTGTTCTCGAACGCCGCCGACACGTTCCAGGATCTCGTTTTCCAGCTCGAATCCCGGTTTGCCGACGTCACGACCCGCCGCGTCGGCGCGGTCGCCCTGTTCGAGGCGAGACGGCCCTTCTGCCCCGCCCGCGAAAGCGCTAAGTGAGATCACCGGCTCCGGGCCGCCCAGGCGTCACGACTTGTTGTCGGTATCCGGTTTCAGCGTCACCGCGCCATAGTCGCGCGTTCCCTCCCATTCGAGGAGGATCGACCCGCAACGCGCGCATGTGACGATGCCGTTGTCGGGTTCCGGATAGTCCGTATACTCGACGATGTTGACGCTGCGGCAATGCTCGCAGGTAATTTCTTCTGTTCCGTGCTGCCCCATGAACCCGAAATAGACAAATTGAAAAGTTTTCGCAAGGACTTGATCTCGGCCATCCATGTATAATCCAAGACATGGCAAGATCTTACACTGGGACATTCTGCCGCGCGAAGCCCGAAAACCCATCGGGGCAAAAGTCTTTGCGCAGATAGCCGCGAAACCACCCGTGAGCGAAACCACCGGCCGCAGGCCGCAAGGGCGACCGCCCGTCCGAGCCGTCCCCCGGCAGCGACGAGCCTCGCGAGGAGCTTAAGGCCGGGGACAGACAGGCGAGCCGCCCGCGCAGGGCCAGCGCCAACGGCGCGTGCGGCCCGTGAGCGAAAACAAACCGTGGACCACCCCCATTCCCGGCTTTTCGACGCCCCTGCGAATCCTCTATTCATGACTGCGCCGGTCTTCCGCCGGCATCTCCTAGAACCACGGGACGGGACAGGCCGGTGCAGGTCGATATCGACATGGGAACCACGTCCGCCGGAAAGGCGGCCACGCTCGACATCGAGGAACTGCTCGCCACCCGCCTGCTCGTGCAGGGCAATTCCGGTTCCGGCAAGTCGCATCTGCTGCGCCGACTGCTCGAACAGTCGTCCAAGTGGGTGCAGCAGGTCGTCATCGATCCGGAGGGCGATTTCGTCACGCTGGCCGACGCCTTCGGCCATGTCGTCGTCGACGCCGACCGCTCCGAGGGCGAGCTGATCGGCGTCGCTAACCGCATCCGCCAGCACCGCGTCTCCTGTATCTTGACACTGGAAGGATTGGAGATCGACGACCAGATGCGTGCCGCCGCCACCTTCCTCAACGCGCTGTTCGACGCCGAGCGCGATTTCTGGTTCCCGGTGCTCGTCGTCGTCGACGAGGCGCAGATGTTCGCGCCGTCGGCCGCCGGCGAAGTCGCCGAGGATGCGCGCCGCGCCGCGCTCGGCGCGATGACCAACCTGATGTGCCGCGGGCGCAAGCGCGGCCTTGCCGGCGTCATCGCCACGCAACGCCTCGCCAAGCTCGCCAAGAACGTCGCCGCCGAGGCATCCAACTTCCTGATGGGCCGCACCTTTCTCGACATCGACATGGCGCGCGCCGCCGATCTTCTCGGCATGGATCGCCGCCAGGCCGAGCAGTTCCGCGACCTGCAGCGCGGCTCCTTCGTCGCGCTCGGCCCGGCCCTGTCGCGCCGCCCGCTCAACGTCACCATCGGCCCGGTCGAAACCGGGGCGCGCTCGTCCAGCCCGAAGCTGATGCCCTTGCCCGACGCGCCGCAGGACGTCGAGGATCTGATCCTGACGCCGACGGCGGAGGATTTCGCGCTCGCCCAGGCGCCGAGGCGCAACACGCCCGCGCCGCGCGCCACCGCCGATATCATGGACAAGCTGACCCGCGCCGCCGCGCAGCAGGAAGCGGCCCCCGAGGCGGAGGCGCCGGGCCGCCCGGCCCCGATGAGCGAGGAAGAGGTCGAGGCCTGGATCGCCGCAACGCTCGCCGAGATCACCGCCGATCCCGAGTCCGGCTTCCGCTCGGACTCGCAGCTCTACCAGGATTTCCTGATGCGCGGCCGCATGCGCCGCATCGCCGGCGCGCCGCTTTCCATGCCGGATTTCCGCCTGCGCCTCGCCATCGCCCGCGCCGATGTCGATGCGGAGACGGCGGAAAGCGAGGCCTGGCAAACAGCGCTGACGCTGGCCCGCCACGTCCCGGAGGATCTCCAGGGCGTTTTCCTGATGCTGGCGAAGGCCGCCGTCGCCGGCGACGCCTGTCCCTCCGACGAGACCATCGCCCGCGCCTACGGCACCCATTCGAAACGCCGCGCCCGCCGCTTCCTCGACTGGTTCGAGGAAAAGGGCCTCGTCGTCCAGCACACCGACCACGCCGGCAAGCGTATCGTCGCCTTCCCCGATTTCGACGCCCAGACCGCCCCGGGCGATCCGGATGCCGATGAGGAACCGAAGGTGGACGCCGCCGAATAGGGCGCGTCAACGCTGCAGTAAAAGCGCCTTCATCGTCGCCTGCAGAAGCGCGAGGGGCACAGTCGAGGCCGTCGCCTCGGCGCGCAGCTCGGAGCCGCCCTCCGCCGGGTCCTTCGGATGCAGCGAGGCATAGGGAAAAATGCCGCGCGCCCCGTGCCCGACATGCCACGCCCAGCCCGGCAGCACGGTGCCGATCAGCGCGATGCAATCGTCGACCGAGGACGAATAATGCGGCGACGCCCCGTTACCGGCGTCAAGCGTGTCCCGGATCAGGCGATCAAGGTCCGCATCCCCGCCGGTCGCGGCGACAACCTTTCTTTCCAGTTCCTCGAGTGACGTCCGTTCCAAAGCCGTGCCCCCTAACTCACATGGAACCCGAAGGCCGCGATCAGCGCCATCAGCGCCGCGACCAGCAGCAGGAGCAGCGCGTCGGCAAGCGGCGCCTCGTCGTCGACCGGGTCTGGTGAATCGATCCGATTGCGGATGACACGCATCCTGAGGAAAGCCAGCAGGATGACCACGCCGCCAGCGGCCAGAAGCGCCGCTTCCGTCCAGAGCTGCGTCGTCGCCGCCCCGATCCGCGCCGCGGCGATCCCGAATCCCTCGATGGCGATGACCGTCCTCACCCAGGCGAGAAAGGTCCGCTCGTTTGCGGAGTGGTCGGAATAGCGCGGGATCATTTCGGCCTGCCCTTCTGCACCAGCCCCGCCAGCCCGCCGGAAATCAGCAGATTGGCGTCCATGAAGGCGCGCGCCACACCGAACCCGTCCTGGCAAGCGATGTAGTTCGGCGTCCAGACCGGCTGGAATTTCTCCTTGAAGCTGCGCAGTCCCTCGAAGTGATACATGGTCTCTCCGTGTTCATAGACGAAACCGCCGAGGCGCTGCCAGACCGAGGCCAGCGCATTGGTCTCCGCGCCCGCGAACGGCACTGCCCCGAGATTGAACCAGCGAAAGCCCTGCGCCTTGCCCCACAGCATCATTTCGGCAAACAGCGCGTCCATGGCGAATTTGGGGCCTTCGGGATCGTAGCGCATCAGATCGACCGACAGTTCCTCCCGTCCGCCCTGCATCAAATTGGCGAAAGCGACGATCGGCCCGCCTTCCGCCGCGCGCAGCACCGCATGGTCGAAATTCTTCAGGTAATCCGCATCGAAGAAGCCGAGCGCAAAGCCCTTTTCCTGTCCCTGCTTGCGCGCCAGCCAGGCATCGGAAACCCGCTTCAACTCGCCCAGCAAGGCCGGAACCTCCTCCGCCGGGACGATCTCGAAAACGCATCCCTCCCGCGCCGCCTTGTTATGCGCCTGGCGAAAATCCCGCATCGCCGGAACGTCGAGGGTGAAGCCGCCGAGATCGACATTGGCGATCTCCCCGAACTTGACCACGGTCAGCCCCATGTCGAGAAAGGTCGAAACATATTTCGACGTGACCGAGTAGAAAACCGGTCGCTTGCCTTCCCGGTCGGCCATCTCGCGGAATTGCCAGAGGATATCGCGCGAAGCCGCCCCCTCGCCGACGGGATCGCCCTTGGTCACAAGCGCGCCGCCCGTGTCGGCAAAGCAAATGAAGGCGCGCTCGCGCGGATCGACGAGGAAAGACTTGTCGCCAAGCAGCGCTAGGCTGGCTTCGGTGGAGGTGCTTTCGGCGACGAGCTTTCTGACCGCATCGGGGATCGGCTCCGGCCTGTGCCGCCGCACGCTGGCACCGATCAGCGAACTCAGTGCCGCCGCCGCCAGCACGACCGCGCCGGCAAGGCTCGCCCGCAGGAACCGGGACGCGTCTCCATGCCACGACACCTGCCACCACAGCGCGTCGCGATATTCGACATGCTTGTAGGCGAAGAAACCGAGCCAGGTGAGCGCCCCGAACAGCGCCGCGACGCTCAGGAACCAGCCGAGCCCGAGATGCATCGGGGCCGCCCCGCGCACGCGATAGAAGGAATGCCGGAACAGCCACAGCATCAAAGCTGCGAGGACGAGAAGCGAGGCTTCCTCGACATCGATGCCCTTGGCGAGCGAGGCGAGAAATCCGGCGGCAAGAAGCCCCATTGTCACCAGCCAGGCGCGGTAGAGCCGCCGGTAAAGCCCGCGCGCGACGATGAGCAGCAGCACGCCGGCGACGCTGCCGGCCAGATGCGACAGCTCGACCACACCGAGCGGCAGGCTCTTTTGCAGGATGTCCAGCCGCTCCCCGACGGCCGGCAGATTGCCGGAAATCAGCAGGACGGCACCCGACAATAAAGCAATTCCCCCGGCGATCATCGGCACGACAGGCCGCACGAATTTATAGGCAAGCTGTATTGCCGGGGTGATCCGCTCCCGGTGGCTTGCGAGCTCGACGAGCGCGAGTCCGATCACCGCGACGAGAAAGGGAAGCCCGGTATAGACGGCCCGGTAGAGAACCAGCGCGGCCAGTGCGTCGGAGCGCCCGCCTGCCCCGAGCGCGGCAAGAATGGTGGCCTCGAACACGCCGATGCCGCCCGGCGCATGGCTGAGAATGCCGAGCGCCAGGGCCGCGACATAGACGACGAAGAAATAGGGAACGCTCGGCACCAGATCCGCCGGCAGCAGCACATAGAGGACGAGCGCCGAGGCCGAGATGTCGACGACGGACGCGACCGTCAGTTCGGCGGCCTCGCGAAGCCGCGGCAGCCGGATCGTGAAACCGAACAGCGGCAGTGTTTCCCGGCCGAAACGCAGCCTCAGGAACAACGCCGCCAGCAGGGCGAGCACCGCGAAGCCGACCAGCCTGTCGAGATGCGCGGGGATCGGTAGCAACGCGGCCAGCCCGTCTGGGTGGAAAGCCAGCAATCCGCCGACCACCAGCGCCAGCCCCAGCCAGAACGCACTCCAGGAGAGCGCCAGAAGCAGCGCGATCTGCCCGACATCGAGACCGAAACCGGTATAGATCCGGTAGCGCGCCGCCGTCCCCGTCACATAGGAAAAGCCGAGCAGGTTCGACAACGCATAGCCCGCAGCTCCCGCCGCGGCCGCCGCCGGAAACGGCACCCGGCCCGGCGCGACATAGCGCACCGCGATCACGTCATAGAGCGACAGGGCGGCGAAGGAGACCGCCGTGAACAAGACCGAAAGCATGAGCGGCCGCGCCTGCGCGCCGGCGAGGTCCGCGCGAAGCTCGCTCAGGCTCACCTCGCGCGACAGGTGATGCAGCACCGCGATCGCGATGGCAACGATGGCGAGCGGAAACGCCGTGCGCAGGACGCGGTTGTCCGCGATCCTGAGCCAACGGCGAAAACGCGTCTCACCCGCCTCGTCTGTCATTCCATGCCCTTCGCGATGGTGGACCGCTTCCTACCACCACCCGGCGGGCGCAAAAAGACACGGGATGCCGCAGCTAGCCGTCTATCTTGAACAGCTTGCGCGCATTGTCCTCGAAGAAGGCCTTCTTGACGTCCGCAGAAATGTCCATCGAGTCGAGCTCGCCGACCTCCTCCTTCACGAACTGCCACGGATAATCCATCGCATACATCATCCGGTCGGTGCCGACATTCTCCATCACGAACTGGATCGGCGGCGCCCAGCCGACGCCCGAGGACGTGTAGTGGAAATTGTCGCACAGATAGTCCCAGGCGCGCCGCTTTAGCGGCTTCACGCCGGGATGCCGTCCGGTCGAGGCGATGCGGCTGTGCATGAAGTCGATCCGGTAGAGCCAGTAGGGCAGCGCCTCGCCGCAATGGCCGAGAATGATCTGCAGTTTCGGGTACCGGTCGAAAATGCCGGAGATCAGCAACCGCAACGCGTGCAGCCCGGTGTCGCAGGCAAAGCCGTAGATCGCCGCGTCCAGCGAGCGGCTCAGGAACGGCTCGACCATCTGCGGCGACGGCGCGTTCGGATGCAGGTAGATCGGCACGTCGAGGGCTTCCGCCGCCTCGAAGACCTGCCAGTATTTTTCGTCGTCGAGATAGGTGCCGAGCGTGTGGCCGTTGAGGATGCCGCCGCGCAGGCCGAGCTTGGTCACGCCGCGCTCAAGTTCCTTCGCCGCATTGCCGGGATCGAGCGGGCTGAAGGCCGCGAGGCCGACGAAGCGGTCGGGGTGTTTCGCGATCCCCTCGGCCATCTGGTCGTTCGCATCGGCGGCCAGCGCAGTCGCGGTCGCGGCATCGAAGATCTGCACGCCGGGCGAGCCGAGCGCCAGCACCTGCATGTCGATGCCGCTGTCGTCCATGTCGCCGATCCGGATGTCGCCGAGATCCTGGATACGTTCGCGGTGCTTGGTCGCCATCGCGGAATCGCCGGCAAAGAACCCCCAGAGCTGGTGAAAGCCCGGATCGTGGATATTCTTCTCGCCGATCTCCTTGATGTAGAGATCGAGGATGTTCTTGGGGATCCAGGCCTCCTCGGTCGCGATCCGCTTGTAGGGCGGATTGGGATTGCGCGGCGGGTTCTTCGGAAAACGGTCGCTCATGCAGCAGGCTCCTTAGCTGGAACTGGGGAAACGCCCAGGCGGCTGAACGCCCAGACGACGGGAACGGAGATCGCCGCGATGGCGATGGCCGGGACACTGGCCGGATCGAAGATCGCCGTGCTCGCGCCGACGACGACGGAAACGATGGTCGCCGCGAGCCGCATGGCCGCGCCGCCATAGGCGCGCCGATTGGCCAGCACCTCGGCCAGCAGCGTTCCCGCCATGGCGACGGAGACGCAGGACACCGCGATCTGCAGCCATGTTCCGTCCATCAGCAGCGCCGGGTTCAGCGCGAAGATGAACGGCAGCAGATAGGCGACGACCGCAAGCCGCACGCCGGTCACGCCGGTCTGCCACATGTCGCTGCCGGCGATGCTGGCCGCCGAATAGGAGGCGACAGCTACCGGCGGCGTCAGCATCGACAAGAGGCCGAAATACAGGATGAACAGATGCGCCGACATGTCGCCGATGCCCTGCCGCACCAGCGCCGGCGCGAGCAGCACGGAGACGATCACATAGACGCCGGTCGTCGGCATGCCGACGCCGAGGATGATCGCGATCCCTGCCGTCGCCAGCAGCAGCGCGCCGACCCCGCCATAGGCTGCGATCTTGCCGAGCGCCAGCGTCAGCGCGAAACCGAGCCCGGTCACGTTGATCGTGCCGATGATGATGCCGGCGATCGCGCAGACCAGCAGGATCGGGATCAGCGTGCTGCCGCTTTCGCGCAGGATCACGGGGATCTTCTGCAGTGCTTCGCGCGGGTGGGTCACCGCGAACAGCAGGAAGGCCGCGCCCGACGAATAGAGCGCCGCCTTGCCGGGCGAATAGCCGAGATAGAACAGGAACCATATCAGCACCGCCAGCGGCGCCAGCAGCGGCCAGCTGTTGACCAGCGCATCCTTCAGCTTCGGCAGGTCCTCGCGCGTCTCGCCCTCCAGCCCGTTGGCGGCAGCGTAACGGTCGACCATGCGATAGAGCAGGAAATAATAGAACACGGCCGGCAGCAGCGCCGCCGCGACCACGTCCGTATAGGGAACCTGCAGGAATTCGGCGATAACGAAGGCCGTCGCGCCCATCACCGGCGGGGCGATCTGGCCGCCATTGGAGGCGACCGCCTCGATCGCCGCCGCATAACGCGCCGGAAAGCCCGATTTCTTCATCATCGGGATCGTCACGACGCCGGTCGACATGACATTGGCCACGGTGGAACCGCTCAGCGTGCCGAACAGCGACGAGGCGAGGATCGCGACCTTGGCCGGCCCGCCGCGGCGGTGGCCCATCGTCGACAGGGCGAGGTCGGTCATCGCCCGGCTGCCGCCGACGGCGTTCAGGGTCGCGCCGAACACGATGAAGCCGAGGATCTGCGTCGCGCCGACATTCATCACCAGGCCGGGAATGCCGTTCGTGTCGTTATAGATGTAGAGAAGGTAGCGCGCCGGCGGCAGATAGGCCGCCTCGAAGATGCCCGGCGCCATCCAGCCGATGAAGCCATAGGCGAGGAAGACGACCGCGAGCGCCGCCAGCACCCCGCCGCATTGGCGCCGCGTCGCCTCCAGCGCACCGGCAATGGCGATGACCGCGGGCACCCATTTTTCCGGCCCGCGATTGACCGGGTCCAGCAGCCAGGCCTCGTAGTTCCAGGCGAGCCAGCCCCAGGCCGCCAGCGTCGCCAGCCCGAAAATCCAGTCGAGCGCCGCCAACCGTCCGGGCAAGGGTGAGGCGATCAGCCCCACCAGGCAGGCCAGGCCGCAAATGACGGCGAGATACTGCTCGGTGATGATCACCCAGCCGAGTTTCTGCGGCGCGTCGAGCAGCCAGAGCACGCCCATCACGGGCAGGATGGCGACGAGAATGGCGCGGATTGTTTGCGAATTTTTCACGTATGCAGACCGTTCGGAAACGGAGCCCGGCGATGCGGGCTCCGTCATGGATCAGGAAGACTGTCCGGTTACTTCGCGAACGTCGCTTCCTTGGCGTCGTTCGCGTCGGTCCACATGCCCTTTTCCTTGTAGAAGGCGATCGCCGCCGGATGGAAGGGCACGGTGTTGGAGGGTTCGGCGAACTGTTCGCCCGAGCCCGAACGGATCGGCGCGTAGTCCTCGCGCAATTGCGGGAACGCGTCATACAGCGCGGTGAGGATCGAGGTCGCGTCCTCGTCGCTCAGCGACGCCGAGGTGGTCAGGAAAACGTCGTAGCCGATGACATTCACCGGGTCCGTCACTTCCGGAAGCCGCGGCGACGGCTCGATCGTCACGATGTAGGTGCCCGGATAGAGGTTGTCGACGAATTCGTCGGTCGCGTTCTCGCCGGTGATCGAGACATAGCGGATGCCGCCGGGGATCGACGCATGCGCCTGCTGCGTCATCGGAATGCCGACCGCGATGCTGGATGCATCGAGATTGCCTTCCGTCAGCGCGTCCATGCCGGGCTTCAGGCTGGAGACCGTCACGCCGTCGACCTCGTCGAGCGAAAGCCCGCCGGCCTGGATCATCACCTGGTTGACGAGCCCGACCGCCTTCAGCGCCGAGAAGTCGGTGACGACCTTCTTGCCCTTCAGGTCCTTGATCTCGATGAGATTGTCATTGGCGCGGCTGACCATGCCGACGCGCAAACCCCACAGCCGCGCCAGCACGCGCAAATCGTTCTGCGGATCGGCGCCGTAATCGCCGCGGAACACGCCGCCCGTGTCGATGCTGGAATTGATGCCGACCGTCACCTCGCCATTGGCGACCAGCGGCAGATAGACCGTCGAGCCGGCAAAGGGCTGCACCGTCACCTGCCGGCCGAGCTTCTCCTGCAAGGCAGCGGCCATGCCGCCGCCGACGGTGTAATAGAGCGAGCCCTGCGGGTTTGTTCCGATCGTGATCCGGCTTTGCGCGGACGCGCCGGCGGTCATGACGGCGGACGCCGCCACGGCGAGCGCAAGCGCCCTGAGTGTCTTGAGCATGATTTCCTCCCCGAAATCGTATCAGCTAAGCATACATATTTCGTCGGCTACCCTACCTCAAAAATCTCATATAGCAAGACTTTGTATGCACGGTGTCGGACTATAATCACCCCGGCCGGTGGTCGAACCTCTCCGCCTCTTCCAGATGCTCGTCCCAGTTCGCCCGGTCGGCGAAGAAGATATGCGCGGTCGGCGCGATTTCGACCGGCGTGTCGAGGCAACCCGCCGGCACCACGACGGCCTCTTCGCGCTCCCGTGGCACGGGCGATCCGCATTCCGCGCAGAACGCCTTCATGAAGCGCGTTTGCGGCACGTCGTAGAACTTGACGCTCTCCTTGCCCGACAGCCAGTTCACCTTGCCCTTGAAGGAAAACAGGTTCGACGCATGCGCCGTCCCGGAAAACTTCCGGCAGCGGCTGCAGTGACACAGGAAGAACCGGTCGAATTCCCCGTCGATCGTGAACGTCACCGCGCCGCAAAGGCACGAGCCTGAATGTTTCTGGGTCATGTCTGTCTCCGTCCAATGCGGGCTGTCGCCGCATCAATCTCTCCGGAAACCGGTTTAAACGGCCACGCGGTATCGCGCAGCATCAAATCGAGTTTGCGGCCGCGCCCTTTCACGCAACAATAAAACTTACATGATATTGACAACGCCGCTTTCATGCATCAATTGAAGTTTCATGATGCCTGAGCGGTATCGCCCTCTTTTTGCGAACCACTGGAACCGACATGACCGCACCGAGCGAATCCGAAGCCTTCTGGGAAGACCGTTACCGGGACGCGTCCCCCGAAACCTCAGGCCGCCCCTCCTCCGTCCTCGTGCGGTACGCAGAGGCGAGAACGCCGGGCCGGGCGCTGGAACTGGGCTGCGGAAAGGGTGACGACGCCGTCTGGCTCGCCGGGCGCGGCTGGACCGTCACCGCCGTCGACGTTTCGCCGACCGTCCTCGACTTCGCCCGCGCCAATGCTGGGCGCGCCGGGGTCGCCGACCGCATCGCCTTCGCCCGTCACGACCTGTCGCAGAGTTTCCCGCAAGGCGAATTCGACATGGTCTACGCAATGTTCCTGGAATCGCCGGTCGAATTCGGCCGCGCGAACGCGCTGCGCCAGGCGGCTTCGGCCGTCGTGCCGGGCGGCCTCTTGCTGGTCGCGACCCACGGTTCCGCCCTGCCCTGGCGTTCCCCGAATCCCGACCACGTCTTCGTGACGGCAGATGAAGTCCTCGCCGGCATGGCGCTGGACATGTCAGGTTGGACCACGATTCAGGTCGGCCCCCTCACGCGGCAGGCGACCGGCCCGGAAGGTCAGACCGCCGAGGTGATCGATAACCTGATCGTCCTGGAACGGCGCTGAAACGCCCTCACACCGCCTTCGCCTGCTCCCTGAGCACATATTTCTGGATCTTGCCCGTCGAGGTCTTCGGCAGCTCCGCGAACACCACGTGGCGCGGGCATTTGTAGTGGGCGATCAGGTTGCGGCAATGGGCGACGATCTCCTCGGCCGTTGCCTCCTTGCCCGGCTTCAATTCGATGAAGGCGCAGGGCGTCTCGCCCCATTTGTCGTCGGGCCGCGCCACCACCGCGACGGCGGCGACCGACGGGTGCTTGTAGATCGTGTCCTCCACCTCGATCGACGAGATGTTCTCACCGCCCGAGATGATGATGTCCTTCGAGCGGTCCTTCAGCTGGATATAGCCGTCCTCGTGCATCACGCCGAGATCGCCGGAATGGAACCAGCCGCCGCGAAACGCCTCGTCGGTGGCCGACGGGTTCTTCAGATAGCCCTTCATGACGATATTGCCGCGGAACATGACCTCGCCCAGCGTCTCGCCGTCGGCGGGCACTTTATCCATGGTCTCCGGGTCCATCACGGTCACGTCTTCCAGCGCCGTGTAGCGCACGCCCTGCCGCGCCTTCTGCGCAGCCTTGTGCGGGCCGTCGAGCAGGTTCCACTGCGCGTGCCATTCATTGACGACCGCCGGCCCGTAGGTTTCCGTCAGCCCGTAGAGATGCGTCACCTCGAAGCCGGCCTCCGCCATGCCGGCCAGCACGCTTTCCGGCGGCGGCGCGGCGGCGGTGTTGAAGGTCACCGTCTGCGGGAAGTCCCGCTTGTCCTCGTCGGGCGCGTTGATCAGCAGCGACATGACGATCGGCGCGCCGCACAGATGCGTCACGCCGTGATCGGCGATCGCGTCATACATCGGCTTCGCGCGCACCCATCTTAGGCACACATGCGTGCCCGCCTGCACCGCCAGCGTCCACGGGAAACACCACCCGTTGCAGTGGAACATCGGCAGCGTCCACAGATAGACCGGGTGCTTCTCCATCGCCGAGGCGATGACATTGGCGTAGCCCATCAGCGCCGCGCCGCGATGATGATAGACGACACCCTTCGGATTGCCGGTCGTTCCTGACGTGTAGTTGAGCGAGATCGCGTCCCATTCGTCGGCCGGCATCTGCCAGTCGAAGTCCGGATCGCCATCGGCGATGAAGGCCTCGTATTCGATATCGCCGATCATCGCGCCCTTCGGAAACGGCGCGTCCTCGGGATAGTCCGGATCGTCGTAATTGATCACCAGCGGATTGCATTCCGCCCGCTGGATCGCCGCCTGCATCACGCCGGAAAACTCCCGGTCGACGAGCACCACCTTGGCCTCGCCATGGTCGAGCTGGAACGCGATGATGTCGGCGTCGAGCCGCGTGTTGATCGACAGCAGCACGGCCTCGGCCATCGGCACGCCGTGATGCGCCTCCAGCATGGCCGGCGTGTTGGAAAGCATCGCCGCCACCGTGTCGCCGCGCTTCACGCCGGCCTTCGCCAGCGCCGAGGCCAGCTGCCGCGAACGCGCGTAGAAATCGCGATAGCTGCGGCGGAGAGCGCCATGCACGATGGCGATATGATCGGGAAACACCATCGCCGCGCGCTGCAAATGCTTCAGCGGCGTCAGCGGCTGGTAATTGGCCGGATTGCGCTCCAGCCCCTCGCCAAAGATCGTGCCTTCCATCTTTCTCCTCCCGATGGTGACAATGCGCGAAACGCCGTTCTACAGCGCCGCCCCTCCCCCGTCATTATCGCCTTTGGTTTCGTCCCGGCAACCGCGTAGAAACACGACAACGGACGGGGCCCGGCCGGTCAGCCGCAGCTCTTTGCGGCCTTCAGCGCTTCATGGCGGCGTGCCCGGTCCAGCGCGCCGAGACGCGCCACCGCCGCATAGAAATCCGGATAGCTGCCCGAACAGACGGCAAACAGACGCTCGAAGTCCGGCACGAGGTCGTTGTAGAAGCCGCTCGCCGCCAGTTTCGCATTGTTGATCGGCCCGTCGAACCAGGCGTCATAGCCGGAATAGCCGCCCCAGCGTCCGTTGCGCATGCGCTTGTAGCGCGCCCGCAAGCGCTCGATGGCCGCCGCCTTCGCCGCGCGCTTCTCTGCTTCGCCGCCCGAACCGGCATAGACGGCCTTCAACTCCTCGCGCGCCTCGCCCAGCAGCGCGACGAACTCGGCCTGCCGCCGCCTTTCCGCTTCGTAGCGCCTCAGCCCCGCGGCGTCGTTCCGGTCGGCCAGCCATTTGCGCACGCCCGACGTCTCCACGGCGACGGCGAAGGCCTCGTTGAACGCCGTGTCGTTGCGCACGTAGAAACGCTGATGCGCCAGTTCGTGGAACACCAGCCCGGCCAGATAGGTCTCGTCCTCCGTGAACATCGTGTTGAGCAGCGGATCGCTGAACCATCCGAGCGTCGAATAGGCGGTAATGCCCGTGACATAGATGTCGAGACCCTGCTCCCGGTTCGCGGCGGTGAATTTCAGCGCCGTTTCCTTCGAGAAATATCCGCGATAAGGCACGCAGCCGAACACCGGGAAACACCAGCTTTGCGCGGCCAGCGAGAATTCCGGCGCGGCGAACACCGCCACCGTCACGTAATCGCGCTGGGTGTCGACGTAAGAGCGATAGCTGTCATTGTCCGGCAACGCCAGTTCGTCGCTCGCATAGCGGCGGATGTCGCGCGCCGCCGCCATTTCGGCGCGCAGGTCGCGCGGCTGCGACGGATCGGCGATCAGCTTGTCGACATTCTGCCGCGCAGCGAGAAGCTTCACATGCCCGTCCACCGACTGCGCGTAATAGGAAATGCCGGTGCAGCCCTGCAGGGCGAGAAGCAGCAGGATCGCTGCCGTCAGACGGGAACACGCGCGAAACATGCTTCGCCCATATCACGGCTGCATGTCCCTGCCGAGCTTATATGACGGCCGCCGTTTGCGTCGGATCCGGCCGACCGGTTCCATCACATCGTGTTTCAATGCTGTGAAGGTTTGTTCCCGCCTGCCGGGAACGGTTCCGCCGATACAACCGTTTCTGCTGCGAAGGCTCGCCAGACGCGACGCCCGTGACAAGAGGAGACTGTTATGAAACGCACGCTTATGACATCGACCGCATGTCTCGCCCTGCTCATGGCCCCGATGGCCCCGTCCTTCGCACAGGACCAGGCCCCGGCCGCCGATGAACCGGCCGTCATCCTGCCGAGCGACGATGCCGGCAATGCGATGGAAACCGATACCGGCGACACCATGACCGGCCAGACCGAGGAAATCGCCCCCGGCGTCGAGAAGGACGGCATGGCCACCGCCGAGGCGGACCAGGCCGGCAGTGACGGCATGTTCTTCGTCTATGAGGAAGACAACCAGTTCCGCTCGACCAAGCTGATCGGCCACACCGTTGTGAACGGCCAGGACGAAACGCTGGGCGATATCAACGACCTGATCATCTCGTCTGAGGGCGACTTCGAGGGCGTCATCATCGGAGTCGGCGGCTTCCTCGGCATCGGCGAGAAGAATGTCGGCGTCCGCTTCCAAGACCTGACCATCACCGAAAATGTCGAGGCCGGCGACCTGAAGCTAACGCTCGACACGACCCGCGAGGCTCTCGAGTCCGCCCCGGAATTCGTCACCAAGGAAGAACAGGTGGCCGCCGAGCAGCGCAAGCAGAACATGGAAGACATGGGCGCCGCGTCCGGCACCGGCATGGATACGGGCACGACCAGCGCCATCGAGCCGCCGGCACCGGCCGCTCCGGAGAACGACGCTGTTGCACCGGCGGAGTAATACCCACTCCGACGGCGCACGGAAGGGCGGTCCCCCCGGGCCGCCCTTTTTTCACGCGCGCATCAACGCTGCTCGATGAACCGGATGCGGTTCTGAAACGGATCGGTCACCTGCATCTCCAGCCCCCAGCCCTGCTTCTCCAGCCCCGGCTTCATGTAGCGATAGTTCTTCGCCGACAACTCCGCGTGGAACGCCTCGATCCCGCTCGTCGGGACAACCATATTGCAGCCCGGCGTCGCATCTCCGGCATGTTCGGAGAGATGCAGCCGCAGATCGCCGCGCGAGACCTGGAAATAGAGCGGGAAGTCCTCGCCGAAGCGATGCTCCCAGTCGACCGCAAAGCCGAGAAACCCCAGATAGAATTCGCGCGCCTTGTCGACATCGAAGATCCGCACGATCGGCATGGCCGGGTCCAGCCCGACGCCGTTGGCGTCGCCGATCTTCGCCGACAGGATATTCCAGGTCTCGACCCCGAATTGCCGCGCCACGATCTCGAGCGCCCTCGAATGCGCCAGTTCGATACCGTCTTTTGAAAGTTCCTCGCGCATGGCTTTCGCCATGGCCTTTGCGTCGCGATAATCGCGCATGATTGTCCATCCTTTGCCGATGGCGCCGCCCGTTCAGTGCCCGCATTGCTGAACCGCCCGCCATCTCTGAAAGGATCGACGAAGGGAGATGTGGATGCGTTCGCCATGCCGATGAAGGCGCGGGCTGCCGGCCGCATCCGGCCGGACGCCATGAAATCGGTGGACCGAGCCGCTGTCAATCGCCGCATCGCCTTGTCATTCCCCTTTCGTTCTGGTCTTTCGGTCTCGAATCACTACATTCACGGACAATGAGCGACCCTTTCGACGACATTCCTTTCGGTGATGAACCGCCACGCGCAGAACCTGCCGCATCGGGTCTCGCTGCGCGCGCCATGCAGGCACGACGCCAGCCGCAGCGCCCGAACTATCTCGATGGCCTTAACGAGGAGCAGCGCCGCGCCGTCGAGACCACCGAGGGTCCGGTCCTCGTGCTGGCCGGCGCCGGCACCGGCAAGACCCGCGTGCTTACCACCCGCATCGCCCACATATTGTCGCTCGGCCTCGCATGGCCCTCGCAGATCCTCGCCGTGACCTTCACCAACAAGGCCGCCCGCGAGATGAAGGAACGCATCGGCATCCTCGTCGGCGAGGCGGTCGAGGGCATGCCGTGGCTCGGCACCTTCCACTCGATCGGGGTCAAGATCCTGCGCCGCCACGCCGAACTCGCCGGCCTGCGCTCCGACTTCACCATCCTCGATACCGACGACCAGATCCGCCTGATCAAGCAGGTCATCCAGGCCGAGGGCCTCGACGACAAGCGCTGGGCGCCGCGCACCTTCGCGCAGATGATCGACGGC
>NZXU01000026.1 GCA_002698425.1 Ahrensia sp. | reverse complement strand
GGCCGCCCAGCAGCTCTACCTGTCGGAGAAGACCGTCGGCCGCCATCTGGCCAACATCTACGCCAAGATCGGGGTCTCGTCGCGGACTGCCGCGGCGGCTTGGGCGCACGCCAACGAGGTGCTCTGACTAAAGGCAGGTGTGTGTTGGGGGTGGCCTTCGAGGCAGAATCGTCGCCTTGAACGCCCGGGGGTCACGAAGAGTCTTCGCGCGCAAGAAGGTCTCGAGCGCTGGTCATGATGTGGTCGTCCAGAGCGAGACGAAGGTTCTCGGAGTCGTCACCGCGGATGGAGTCGAGGAGAACTCGGTGCTCCTGCGGGATCGCGAATGGGCTGGTGTGACGTTTGGCGAGCCGATGGATCTGCATGCGAATCCGGGGCTGGACACTCGCCCACAACTGCAGCGCATGTTCGGAATGTGCGCTCCGGACGATGATCTCGTGATAGGACACGTCGAGTTCGTTGAGTAGATCGAGATCATTGCGCTCGGCCGCCTGGTCCATCAGCATGACCAACTGCTCAAGTTGAGCGATGGTCTGCGGATTCCGACCGATCTTCGCGATGGCAAACGACTCGATCGCCAACCGAACCGGCAGCAGCACCCCAAGCAATTCGTCGGCACTGACCGAATTGACGAAGACCCCCCGATTAGGGATGTGCTGTACGAGCCCCTCGCTTTCCAGTTGCCGCAATGCCTCTCGGACGGGGCCTGGACTGGTGCTGAGGTGAGCGGCGAGGATGTCTTGCTTGAGTTGCGCTCCGGGCGCCAGATTGCCCTTGACGATCTGTTCGCGCAGCCAGTCGGCGATCTGATGCCGTCGAGACGGAGCGGTGATGCCGGGTGGGGCGACAGACAGGCCTTCTGCGACTTGGGTCATGTAGACGTCTCCCTCCGCGCCGAGTCGGCGCCATCTCAATCGTAGGTGCCCGAACTCGGACAGGGGCCGGCGAACACGTCTCCGCATCGGGGCTTGCATTAATCATAGATTGTAAATAATCTCTAATCCACTGCCGATTGTCGGTGGAGGAGACGATCGCCGTCTGTGACGGCGCCTCCGAAGAGTCAAGAATCAGGGGATTTCCATGCGAAAGGCAATGCGCACAGCGATAGCTGCGGTGGCAGCGGTGGCACTGGCAGCTGGATGCACGTCTTCCGGTCAAACAGGCGGGGCAGCCGCTGGGCCGAGCATCCTCACCGAGGTTCTCGAGTCAAAGAAGGTCGTTGTCGGCGTTTTCGCCGACGCGCCCCCATACGGGGTAATGAACAGCTCCGGTCAGTACGAAGGTTTCGACATCGACAAGGCTCATGCACTGGCGGATTCGCTTGGCGCGCAGGTGGAATTCGTGAGCACCACGAATGCCAGCCGAATTCCCATGCTGGAGACTGGCAAGGTCGACGTGATCATCGCCGCACTGACCAATCTCGATGAACGGGCACAGGTCGTCGCGATGACCCGACCGTACGCCTCTGAAGGGCAGCTTGTTGTCGTACCCGCAGCCAGCGACATCAATACTTACGACGACCTCGCAGGGCGCAATGTGGCGGCAACCCGAGGCAGCGTTCCCGCGAGCATCCTTGAAATGCGGTTCCCGCAAGCCAACGCGAGTCTTTTCGAGGCCGTGGCGGATTCGATCCAAGCGCTGCGCAGCGGAAAAGTCGACGCATTGATGGAAAGTACGGCGGTGGTCGCCGACATTCGGGACAGCGAGGGCGACGCGGTGCGGGTTCTCGAGGCGCCAGCCTTGGCGCCGTCTCTAGTTTCGTTCGGGGTCAAGATGGGTGACCAGGTTTGGCTGAACTACCTGAACAACTTCATCATGAACTACAACATCAGCGACGCGGCCAATGAGTCATACAACCGGTGGCTCGGCATGGACGTCCCCGAATTGATCAAGTAGCTGTAGTCGACGATTATGCAGCTGTACTACGGCGACATCATTCCCTACCTAGCGCCGCTGTCGAAGGGGCTGGCCATCAGCCTCGGGATCAGCATCGCCGCCCTCGGTGGTGGCGGTGCCCTGGGAATCCTTCTGTACACCTGCCGCGCCTCCGCTTCGCGGACAGTCCGGGCAGCGGCGACCACATACGTTGAGGTGGTCCGCAACACTCCCTTGCTGTTGCAGCTCTATCTTGTTTACTTCGCGTTGCCGCAGGCGGGTGTGAATCTGGACCCGATCGCAGCCGGCGTCGTAGCGCTGACCATCAACAACGCGGCATACATGGCCGAGATATTTCGCGCTGGCTTCCAATCGGTGCCCGCTGGACTACACGAGGCGGCGGCAGCGCTGGGGATGAGCTCGAGGGACACTTTCTGGCGAGTGCTGTATCCGCCCGCAGTGCGAAACGTGCTTCCTGCCATCACGAATCAGACGATTCTGCTGTTTCTCGCGTCGTCGATCACGTCGGTCGTCGCTGTTCCCGACCTCATGCACGCGATGTTGGGGATCACATCAACCACGTTCCGCACGATCGAGACCCTCACGGTGGGTGGCCTTATGTACTTCACCGTCGCTTTCCTGATCGCCGGCGCGTCCCGGATCGTCGAAACCAGATTCATCAGTTGGAAGGTGGCATGATGTTCGAGGCCTTCGGCTGGCAACACCTCGCCCTGATTATCCAAGGTGCGTTTGTCACCGTGCAGATCTGCGTGCTGTCAGTGGCTTTCGGTGGTGTGCTCGGTCTGATGCTCGGTTTGATGTCGACAGGTAGCGTCCGACCTTTGCGGTGGATCAGCGCCGTGTATGTCGGACTGATCCGCGGCATTCCCGTGCTCCTGGTCATTTTCTTCGTGTACTTCGGCGTCCCTCTGCTCGCACCCGGAAGCAGTGTCCCCGAATACTGGGCCGGCGTGATCGCACTTTCGATCTTCGCGTCCGCGTACATCGGTGAGTTGGTTCGAGGCAGCATCGAAGCCGTGCCGCGAGGGCAGTTCGAAGCGGCGAAGGCGCTCGGTCTGGGCTACGTCGAACGGATGCGGTGGGTCATCATGCCGCAGGCGGCACGGTTGATCGTCCCGCCCGGCGTCGGCTTCTTGGTGGTGTTGATCAAAGACAGTTCTTTGGTTGCCGTCATCGGTCTGATCGAACTGACCCGTGCGGGCAATATCGTGAGTTCGCAGACCGCTGACCCCATAGTCGCCTACACCGTAGTCGGGGCGTTCTACTTCGTCATCTGCTTCGCGCTGTCGACGGCGGCCAGACGCTACGAGCGGCGCTTGGCCGCCAACGTGCCCACACCCAGAGTCGGCGATTCCCTCACCGCTCTTACGTCAGGAGCCAGAAAGTGATCCAGATTGAGAACCTGCGACTGAGTTTCGGTGACAACGAGGTGCTCCACGGTGTCTCCTGCGACGTGTCCGAACGCGAGGTGGTGTGCATCATCGGCGCCTCGGGGTCAGGCAAGAGCACGCTGTTGCGATGTATGAACGGTCTGGAGCGGCCGTCGCACGGCAGTGTCATCGTCAACGGCCACGCGCTGGGAGCGGGGGAGAAGACCGCTGACTTGGCTGTCGTCCGGCGCGACGTCGGCATGGTGTTTCAGCACTTCAACCTGTTCCCGCACATGACAGTGCTCGACAACGTTGCGCTTGCCCAACGGCGGGTGCTCAAACGGACGAAGAGCGAATCACATGACCGCGCTCGAGCGCTGCTCGACAGGGTCGGCTTGACGGAAAAGGCTGACGTGTATCCGGATTCGCTGTCCGGTGGCCAGAAGCAACGGGTGGCCATCGCCCGTGCGCTCGCGATGGATCCGAAGATCATGCTCTTCGACGAGCCCACGTCAGCGCTGGACCCCGAGATCGTCGGCGAGGTTCTCGTCGTGATGAAGGGATTGGCAGCCGATGGAATGACCATGGTGGTGGTGACCCACGAAATGGCCTTCGCACGCGAGGTGGCCGACCGCGTCATCTATATGGACCACGGCGGCATCATCGAGACCGCGGAACCCACAACTCTTTTCAGTTCACCACAGCATCGTCGAACCCGAGAATTCCTGAGCAAGGTGTTGTGAGATGCCCGCCCTCGATACGCTGATAATCGGTGCGTACATCGTTGACGGGACGGGCGCGCCTGCGAAACGCTGTGATGTCGGAATACGTGAGGATCGAATCGACTATCTTGGTGTGAAGACCGGAGTTCAGGCCGTGCACACCGTCGACGCCACCGGAATGATCGTCACCCCCGGGCTCATCGACCCGCACAGTCACAGCGACTGGTCCATTCTCGCCAACCGCGCGGCTTACAGCACCATCCACCAGGGTGTCACCACGGAGGTAGTCGGCAACTGTGGTGTGACCTACGCTCCGCTTGGAGAGGACGACGTCGGACCCGCCCGCAATGCTCTACAGGCCATGGGTTTCGGCGGAGAAGTTGATTGGCGCAGCTTCGACGGACTCCTGGAAGCGGTGCACACCGGCGGGACTGCCCAAAACCTCCTGTGGTTCGTCGGACACACCGCGATACGTGCGGCGGCGCAATCCAACGCAGAGCGGTATGGCAAGGAGGAGGAGCGTGAACGCACTAGACTCCTGGAAGAAGCGATGGAGGCTGGTGCCATCGGGTTCTCCAGCGGTCTCGAGTATGGCGCCGGCCGATTCGCCGACACCGCAGAACTCGGCGAACTCGCTCGGGTTGCAGGCCGGCGGGGAGGCATGTACGCCAGCCACATTCGTAATCGGGACGCGGACCTCGGCGGCGCCGTCGACGAGTTCTTCGAGGTAGTGAACCACGGTGAGGTGCGAGCCCAGCTCTCGCACCTCAACGTTAGGCATGACACGGGTGCGTCAGACGGAGCTTGGGAGCAGGCGGCGCAGCGCGTGGCCGACGAGCGACGTAGGGGTTCCGATGTTCTGGCCGACATCACGCCCTATCCGCATGGGATTGGAATGGCAGTCGGCCTGCTGCCCGGCTGGCTCCTCCAACACCCGGCGGCCGAAGCTGCTCAGATGTTGACGGACAAGGACGTCCGCCTTCGTGTGAGGCAGGACTGCGACCGATACTGGCGCTTTGTACATCGTGGCCATTGGGATCGCGTGCGGCTCGGTGTGTCGACCACCCACCCCGAATGGGAAGGGCTGACCTTCCCGCAGATCGCCGAGCAACACGGCCGCGATGAATGGGAATGCCTGTTCGACATTCTCGCCGCCGCCGGGCCGGATCTCGGCGGCGTTCAACTCTTAGGGTTGCTGTTTACCGAGGATCACCTCACTGAAGCGATCTCGCATGACCACTTTCTGCTAGGGGTCGACGCGTTTACCGCCTGCCGTCAAGGTCCGCTGAACCTCAGGACCCGACATCCGCTGTTCTACTTCGGGCACACGCACTATCTCGCTCACCATGTAGCGGCGGGAACACTGTCGATGGAAATTGCTATCCACAAGATGACCGGCATGGTGGCCGACCATTTCGGTATTGGCGGGCGCGGGTATCTGCGCGAGGGCTATCGCGCCGACGTCGTGGTGTTCGACCCTGAGGTGCTGGCCCGAACCGATACCTGGTCGATGCCGCCCGAATATGCCGACGCCGCGCGGTTCGTCTGGGTCAACGGGGTCCCTGTCGTTTTCGACGCCCGACACACCGGGCGCCTTCCCGGGCAGATGTTGCGCTGACGTTGACGAACAAAGAGGAGGAGCACCACATGAAGATCACTCGCATCGAAACTTGCGGGCTGCGCGGGGCTACACCGGAAGGAGGTTGGTCCAATGAACTGCGTCCCGACGACGTCGTGCACACCCTCGTCGCTGTGCACACGGATTCGGGTCATGTCGGTATCGGAAGCGCTTTCACCGCGGAAGGGTTGGTACGGGCCGCCCTGCATCTGTTGACACCACACCTCATTGGGGAGAGCGCGCTGGAAGTGGAGCGGCTAACAGAGACTCTGCACCAGAGCTCCTTCTGGATGGGCAGAGGAGGAACCCTGACGCACGCCACCAGCTCCATCGATATAGCACTGTGGGACCTCGCGGGACAAGCACTGAGCCAGCCGGTGGGCCGTCTGCTGGGTGGGCGTTATCGGGACCGTGTCCGGCCCTATGCGTCGGTGCTGATGGACGACGCACCCGTGATGCGGGAGAACCTGAGATCTCTTGTCGAAGAAGGCTTCACAGCCTTCAAGATCGGGTGGTGGAAGTTCGGACGTGTGGACAGCGCAACTGACGAGCGGACCGTGGCGGCGGCTCGCGAGGCAGTGGGTGACTGCCTCCTGGCGGTGGATGCAGGCGGCTCGGAAGCCTTCTTTCCCGGTGGATTGTCGTGGGCGAAGCGTACCGCAGACATGTTGGCCGCCTACGATGTGGCGTGGTTCGAGGAAGCGCTGGCGCCGGATGACGTCGAGGGATTCGTTATGCTGCGCGCGCACTCCCGGGTTCCGATCAGTGGTGGCGAGGTGCTCACCCGGCGACAGGCCTTCGCGCCGTTCATTCAGGCGGGTGCCTTCGACATTGTGCAGCCGGACACCACCAAGGGCGGCGGGTTGAGCGAGTCGCGCCGAATCGGTTGGGCTGCGCAGGATCACGGAATGCGGCTCGTCCCACATGGCTGGAACACCGGAGTTGGTCTGGCAGCTGATCTACAGCTGGCCTCTGCGCTGGCCGCTACTGATTTGGTGGAGTACAAGACCGGATCTGCCTACATCGACGAATTGATCGCCGGTGGTTGGACCTTGGATGCTGACGGCATGCTGGCGGTGTCTGACGCGCCAGGGCTGGGCGTGACGCTGAACTCCGACGCACTGACGGCGTACGGTACGAATCCTGCCTTCGCGCAGGCAGCATGAGGACGCCCACGACCGACCACCCGGTGTTCTATCACCCGGTGATACCCCTGGTGACGGTTCGCAGCATGAACGACGTCGACGTCATCGGTGACGGGCTGGTCGATGGAGGACTGCCCGTGGCCGAAGTGGCTCTGCGAAGCAAGCACGCCGTGGATGCGATCCGGCACCTGTCGGCGCGCGGTGATGTCCTGGTAGGCGCCGGAACGGTGTTGACCGTGGCGCAGGCTGAAGAAGCGCTTGACGCTGGCGCGCGATTCGTGGTGACACCTGGCCTCGACCCTGATGTGGTTCGCCACGTGCTCGCCGCCGGAGTGCCGATCATCCCCGGCGTCCTGACGCCGACGGAAGTCCAAGCCGCGGCGCGCATGGGGTTGAACCGCGTCAAGCTTTTCCCCGCTGACGCGGTGGATGCCGCTGCCTGTCTTCGGGCGTATGCCAGTGTCTACCCTGCTATGCGGTTCATGCCCTCTGGCGGCATTGAATTAGCCAACGTGACAAGGTATCTCAGCTTTACGTCGGTCTTTGCGGTCTCGGGTAGCTGGATTCCGGCTGTCGTCCACGACGGTGCAGGCTCAGTGGCGGGGGCATGCCGTGCGGCTGTGGCGGCATCGGAAGCGGCGCGACCGCGATGACATCGAGTGCGTCGTTCGATGTGGTGACGATGGGGGAGAGCCTAGGCCTGCTCACTGCGGACCGTGTCGGCAGCATTCGCCATTTGCGGGGGATGCGTGTTGGATTCGGCGGTGCTGAAAGCAACGTCGCGATCGGGGTGGTGCGCCTGGATGGCTCCGCGGTGTGGCTCGGCCGGGTGGGAAACGACTCGTTCGGTCAATTGATTGCGCGGGAACTACGCGCAGAAAAAGTCGACACAGTCGCGGTCGTGGACGAAAAAGCGGCGACAGCTCTGATGCTCAAGGAACGTCCCCGGCCGGGCTCTAGCCGTGTCACCTATTACCGCCGTTGTCAAGCAGGTAGTCGCCTGCGGGCCGACGACATTCCGCCCGGGGTCGTCGAGCAGGGCAAAATACTCCACATCACCGGTATCACCGCTGCGCTCGGGGAGGAGCCCCATGCCGCCCTCCATGTCGCGATTGATAGGGCGAAGCAGGCTGGTCGAATGGTCTCGTTCGATGTGAACCACCGAGCCAGCCTGTGGACGGACGGCGTCTCGGCGGTCAGCACCTACCGGGCGCTGGCTCGCCGCGCTGATGTCGTGTTTGCGGGAGCGGACGAAGCGGAATTTGTGACAGGCGAGAGTGACCTGCGGCAGCAGATCGATCGGCTGCTTGGCTACGGTGTGCGGCAAGTTGTGATCAAGCTGGGCGCCTCAGGTGCGGTAGCGGCGTCGGAAAGTGCCATTGAGGCTCGCGCGGCGCACCCGGTATCGGTGGTCGACACAGTCGGCGCCGGGGACGCTTTCGTGGCCGGCTGGCTGGCCGAGATGGCTAGGGGAGCCGGCGTCGAATCCTGCCTGGAAGTCGCCACGGCCTGCGGCGCACTGGCCTGCACAGGTCACGGTGACTGGGAGTCGGCGCCGACCCGGGAGGATCTGGCCGGGCTGGCGCGGATCGATGAGGATCCTGTGAGCCGGTGACATGGCGCTTCGCCGACGTCGTATGTATCGATTGACCAAGACTGCATCGTTTGCACCATTTCCGCGTACACGATCTGCATCGTGTACTCGATGCCGAGGAACGCATCGGCGCCTTAGCGTCGACGCCATGACCACAGTGCAGGAAACACCGATGACCGATACGACCGAGGAGTTCGCCGAACGCGTCGTCGGCGCGATCGACGCCGCCAGCGTGGCGATCCTGCTGTCGATCGGACACCAGACCCACCTGTTCGACACACTTGCCGGGCTGCCGCCGGCCACCAGCATCCAGATCGCCGACGCCGCCGGGCTCGACGAGCGCTACGTGCGGGAATGGTTGGGTGGCGTGGCGGCGGCGCGGATCGTCGACTACGACCCGGCATCGCGGACCTACTCGCTGCCGCAGCAGCGCGCCGCGGTGCTGACCCGCTCGGCCGGGCCGGACAACCTGGCTCGGGTCGCCCAGTTCATCCCGTTGCTCGGCGAGGTCGAGCAGAAGATCATCGGCTGCTTCCGGCACGGCGGCGGCCTGTCCTACCACGAGTACCCCCGCTTTCATTCGCTGATGGCCGAAGAGAGCGGCGAGGTCTTCGACGCCGCGCTGGTCGACGGGATCCTGCCGATGGCCGACGGGCTACCCGACCGGTTGCGCGCGGGTGTGGACGTGGCCGACGTCGGGTGCGGCAGCGGACACGCCGTCAACGTCATGGCGCAGGCCTTTCCGGACAGCCGGTTCGTCGGGATCGACTTCTCGGAGGAGGGGCTGGCTGCCGGCGTCGCCGAAGCGGAGCGCCTCGGGTTGACCAACGCGACGTTCCGCGCCGCCGATGTCGCGCGCCTCGAGGACACCGACGCGTTCGACGTCATCACCGCGTTCGACTCCATCCACGATCAGGCGCACCCCGGCACGGTGCTGGCCAACATCCACCGCGCGCTTCGCCCGGGTGGGGTGTTCCTGATGGTCGACATCAAGGCCTCCAGCCATCTGGAGGACAACGTCGGTGTGCCGTTCGCGTCCTACCTCTACACCGTGTCGACGATGCACTGCATGAGCGTGTCGCTCGGCCTGGACGGCGACGGCCTGGGCACCTGCTGGGGCCGGGAACTGGCGATCACCATGCTCGACGACGCCGGTTTCACCGACGTGCAGGTGCGCGAGATCGAGTCCGACCCGATCAACTTCTACTACGTCGCCAGGAAGTGACCCATGGATCTGATCGACCGTGAAACCCGCGGCCGCACCGATCTCCCGCAATTGCGTGGTCAGGGAGTCTTCGTCACCGACGGCGGGCTGGAAACGGAGTTGGTCTTCCACGACGGCCGTGAGCTGCCGGCTTTCGCAGCGTTCCCACTCCTGGACAACGTCGAAGGCCGGGCGCGGCTGCGCCGCTACTACCGCGGCTATCTCGACATCGCCCGGGCCCACCGCGCCGGCTTCGTGATGGAGACGCCGACGTGGCGGGCCAACCCGGACTGGGCCGCCCAGCTGGGCTATTCCGCGGCTCGCCTCGACGAGATCAACCGGGGCGCGGTGGCGCTGGCCCGGGAGGTGTGCGTCGAAGCGACGGCGGCCGGCATCGGCACCGTCGTCAGCGGGTGCGTGGGACCGCGCGGCGACGGCTACGACCCCGGCGCGGTGATGAGCCACCGAGAAGCCCAGGACTACCACGCAATACAGATCGGCTCCTTCGCCGCCGCGCAGGCCGACCAGGTCACCGCGATCACGATGACCACGGTCGCCGAGTCCATCGGCGTCGTCCGCGCCGCAGAGGTGGCCGGCCTACCGGCGGCGATATCCCTGACCGTCGAGACCGACGGCCGCCTGCCCACCGGCCAGCCGTTGCACGAGGCGATCGACGAAGTGGACGCCGAGACCGGCGCAGCGGCCGCCTACTTCATGGTCAATTGCGCGCATCCCACTCACTTCGCCCGAGCCGTCGAACACCCGGGTGGCTGGCGTCACCGGGTGGCGGGACTGCGGGCCAACGCCTCGGCCAAGAGTCACGCCGAACTCGACGACGCCACCGAACTCGACGACGGCGATCCGCACGACCTCGCCGCCCAACACCGCGCGCTGCGGGAGCATCTGCCCGCGGTCCGGGTGCTGGGCGGCTGTTGCGGGACCGACGCCCGCCACGTCGCCGCCATCGTGGGGGCCTGGACCGCCGACTAGGTGTACTGACCTCCACGGCTTTATCCCGTCGGATTCGCCCCGTACGGTCGGGGCATGGACCTGCAGACGCTCGCTATGGAATGGACGGAGACCAACCAGCACTGGCTCATCGAGGTGCCGATCCGGATCGGGGCTTACCTGCTCGCGATCCTGATCGCCCGCTTCATCCTGCACCGCATGATCGACCGGGCAACCGGCCGGTCCGGTAAGGCCAAGAAGGTCAGCGGTGACGAGAACGCCCCCGCCAAGCCGGCGCTGCTGCGCGGGCTGCGTGACCGTGTGCCGTCGGGCGCGACCGGCCAGCAGGCCAACGAGCGTCGCCAGCAGCGTGCCCAGACGATCGGGTCGGTCCTGAAGTCGACGGTGTCGATCGTGCTGCTGGTGTGGGGCATCCTGGCGATCCTCAACGTCCTCGGCGTCAACATCGCGCCGTTCATCGCCTCGGCCGGGGTCGTCGGCCTGGCCATCGGCTTCGGCGCCCAGAATCTCGTGCGCGATTTCGTCACCGGGGGGTTCATGCTGCTCGAGGACCAGTACGGGGTCGGAGACATCGTCGACCTCGGCGAAGCCATCGGCGAGGTACAGACAGTCGGCCTGCGGGTGACGACCTTGCGCGACATCGACGGCACTCTCTGGTACGTCCGCAACGGTGAGATCGCCCGCGTCGGCAACATGAGCCAGGAGTACGCGGTGGCCCGTATCGAGGTACCGGTGTCGCTGAGCGCCGATGTGGAGCGTGCCGAGCAGGTCGCCGTCGACGCGGCCACGGCCGCCATCGCGGAGGCGCCGCTGGCGGAGAAGGTGCTTGGCGAGCCCGAGATGCTCGGTGTGCAGGAGCTCTCGCCGGACCTGCTGACGCTGCGCATGACGCTGAAGACCCGCCCGGGTGCGCAGTGGTCGGTGCAGCGCCGGCTGCGGCGCGAGATCCTGCGCGCCTACGACGAGAACGGCATCGATCTGCCCTACCCGCACGGACGCATCCACGCGTTGGTCGGCGGGAAGACGAACGGGGACGCGAACTAAGCTCCTGGATCGATGGGAGCCCTCGACGTCCTCGCCGACTGGCCGGTACCGACCGCGGCCGCTGCTGTCGTCTCGACCGCAGGTGTGCTGGCCGACTGGGGCGACACCCGGCACCGGTTCGCGCTGGCGTCGGTGACCAAGCCGCTGGTCGCGCGAGCGGCGCAGGTCGCCGTCGAGGAGGGGGCCGTCAGCCTCGACACCCCCGCCGGCCCACCCGGCTCGACGGTGCGCCACCTGCTGGCGCACGCAGCCGGCTACGAGATGACCTCGGGCAAGGTGCTCGCCGAACCGGGGACCCGCCGCATCTACTCCAATCACGGCTTCACGGTGCTTGCCGAGGTGATGCAACGTGAGTCGACCATCCCGTTCGAGTCGTACCTGCGGGAGGCCGTGCTCGATCCGCTGGCGATGGCCGACACCGAGTTCGAGGGCGGGGCCGAGGCGGCCGGC
>NZXU01000025.1 GCA_002698425.1 Ahrensia sp. | reverse complement strand
GCGATGGCCTTGTCGACGGCGTCCAGATCGCCGATTTCCCAGTCATAGATCTGGTTGCCCGGCGCGTTGTCGTGGATCTGCGGCGCACCCGGTTTCAGGGCATCGACAGCGCTGGTGACCGCCGGCAGGACGTCGTAATCGACCTTGACCGCCTCGGCGGCGTCGCGCGCCTGGGCCTTGGTGTCGGCCACGACGATGGCCACCGCATCGCCGACATAGCGCACCTTCTTGTCCGCCAGCGGGCGCCAGTCGCCCATATTCATCGGCGAGCCGTCCTTGGAATGGATCATCCAGCCGCAGATCAGCGATCCGATCCCGTCGGTCGTCATCTCGGCGCCGGCGAGGACGCCGATGACGCCCGGCATCTTTTCGGCTTCCGACGTGTCGATGCCCTTGATGACCGCATGGGCGTGCGGCGAACGCACGAACGCCGCGTGCTTCATGCCGGGGACGCTCATGTCGTCGGTGTAGCGGCCCTTGCCGGTGATGAAACGCTTGTCTTCCTTGCGCGCCACGCGGGCGCCGATGCCTTCAATTCCCATCTGGGTCTCCTCCCGTTTGTCTTGCGCTCACGGCCGTGCCGCGCTTCGCGCTGGCCTCCGCGGGGGCGCGCCACATGGCGCGACGGCCGGTCGGCCTTGCCTCACTGCGTTCTGTCCCTCCCGACCTATTCCGCAGCCACTTTTGCCGAGCCGCTCATCTCCTCCGCGGCGGCGAGGATCGCCTTGACGATGTTGTGGTAGCCGGTGCAGCGGCAGATATTGCCGTCGAGCTCGGCGCGCACGGTCTTCTCGTCCAGCTTGCCGCCGTAACGGTTGATCATGTCGGTCGCCGCCATGATCATGCCGGGCGTGCAGAAGCCGCATTGCAGACCGTGGTGCTCCCGGAAGGCGGCCTGTACGGGATGAAGCTCTCCGCCGGCGGCGAGACCCTCGATCGTGGTCACGTCCGATCCCGACGCCTGGGCGGCCAGCATCGTGCAGGACTTCACCGCCTTGCCGTCGACATGCACGACGCAGGCGCCGCATTGCGACGTGTCGCAGCCGACATGGGTTCCGGTCAGGTTGAGATTTTCCCGCAAGAAATTGACGAGCAGCGTCCGATCCTCCACCTCGACGGAGACGGCGCGGCCGTTTACGGTCATTTCGACTTTCGACATCAAAATCCTCCCACTGATTTCGACAGGTGCGCCGAGGATGCGACGCACGATATTGTTATGCCCCGCGAACTTGGAGCGGAATACGGAAATTGTCCATATGATACAAATAATAAGCTTGCCGAGAGCACGGATACGGCAATCGGGCCTTGAATTCCCGGTTCATTGCCGATAAAGCGCCTGTCAGCGTTTTTCCGCCAGGGTCTGCGCTCTCTCCTCCGTATTCGCTCAGCTTTTTTGAGCACGCCAATTCCAAGGCTGATGCCGAAGCGGCAGGAAGTGCGAGAAAACAGGCGGTAAATGTCAGTTCGAAGCGACTGAAGACCGATCAGGAACTTCGAATGCCCCAATAGCTCAGTTGGTAGAGCAACGCATTCGTAATGCGTAGGTCGCTGGTTCGAGTCCGGCTTGGGGCACCACTACTCTCTCCATTGCAATAATCGATGCGGGCGAATCGCCGAACCGGTTGCGGGCGCGCGTTTATGGGTTCGAAGCGCGGCCTCTCGGGGCCCGTTCACGACGCAGCAAAGTTCGCGGTTTTAGCCCTGCCAGGCGGCGCCCCGAAAGAAAGACAGCCCCGTTTCGGGGCTGTCTAAATTGCAAATCTGGCTCGATCGGCCGGGCTGTCAGTTGGCGCGGTAGCTGGTCCGTGCCTTTTCGACCAGCGGCGCGGCCTGCACCGTGGCGCGGATCTTGACCTGGACGTGGTCTTCGACCTGCACCTTGGAAGAGGGGGTATCTTCACCCCAGACCAGCGTCACCTCGGTGCCGGGTTCGGCAAAGTCGGCATCAATCACGCCGAGGGAAAGCATCGCGCGCTCATTGGCCGAATAGCCGCACCATGTCGACAGGCCGACGATCTTGCCGTCGACCTCGATCCGGTCGGCGTGGAACGTGTCATAGAGCGACATCGGCAGGTTGATGAACTTGGCGCCCGGCCCCTCGTGGAACATCGAGCCATAGGCCGCCGCCGTGTCGTCGCCGTTCCAGACGAAAGTGACCTTCTTGCGCTTCTCCGTCTTGCCCTCGGCGACCATCTTCTCCAGCGCCTCGCGGCCGATGAAGTCGTGGTCGAAGGCGACGATGCGGCCATAATCGAGATCGTAGGGCGTGAAGTAGTAGTCCTCGATGTTCTCGGAATGGAAACTGCCGCCCAGCGGCGAAATCGTCTCGTAAGCGTTCTCGTCGAGCCAGCGGCGATAGTCGGCGAGCCGTTCATCGGTGTAGATCGCGGGCAGCGGACGCGGCAGCCAGCCGGATTCGAGCGCATTGGTGTGATAGGCCCGGCCGCCGACCTGGGTCAGGCCGTGCTTCTTGCCGGCTTCGAGGATCGCGGAATGGACGGCGTCCTTGTCTTCCCACGGCCCCCAGATTTCGAAACCGGGCTCGCCCGCCATGCCGTGGCGCAATGCGCGGACGGTTTTGCCGGCGATCTTGAAGCGGGTCATGTAGAAGAATTTGAGCTTCGGCGGCTCCTCGCCGGTCGCGTCGCGTATGACGTCCATCGCGCCCGGACCCTGGATCTGGTAGCGATAGTTGACCGGATCGCCCTTGCGCACTGCCGAGTTGTCGTCGCGCCAGATGCGCACGTCATAACCGCCGGTGACGGCGTGGTAGTGCATCCAGTTGATGGACGGCGGAATACCGACTGCCTGGAACTCGTCCTCTTCGAGATGGAACAGGATATTGTCGCCGATGACGTAGCCGTCATGGTTCACGGCAACAAACTGCTTCGCCATGTCGACGGGAAATTTCTCGACCGAATTGACGGCGAGATCGCTGATCAGCTTTAGCGCGTCGGGGCCCTTGATGTTCAGGTCGGCCATGTGATGGCACTGGTCGTACAAAACCGCCGTGCGCCGCCAGGCGAGCTGCTCGTCACGCCAGTTGGTGAATTCCTGCACGACGCGCGGCACCACGGACGGCGGCGTTTGGGACTCCCACAACAGTTTGACCGGGCTGCCGGCTTGCTTGATCGCTTCTTCGAGATTCTTTGCCAAGACTGGTTCCTCCCATTGCTGGCCTCAGACCGATTGGTCGGGCGGCAGTCTTGACCCCTCGCCCACTTTTGTAAAACATGTTTTTAAGATGAAACACCCAAGGATTCCTGTGGATGGCGTCGATCCCCTTCACGCTCAGGCAGCTGGAATATTTCAACGCGATCGCCAGCGAGGGCTCGCTCGCCGCGGCCGCACAACGATGCATGGTCAGCGCGTCGGCGCTGGCGCTCGCCGTCGATGAACTGGAGCAGCATCTCCGGTTGCAACTGTTCGTGCGCCGCAAGGGCAAGGGCGTCGTCCTGACCCCGGCGGGCGCGCGTCTGCTGTCCCATGCAAGGCGGGTCCTGCAGGGCGCAGAGTCGCTCGCGGAAAACGCCTGGCAGGCGTCATCGAGCCTCAGCGGGCGCTTCGCGATCGGCTGCTTCTCGACGCTGACGCCCTTCCTCCTGCCCGGCATCATGGAGGTCTTCCAACGCAAACACCCGGAACTTGAGCTCGATCTGGCCGAGGCCGCCGCGCCCGAGCTCGCGGAAATGCTGTTGCAGGGCCGCATAGACGCAGCACTTCTCTACGATACCGACGTGCCGCCGCAGCTTGCGTTCGACCAGCTTGCGGAAGTGCGGCCTTATGTGATGGTCGCCCCGGATCATCCGCTCGCCGGCCGCAGGCGTGTTCACCTCGGCGAGCTTGTCTCGGAACCGATGATCCTGCTCGACGTGCATCCCTCGCGGCCGAACACCGAACACATCTTCAATGCGCTCAAGCTGAAACCGCTGATCGGGCATACCACGACGAATTTCGAGCTTGTCCGGTGCCTCGTCGCGCGGGGGCTGGGTTACGGCGTATTGTTCCAGCGGCCGCTTTCGCCGATGACCTATGACGGCAATCCCCTCGTCGTCCTCGAGATCGACGACAAGATACCGCTGACCTACCTTGGCCTGGCCCGCCCCGCCGGCGCACCGGTCACCGCGCGCCATCGCGCGCTCATGGACTACCTGGGAAACGCCACATCCGTTGCCCCGACCTAGTGGGCTTTCGACAACTGCTCGCTGGCCGACAGCAGATGCTGGGCGATTTCACCCGGACTTCGAACGGCCCGGGAGAAGAAGGTCATCCCCAATGTGCCGATCAGGACACCGCCGAAAATGATAGGGGCCGCCAGACTGTGGGTTTCGGGCTCGGTCTGCGGATCGCGCGCGGCGAACCCCTTTCGTCGGACCTTGTCGAGGATCGGCTTCATCTCGCCCCGCAGGTCATCCACCCTTCCCTCGTAGCGCCCGGAACGGACGAGCATGTCCCAGACACGCATGCGCTCCGCCTCCTCGCAAAAGGCCAGCCAGGCGCGTCCATGCGCTCGGGTCAGCAAGTCGAGGCGGCGATTGATGGTGGAATGCTTATGCGAAAGCGGGCTGGCGGGTATCGTGGAATAGCGGACGACCATCGCGTCGACATCGAAGCTGCAGATCGCCGACGGCCATTTCAGCTTGCGGGTCAGACCGTCCGCCGCCTCGCGCGCCGGCCGGAAGATTTCCGGCAGGCCGTGGAAACCGGAGGACAGCGACAGCACCTTGTGGGTCAGGCAGTAGCCCGCCCAGCGCGATATCTTCTGGACGTAACCAGCGCCGCAAAGCGTTTCGAGGATGCGGACCAGCGTCGGCATGGGAATGCCCGTCGCCGCGTGCACGTCGGAAACGCGGCGCACCGGATAGCGGTTCAGTTCCTCGAGAACGAGCAGGGTCTTTTCGACTGATTTGATCGGACCATAGGAGCTCTTCTCCGCCTCCGGGTTCTCGGCGATCTGGTCAAGCCACGCGGATTGGGTGTCGGCAGTCATGTCGGATCTCTGGAAAGAGGAAGTTTTTTCATATTGTGAAATTTTATCGCGAACATCAACGACCGCCCGGAGAATGATGTAGATGTCATGATGAAGCGCCATGTGCCGGGTCTGCCGCCGCATCGGCCATGCTTGAGACGTTCGGGAGGAACTCTGATGAAATTCGGCACCATCAACCTGGATGGCAAGTCCCGCCCGGTCGTGGCAGGCAGCGACGGCGCGCCGCGCCTTCTGTCCGACGTCTGCGAGCAGGCCGGCATCGCCGCACCCGCCACCATTCTCGAACTCGTCGAAAATGCGACTGCCGAGTCCGGGTCGCGGGACGCGATAGCTGCCAACGCAGACAGGACGGCGGCGGTCACCAGTACGATCGATTGGCAGCCTCCGGTCACGCGCCCGTCGAAGATCATCGGCGTCGCCTTCAACAACCGCGAACTGGTGAAGAAGGCGCATATCGACCCGGGCGTTCCGAACTTCTTTCTGAAGCCGCCATCCGCCCTGACCGGTCAGGGCCACCCGATCTGCGTGGACCCGGCCTGGGGCGCAGTCATCCCCGAGCCGGAAGTCTGCGCGGTCATCGGTAAGCGCGCCAAGAATGTCAGCGAGGAAGACGCCCTCTCCTGCATCTTCGGCTATTCCATCATGAACGATGTGACGTCGCACGGGCTGAAATTCGGCAAGGACAGCATCGCCATCACCTACGACCCGGACATGGCGCGGCCGGAATTCTACAAATGGCGTCACCTGCATGGCGACGACGACCGCGACGCCTATTACGTCTACCACACCCGCTCCAAGGGAACGGACACGTTCGGTCCGATGGGTCCCTGGCTGATCACCCGCGACGAGATCGCCGATCCGAACAACCTGAAGGTCGTCGCGGATATCGACGGCGAGGTTTTCGCCGAGGACCACACCTCGAACTACCGGTTCTCCATCCAGGCCTGCGTGGCGGAGGCGAGCCGGTATTTCACCCTCGAGCCCGGCGACGTGATCACCTTCGGCACGACCGGGAAAGGCAAGGGCCGCTTCCCGCGCGGGCACAAGAACATCCTGATCGGCGAAATGTCCGGTACGATCGGGATAGAGGTCGAAGGGATCGGCCGGCTGGAGAACCCGATCGTCCATATCGGCCAGTAAGCGCAACGGGAGGAGCATCGGAGGGCGGATGAGATGAGCGAAGACGATACCCGCATCGCCGACCGTCTGGCGATCATTGCGCTCAATGACGATTTCGGGCGACTGCTCGACCATGGCGACGTCACCGGCTTCGTCGCGCTCTTCACCGAGGATGTCCGCTATTCCAACGGCCCCCGCGCGCTCAAAGGGCGCGAGGAAATGACCGAATTCTTCACCGCCCGCGCCGCGCGCGGCCGGGTGTCCCGGCATCTCTATTCAGGGCTCTCGATCAGCTTCGACGGTGCCGACCGTGCCACGGGCTACTCGGTCTGGCTGACCTTCGCCGGCGGCGGCGCATTGCCCATCACGCCCGCCGAACCGTTCCTCGTCGCGGATATCACCGACGTCTATGCGCGCGATTCGCAGGGCTGGCGCTTCGCCGAGCGCAGGATCGAGCCGGTCTTCCGCAGCGCCGAGATATCGGGCCCGGAAGGGCCGGCGAAAAAATGAGCGAGGGCATGATCGATATCGGCTCCGGCCGCCTCTGGACGCGCGAAGAAGGCAATGGCCCTGCGCTGATTTTCCTGCACGGCTTTTCCTTCGATCACCGCCAATGGGCGCCGCAGATCGATCATTTTCGCGAAACCCATCGCTGCATCGCCTACGACCTGCGCGGCTTCGGTCGCTCCGCACCGCCGACCGGCCCCTATGATCACGTGGTGGACCTGCACGCGATGATCGAACGCCTCGGCCTCGAAGCACCGGTTCTCGTCGGCCTGTCGCTTGGCGCGAATATCGCCATGTCCTATGCGGCGCGATATCCTTACGTACCGGCAAAACTCGTTCTGGCCTCGTCCGGCCTGCCCGGTTTCGAGTGGCAGGAGGAACGACCGCCGGAGGCGGCAAAAGCCCATGCCGATGCACATGGCGCGGAAGCGACAAAGGCTTTCTGGCTCGATCATCCCTTGTTCGCTTCGCTTCAGGATTACCCGGAGGCCGCCGCGGCGGTCGGATCGATGGTTGCCGACTACAGCGGCTGGCACTGGGAGAACGCAGACCCGCGTGTCGTCAGCCCGCCCGGACAGGATCCCGATGTGGTCACCGCTCCGACACTCGTCATGAGCGGCGGACGCGACGCCAAGGGCTACCGCGATATTGCAGCGGTGCTGGCGCGCCGGATCCGCAATGCCTATCCGGTCACCTTCGACGAGGCCGGCCACATGCTGAACCTCGAACAGCCGGACCGTTTCAACGCGGTGCTGGCCGAATTTCTCGCACCACAGGAGGAAGTGTCATGAGCAATTCCGTCCCGTTCAATCTCGATCCGCCCGGCACCTATATCTATGACGGTCCGGCGGCGACGCGCGGATACAAGCTGACCAAGTTCGGCCTCAGCCTGCGCAACCCGGACAACCGGACGAAGTTCCTCGCCGACGAAACCGGCTACATGACGGGCTTCGGCCTGTCGGAGGAGGAGATCGCCATGGTGCGGGCACGCGACTGGACAGGCCTGATCAAGGCGGGCGGTCATCTGCAGTCGATGCTCAAGGTCGCCGCGACGGTCGGCCAGAACCTCTGGCACATCGGCGCCCACAATGCCGACATGAGCGCCGAAGAGCTTCAGGCTCTGTGTCCGCGCAAGGTCACCGCGCTTCCCGGAGGAGACGACTGATGTCACGTATCATCGGCGGGTTCGGAATTTCGCACACCCCCTCCATGGGGATCGAGTACGACAAGGGCATGGCTCAGGGTTTCGACCCGCGCTGGCAGAAATGGTTCGACGGCACGCGCCGGCTGAAGCAATGGCTGGCCGAAACCAAGCCGGACAAGATGGTCATCGTCTATAACGACCATCTCAACCATTTCGATTTCGACGCCTATCCGACCATCGCCATCGGCGTCGCGCCGGAATTTCGCCAGGCCGACGAGGGATGGGGTCCCCGCCCCTTCCCGTCGCTGGTCGGCGATGTCGACCTCGGCTGGCACATGACCAACAAGCTGGTGCGCGGCGGCTACGACCTGACAGTCTGCCAGGATCTCGCGATCGACCACGGCATCTATTCCTGGCTGCCCTATGTGATGGATACGCCCTGGGATACCCCGATCGTGCCGATCGCCATCAACATGGTTCGCCATCCGATCCCGACATCCGAGCGCCTGCACGGGCTCGGCAAGGCGATCCGCGCCGCACTCGAAGATGACGGCAGCGACGACCGTATCGCGGTGGTTTCGACCGGCGGCATGTCGCACCAGATATCCGGCGCGCGTTTCGGCATCGCCAACGAGACGCTGGACGAGTGGTTCCTGTCGAAAATCGGTGACGATGTCTGCGAACTGATCGCGTTGCCGCAGGAGGAATTGATGCGCCTCGGCGGCACCGAAGCCGCGGAACTGGCGCTCTGGTTCTCGATGCGCGGGGCGCTGTCGGACGATATCAGCGAGGTCTACCGGTACTATACGTTCCCGGCGATCACCGGGTGCGGCGTGATCGTCTTCGACGACAACGCAGCCTGATCTCGTCCCCATTCCCGGTCACTGCTGCAACCCCGGCTTCAGGTCTGCCGCGATCCGCGCGATCAGATCGCGAAACCAGCGGTGCGCGGGCGCATTGTGCGTCCGCCCCGCCCAGGACATCTCGACCGGAAACTCCCGGTGGAACGGCGCCGGGATCACGGCGAGATCGGGAAATATCCGGGCCACGCCGTCCGTCGCGGTCAGGACGAGATTGGTGTCCGCGATGATCCTGTCGATATCGGCGAATGACGGAACTTCCAGCGAAGCCTCGAGGGGCACGCCAAGCCGCTCCAGGACTTCCGTGAAATATGGCCGCCACCCGATCGAGGGCCGGACGACGACATGTCTTGCACGCGCATAATCGTCCAGCGTGATACCGTGGCGAGCGAAGGGGGAGTTGCGCGAGACGAAGCAGGCATAACGTTCGGTAATCAGCCGCCGGAAGTGAAAGCCCGACGGATGCGACTGCATCGGCGCGACGACCACATCGCACATGCCGTCTTCCAGCTGGCGATGCCCGTCGGAATTGGCCTGCACCACCGTTAGCCGAACATTCGGCGCCTCGGCATTGATGTGGCGCATGATCGTCGGCAGGAACGTCGCCCTCTCGTAGAAATTGCAGGAAAACACCAGCCGGTCGGTCGCGGTCGAAGGATCGAAGCTGTCGCTGATCGTCAGAGCCTCGAATTCGCGAAGAAGCGCCTCTGCTCCTTTCACGACGGCATTGCAGCGATCGGTCGGCTCGATATTCCGGCCCAGGCGTACGAAGAGCGGGTCGCCGAAACTCTCGCGCAGCCGATCAATCGTATAGCTGACGCTCGACTGGCTCAATCCAAGCGCATCGGCCGCGGCACGGATCGAACTGTGCCGGTGCACCGTGACCAGCGTCTGAAGCGCATGGAAATCAGTACGCAACGGATCGACGACCCCGCTCATGACAGCCCTTCCGTCCAGTCAGGATTTTCGAGGCTATTTTATCTTACCGTTCGAAAATGTCGATCACAGAAACCGGGACCGCCCCGTTGTTCGATGGGCTTTCCGGGCGGTACCAATTGGGCGACCGCGGCAAAGGGAGGAGTTGCCGCGACAGCTCCCCGCCCGGTTTTGCCGGTCTGCGGACCTGTCGTCTTGTCCTTCCCGCCGGGAGATCAAGGAGAAGACAATGACAGACAATTTCCAGAAAGGCCTTGAATTGCGGCGCACGATGTTCGGCCGCCAAGGTGCAGACGACCACATCGACAACGCCAGCGACATGATGGCCCCGATCCAGGACATCGTGACCCGTTTCTGTTTCGGCGAGATCTGGCAGCGTCCGGTCCTGGACAAGAAAACCCGCAGTCTGCTCACCCTTGCCATGCTGGTTGCCGCAGGCCGTACCCACGAGATCAAAATCCACACCCGCGGCGCCGTCGGCAACGGCGCGACCCGCGAGGAACTCCGCGAACTGTTCATCCACTCGGTCGCCTATTGCGGCATCCCGCTGATGGTCGACGGCATGCGCGCCTGCGAGGAAACCCTCGACGAAATGGGCGTGAAGGCGGCAGACAATGGCTGAGCGGATTGGTTTCGTCGGAATAGGCCACATGGGTGCACCCATGACGGCCAACATCGCTGCCAAGGGCTTGCCCCTGACGATCTATGACGTCGATGTGGATCGCGCCAAGGCCCACGCCGAGAAGATCGGCGCCAAGGCGGCTTCCAGCCTCGCAGAACTCGGTGAGGCGAGCGACATCGTCGTCTGCATGCTGCCGACCGGCGCCATCGTGCGCCAGGTCATGGAAGCCGGCCTCGCCGACGCGCTCGCACCGGGTTCGATGGTCGTCGACATGAGCTCGTCGGTCCCGACGGGCTCGCGCGACTTGCATGCCTGGCTGGCTGAAAAGGACATTCGCTTCGTCGATGCGCCAGTTTCCGGCGCCGTGCCGAGAGCGACCACCGGCACGCTGGCCATCATGGTCGGCGCTGAGAACGACGCCGAGTTCGAGCGTGCCGAACCCGTCCTTCTTTGCATGGGCGACCGTATCTTCCGCACCGGCGGAATCGGCACCGGCCACGCGATGAAGGCGCTCAACAACTACACCGCAGCAGCCGGTTTCGCCGCCGCTTCGGAGGCGCTGATCCTCGGCAAGAAATTCGGGCTCGACCCGGAAACCGCGCTGGAGATCATGAATGTGTCCACCGGTCGCAATTTCAGCACCGAATCCACGATCGGCCAGAACGTTCTTACCGGCGCATTCAAGTCCGGCTTCGGCCTCGCGCTGCTGACCAAGGACGTGAAGATCGCCGCCGAACTGTCTAAGGAACTCGACGCAAACCTGCCGCTCGTCGCCCAGACGATCGCGTGGTGGGAGCGTGCCCTCGACGAACTCGGCGGAGAGAAGGACCACACCCAGGCCTACACGGTCTGGGCGAAGGTCGCCGAAGGGCAATAGTCCCTCGGCGCAGAAGCCACCCGGTTCGGGCGGCGCATCAAAAAGCAGGAGGAGAGCATGACATTCAAGTTTACTCGCATGGTCGCGGTCGCGGCCCTGCTGACGCCGGTCCTGCCGGGGCTGGCGCAGGCGGAGGAAGTGCTTCGGCTCAACAACTGGCTTCCGCCGGGGCACACCCAGATGACCGGGATCATCGAACCGTGGATGGCCGCCGTGGAAGAGGCAACCGAGGGACGCGTGAAGATCGTCAAGACCGACGCTTCGCTCGGAGCGCCGCCGCGCCAGTACGACCTCGCCGTCGACGGGATCGCGGACATAACCGTCGGTGTTCTCGGCTACACGCCCGGTCGCTTCAAGCTGGCCGGCATCGCGGAACTGCCTTTCGTCGGTGAATCGGCTTCCGGCCTCTCCAAGGGCCTCTGGACCGTGCACGAGGAGTTCTTCCAGGACGCCGACGAGTACAAGGGCGTCCAGCTCCTTGGCCTCTATGCGAATGCCAGCGGTCACGTCATGACCACCGAGGCGGCCGGCGCCATCGACAGCATCGACGATTATCAGGGCAAGAAGTTTCGCGTTGGCGGCGGCATCGTCCAGCAGGTCAACCCGGCTCTCGGCGGCGTCAATGTCGCCGTCCCGGCCAACGAAGTCTACGAGATCCTCAGCCAGGGTGTCGCCGACGGCACGCTTCTTCCGCTGGAGGCCTATCCGAGCTTCAACCTGAAGGGCGTCATCTCCAACACGCTGACCATCCCGGGCGGATTCTACTCCTCGGCCTGGTTCGTCGTGATGAACAAGGCGAAGTTCGACAGCCTGTCTCCCGAAGACCAGGAAGCGATCATGAGCGTTTCCGGCGCGGCTCTGGCGGAGCTTGCCGGCACCTCCCAGGACAAAGAGGAAATCAAGGCCAAGGAGCAGATGGCGGCCGATGGCGTCGTCTTCAACGAGGCCGAAGAAGCCTTTTTGGCGGCGGTGCAGGAGAGGCTCGCCGGACTTGAGACCGACTGGATCGAACAGGCTGACGGTCTCGGCGTGGACGGCGAGGCCGCCCTTGCGCGCATGCGCGAGGTCGTCTCCGGCGTCGAGAACTGAGCCTTGCGGCGATGACCGAAACACCGAACATGGAGGGCGGCGCCAGCCGCCCTTCTCTCCCCGCGCCGGTTCGCTGGATCGAGGCCGCCTTTGCGACGGCAGCCGCGCTGTTGCTCTTCGCCATGATGGCCATGACCTTCGTCGACGTTCTCGGCCGCTACCTCTTCAATCATCCGCTCGGTTTCGCCTTCGAGATGACCCAGATCGCCATGGGCGCGATGGTGCTGTGCGCCATCCCTTCCGTCACACTGCGCGGCCAGCATGTTACCGCCGGCCTGTTCGAGGATGCGTTCAAGGGCGGCTGGAAAGTCATGCGTGACATCGTGGTCGGGCTGGCGATCTGCATATGCTGCGTGTTTCTCGCCTGGCGGCTGTCGCTGCTCGCATCCCGTTTCATGAGCTTCGGCGACCGCACCTCGGTCGTGCATTTCCCGATCGGCATCGTTGCCTGGCTCGGGGTTGTCTGCTTCGCGGTTTCCGCGCTTGCCGCCTTTTTTGTGGCCGTTCGCGCGCTTGCGAAAGGCCGCAGCCAATGAATGCCGCAATCGGTTTTCTCGCGCTCTTCGCGCTACTCATTTTCGGCATGCCGCTCGCATTCGCGCTGGGCATTGTCGGCTTCGTCGGTTTTGCGCTGATGGTCGGGCCCCTGCCCGCCGGCGCGATGTCGGCGCAGATCGCCTGGGACACGCTGGCTTCCTATTCATTATCCGTGCTGCCGCTCTTCGTCCTGATGGGCAATCTCGTGAACCACGCCGGCTTGTCCAAGCAGCTCTATGCCGCATCCAATGCGATGGTCGGCCATTTCAAGGGCGGCCTCGCCATGGCGACAATCGTTGCCTGCGGCGGCTTTGCCTCGGTCTCCGGTTCCAGCCTCGCGACGGCGGCCACCATGTCGTCGATCGCCATGCCGTCGATGCGCAAATATGGCTATTCGCCGGCGCTGTCCTCCGGCTCGGTGGCCGCGGGCGGCACGCTTGGCATCCTGATTCCGCCCTCCGTGATCATGGTCATCTATGGCTCGATGACCGAAACCTCGATCGGGGCGCTCTTCATCGCCGGCATCGTGCCGGGTCTTATCGGCATCCTTCTTTACGCCGCGGCCGTGCGCTTCACGGTTTGGCGCGATCCTCAAGCCGGTCCCGCCGGCCCGAAACTGCCGATGCGCGAGCGACTTCTCGCCATCCGCGAGGTCTGGGCAGTGCTCGGACTGTTCATCCTGATCATCGGCGGCATCTATCTCGGCGTCTTCACGCCGACCGAAGCGGCAGGCATGGGCGCGTCGGGCGCCTTCATCATCGCGCTGGTCAAGCGCACGCTGACACCGGCCGCCTTCGCGCGCGTCCTGCTGGAGACGGTGCGGACGTCGGCGATGCTGATGTGCGTGCTGGTCGGCGCGCTGATCTTTTCGAATTTCGTCAATGTCGCCGGGGTGCCCAGCCAGGTGGTCGCGCTGATCAACTGGTTCGGACTGCCGCCGATCGGCGTGATCCTGCTGCTGATCCTGTTCTACCTGATTCTCGGCTGCGTCTTCGATTCCCTTGCGATGATCCTGCTGACGGTGCCGATCTTCTTTCCGCTCGTGACCGGACTCGGCTTCGATCCGATCTGGTTCGGTATCCTGATCGTCGTTGCTGTCGAGATCAGCCTGATCACGCCGCCGATCGGCATGAACATCTTCATCATCCGCACCGTCATGACCGACCTGCCGGTGACGACAATCTATCGCGGTGTCGTGCCCTTCATCGTGGCCGACATCATTCGCTTGGCGCTGATCGTGGCGGTGCCGGCGCTGATCCTTTTCCTGCCCGAACAGATGGGCAAATGAAACGACCAAGGAGGAGACTATGAACGACCAGATCAAGGCCTACGCAATGACGATCGGCGGCAAGTCCGTCGCAACGTCCGAGCACAAGGACATCATGAATCCCGCCACCGGCGCCGTCGTCGGACGTATGCCGATGGGCACGCGCGCCGATCTCGACGCAGCCGTCGCAGCGGCACGTGCAGCATTTCCTGGCTGGGCGGCGACCCCGGACGCTAAACGCAAGGAGCTCTGCCACGCCGTCGCGGCGAAGATCGAGGAGCACTCGGAAGAGATCGCCGCACTGATCACGGCCGAACAGGGCAAGCCGCTCAACGGCCTCGGCTCGCGCTTCGAGATGGGCGGCTGCGTCGGCTGGGCCCATTCGACCGCCGATCTCGACCTGCCGGTCGAGACAATCCAGGACAATGACGAGGGCAAGATCGAACTGCATCGCAAGCCGGTGGGCGTGGTCGGTTCGATCACGCCGTGGAACTGGCCGGTCCTGATCGCCGTCTGGCATGTGCTGCCCGCGATCCGCGCCGGCAACACCGTCGTCATCAAGCCGTCGCCCTACACGCCGCTGTCGACGCTGCGCCTCGTCGAGGTCATGAACGAGGTCCTCCCGGCCGGCGTCATGAACGCGGTCAGCGGCGCCGACGATCTCGGTGCGGCGATGTCGGAACACGAAGGCATCGACAAGATCGTCTTCACCGGCTCGATCGCCACCGGCAAGAAGGTCATGGGCTCCGCGGCCGGCACGCTGAAGCGGCTGACGCTCGAACTCGGCGGCAACGACGCCGGCATCGTCCTGCCGGACGCCGATCCCGCAGCCATCGCTGAAGGCCTCTTCTGGGGCGCCTTCATCAACACCGGCCAGACCTGCGGTGCGATGAAGCGGCTCTACGTGCATGAGAGCATCCATGACGCCGTCTGCGACGCGCTGGTCGACCTCGCCCAGAAAATGCCGATGGGAGACGGCTCGAAAGAGGACTCCGCGCTCGGGCCGCTGTCGAACAAGATGCAGTTCGACAAGGTCGTCGGCCTCGTCGAGGACGCCAGGGCGCAGGGCGGCAAGGTGATCTCGGGCGGCGCGCCGCTCGATGGCGACGGCCATTTCTACCCGATCACCTTCGTCACCGAGGTCAAGGACGGCGTCCGCCTCGTCGACGAGGAGCAGTTCGGCCCGGTCCTGCCGATCATCCGTTACAGCGATGTGGACGAGATCATCAGCAAGGCCAACGAGAACCCGCACGGTCTCGGCGGTTCGATCTGGGGAAGCGATATCGGCAAGGCCAAGGAATTGGCTCAGAAGCTCGAGGCCGGCACGGTCTGGGTCAACAAGCACGGCGCCATTCAGCCGAACGTCCCCTTCGGCGGCGTGAAGTGCTCTGGCATCGGCGTCGAGTTCGGCGAGGAAGGCCTCAAGGAATATACCAACGTTCAGATCGTCTGGGTCTGACGCGATCCTGAATTGATCCTTTTTCGAACCGCCCGGCCGTCACCCGGCTGGGCGGTTTTTCTGTGCGCACTTCGCCAGTCGCCGCATGAGAACGCGTCGTTTGCCGCGAGCGCCTGGACACGGGCGTCGGACAAGGCAGACAAGCCGGGCGGCAGGACGACATCGAACGAAATGCCCCATTGGCGCGATGCGCGATAAAACCGCGCGACGCATGCACCGCTCAGGCCTCCAGCGTTCCGGTGAAGACGGCATCCCAGGCGGCGACCGCCTTGCGGGCGCGGGCGCCAATCTGGCCGGCATCCATTCCCGGCCGGAAAATCGACGAGCCGAGACCGAAAAGGCGAATGCCGCTTGCCGCATAGGTTTCGAAATCGAGCTCGGAAACACCCCCGACGGCACCGATCACCGCATCGGCGGGCAGCACGGCGGAAATCGCCTTGATGCCGGACGCGCCGAGCACGCTCGCCGGGAAGAATTTCAAAGCGGTGGCGCCGGCCGCGACGGCCGTGAGCGCCTCCGTCGGCGAGAAAACACCGGGCATGGTCACCATTCCAAGTTCACCGGCCCGCGCCAGCACCGTCCTATCGACATTGGGTGCCACCATGAGGCGGCCGCCGGCGTCGTTCAGACGATCGACATCGGAGGATGACAGCACCGTGCCTGCCCCGACCAGCACATCGCCGCCGAACTCTTTCGCAATCATCTCGATGGAGCGGAAGGGTTCCGGCGAATTCAGCGGGACTTCGATGGCCTCGAAGCCGGCTTCGATCAGCGCCCGGGCGACCGCGAGCGCATCCCGCGGCTCAAGCCCCCGCAGGATGGCGACGAGTTGCCTGTTCAGTGTGGGCCAGGATGCGTGTGAGGTCATATCGTGTGTCCGAGTGTAAAGGTGTCAACCATCGGTTCCGGTTTTCGGCGGAGCGGAAACCGCGCCCGCGAGACCGGCGATTACTGCCGTGTCTCCGTCATGGAGCGTGCCGGAAATACCGGCGATTGCCAGCGCTTCCCCGTAGAGCGCGCCAAGCTTTGGGTCGCCGATCAAGTCGACGCGATCGGGAAGCGCAAAGCGCGCCTTCGCACCCGCGATCTCCTGACCGATGAGATAGCCCGACAATCGCGCGGCCGCAGCGGCCGGCTCGAGATCCTGCAGGAGGCCCGCGGCACGGATCGAAAAGAGCCGCGCCAGGATGTCCGCGGGCGTATCCAGACTTGCCCGCACCGCATCGCGGAAGGCGACCGAGGCGGGATCGACTTGTCCGCCGGAAAGGGAGTGGCGCAGGACAGAATGATGCGAAAGGATGGCGAAGGCCTCCCCCGTCAGGAAGGTGACGAAATCGAGGACGCTGTCGCCACTCATCCGCACCCATTTGGAATGGGTGCCGGGCATGCAGACGAACCGTTCGCCGGCGATGGGCGCCAGCCGGGTCACGCCAAGCAATTGCGTCTCTTCCCCGCGCATCACGTCGGGCGACTGCCGGTCCGTCCTGGAAAGGCCGGGCATGATGCGGATATCGCGGTCGACGCCGGGTATGCGCACCGCCGCGGCGGCGACATCGGCAAGCGAGACCGGCACGGTCAGGTAACGGGCCTCTACCCATCCCTGCCGCGAGCCGACCATGCCGCACATGACGACCGGGACATCGGCGGGAACTGTCAAAGCCGCGAGATGGGCTTCCAGTACCGACTGGAATTGTTCGCGCGCGGTCGCGCCCATACCTTCGTCGCTGCGATGCTCGGCCAGCACCGCGCCCTGCGCATCGAGCAGCCACACGCGCAGATGCGACGTTCCCCAATCGACGGCAACCAGCGAGGGCGTGACGGAGCCAGTCACATCATGCCTCCGTCCGCGATCAGGACCTGCGCGGTCACCATGCGCGCCGCGTTCGACGCGAGGAAGAGGCAGGGACCGACCATGTCTTCCGGCTGGATCGGCTCCTTCAGGCACTGACGCGCAATCATGTCGGCTAGCCCCTGCTCGGTGACCCAAAGCCGCTTCTGGCGTTCCGTCATGACCCAGCCGGGCGCAATCGCGTTGACGCGGATATTGTCAGGGCCAAGCTTGCCGGCCATGCCCTTGGTCAGGCCGACAATGCCCGCCTTGGACGTCGTATAGGCGGGCATGTCGCCGATATTGAGCATGTAGGAGGTCGAGGTGAAGTTGACGATCGCGCCGCCGCCCGCCTGCTTCATGCCCGGCGCAACGGCCTGGATGGTGAAGAAATGCGGGCGCAGATTGATGGCGAGATTGCCCTCCCAATAGGCCTCGTCGACGTCAGCGATCTCGTGGCGATCATCGAGCGCCGCGTTGTTGACGAGGACGGTCACCGGACCATGCGCCGCGGCCGCCTTGTCGACGGCCTTTCGCAGGGCTTCGATATCGCGCAGATCGGCGTGCAGGAACAGGGGCCTGTGAGCCGCGTCCCGCGCCAGCCCTTCGACCAGCGCCTCGCTCTCCTCCTTCGCGATATCGATGAAGGCGACCTTCGCGCCCTGGGCGGCGAAACCCTCCGTAAGGGCCGCCCCGATCCCGGACCCGCCGCCGGTCACGAGGACGGAGGCATCCTGCAGGTCGGGATAAACCGGATAAGCCGCCATGGTCATGTCCTTTCGTTCCTGAGCCGACGCGACGCCTTGTGATGCACGCGCAAATGTTCCGGGGCCTCGCCGAAACCCAAAAGCCACACTCGGCCCGCGTGGGCAAGGATGCCGCCGCCGATGCGACCGCCGCAAGCGAGCGAATTTGGGGTGGCGCGGTTTACCGAGCTTTTCGAACAATTTGCCAGAATTTTAGGCAGAATCGCAGCGCACACTTCAAATGCTGCGCCTGCTAATACGCATAATGGATAATTGCGACCGCTTCGCACAATCCGTTAGTTACGGGCTTCCGGCCGGGTTTTCCCGGAAATTCTTTATCCGGACACAAGTTCACTCTTTGGGAGGAGCCCTATGAGCAAGTTAATCGTCAACCGGCGTTCGTTGCTGAAAACCGGTGGTGCCGCTTCGGTGGCGCTGGCAACACCGTATTTCTTTACCCGCGGCGCGCTCGCGCAAAGCGACATGTATCTCAATGCACCGAAGGGCGACACCGTCACCCTCGGCTTCAACGTTCCGCAGACCGGTCCTTACGCCGATGAAGGCGCGGACGAACTCGATGCCTACAAGCTGGCCGTCGAGCACCTCAATGGCGAAGGCGACGGCGGCTGCCTGAACACCTTCTCCTCGAAGGTGCTGAAGGGTAACGGCATTCTCGGCAAGAAGGTCGCTTACGTGACCGGCGACACGCAGACGAAGTCCGACGCCGCCCGCGCATCGGCCAAGTCGATGATCGAGAAGGACGGCGCCATCATGATCACCGGCGGTTCGTCTTCGGGCGTGGCTGTCGCGGTTCAGGGCCTCTGCCAGGAAGCCGGCGTGATCTTCATGGCCGCGCTGACGCACTCCAACGACACGACAGGCAAGGACAAGAAGGCCAACGGTTTCCGTCACTTCTTCAACGCCTACATGTCCGGCGCCGCGCTGGCGCCCGTGCTGAAGAACGCCTACGGCTCCGACCGTCGCGCCTACCACCTGACGGCCGACTACACTTGGGGCTGGACGCAGCAGGAATCGATCCAGGCCGCGACCGAAGCCATCGGCTGGGAAACGGTCAACAACGTCCTGACCCCGCTCGCTTCCACGGACTTCTCGTCCTACATCGCACCGGTTCTGAACTCGGGCGCCGATGTGCTGGTCCTGAACCACTATGGCGGCAACATGGTCAACTCGCTGACCCAGGCCGTCCAGTTCGGCCTGCGCGACAAGCAGGTCAACGGCAAGCAGTTCGAGATCATCGTTCCGCTCTACTCGGAACTGATGGCCAAGGGCGCCGGCGAGAACATCAAGGGCGTTTACGGCTCGATGAACTGGAACTGGACGCTGCAGGACGAAGGCACCAAGGCATTCGTCAAGTCCTTCGGCGAAAAGTACGGCCGTCCGCCGTCCAACGCCGCCCAGACCGCTTACGCACAGACGCTGCTCTATGCTGATGCGGCCGAGCGCGCCGGCACCTTCAATCCGTGCGGCATCGTCGAAGCCCTCGAAGGCTACGATTTCGACGGCCTCGGCAACGGCCCGACGCATTACCGTGCCGCCGACCACCAGTGCTTCAAGGACGTGCTGGTCGTGAAGGGCAAGGAAGAGCCGTCCAACCAGTACGATACGCTCGAGGTCGTTGAAGTGACCCCGCGCGCCCAGGTCGAATACGAGCCTGATCATCCGATGTTCGCCGGTGGCGATCTCGGCACGTGCAATCCGGGCGCATAAAGCACCCATTGCCATGACCGCGCCGCCTTCGGGCGGCGCGGAACCCTACCTGAATTGAGGACTGGAGCCGTGCGTCGCTGACGCACGCGGCTCTGTTTATGCGGGCTTCAAGATGGACGCGATCATCATCCAAATCCTGAACGGGCTGGACAAAGGCAGCGCTTATGCGCTGATCGCCCTTGGCCTGACCCTTATCTTCGGCACGCTCGGCGTCGTGAACTTCGCGCATGGCGCGCTGTTCATGATCGGTGCGTTTTGCGCGGTTACGCTGCAACGCATCCTGACGCTCAGCACGGTCACGATCGACGAGACGCAGAAGGACTTTCTGGGCAATCCGCTGAAAGTGGAAACGCCCTATGTGGTCAACTGGTTCGGCGACAGCGCCGGCAACTCGATCATCGATTGGTCGGTGCCGCTCGCGATCATCCTCGCAATTCCGGTCATGCTTTTCATCGGCTATGCGATGGAACGCGGCCTCATCAAGCATTTCTACAAGAGACCGCATGCCGACCAGATCCTCGTGACGTTCGGTCTCGCCATCGTCATCCAGGAAATCGTCAAGCTGTTCTTCGGTGCAAATCCGATCCCGACACCCGCTCCGGATGTGTTCGCCGGATCCGTCGATTTCGGCGTGATGCTGGGCTTCGATCCCAATGCGATCATCTACCCCTACTGGCGTCTCATCTATTTCGCCTTCGCCGCGATCATTATCGGCGCCGTCTTCGCATTCCTGCAGTTCACCACCTTCGGGATGGTCGTGCGCGCCGGCATGGCGGACCGCGAGACCGTCGGCATTCTCGGCATCGATATCGACAAGCGCTTCACCGTGATGTTCGGTATAGCCGCCGCCGTGGCGGGGCTTGCCGGCGTTATGTACACGCCGATCAATCCGCCGAATTATCACATGGGCATGGACTTCCTGGTGCTGTCCTTCGTCGTGGTCGTCGTCGGCGGCATGGGATCGCTGCCGGGCGCCGTTCTTGCGGGCTTCCTGCTCGGGATCCTCGAGAGTTTCGCTTCGACGACCTGGGCGACCACCACCATTCCCGGCATCAACCAGATCGTCATCTACCTGGTTGCCATCATCGTGCTTCTGACCCGTCCGCGCGGGCTCATGGGCCGCAAAGGCGTGATGGAGGAATAATATCATGCTCGGTCTCAACGCCAGGGACGCTTCCCTCTTCGTCATCGTCGTCATTCTGGCGCTGGCGGCTCCTTTCCTGCTCAACCCGTTTCCGGCGGAAAGTTCGCTTGCGCAGTTCAATGCCGGCTATCCCGACCTGATGCAGCGTTTCGCGATCTTCGGGATCTTCGCGATCGGCTTCAACATCCTGTTCGGCCTGACGGGCTACCTCTCCTTCGGCCACGCCGCCTTTCTGGGCGTCGGGTCCTATGCCGCGGTCTGGATGTTCAAGCTCCTGAACTACAACATCCTTCCGGCCGTGGTGCTGTCGGTGATCGTCGGCGGGCTCTTCGCCCTGCTCATCGGCTACATCTCGCTGCGCCGTTCGGGGATCTACTTCTCGATCCTGACGCTCGCCTTCGCGCAGATGTCGTTCGCGCTGGCCTATTCGGTTCTCACGCCGATCACCAATGGCGAGACCGGCCTGCAGGTCTATACGGACGATCCGCAGTATCTGCAGTCGGCCGACGCGCCCAGCATTCCGCATCTGTTCGGCGTCACGATGCGCTCCACACAGCAGATGGATTTCGGCGCGTGGAGCTTCTCGTTCAACACCGGCTACTATGTCTGCGCGGTGATGATGATCGTCATGTTCTACCTGTCGATCCGCATCTTCCGTTCCCCTTTCGGGATGATGCTGCGTGCGATCAAGACCAACCAGACCCGCATGAACTATACCGGCCTCAACCCGCGGCCCTACACGCTGGCGGCCTTCGTGATCTCCGGCATGTATGCCGGTCTCGCGGGCGGGCTCCTCGCCGCCATGGACCCGCTGGCGGGCGCCGAGCGCATGCAGTGGACCGCCTCGGGCGAGGTCGTTCTCATGACGATCCTCGGCGGCGCCGGGACGCTGCTCGGCCCGGTCCTCGGTGCGGGCTTCATCAAATATTTCGAGAACATCTTCTCGAAGATCAACGAGAACGTGCTGCATCAGTGGTTCGCGTTTCTGCCCGACGGCCTCGAGGATTTCCTGGTGACCATCATCTACCCCTTCGTCGGCAAGGGATGGCACCTGACGCTGGGCCTGCTGTTCATGCTCGTCGTGATCTTCCTGCCGGGCGGCCTGATGGAGGGCGGGCAGCGGATCGGACGGATCTTCCGCAAGCGCGAGAAGAAGCCGGAGGTTCGCACGTCGGATCCGGAACACCACCCCAAACCGTCGCCGCATGTGGCCTGATTTCCGGAGAAACACATCATGGGTATTCTAGAAGTCACCAACGTCAACAAGCGGTTCGGAGGCCTTCAGGCCCTCGGCAATGTCAATCTCGACATCGCCGCCGGCACCGTTCATGCGATCATCGGCCCCAACGGCGCGGGCAAGTCCACGCTGCTTAACTGCCTCGTGGGCAAGCTGATCCCGGACACCGGGACGGTGATGTTCGACGGCCAGTCCGTGCTTGGCCGCAAGCCTTACGAGATCAACCAGATGGGGATCAGCCGCGTCTTCCAGACGCCGGAAATCTTCGGCGACCTCTCGGTCATCGAAAACATGCTGATCCCGTGTTTCGCAAAGCGCGACGGCGCATTCCGGATGCATTCGATCGAATCCATCGCCAATGAGCACGAGATCGTTGAGCGCGCCGAGCACATGCTCGAGGAAGTGAACATGGCCGACAAAAAGCACATGATCGCCTCGTCCATGTCACGCGGCGACAAGCGCCGTCTCGAAATGGCGATGTGCCTGGTGCAGGAGCCGAAGCTGCTGCTGCTCGACGAACCGACCGCCGGCATGGCGCGCGCGGACACCAACAATACGATCGGCCTTCTGGACGAAATCCACGAGAAGCGCGACATCACGATGGTGATCATCGAGCACGACATGCATGTGGTGTTCTCGCTGGCCAAGCGGATTACCGTTCTCGCGCAGGGAACGCCGCTCGTCGAGGATCTGCCCGAAAACATCAAGGGCCATCCGAAAGTCAAAGAAGCCTATCTGGGAGAGGCCGCATGAGCCAGCTCGATCTCGACAAGGGCGCCGAGAAGCCGGCACGCCCCGACTTCTCGAAATACGCCAACCACGCCGCGACCGCGCCTGCCTATTTCTCGGTCAATGACGTGCATGCCTATTACGGCGAGAGCTACATCGTGCAGGGTGTCTCCTTCATCGTGCATGAGGGTGAAATCCTGGCGCTGCTCGGCCGGAACGGCGCCGGCAAGACCTCCACGCTGCGCGCCCTTGCGCGCATCGGCTCGCCGCAGGTCACCTATGGCGAGATCTGGCTGGATCACCAGCCCCTGCACAAGATGAGTTCCCACCAGGCGGCGCGTGCGGGTCTGGCCCTCGTTCCGGAAGATCGCCGGATCATTCCGGGGCTGACGGTGGAAGAAAACCTGCAACTGGCCCAGATCGCCAAGCCGGTCGGCTGGTCTCTCGAGCGCATCTACCAGCTCTTCCCGCGCCTCGGCGAGCGCCGCACCCAGGAAGGCGTGACCCTGTCTGGCGGCGAGCAGCAGATGCTGGCGATCGCACGCGCGCTGGCGCGCGACATCAAGGTGCTGCTCCTCGACGAACCCTATGAAGGCCTTGCGCCGGTCATCGTCGACGAGATCGAGAAAACCCTGAACATCATCAAGCAGCAGGGTATCACCACCATCCTCGTCGAGCAGAACGCGGTGCGCGCCCTGCAACTCGCCGACCGCGCGGTGATCCTCGATACCGGTGAAGTGGTGTTCGACGGGACCGCGCAGGAAGTGCTCGACAACGAGCAGTTGCGCCACGACTACCTGGCGATCTGACCGCGATCCGGTTTCCGACCAGAAGGCCCGCCTTGAGCGGGCCTTCTGCATTTCGGGCTGTCGCCGCCCTCGCGCAGGCCGGCCGATCCGAATCGTATTCCTACCGAGTTGCGCAATGCGCGCCGCAGTGCTTTCTAACGGCAACAAAAGGGAGGAACTCTTATGGTCCATATCGTTGGCTGGGGGCATACCCCTTTCGGCAAGCTCGGCGGCATGTCGCTGGAAGATCTCATCCGCGAAGCCGGGAGCGAGGCGCTGGCGCATGCCGCCATCGGCGCGGAGGATATCGACGGGATCTGGCTCGGCCATTTCAACGGCGGCATGGTGCCTGACGGTTTTCCGTCATCGCTGGCGCTTTCGATCGACCCGGCGCTGCGCTTCTGCCCGGCGACACGGCTGGAAAATGCTTGTGCGTCCGGATCGGCCGCGGTCTTTTCGGCGCGCAACGCCATCCTTGCCGGCGAGGCGCGGATCGCGCTGGTGATCGGCGTGGAGAAGATGACACATCTGCCAACGCCCGAGGTCGCCACGGCGCTCGGCCACGCTTCCTACCAGAAGGAGGAAGCCGGCATGTCCTTTCCGCAGGTCTTCGCCGAATTCGCCAAGGCCTATTTCGCGCGCTACGGCGACGCGACGGAGGCGCTGGCGATGATCGCCTCCAAGAACCACACGAACGGGGCGAAAAACCCGCTCGCGCAGCTGCGAAAGCCACTCGACGTAGAATTCTGCATGACGGAGAGCGAGCGCAACCCGATGATCGCGCCGCCGCTCAAGAAGACCGACTGTTCGCTGGTATCGGACGGCGCGGCGGCGATCGTGATGGTCGCCGACGATCTCGTTTCGTCGATGCCGCGCGCCGTGAAGATGCGCGCCGCCGAACAGGTCAACGACTACCTGCCGATGTCGGCGCGCGACGTGCTCGCTTTCGAGGGCCCGCGCGAGGCCATGCGGCGGGCCATGCGCGCAGCGGGGGTCGACTTGCAGGGTCTCGACGTCGCGGAGGTGCATGACTGCTTCACCATCGCGGAATTGCTGATCTACGAGGCGATGGGGCTGACCGAACCCGGCCAGGGCATCAAGGCCCTGCAGGACGGGACGGTCTATCCCGGCGGCGCGCTGCCCGTGAACCTGTCCGGCGGACTGAAGGCGAAAGGCCACCCCGTCGGCGCGACCGGCGTTTCGATGCATGTGCTCGTTTCGCGCCAGGTGACCGGCGATGCCGGCGAGATGCAGGCGCCGGGGGCTGAGACCGGTCTCGTCTTCAATATGGGCGGATCCGGCGTCGCCAATTACTGCTCCATCCTCGAAGCGGTCAGGGCCTGAGCAGGTTCTGACCCGAGGGCCCGCTTCAGAGACCGGAGCGCGCTGCCGGTAACGCTTTCGTTCGCAGCCATTTTCCTGTGAGTGCGTTCGCACGCCGGCATATGGTTTCGGACCGCAAAGCGGGACAGCAATCGAGAGGCGGCTGAGTGAAAAAAATGGCGCGCCCGAAAGGATTCGAACCTCTGACCCCCAGATTCGTAGTCTGGTGCTCTATCCAGCTGAGCTACGGGCGCGCAGTGCGACGGG
>NZXU01000024.1 GCA_002698425.1 Ahrensia sp. | reverse complement strand
GCCTCGTTCCGGCAGGGAATGACGATGGACACGAGAGGGGATGCTATGGCGATCTTGTCTTCTGGTGAGGGGAAACGCGTTTGATGCGGGCTCTACTGCGCCGTCAGCGGCATCCTCTTACAGCTTCGCGCGCAGGATGTAAAAGTGCAGTTTGGCCGCATCGCGCCTGTGTCCCGGGAATAGTCCCGATGCATGGAGCCGCGGGCCGGCGCGGTCCCGGCGGAACTGCACCCCGCCAAGAACCGCGACTGTTTGGCGCGGCTGCGCAACGGATCAGACGAATTTGACGCTGACGATCTCGTAGCCGCGCGCGCCGCCCGGCGCCTGCACCTCGATGGAATCGCCTTCTTCCTTGCCGATCAGCGCACGCGCGATGGGCGAGGAGATGGAAATGCGCCCCGCCTTCACGTCGGCTTCCTGGTCGCCGACGATCTGGTAGACCTTTTCCTCGTCCGTATCCTCGTCGGCAAGCGTCACCGTTGCGCCGAACTTGATGTTCGCGCCGGTCAGTTTGGACGGGTCGATCACTTCGGCGCGGCTGATCAGGTCCTCGAGTTCGCCGATGCGGCCCTCATTGTGGGACTGCGCTTCCTTGGCGGCGTGATATTCCGCGTTCTCGGACAGATCGCCATGGGCGCGGGCTTCGGAAATCGCCTCGATGATGCGCGGGCGTTCCTCTTGCTGGCGCCAGCGCAACTCTTCCTTGAGCTGCGCGAAACCGTTCGCGGTCATGGGCGCTTTTTCCATTTGGCCGATTCCTTCTTATTGGCCCCTCGACTGTGTCCGCGCCACCTGGCGCGGAACAAAATAAAACGGCCCCCGCAGCGCATTGCTCAGGAACCGCCTGTATTCGCAACAACTATAATCCGATTCAGCGCCAATGCAACGGGGAGGCAATAGCCGCATATCCCGTTCGGGTCAGGCGCGGCGCAGCATATCCCGGCCCTCCAGGCCGGGCGGCCGGTAGTAGGCGTCCAGCTTCATGCGCTCCTTGACGCTCGGATGGATCGTCGCATCCGGCGGAATGCGTCGGTGGTCGAAAAGCGGGAAATAGATGCCCTTCGCCTTCGGGCCTTTCTTCAGCGACGTTGATGGAATCCGGCGCGGCAGGAACTCCACGAAGGGCCAGAAGTCGACCATCGAGCCGTTGATCGGCTGGCCGGTGCCGGGCTTGATATATTTGGGATATTTCGCGTCCTCGCCGCGCACGATCTTCTTCACGGTCGGATTGTAGTATTTCACGCCGAGCCGGGCGGTCTCCTCGATCATCCAGAGGAGGGGGATTTTCGCCTGCGCGCTCTCGCGTTCCGGATAGCCGCCGCCGACATCGCCATGCGAGCCGGAAAACCAGACCTCCTTGACGTCCTGCGGAACAGGATCCCGCTTCTTGAAGGGCGGACCCGTGAACTGGCCGCCGTCCGGCCAGAGTTGCGGGTTGAACATGGTGCGCTGTTCGTCGATCGCCACGGCGTGGCGCACATGCTCGACGCTCGGGTTCTTCGCCGTGAAGGCATGCGTGCGCATCCGCGGAAACCAGCGTCCCATCTCGATCACCGAGGCGACCGTATCGAACAGGCCGAGCGCCTTGATATCTGGCCGGTACGTGTCGAGGGCGCGTTCGTAGAGCCGCATCGTGGCGAAGGCGGCATTCGGGTCCGCCTTGTCGTCGCTGTCGTTCGCCGGTTCGTTGCGGTCGCTGATCCCCTTGTAGGTCCGGTAGGCATAGTCGAGCAGGTTCAGGTTGATCGGTGTCATGATGCCGAAGGCATGGATGAAACCGGCCAGCACCCGCGCGGTGTAGGCGCCGCGCGAAAAGCCGAAAATATAGAGCGTGTCGGGTGCGCGGTCCTTCGATCCCCGGTCGAAATTCTCGACGAGGAAGCGATAGGTTTCCTTGACGTTCTGGTCGAGCCCCCAGCCGGTCGCCAGCCCCCAGACCTCCTTCGCCTTCCGGGTCCATTTCAGCCAGTCATTCGCGCCGCCGAACGTGCCGACACCCGGATCGTAATAGACGATCTGGTCGTCATTCTTCCGCAGACACCCGTAAAGCCGCAATATATTCGTCCGGCTCTCGCTGATCTCGTTGGACGTGCCGTCGCACAGGATGACGATATTCTTCGGCATGCGCTCTCTCCTTTCCCGAGGGAAATGGTAACGCGACAAGGCTACAAAGAAAAATGACGGCTCGGTGGCGCGGTGCCGGATCGGGCGAACTACCCGCCCGGAGCATCAGAATCCGTAAAACAGCATGTCGAGCGCGGCGACGATGCGGTCGTGTTCGCGAGCAAGATTCGCGACCGGCGGCTTGAGCGCGGTCTTCGGGAAGGCGGAAATAAACTGTGTCGCCATGGTGTAGTCGATGCCGTCGATAGAGAAGACCGGGTGCAGGCGGGGCAGGGCCGACGGAACAGCCTCGCTTTTCAGGAGAGGGACGACAGCCCGCGTCTCAAACATGTCGATGAGTTCCGCCTGAACATCGAGAACGAAACCCTGTTCAAACGGATGAACGTCGTAACGCGCCATCAGAACATACGATATTTCGCCAGCGGCAGTCCGTTTTCCGCCACCCATCGGTTCCAGTCTGCGATCGCCTCGGCGTTTTCTTCCTTCCAACGCCGGGTTTTTTCTTCGCGAACCGCTTGCGCAATGCCCTCTTCGGCTGCGCGCGATATGTTGATGTCGAGGGATTTTGCCTCGGCGATCAGGTCGGAGGAGACAGACAGATTGGCGCTACTGCGGCGCGTCGACTTGATCTCGTTCATGCGCATAAATTATGCGCATAACCTGTCGCGGTCAATTATTCGCCTCTCCCTGCGCCGCCAGCCTTGACCTCCCCCGAGGTTAAGGCTGTAGCAGTCCTGCCCGGTTGGTTTTAAGGGCGGGAGCCGATTCGATGGATCACATGCCGGGCGCGATTGGCTCAGACGAAGAGCCGGAACCGGGTTGGCGCGCGCTCTTCTCGCTGCGCTATCTGGGGCCGACCACGACGATCAGCCTCGGCGTCGCGCTCTACGCCTTCAACGAGTTCTTCGTTTCCACGGCGCTGCCTTCGGCTGTCGACGAACTCGGCGGCGCGGCCCTGATCTCCTGGGCTTTCACCTTCTTCCTCGTCTTCGCCATCGTCGGCGGCCTCGCCGCCACCAATCTCAAGGCGCGGCTCGGTGCGCGCAACGCGCTCGTCCTGTCGGTGCTGGTCTTCCTGGCCGGCAGCTGCGTCACGGTGATCGCGGGAACCATGCCGGTGCTCATTGCGGGCCGGGCGCTGCAGGGCTTTGGCGAGGGCGTCGTGGCGGCGATCTGCTACGCGCTGATACCCGTCCTGTTTCCCGAGCGGCTGGTGCAGAAGGTCTTCGGGCTGGAGGCTGTCATCTGGGCGGTCGCTGCGTTCGGCGGGCCTGTGCTGGCCGGCTTTCTCACCGAGTTCTTCAGCTGGCGCATGGCATTTGCCTTCAACCTCGCGGTGGGGCTGGTCTTCCTTGCGCTGGTCTTCCCATCGGTTCCGCCGGGCGGAGCCGCCGAAAGCACCGCGCCACTGCCCTTATGGCGGCTGGCATTCGCAGGCGGCGGCATCCTGCTGGTTTCGGCCGCGGCGACCGCCGGGGCCATGTTGGCGATCGCGCTGGTCGCCGCCGCCCTGCTGCTGCTCCTTGCGGCCTATCGGCGGGACCGGCGAAGCACTAGCGCGATCCTGCCCGCAACAGCCTTCCGCTGGAACGACATGATCGGCACCGGTCTCTGGGTGATCCTGCTGATGCCGCTGGCCCAGGCCGCCGGTGCGGTCTTCATGGTCTATGGTTTCCAGTTTCTCTGGGGCTATGGCCCCACCATGGCCGGCGCGCTGGGAGCCAGCCTTGCTGTCGCCTGGAGCGGCGCCGCCATCCTCGTGGCGATGATCCCGGGCGAGGCGGGCCGTCTGCGCGCAATGGCCGCCGGACCGGTTCTCCTCGCGGCCGGCATGGCGTTCTCGGTAATGGGCGTCGCCACCGATGCACTGACGCCGGTCATTGCCGGACAGGTGATCATGGGAATCGGCATGGGACTCAATTGGGGCCCGATCTGCCAGCTTCTGATGAGCCGGGCGGGCGACGCGGAACGCGACCGCACCTCCGCCATGCTGCCAACCCTGCAAACCGCCGGCTATGCGCTGGGCGCGGCCGTCTTCGGCCTCGTCGCCAATCTCGCCGGCTTCGGCGACACCGCGAATATCGAAGGCGCCCGCACCGGCATCGCCAACGCCTATGCCGGCGCGACGCTGGTGGCGGTCGCGGCGGCGGTGTTCGGCTTCAGGACGGTCGGACGGGCCGCGTCCGTCAGTTGAAATAACTCTGCAGCGGCCGCACCTGCAATTCGCCCTTGTTCAGCGCCGCGATGGCTTCGCCGGCGGCGATGGAGCCGGCCATCGTCGTGAAATAGGGCACCTTGTTCATCAGCGCGGCGCGGCGCAGCGGTTTGGAGTCCGCGAACGCCTTCTTGCCTTCCGTCGTGTTGATGACCAGCTGAACCTGCCGGTTGCGGATCGCGTCCTCGATATGCGGCCGGCCTTCCAGCACCTTGTTGATCTTCGCCGCCGGAACGGAGTTCTCGGCGAGATAGCGCTGCGTGCCGCCGGTCGCCATCACCTTGAAGCCGAGCTCGATGAACAGTTTCGCGGTCGGCAGGATGCGCGTCTTGTCGCTGTCCTTGACCGAGATGAACACCGTGCCCGCCTTCGGCAGCTCCGCGCCCGCGCCGAGCTGCGCCTTGGCGAACGCCACCGCATAATCGTGGTCGAGCCCCATCACCTCGCCGGTCGAGCGCATTTCCGGCCCGAGCAGCGTGTCGACGCCCGGGAATTTCGAGAACGGGAAGACCGCTTCCTTCACAGCGATATGGTTCAGCGAAGTGATGTCGCGCCGCGCGCCGTAATTACCGATCGCCGGATCGAGCATTTCGCCGGCCATGATACGCGCCGCGATCTTGGCGATGGGAAGCCCGATCGTCTTGGCGACAAAGGGCACCGTGCGCGAGGCGCGCGGATTGACTTCCAGCACATAGACCGCGCCGTCCTTGATCGCATACTGGACGTTCATCAGCCCGCCGACATTCAGCGCCTTGGCGAGCGCGATCGTCTGGCGCTCCATCTCCGCGACGATGTCTTCGCCGAGCGTATGCACCGGCAGCGAACAGGCAGAGTCGCCCGAATGGATGCCGGCCTCCTCGATATGCTCCATGATGCCGGAGACATAGACGTCCGAACCGTCGCACAGGCAGTCGACATCGACCTCGACCGCGTCGGTCAGATAGGTGTCGAACAGCAGCGGGTTCGAGCCCAGCAGCGTGTTGATCTGGCCGGTCTTGTCGTTCGGATAACGCGCCTTGATGTCTTCCGGGATCAGTTCCGGCACCGTGCCGAGCAGGTAGGAATCGAGGCCGGAATCCTCGCGTATGATCTGCATCGCCCGCCCGCCCAGAACGTAGGAGGGCCGGACAACCAGCGGATAGCCGAGCGAGGCGGCGACCATGCGCGCCTGTTCCACCGAATAGGCGATGCCGTTCTTCGGCTGCGTCAGGTCGAGCTTGATCAGCAGTTTCTGGAACCGGTCGCGGTCTTCCGCGAGGTCGATCATGTCCGGCGACGTGCCGAGGATCGGGATGCCGGCCTTTTCTAGCGCATTGGCGAGCTTCAGCGGCGTCTGGCCGCCGAACTGCACGATCACGCCGAGCAGTTCGCCCTTTTCCTGCTCCAGCTTCAGGATCTCCAGCACGTCCTCGGCCGTCAGCGGCTCGAAATAGAGCCGGTCCGACGTGTCGTAGTCGGTCGACACGGTCTCCGGGTTGCAGTTGATCATGATCGCTTCATAGCCGGCGTCGCGCAACGCGAACGCGGCGTGACAGCAGCAATAGTCGAACTCGATGCCCTGGCCGATCCGGTTCGGCCCGCCGCCAAGGATGACGACCTTCCTGCGGTCGGAGATCTGCGCCTCGTTGGCCGGCGTGCCGGCAAACGGCGTCTCATAGGTCGAATACATATAGGCCGTCGGCGAGGCGAACTCCGCCGCGCATGTGTCGATCCGCTTGAACACCGGCCGCACTTCCAGCGCGTGGCGCAACTGCGCGACATGTTTTTCGCTGCTGTTGGTCAGCCCGGCGAGGCGCTGGTCGGAAAAGCCCATCGCTTTCAGCATGCGCAAATTCTGCGCATCCTGCGGCAGGCCGTGGGCGCGGATGCGCGCCTCCATGTCGGTGATCGCCTTGATCTGCTCGAGGAACCACGGGTCGATCGCACAGCCCGCATAGACCTCGTCGATGGTGAAGCCGAGGCGGAAGGCCTGCGCCACCATGCGCAGCCGGTCAGGCGTCGGCGTGCCGATAGCCGCGCGGATGGCGTTCTTGTCGTCGCCTTCGCCCAGCCCGGGAATCTCGATCTCGTCGAGCCCGGTCAGTCCGGTTTCCAGCCCGCGTAGCGCCTTTTGCAGCGACTCCGGGAAGGTCCGGCCGATCGCCATCACCTCGCCGACGGATTTCATCGCCGTCGTCAGGGTCGGCTCGGCACCGGGGAATTTCTCGAAGGCGAAACGCGGGATCTTGGTGACGATATAGTCGATGGACGGCTCGAAGGAGGCAGGCGTGGCGCCGCCGGTGATGTCGTTGTCGAGTTCGTCCAGCGTGTAGCCGACGGCGAGTTTCGCCGCGACCTTGGCGATCGGAAAGCCGGTGGCTTTCGAGGCCAAGGCAGAAGAACGGGAAACCCGCGGGTTCATCTCGATGACCACCAGCCGGCCGGTCTCCGGGCTCACGGCGAACTGCACGTTCGAGCCGCCGGTCTCCACCCCGATCTCGCGCAGCACCGCAATCGAGGCGTTGCGCATGACCTGGTATTCCTTGTCGGTCAGCGTCAGGGCAGGGGCGATGGTGATCGAATCGCCCGTATGCACGCCCATCGGATCGACGTTTTCGATGGAGCAGATGATGATGCAGTTGTCCGCCTTGTCGCGGACGACCTCCATCTCGTATTCCTTCCAGCCGAGCACGCTTTCGTCGATCAGCACTTCCGTCGTCGGCGAGGCGTCGAGGCCGCTTTCGACGATCTCGAAGAATTCGGCGCGGTTATAGGCGATGCCGCCGCCGGTGCCGCCGAGCGTGAAGGACGGGCGGATGATCGCCGGCAGGCCGACTTCTTCCAGCGCCTGCGCGGCGAGCCCCATGGCGTGGTTCATGTAGCGCTGCTTGCGGTCCGACGTGCTGTCGCGCCAGTCCTGCTCCAGCGCATCGAGCGCCGTGTCCAGCTCCGCGCCCGAAAGCTGCGCCTTCAATTCCGCGCGCTTCGCCTCATGCGCCTTGCGGTCGGCGTCCTTGATGTCGGAGGCGTTGACCAGCACCGAGCGCGGGCATTCCAGCCCGATCCGCTCCATCGCCTCGCGGAACAGTTTGCGGTCCTCGGCCTTGTCGATGGCCTCCGGCTTCGCGCCGATCATCTCGATGCCGTATTTTTCCAGCACGCCCATCTGCTGCAGCGACAGCGCCGTGTTAAGCGCGGTCTGGCCGCCCATGGTCGGCAACAGCACCATCACCTCGTCGGGGCGCTCGGCGCGTTCGCGCGCGATGATCTTGGCGACCACTTCCGGCGTGATCGGTTCGATATAAGTCGCGTCGGCGAGATCGGGGTCCGTCATGATCGTCGCCGGGTTCGAATTGACCAGGACGATCCGGTAGCCTTCCTCCTTCAGCGCCTTGCAGGCCTGGGTGCCCGAATAGTCGAACTCGCAGGCTTGCCCGATGACGATCGGCCCCGCGCCGATGATGAGGACGGTGTCGATATCTGTACGTTTGGGCATGGGATCGGTCCGGCTCGTGCAAAACGACCGGATGGGCGGGGCTCATCCGGTGTCGTAAGTCTCTTATTTCTGGCTAGACCGGGCCTATAGGGTAAAGCGCCCTGCCACGGAACCCCCTGCGGGAGTTTTGCCGAGAAAAAACCGGCGTCGATCGTTGCGTCGGAAGACTATTTACGCCGGCCGAAGGGCTTTCTGTGGACTGCGTGATGCTCGGCATGCGCCGGCGCCGCTTCGCCGTCGGCCTCCGGAGCCTCGTCCGGACCGGGCCGCCAGGCCTTGATGAACTGGTGATGATGGATATTCGACGGTTCCGCCGGGCCCGTGAAACGGACGCCGCAGCTCATGCCCTTGATCCATTCCACCTCGGCCGGCCATTTCGCCCCGTCGAGGGGGATCGTCAGGTAGAAGCTCTCCGGCAGGTTCACCTGGCCTTCGAATTGCAGCTTCGCGCCGGCTTCGCTCTCGTCGCGCACCGTGCAGGGCACGGTCAGTTCGTCATGATGAAACGAGACCAGTCCCTCCTTGAGGGTCCGGTGCCGGACATGGTCGCGATCTTGCTGCTCGACTTCGCTCATCCGACGATTGTTGCACGGCTTCTCTAACGTCCGGTAAATCGGCCTTTCGGGTGTCCGGTCAGCCCGAGATCCACGACCTGACCGCCGCCCGGTTCGTCCGGCTGACGGGCGCGGCGGCCCCGCTGGACAGCCGGATCGTCATCTTGTCGCCTGCCGTCTCGATGTCCTCCACGGCGCCCCGCGCCACCCACCACGACCGGTGCACCCGCATGCCGGGATAGAAGGCCAGTTCCGCCTCCGCATCCGACAGCCGCATCAGGATCAGTTCGCGCCCCTTTGTCGTCGTCACTTCCAGATAGTGATCCTGTGCCTGCAGGCTGACGAGGTCCGTGCCGAGCCGGGCCGGAATGCGGGCGAGGAAGCGGTTCGCGCTCTCCTCCGCCGGTGCGGGCGTATCGGCCGAGTCCGCGGGCTTCGGGCTCGAAACGTCGTAGATTGTCGCGATAGCCAGCGTTATCACGAGGCACATGCCATAGAGGCCACCCAGATATGCGGCGGAGCTCGGTGTGGATGCCGGGAAGACGAGGTTGACGAGCCAGACCTCCGCTGTGATCGGCAGGGCGGCCAGCAGGGCCCCGAGCGCAATCGACGGCATCCGCGCGCCGATGCACGGCCGGATCAGCCGCACGAAAAGCACTGTCGAGAAAAGCCCGGTCAGGAAGGTCGTGAGCGCGATCGCCGCCCAATAGGCGGTCCGCTCCGCCGCATTGAAGCGGTCGAGCGTGCCGGCCGGGCCGCTGACGACGAGGATCGCGGTCGCCGCCGCGAGCACGATCCAGAAGCCCGGACGGCGCAGAAGCCCCTGCACTTCACGAAGCGCGAATTGCAGCGCGCCGCTGTCCGCGAAGGTGTCCCGTCGATCCGCGTAATCGGAATTGTGCTGCTCCATGCCGCTTTCCTAGCAAGCGCTTCGAACAACGAAAAGCGCTCGCAAAAGGAGTTTGTCGTGAACCTCGCCCTCTTCGCCCACGCATCGCTCGCCATCCAGATCCACATGGTCGCCGCCATCCTCGCCTTCCTGATCGGAGGCTATGTGCTGATCCGCCGAAAGGGCGACCGCCTGCACCGCAATCTCGGCAAGGCCTGGGTTGCGCTCATGGCGCTGACCGCTCTGACCTCCTTCGCCATCCACTCGATCCGCATGATCGGCCCGTTCAGCCCGATCCACATCCTCTCCGTCGTCACGTTGGTCTCGCTGTGGATCGCGGTGCGGGCGGCGCGGCGGCAAGACATTTCCCGCCATCTGAACACCATGCGCAGTCTCTATCTTTTCGCGCTGATCGGGGCAGGGGCCTTCACCTTCCTGCCGGGCCGCCTGATGAACCGGCTGGCCTTTCACGGGGATTATCCCTGGGCGGGATATGCAGTGGTCGGTGCGGCTTTTGTCTTCGCGCTCTACGTCGCCGCGAAGGGCTTTCCGGGCTTTGCGCGCCGGCTTGGCCTGTCCGGTTAAGCCGCGCTGCAACCTTCCGCGTCTTGAAGCTTTGTCATTCCTGCGCCATTGATGCTTTTGTAGCGTAAGGAGACAGCATATGCGCTGGGAAGGCCGCCGGCAGAGTTCGAACATCCAGGACATGCGCGGAACCCGCACACGCCGCACCTCGGGTTACTCCACCCGCCCGCGCGTGCGCATTCCCTCGGGCGGCCGCACGGTGCGCGCCGGCGGCGGGGGCATCGGCACGATCGTCATCCTCGTCGTCCTGTTCTTCGCGTTGCGCTCCTGCGGCGTCGATCCGCTGGAGATTCTCGCGGGCGGCGGCTCTGATCCCTTCGGCCAGATGGTCCCGCAGACGCAAACCAGCGCGCCGACCGGCACCACGCGCAATGACCAGACGACGCAATTCGTCGCCACCGTCCTCGCCGAGACCGAGGATGTCTGGGGCGGCATCTTCGAGGCGAATGGCAGGTCCTATCCCGAGCCGGTCCTTGTCCTGTTCGAAAGCCAGGTGTCGTCGGCCTGCGGTTTCGCCAGCGCGGCCTCCGGCCCCTTCTATTGCCCGAACGATTCCAAGCTCTATCTCGACGTCTCGTTCTTCGACGAGCTGGCGCGCCGCTTCAAGGCGTCGGGCGATTTCGCCCAGGCCTATGTCGTCGCCCATGAGGTCGGCCATCACGTCCAGAACGTCATCGGCGTGCTGCCGCAATTCAACAAGATGCGCCGCACCATGAGCCAGGCCGAGGCCAACGCCATGTCCATTCGCGTCGAATTGCAGGCAGACTGTTTCGCCGGCATCTGGGGCCACTACACGGCGCAGAAGGGGCTGCTCGAAACGGGCGATCTCCAGGAGGCGCTGAACGCCGCGACGCAGATTGGCGACGATGCGATCCAGCGCCGCACCCAGGGCTATGTCGTGCCGGAAAGCTTCAATCACGGCACCTCCGAACAGCGCCGCGAATGGTTCAACCGCGGCTTTCAGTCCGGCAAGCTAAGCGACTGCGATACCTTCAACAATCCGGTCTGATCCCGGCCAGTGGCGAAACCAAAGGAGACCGACCTCTACGCCCCGGTCAAGAAACTGCTCGAAGACCAGGGCTATGAGGTGAAATCCGAGATCGGCGCCGCCGATGTCGTCGCCATGCGCGGCGGCGAGCCGCCGGTCATCGTCGAATTGAAGACCGGTTTTTCCCTGTCGCTCTTTCATCAGGCGATCGACCGGCTCGCCCTTGCCGATGCGGTCTATGTCGCCGTGCCGCGCGGCAAGGGGCGGCTTTTCCTCTCGTCGCTGAAATCCAATCTGAAGCTATGCCGCCGTCTCGGCCTCGGCCTGATCACGGTCCGCCTCGAGGACGGGTTCACCGAGATTCATCTCGATCCCGCCCCCTATGCGCCGCGCAAGAACAAGGCGAAGTCGGCCCGTCTGCTGCGCGAATTCGCCCGCCGCGTCGGCGATCCCAACCAGGGCGGCATGAACCGCGCGACCATCGTCACCGCCTACCGGCAGGACGCGATGCGCGTCGCCGCGCATCTCAGCGAGACCGGTCCAGCCAAGGCCTCCGACGTGGCCAGGGCGACCGGCGTCGCCCGCGCCCGCGCCATCATGGCCGACGATCATTATGGCTGGTTCGAACGCGTCGAGCGCGGCGTCTACAAGCTGAGCCCGAAGGGAGAGGAGGCGGCCGCCGGGATTGCGTCCGGCTAGCCGGCCTGTTTCTCGCTGTCGAGCATCTTCATCTGCGGTGCGTTGTAGCGCGACCCCGCGGCCGAGCCCTTCGGCACCGCCGCCTCGATCGCGGCGAGATCCTCTGCCGAAAGCTCCGTCTCCCCGGCGCCGAGAATGTCATCAAGCTGTTCTCGGGTGCGCGGCCCGATCAGCGGCACGATGTCGTCGCCCTGCGCGGCGACCCATGCGAAGGCCGCCTGCGCCGTGGTCATGCCCTTGTCCTCGGCCACTTTCGTCAGCGCCGCCACCAGCGCGAGGTTCTTCTCCTCGTTGCCGGCGTCGTATCGCGGCATGCGGCCGCGAATGTCGCCCTTGCGCTTTTCCGTGCCCGCCTTCCAGCTTCCCCCGAGCATGCCGCGCGACAGCACGCCATAGGCCGTGACGCCGATGCCGAGCACGCGGCAGATCGGCAGGATTTCTTTCTCGATGTCGCGAGACATCAGCGAATATTCGATCTGCAGGTCGCTGATCGGCGCCTCCAGCGCCGCCTTGCGGATCGTCTCGGGCCCGACCTCCGACAGCCCGACATGGCGCACATAGCCGGCGTCGATCATCTCCCTGATCGCGCCCACCGTCTCCTCGATCGGCACATTCGGATCGAGCCGGGCGGGGCGGTAGATGTCGATATGGTCGAGGCCGAGCCGCGTCAGCGTGTAGGCGAGGAAGTTCTTCACCGCCGCGGGCCGCGCGTCATAGCCGTTCCAGGCGCCGTCCGGCCCGCGCATCGCGCCGAATTTCACGCTGACCTGGAAACTGTCGCGGTCGCGCCCCTTCAGCGCTTCGCCGATCAGCAACTCGTTCGATCCCATGCCGTAGAAATCGCCCGTGTCGATCACCGTCACGCCCGCGTCGAGCGCGGCCTGGATCGTCGCGATGCTCTCGGCGCGGTCGGCCGGCCCGTAGGTGCCCGACATCGCCATGCAGCCCAGCCCGAAACGCGAGACGGCCGGACCCGTGCGTCCAAGTTTGACCGTTTTCATCGAAAAACCTCCGCTTTGGCCGATCATCCCCACCGCCGGGGCAACCGGCAACCGCTTCGCGCATTATTTTCACAACGCTGTGCTAACATGAAGGCGAGGGAGGATGAGATGGCCATGATCGCACGCACGCTCGTTGTCGCGGCCGGCATCGTCGGCGGCGCCGTCTCGTCGCAGGCGCCGGAATTCACCCAGCAATACCGCCAGCGGCTCGGCGGCGCGCTGCAGGAACTGCGCACCATCGTCGAGGATTTCGACGCCGACGCCACAAGCAGCGATCTCTCCCGCCAAGAAGCGCTGAACCGCTACCGCGCCTCCGCCGACGCCTTCCTGCGCGAGCGCGGCATGTCGATCGGCAAGGCCATTCACCGCTATGAGAGCCTGCAGCGCCAGGCCGCCCGCTTCGAGACCTGGCCCGAATTCGCGCGCCCGGCGGCGCTGATCGGCGAAAGCGACCCGACGCTTGTCCATGGCGCGTGGCGGGAATTCCGGCCCGGTGTGCCGTTGACCGTGACCGGCGCGATCTGGGCAGGCCTCGGCTTCCTCGCGGCCGCGCTTCTGGCCCAGGGCGGCCGCATGGCCGGCCGCGGCACGGCCGGCGCCGCCCGCCGCCGCGGCGTTCCCGCGACGAGGCAGGGCAAGGCGGCCTATGCCGGTGAAATGGTGGGCGGCGCACCGGAAGTGCTGCCCGATCCGGACGGCCCCGCCGCCGATGACGGCCGCCATGTGCGGCACGGTTAATCCTTTGGAGGAGCCTTCTGCACCACCTCCACCGGCGTGCGCATGATGACCTCGCGATGCGGGAAGGGGATGTTGATCCCGGCTTCCTTGAAGGCGTCCCACAGCGCCAGCAGCACCTGGCCGCGAATATTGGTTAGTCCGCCCTGCGGGTCGGTGATCCAGAATCGCAGCTTGAAGTCGATCGAGGATGATCCGAAGGCGGTCATCCAGCAGACCGGCTTCTTGTAGTCCACCACCCGCTCGACCGACTGGGCCGCCTCGATGGCGATACGGATCACCTCATGCGGATCGCTGTCGTAGGAAACGCCAAAATCGACGTCGAGGCGGACATATTTGTCGGAGAACGACCAGTTGATCACCTGCTGGGTAATCAGGTCCTCGTTCGGGATCAGATATTCGCGCCCGTCGCGGGTGATCACCGAGACGAAGCGGGCCCGCAACTCCCGGATCCAGCCGAACGTGTCGCCGAGTTCGATCGTATCGCCCGGCTTGATCGACTTGTCGGCCAGGATGATCACGCCGGAGATGAAATTCGACACAACCTTCTGCAGCCCGAAACCGAGCCCGACACCCACCGCGCCGGAAAACACCGTCAGTGCGGTCAGGTCGACGCCGATGGCGTTCAGCGCGATCATTCCGGCCAGCACGGTCAGCGCGATGCTCACCACCTTGCCGGCCAGCACCTTGAAGGAGGGCGACAGCTCCGTGGAGGCGGAAATGCGGCTGTCGATGAAGCTCCCGGCGATATGCGCGACCCACAGCAGCACCGTCGTCACCGCGATGGCGCGGAGCACGAAAAGCGCCGACAGCCGGAAATCGCCCAGATTGACCGCCAGCCCGTCCAGGAAGACCTGCGCCTCGTCGCGCACATCGAGCACGCCGGCGGCGACATAGAGGAAGATGCAGAAGGCGACGAAGCGCGCCAGCGGACGGCTGCGGATGATCCGCGTCAGAACCGAGGCGGCCAGCCATGTGAAGCCGAGCACCAGCGCCAGCGACAGCATGTAGCTCCGGCTCGGCCACGTCATCGCAAGGATCGCCTCCCGGGCGACCGCCAGGAAGATCAGGAACATCACCCATTCGGTGCGCCGCATGAACGCGATGATGACGCGCAACAGGCCCGGATTGCCCTTGATCTGCCGGGCCCGCTCCTCCAGCGCCGGCTCGATCTTCAGCGACAACAGATAGGCGACGCCGAAACAGGCGACGATGATCAGGAACTGGTAGAGCGTCCAGGGCTGCGTGACATAACCTTGCAGGAAGCGGAGAAAATCCCCCAGCCGCTGGCCCCATTCGGTGATGTCGTAGCTTTCCATGCCGGGAGATTAGTGCATCTCGCGAATATGGAAAGCTTTTCGGGGCGTTAGCGCTCGGCCAGTGCCGCTTCGCCGCGCTTTTCGCGGATCAGGTTGAAGAACCGTTTGAACAGGTAATGGCTGTCCTGCGGTCCGGGCGAGGCTTCGGGGTGGTGCTGCACCGAGAAGATCGGCTTTCCGTCCACCGCGAGACCGCAATTGGATCCGTCGAACAGCGACACATGCGTCTCGGTCACGCCCTCCGGCAGCGTCTTGGCGTCCACCGCGAAGCCGTGATTCATCGAGACGATCTCCACCTTGCCGGTCGTGTGATCCTTGACCGGATGATTCGCGCCATGATGGCCCTGGTGCATCTTGACCGTCTTGGCGCCGAGCGCCAGCGCCAGCATCTGGTGGCCGAGGCAGATGCCGAAGACCGGGATGCCGCTTTCCAGCAGGGTCTTGATCGTCGGCACGGCGTATTCGCCGGTCGCCGCCGGGTCGCCGGGGCCGTTCGACAGGAAGATGCCGTCGGGATTGAGCGCCAGCACGTCCTCTGCGGTCGCCGTGGCGGGCAGCACCGTCACCTTCGCGCCGAGGCCGGTCATCAGCCGCAGGATGTTGCGTTTCACGCCATAGTCGAGCGCGACGATATGGATGTCGCCGTCGCCGACAGTGTATGCGCCGTAGCCCTCGTCCCATACCCACGGCGTCTCGTTCCATGTCGAGGACTGGCCGGAGGTGACGTCCTTGGCGAGGTCGAGGCCGACGAGGCCGCTCCATGCACCGGCGCGCTTCTTAAGCGCCTCGATATCGAACTTGCCGCCCGGATCATGCGCGATGACGGCGTTCGGCACGCCGTGCTCGCGGATATAGGCGGTCAGCGCGCGCGTATCGATGCCCGACAGCGCGACGATGCCGCGCGCCTTCAGCCATGCGTCGAGATGGTCGGCGGCGCGGTAGTTGGACGGATCGGTGATGTCCGCCTTGAAGATCGCGCCGACCGCGCCGGCCCGCCGCGCCGGGGTCAGGTCCTCGATATCCTCGTCATTGGTGCCGATATTGCCGATATGCGGGAAGGTGAAGGTGACGATCTGTCCTGCATAGGACGGGTCGGTCAGGATTTCCTGGTAGCCGGTGATCGCGGTGTTGAAGCAGACCTCGGCCTCAACTGCGCCGGTTGCGCCGAAACCTTTTCCCTCCAGCACCGTTCCATCTGCCAGAACCAATACGGCGGTGGGTTTCTCCACCGTCCAGGCGGCAGTCTTTGTTGCGTCAGCGAAGGGCTCGGTCATGAGGTGTCTCGAAACAGTGATTGGGGGGCGTCTTGCTTTTGCGGGCGTTTACCACCATATGCGGGCGCTGAAAACACCGCGGGCGACCGGAAATACCCCGCTTGGAAAGCGATTTGTGGTTCGCCCCGGCTTATGGCTTTTTTATGACCCTGCTGTGTTCACTTTATGGCTGTGGATAAGAAAGTCGAGAAATATCAACGTGTTAACAACGAGGTTGGCTCTTGCCATGCGCTGTGAACGGCGCTATGGTCCGACCACCATCGGGGAGTTATTGCGATGCGCGATGCGATTCAAGCTGCGCTGAAGGATGCTCAAAAATCACAGGATAATTACCGCGTCTGCACGCTCCGCCTCATCTCGGCGGCGGTGAAGGACCGCGACCTGGCCAATCGATCCGCGGGCAAGGATCCGGTTTCCGATGAGGAAATCAGCGAGATCCTGACCAAGATGGTCAAGCAGCGTCGCGAATCGGCGAAATCCTACGAGCAGTCCGGCCGTCTCGATCTTGCCGATCAGGAGCGCGCGGAGTCCGCGGTCATTCTCGAATTCCTGCCCAAGCAGATGTGTCAGGAAGAGGTCGAGCAGGCCTGTCAGAACGTCGTGCAGGAAACCGGCGCCGAAGGGCTGCGCGATGTGGGCAAATGCATGTCCACCCTCAAGCAGCGCTTTGCCGGCCAGATGGATTTCTCCAAGGCTTCGGGCGTCGTGAAGTCGATTTTGCAGCAGTAACGCTGCATTTTTTATTTCATCATCTGAAAATCGCCCAGGCGAGCGGCAGCAGGATCGCGGTTGCCAGCGCGTTGAGGCCCATGGCGAGACCGGCGAAGGCGCCCGCGACCTCGTTGACCTGCAGCGCCCGCGCCGTGCCGATTCCATGCGCCCCGGTGCCCATCGCGAAACCCCGCGACGCCCAGTCCTTCACGCCTGCCAGGTTGAGCGCCAGCGGCCCCAGCGCCGCGCCGAGGATTCCCGTCGCGATCACCAGCACCGCCGTCAGCGACGGCAGCCCGCCAAGGCTGTCGGAAATACCCATCGCCACCGGCGCCGTCACCGATTTCGGCCCGATCGAGATGATCGTCCGCTCGCTCGCCCCGAGCAGCCAGGAAATGCCCATCGCGCTCGTTGCCGCGAAGGCCGAGCCCGTGACGAGGCTCACCGCGATGGCGAGTGCCGATTCGCGCACCCGGTGAAACTGCCGGTAGAGCGGCACCGCCAGCGACACGGTCGCCGGGCCGAGCAGGAAATGCACGAATTGCGCGCCCTCGAAGAAGGTGTCGTAGGAGGTTCCCGTCGCCATCAGGATCGCCACCAGCACGACGACGGCGAACAGGACGGGGTTGAGCAGCGGATTCATGCCGCCGCGCTTGTAGATCCACATCCCGGCCTGGTAGGCGACGAGCGTCAGCGTCAGGTGCAGGAGCGGGCTCGCCGACAGGTAGACCCAGACATCCTGCAATTCGGACTGGAGGTCATTCGGCATCGTCCACGCTCCCAGGCTTCTTGCGCGTAAGCGCCTGCATCATCAGCCCCGTCACGGCGATGGTCGCCATGGTCGAGATCACCAGCGCCACGGAGACCGCGATGCCGTCGCCGGCCAAGAGGCTCAGATGCACCATGATCCCGGTGCCGGCCGGAACGAACAGCAGCGACAGGTTGGAGAGCAGCGCGCCCGAAACCGTGTCGAGCTCTTTCGGGATCGATCCCCTGACCGACAGCCCGGCGAAAAGCAGCACCATGCCGAGCACCGGTCCCGGCACGGGCAGGCCGGTCGCCGCCACGAAGGCTTCGCCGGCCAGTTGGCAAAAGAAGATCAGGGTCAGATAGTTCAGCATCGCACACCTCCGGATTCGGCATGCATATTCGCCAATTCGCGCGCAATTGTCGCGCTCGATGCGGCTCGGCGTCTTCCCTTACGAAAGCAGGGGAGGCCGTCTAAACACATTGTTTGCTTTTTTCTGAAAAAGTCCGCGGCAAAACAAGAATAAGAACTGCGAGCGAAAGAAGGTGTGCCCATGCCGACGTCCGAAGTGTTCGGCCGCCAGGCGGAACCGCAAAAAGACCAGCGCAGCTACGTGAAATTGCGCAATGGCTACATGAAAACCGGGGGAATGGTCGTCGATATCTTTCCCGGCGGGATCGAGATCGAGATGCTCTCGACCTCCGGGATGAAGTTCGGCGACAATGTCGAACTCCACAGCGACAAGATCGGCTATATCGACGGCATGGTCAGCTGGGTAAAGACCCGCCGCATCGGCGTCGAGTTCGACCGCACCTCCAACAACACGGCCAAGGTGGCCGCGTTCCTGAAAAATTTCCATCAGGGATGAAAAAGGGCCACTGTCGGCGGCCCGGGCACCGAAGCCGGTTCAGGCGCGGCGGCGAATGCGCCGCACCAGAGCCAGCCCGCCGAACGCCGTCATCATCAACGGCAGCGTCGCCGGCAGCGGAACCGCCGTCAGGCTGAACGACGCGATGTCGTAACCGTCGGTCGACGAGGTGTTTGTACCGAACTCGTCCTTCGTTGCGTCCACGAAGCCGATATAGGAGTAGGCTTCCGGAACCACGAAGAACGCCGTCGTGACCGCGGGCGAACCAAGATTGTTCAGCAATCGCGTGATTTTGGTCCACGTGCTCCCGTCGAACGAGCCGTAGATGTCCACAGCTTCCTTGTGGTTCGAAGGATTCGTCACCTCGGCAATGCTGCCGGGCCCGATAAAATCGGGTTCGATGTCGAAGGCCAGAACGCCGTTCAGGCCGAGCGAATAGAAATTGCCGGCAGCAGGCAGGTTGAACTCGATGGCGCTGACCGCTGTTCGACTCGGATCGGTACTGCAGGTTGCCGCACCGAACGTGGGCAAATTTGCACCAGTAGACGACACATCGCTTGCGCAGCTCGCGAAAATGGCGGTGGCGGTCGGAGACGCGAATGCGTTTCCGCCCAAACTCGCTACCGCCGCAAATACGACCGCGAATAATCCGGATTTCAACATTGACCCAACCCCTTGAGTTTGGCGCAGTGAATATAGCAAGAACTGTCGCCTAGTTGAGGTGTATTAACAGGTCTTTAACCAAATTGAAACCGCCATTTGAGTCTTGTCGTTAACGCACAGGTTGCAGAGACGCGAGGACGGCAACGCGGCGCCTGTGAATTGCGGGAACCGTGTCATCATTGCTTGGCCTCGGCTTCCCGGCCCCTGTATAAGGGGGCAGATTCCCGAAAAGGCCGTCCATGCGCTTTCCCCAGTCCTTCCTCGACGAGATTCGAGATCGCGTCCCCATTTCCGACCTGATCGGAAAGCGCGTCGCATGGGACAAGCGCAAGACCAACACGTCGCGCGGCGATTACTGGGCCTGCTGCCCCTTCCACGGTGAGAAGACGCCGAGTTTCCACTGCGAGGACAAGAAGGGCCGCTATCACTGTTTCGGCTGCGGCGTCTCGGGCGATCACTTCCGCTTCCTGACCGAGCTCGACGGCATGGCCTTTCCGGAAGCCGTCCAGCAGATCGCCGACATGGCCGGCGTGCCGATGCCCGAGCGCGATCCGGAAGCCGAGCGGCGCGACGCCGTGCGCGCCACGCTGACCGACGTCATGGAGATGGCGGCGGCCTTCTTCGAGGGGCAACTGCAGCTTGCCGGCGGCGCCAAGGCGCGCGCCTATCTGCGCGACCGCGGCCTCTCCGGCCAGACCCAGAAGAAATTCCGCCTCGGCTATGCGCCCGACAGCCGCAACGCTCTGAAGGAGCATCTCGCCGGCAAAGGCGCGACGAAGGACCAGATCGAGGCCTGCGGCCTCGTCGTCTTCGGCGACGACATCCCGGTCTCCTATGACCGGTTCCGTGACCGCATCATGTTCCCGATCGAGGATGCGCGGGGCAGGGTGGTCGCCTTTGGCGGCCGGGCGCTGTCGCCCGACGTGCCGGCCAAATATCTGAACTCGCCGGAGACGGAGCTCTTCCACAAGGGCAATCTCCTCTACAATCTGCGCCGCGCACGCGAAGCCATGCAGCGCGACGGCACGGTCGTCGCCGTCGAGGGCTATATGGATGTCATCGCCCTCGATCAGGCCGGCATCGGAAACGCCGTCGCGCCGCTCGGCACGGCGCTGACCGAGAACCAGCTCACCCTGCTCTGGCGCGTCACGCAGGAGCCGGTTCTGTGTTTCGACGGCGATAAGGCGGGCGTCCGCGCCGCCTGGCGCTCGCTCGATCTCGCGCTGCCCGGCCTGAAGCCCGGCCGTTCGGTCCGCTACGCGCTGCTGCCCGAGGGCAAGGACCCCGACGATCTCGTCAAGGCCGGCGGGCGCGAGGCGTTTGATACGGTTTTGAAGGCCGCCAAGCCGCTCGCCGACATGCTGTGGTCGCGCGAGACCTCCGGCCGGGTCTTCGACACGCCGGAACGCCGCGCCGAACTGGAAAAGAATTTGCGCGAGGCGGCCGGCCAGATCGCCGACGAGAGCGTCCGCCGCCATTACGGCCAGGCGATGCGCGAGCGCATCCAGGCGCATTTCGGTTCTCCGCAGCAGGCGCGCGGCGGCAATCGTGGTGCGAACAACCGCTATGGCGGGCAGGGCAGGGGCCGCGGCGGCGGCGTCGGCGGAATGGCCGGCGGCCGTCTCGCCATCTCGGAAAGCCTGACGCGCTCGCGCCTGCTGACGGCGGGCGGCGACGAGATGCCGCTGCGCGAAGCGGCGCTGGTCGCCACCGTGCTCACCCATCCGGACCTGCTCGCCGATCATTTCGACGATTTCACCGGTCTCGAACTCGACCATAACGGGCTGGAGCGGCTCAGAAGCGCCATTCTCGATGCCTGCGCCACCGGCCGTCCGCGCAGCCGCGACGCGCTGCTCGAGCATCCGGCGCTCGCCTCCCAGAAGGCGACGGTCGAGGCGCTGGAAAAGCTGATCCGCCGCGCGCGGCTGTGGACGGCGACCGCCGAGGCGGCCCATGAGGACGCGCAGGAAGGCTTCACCCAGGCCCTGCGCCTGCACCGCCGCGCCAAGTCGCTGCGCCGCGAACTGCGCGCCGCCGAGGCCGCGCTGGGCTCGGAAGCGAGCGACTTCAACTTCGGAAGGCTCGCCGACATCCGCAAGGAGATCGACGAGACCGAATCGCTGGAAGCGCTCGTCGACGGCTTCGGCGTCTCCTCGGGCCGTCCGTCGCGGTCTTTCTGACCGGAAGGGCCGCCATACCGGCTTTTTTGCGCGAATCGGCGCCGCAGGTGTTGACGCCTGCCCGAATCGCGGGAATCAAGAAACTTCCGGGTCGCTCCCGGTATTTTGGTCGGTTTGCAAGCTCGTTTTACATCGCGCCATTGGATTGGCGCGAACTGCGCCTAGATTAGGGGTAATTGGCAATTAACAACCTTCGCATATCGCTGTTCCCGGACGATTCGGGAGCGGACACGCGACGCACACCGAACGGGTGACCTGACAGGCGGGAGCGCGGCCCTCGACGACCGACGCCGGAGACAAGAATTTCATGGCAACCAAAGCAAAAGAAAAAACCGAAGCAGAAACCGCACCCGAGCAGGCAGCCCCCGACGGCCCGTTGCTCGACCTGACAGCCGACAGCGTGAAGAAGATGCTGCGCCTCGCCAAGAAGCGCGGCTATGTCACGATGGACGAGCTCAATGCGGTTCTGCCTTCGGAAGAGGTGACCTCCGAGCAGATCGAGGACACCATGTCCACCCTGTCGGAGATGGGCATCAACGTCGTCGAGGACGACGAGGTCGAAAGCGACAACGACAATTCCTCCGATGACGAAGAGGATAGCGGCTCCACCGAACTGGCCACCACCACCGGCAGCGCGGTCACCACCACCGCCCGCAAGAAGGAGCCGACCGATCGCACCGACGACCCCGTGCGCATGTATCTGCGCGAGATGGGCACGGTCGAGTTGCTGTCGCGCGAGGGCGAGATCGCCATCGCCAAGCGCATCGAGGCCGGCCGCGAGACGATGATCGCGGGCCTCTGCGAGTCGCCGCTGACCTTCCAGGCCATCATCATCTGGCGCGAGGAATTGAACGAGGGCAACATCCTCCTGCGCGACATTATCGACCTCGAGGCGACCTATGCCGGTCCCGAGGCCAAGCAGGCGCCCAAGGTGCCGACGCCCGAAGAGATCGAGCAGGCCAAGAAGGAGCGCGAGGAAAAGGAACGCGCGTTGCGCCAGCCGCGCCGCTCCGACGACATCACCGATGTCGGCGGCGAGGGCCAGCAGGAAGAAGACGATGACGACGAGGACGAGGTCAACCTGTCGCTCGCCGCGATGGAGGCCGAGCTTCGCGAAGGCGTCATGGAGACGCTCGACACGATCGCCTCGACCTATTCCAAGCTGCGCAAGCTGCAGGACCAGCACGTCGAATCGTCCCTGTCGGACACCGACGCCCTGTCGCCCAGCCAGCAGAAGCGCCTGAAGCAGCTGAAGGACGAGCTGATCACAGACGTGAAGTCGCTGTCGCTCAACAACCAGCGCATCGAGGCGCTGGTCGAGCAGCTCTATTCGATCAACAAGCGCCTCGTGCAGAACGAGGGCCGCCTGCTGCGCCTCGCCGAAAGCTACGGCGTCGCCCGCGAGGAATTCCTGCGCGAATATCACGGCTCCGAGCTCGACCCGAACTGGACCGACCGCATCGGCGGCCTGTCGGCGCGCGGCTGGCGCGAATTCGCCAAGGAACTGGCGGCCATCGACGAGCTGCGCTCCGAGATCCAGGAACTGTCGACGGAAACCGGCATCTCGATCGGCGAGTTCCGCCGCATCGTCAACCAGGTCCAGAAGGGCGAGCGCGAGGCGCGCATCGCCAAGAAGGAAATGGTCGAGGCGAACCTGCGCCTGGTGATTTCCATCGCCAAGAAATACACCAACCGCGGCCTGCAGTTCCTCGATCTGATCCAGGAAGGCAATATCGGCCTGATGAAGGCGGTCGACAAGTTCGAGTACCGCCGCGGCTACAAGTTCTCCACCTACGCGACATGGTGGATCCGGCAGGCGATCACCCGTTCGATCGCTGACCAGGCTCGTACGATCCGCATCCCGGTGCACATGATCGAGACGATCAACAAGATCGTCCGCACCTCGCGCCAGATGCTGCACGAGATCGGCCGCGAG
>NZXU01000023.1 GCA_002698425.1 Ahrensia sp. | reverse complement strand
TGTTGCGGACGACCGGATAGATCTCGCGTTCCCAGCGTTTGCCGTTGAAGACGCCGTAATGGCCGACATTGGCCTGCAGGTGATGGCGCTTCAAGTGCGGGCGCAACGTGTTGCAGAGGTCGTGGGCGGCCGAGGTCTGGCCCAATGAGCAGATGTCGTCACGTCCGCCCTCGACGGTGAGAAGCGCCGTGTGGCGGATGGCGCCCGGATCGACCTTGCGGCCGCGATAGGTGAAGTCGCCGATGGCGAGTTCGGCCTTGTGGAAGATGCGGTCGATCGTCTCGATGTAGAATTCCTCGGTCATGTCGAGGACGGCGAAATACTCGTCATAGAAGGTCTTGATCTTCTCCGCCGCCTCGGTCTCGCCGGCCGCGAGGTGGTCGTAGAGCTTGCGATGCGCGGTGCTGTGGCGATCGATATTCATCGCCATGAAGGCGAACAGCTGGAGAAAGCCCGGATAGACCGTCCGGCCGCCGCCGGGATAGCGCGCGGGAACCGTGGAGATGACCGAGGTCTGGAACCACTGCAGCGACTTGGAGACCGCGAATTCGTTGACTTCGGTCGGGCTCTCGCGCGGATCGATCGGCCCGGCCATCAGCGTCATGGAATGCGGCGTGGCCGGGTGCTTGTCCTCGGACATCACGGCGACGGCGACCAGCGCCTGCACGCAGGGCTGGCAGACGGCGAGGATATGGGCGCCGGGGCCGATCTCCTCGAGGAAGCGGATAATGTATTCGACATAATCCTCGACGCCGAACGACCCGGCCTCGAGCGGCACGTCGCGGGCATTCGTCCAGTCGGTGACATATACCTCATGGTCCTGCAGTAGCGTGGCGACAGTGCCGCGCAACAGCGTCGCGAAATGGCCCGAGAGTGGAGCGACGACCAGAACGCGCGGCTGGCGCGTGTCGACGTCTTTCGAAAATTTCAGCAGCTTTCCGAATGGCAGGTCGAGCGCCACGTCCTCGGTGACCGGCACGTCGCGATTGCCGACGCGGACGGTGTCGATGGCGAAATCCGGGCGCTCATGCGAGAGCTTGTAGCGCGAGATCAGTTCCCAGGCCGCCGCGAAACGACGGAACGGGTGGTTGGCCGGCAGCGGCGAGAAGCGCTGCAATCCGCTGTTCATGAATTGCGCGAGATCGCGCAGCGGCGTCAGCAGATCGTCCTGGAACTGGTAGGTCTGGTAGAGCATTCGCGCGCCTTAGGAACCGCAGTAAATGTGCACTGCAAAAAAGCTAGTGCAAATTTATGTGCGATGCGAGAAGATTGTGCGGAAACGAAAATATGAAGCAGCGGAGCGAGCGGCGCGATGAGCGGTGCAGTCCTGACCATATCCTCCAAGAACTATTCCTCGTGGTCTCTGCGCGGCTGGCTCCTGTGCAAGATGGCCGGGCTCGAATTCGACGAGGCCCAGGCCGATCTCGACAGCCCGGAAATGCGGCAGGAATTGCTGCTCCTGTCGCCCTCGGTGCTGGTTCCGCGGCTGACCAATGAGGGCGTAACCGTATGGGACACGCTGGCGATCGCGGAATACCTCGCCGAGATCCGGCCCAAGGCAGGTCTCTGGCCCGAAGAGATGGTGGCGCGCGCGCATTGCCGCGCCGTGTCCGGCGAGATGCATTCCGGCTTCGCCAATCTGCGCTCGGCGCTGCCGATGAACCTGAAAGCCCGCCACAAGACCTTCAAGATCTTCTCCGGCGCGCGGCCGGACGTGGAACGCATCAAGGCGATCTGGCGCGAATGCCTCGACACCTATGGCGGGCCTTATCTCTTCGGCGAGCATCCGACCGTCGCCGACGCCATGTATGCGCCGGTCTGCACCCGCTTCCGCACCTATGCGGTCGAGCTCGAACCGGCGCTTGCCGCCTATTGCGAGACGGTCTTCGGCTGGCCGCTGATGAGCGAATGGGAAGGAGGCGCGCTGGCCGAACCCGACGAGATCGTGGAACTGGAAGTCGAGTTCTAGGTTCAGACCGCTTCCAGCGCGATGGCGATGCCTTGGCCGACGCCGATGCACATGGTCGCCAAGGCGCGTTTTGCGCCGCGCACCTGCATCTCCAAGGCCGCCGTACCGGTGATACGCGCACCCGACATGCCGAGGGGATGGCCGAGCGCGATCGCGCCGCCATTCGGATTGACGTGCGGTGCATCCTCGGCGATGCCGAGGTCGCGCAGAACGGCAATGCCCTGGCTGGCGAAAGCCTCGTTCAACTCGATGACATCGAAATCCCGCGGCGTCAGACCGATGCGGGCGCAGAGCTTCTTCGTCGCCGGGGCCGGGCCGATGCCCATGATGCGCGGCGGAACGCCCGCCGTTGCGCCGCCGACGATACGCGCAATCGGCGTCAGCCCGTATTTCTTCGCGGCCTCCGCGGACGCGATGATCAGCGCCGCGGCGCCATCATTGACGCCCGAGGCATTGCCCGCGGTGACACTGCCGTTCTCGCGGAAAGGCGTGCGCAGTTTGGCCAGCGCCTCCATCGAGGTCTCGCGCGGATGCTCGTCCGCATCGACGACCAGCGGATCGCCCTTGCGCTGCGGAATAGAGACGGGAACGATCTCCCTGGACAGCCGGCCGTTCTTCTGCGCCGCCGCGGCCTTGGCCTGCGACCGCAACGCAAACGAATCCTGTTCCTCGCGCGAAACCCTGAACTCCTCGGCGACGTTCTCGCCGGTCTCCGGCATGGAATCGATGCCGTATTGCTTCTTGAGGACCGGATTGACGAAACGCCAGCCGATCGTGGTGTCATGGATTTCGGCATGGCGCGAAAAGGCCGTGTCCGCCTTCGGCATGACGAAGGGCGCACGGCTCATCGATTCCACGCCGCCGGCGATCGCCAGTTCGATCTCGCCCGCCTTGATCGCCCGCGCCGCCATGGTGACGGCGTCCATGCCGGAGCCGCACAGCCGGTTGATCGTCGTGCCCGGAACACTGACCGGCATGCCTGCCAGGAGCAGGCTCATACGCGCGACATTGCGGTTGTCCTCCCCCGCCTGGTTGGCGCAGCCGTAATAGACCTCGTCGACGGCCTCCCAGTCGACGCCGCCATTGCGCTTCATCAGTTCGCGGATCGGAATGGCGCCGAGATCGTCGGCACGGACGGCGGACAGCGCGCCGCCGAAGCGGCCGATGGGGGTGCGGATATAGTCGCAGATGAAGGCGTCGGTCATGGAAAAGTCCTCAAAATTCCGGCGCGGAAAGATCGGCGATATCGCCCGTCACCTTCAGTTCCGCACCGGTCACCGCCTGAAGGTCGTCGAATGAAATCTGCGGAATTTTCTCGCGCAGAACGAAATGGCCGCCCTCGATATCGACCACGGCGAGCGAAGTATAGATTCGCGTGACGCAGGCGAGCCCGGTCAGCGGCATGGTGCAGCGCTCGACAAGCTTCGGCTCCCCCTTCCGGGTGATATGGTCGGTCACGACGGCGACGCGTTTGGCGCCATGGACGAGATCCATCGCGCCGCCAACCGCCGGCACGCCGCCCCTGCCCGTCGACCAGTTGGCGAGATCGCCGTTCTCGGCGACCTGATAGGCGCCGAGCACGGCGAGATCGAGATGGCCGCCGCGCACCATCGCGAAGCTGTCGGCATGGTGGAAGAAGGCCGCGCCCGGCTTCAGCGTGATCGCCTTCTTGCCGGCATTGATCAGGTCCCAGTCCTCCTCGCCCTCGGCCGGCGCCTCGCCGAAGCCGAGCACGCCGTTTTCGGTGTGGTAGATCACGTCCCGGCCCTTGGGCTGGAACTTGGCGATCATCTCCGGAAAGCCGATGCCCAGATTGACGTAGGCGCCGTCCTCGATGTCTTGCGCCGCGCGCCAGGCGATCTGGGCGTTGGAGAGCTTGATGGCGTCGAGTGGTGCGCTCACGGGTAAACGGCCTCTTCACGATTGAGCGCCTCTTCCTGCTTCGGCTCAGGGATTTCGACTACGCGATCGACGAAAATGCCCGGCGTGACCACGTGCTCCGGATCGATGCCGCCGGCGGGCACGATGCGGCTCGCTTGGGCGATGGTCGTGGCGGCGGCCATGGCCATCAGCGGATTGAAGTTGCGCGCCGCCATCCGGTAGGTGAGGTTGCCGAGCGGATCGCCGAGTTCCGCCTTGATCAGCGCGAAATCGGCCTTCAGCCAGCGTTCCTGCACATAAGAGCGGCCGTCGAATTCGGCGACGGGCTTGCCTTCCGCGAGCTCGGTGCCGTAGCCCGCCGGCGTGTAAAAAGCCGGGATACCGGCCCCGCCGGCGCGAATACGTTCGGCGAGCGTACCCTGCGGGACGATTTCCAGCTCGATCTTTCCGGCGAGATAGAGATCGGTGAATACTTTCGGGTCGGCAGACCGCGGAAACGAGCAGATCAGCCTGGCGACCTGTCCCTGCCCGATCAGCGCCGCGAGACCGACATGGCCGTTGCCGGCATTGTTGTTGATGACCGTCAGGTTCTTCGGTCCGGCGTCGATCAGCGCGTGGATCAGCTCGATTGGCGCTCCGGAACCGCCGAACCCGCCGATCATGACCGTCGCGCCATCGCCGATACCGGCCACGGCGGCCGCCGGAGAAGCGATTACCTTGTCCACCGAGGCCTCCTCCCGAGGATAATGAGCTTCGTCTCTTCCACCCCGCCGCTCGTGAAGGCAACGGCTTTTGTGCGCATCTTGATATTTGTTCAAATCTCGTGAAATCCTGTGCGGATGTTGAACAAGACGGATATCATCGCCTCGCTCGGCAAGGGACTTCGCGTTCTGGAGTGTTTTGGCGCCGAGCGGCCGCGCCTCGCCATAGCCGAGGTGGCGGATGCCACGGGCCTCGATCGCGCCACGGCACGCCGATGCCTGCTGACGCTGCATGAATTCGGCTATGCGGATTATGACGGAAAGTTCTTCAGCCTGACGCCGCGGGTGCTGCGGCTCGGCATGGGCGCGCTGGCCGCCCTGCCCCTGCCGCAGATCGTGCAGCCCTGGCTCGACCATCTGTCCGAGCAGATCGGCCAATCGGTCTCGGTCTCGATCCTCGACGAAACCGAGATCGTCTATGTTGCGCGCGCAGCCCAGCGCCGGGTCATGTCGATCGGGCTGATGCCGGGATCGCGGCTGCCGGCCCATTGCACCTCGATGGGGCGCGTGCTGCTCGCCGCCTTGCCCGAAGACGAGGCGCGCAGCGTGGTCGAATCCTCCGACCTGACCCCGCGCACGCCGCATTCGCTGACCGACCCGGACGAGATCATGGCCGCCATCGCCGAGGCCCGGGCAGCGGGCCACGCGGCCGTCGACCAGGAAGTCGAACTCGGCCTGCGCTCACTCGCCGTGCCGGTGATCAATTCGCGTGGGCAGACGGTCGCGGCCCTGAATACGGGCGTCGCGGCGGTCCAGCAGGACGCGGATGAAATCGTGCGCCTCTACCTGCCGGCCCTGCTCAAGGTGCAGGACGGGTTGCGCCGCGTATTGAATTGAGCCGCGACGAGGCGCTCAAGCCTCGTGGGCTGTTAGCGCCTCGTCGATCTCCTGCGTCCATTCTCCGATCCATTGCCGCTTGGTCGCCTCATCCAGCCATGACGCTTCCAGGCTGGTCACGATGGCGGCCTTGATGTCGGCAAGCGAGAAGCCGAGATCCGTGTGCGCAAGCTCGAACTCAAGCCCCAGATCCGTCGTGAACATCGGCGGATCGTCGGAGTTGATCGTGACGGCTAGCCCCGCGTCCTTCATGCGGCGGATCGGGTGGTCCGGCGCGGCGAGATCGCGCCAGTTGGTCGTATATTTCGTGGTCGACGGACAGCAGGTGAAGGCGATCCCCTCGTCGCGGCAGCGGGCGACCAGCGCGGGGTCGTTGACGATATTATAGCCGTGGTCGATCCGCTCGACCTTCAGCGCGTCGAGCGAGCCGGCGATGAATTCCGCGGGGCCGGACTCGCCGGCATGGGCGGTCAGCCGCAAGCCGTTTTTTGCTGCGCGCGCGAACACGTCGGCGAACGGTTCCGGCGGATAAGGCGCCTCGTTGTAGTCGAGGCCGAGGCCGATCAGGTCGTCGCCGCGATTGGCGAGGATCTCGTCGAGATACTCCTCGCCAGCAGCCGGTCCCAGCTCCCGGTTCATGCCGGGGATGATGCGCGAGACGATGCCGAAATCGGTTTCCGCGTCGGCCATCCCCTTGCGGATGCCGTCGAACTGGCGGGCAAACGGCACGCCGGCATGGGCATGCGGGCTGATGAAGAACTCCATGTAGCGGCAGCCGTTTCGCGCCGCCGAGTCCAGCATCTCATAGGTGATGCGGCGAAAGTCGTCGACGGTGACGATGCTGTCGGCGATGGCGCCGTAGACGGCGAGGAACTCCATCAGATTGGCATAGGAATAGAGGTCTTCGACCTTCTCGCAATCCGGCAGCGAGACGCCGTTCTTCTTTGCCAGTTCCAGCGCTGTCCCGGGCAGGATCGCGCCCTCCAGATGAATATGGATTTCGGCCTTCGGCAGTTTTCGGATCAGTTCGCCGGTTTCCATCGTCCGTCTCCTCTTCAGGCCGCCTCGGCCGCGGTTTCTGTGCCGCCGACCCACACCCGCGCGATATTGGGCCGGCTCGCCGTGTAGATGATTTTCTGCAGGATCTCGTCGCCCTGGTGCAGTTCCGGCCAAAGCCGGATCGAGCCGAGCGGTGCGTTAGAGTCGATCAGCACGGCGTCGAAATGACAGCCCGGCGCGAACCGTCCGACAGGGAGACCAAGCGCCGCGCCGCCGCCGGCGGTCGCCAGGTAAAAAGCCGTACGGAAATCGATGCGGACATCGCCGCGGCTGGACCGTTCCGGCGGCGCGAGATCCGGGTCCGTTCCCGATTCCAGCATGCGCGAGGCCATGATCGCGCTGCGTGCGCTTTCGAGCATGTTTCCGGCCGGGCCGCCGGAAATATCGGTCCCCAGCCCGACATGGACGCCCTTTTCGAGCGCCGTCTTCAGCGGAAAGACGGCACCGGCGAAATAGGCGTTGGAGAGCGGGCAATGGGCGACCGCCGCCTCGCGTATCCGGATTTTCTCCATATCGGACGCGGAAATGAAATTGGCGTGGCCAAGCACGCTGCCCCGGCGCAGGAGCCCGAAACGGTCAAGGCTCTCGGTGTCGCTGACGCCATGGCGCGCCTTCACATAACCATGCTCCCAGTCGCTTTCGGAGCAATGGGTCTGCACATGGCAATCATGCGCCCCCGCGATGGCGCCCAGTTCGGTCAGTAGATCGTCAGTACAGGACGGGATGAAACGCGGCGTGACGACGGGCAGCACCCGGTTCTCGCCATTGTCGGGATGATTGCGGATATGCTCGATCAGGCCGAGGGTCCCGGCGACCGCATCCGCGACGCTTTCGTCGCGGTAATAGTCCGGGCACTCGTCGGCATTGTCCATCGCGACCTTGCCGATCAGCGCGCGCTGGCCTTTCGCCACACATATATCCGCGAGCAGCCGGTTCGCCTCGTCATGGATGGTGCCGTAATATACGGCGGTCGTCGTGCCGCAGGCCAGAAGATCGTCGACCAGCATCGCATAGGCGCGACGGGCAAACGCGATGTCTGCGTAGCGCGCCTCGATCGGGAAAGTGTATTTCTGCAGCCAGACTTCGAGCGGCACGTCGAGCGCATTGCCGAGTTGCGGATATTGCGGCGCGTGGATGTGCAGGTCGACGAAGCCGGGCAATAGCCAAGTGCCTTCCGGCATCTCGACGAGCGTTCCGCCGGCCTTCGCCGCGGCCAGCATGTCGCCATAGCGGCTTTCATCCGGGCGGACGAGATCGGTAATCACGCCGTCCGCGCCAACCGCGATCAGCACGTCGATCAGGCATTCGACCTCGCCGCATACCGGCGCGTGGAAGCCGCTCGCACGAACGAGTTTGCCCCGGGCAGACTGCATCATCAGCTAGGCCGCGGTCAGCGTCGTACCGTAGACCAGACCTTTTTCCTTCAGCCAGCGCCGGTAGGCGATGGAGGAGGCGTCGGCGCGGGTGGGTATCTCCGCGCGCGGCTCGAGCGGCAGAAGACGCGGCCGCTGGTTTTCGAGGATGATCCGATCCTGCAGGAAAATGTCGAGCTGGAAGGCGATCAGATCCTGGAGAGGCGTCACGTCGTCGATCAGCAGCATCAGCGGATGGGCCCGGCACAGATCCTCGTCCATCGGCTGGACGAAAAGGCAGATCACGTCCCAGCGGTCCTCGGCGTTCGGGCAGGTCTTGTAGAGGACCGTCACGAAGGGCGTCGCGACGCGATACATGTAGTCCGTCACGATCGCCCCTTCCGCCGACAAGGCGGCCTTGGGCTGGAGGAACTTGCAGTTGGTCGCCCACACTTCGTCGACATCGCGGCGGATCTCGCAGTCGTAATGCTCCACCTCGGTATGCGGCTCGGAACCGAGGATATCGGTATGGACGAAGGGGAAATGCGCCATGTCGAGGAAGTTCTCGACAATGCGCAGGCCGGACGCCTTCACGACCACGGAACCGCAGGCGACGAAGCGGCGGTCGGTCTCGTCGGCCTCCGGGATCGGCACCACGTCACGCTCCGGCTCGCCGAGCGTCGCCCAGAGATAATGAAAGCGGATCTTCGACTTCACCGCGCCGCCGTCCTTCAACCGCACAGACACCGTGTCGGCGCCCGACTTGGTGATGACCAGATCCGATCCCAGCAGGCGTGTTCCGGCATCGCCCAGCGGCATGTCGGCCACCGAGCCGAGGCAATACCAGTTGTCGAGTGCGGCCTTTTCAACAGTCTTGCTCATGGTTTCCACCTCTCGCGGTTTCGGTTCTCAGGCATCGTGGATGCGCTTCATGGTTGCCCGGTGATCGGCGAGCGCCGCCTCGACGTCGAAGGACGTGAAGGCTCCATCGGCGATCACCTGGACGCCGTTGATGAAGGAGTGATCGACCTTGAACGGTCCGCACATGATCAGGGCGGCGAGCGGATCGCGTTCGGCGCCGGACAGACCGAGCTGATGCATGTCCATGGCGATGAAATCCGCGCTCATGCCCGGCGCGAGACTGCCGATGTCGTCGCGGCCGAGCAGCTTCGCGCCACCGCGCGTCGCCATCGACAGCGTCTCGCGTGCCGACAGTGCGGTCGGCGTGCCGCCGAAGCCACCGCGCCCGCCGGGTGTCTCCGACAGATAGCGCGCGGGCGCGACGCGCTGGAGCAACTGGCCGAGCCGGGCCTCGAGGAACATGTTGGACGTATCGTTGGACGCGGAGCCGTCGACGCCGAGGCCGACATTGACGCCAGCGTCCAGCATTTCGCGGACCCGCATGATGCCGAGGCCGCAGCGCATATGCGCCGACGGGCAATAGGTCGCGCCGGTGCCGCTCTCGGCGAACAGTTTGATCTCGTCATCGTTGAGGAAAATCGCATGCGCGAACCAGACGTCGTCGCCGAGCCATCCGACGGACTCGGCGAAACCGACCGAGCGCATGCCGTAGATCTCGTTGCAGTAGACTTCCTCGTCCAACACCTCGGCGATGTGCGAATGGAGCCGCACGCCCTCGTGGCTCCGCGCCAGCGCGGCCGCGTCGCGCATCAGTTCGGGCGTCACGGAGAAGGGCGAGCAAGGCGCGAGCACGATGCGGCTCATCGAGTGACGGCTCATGTCGTGATAGGCGCCGATCAGCCTTTCGGCGTCCTTGAGGATGAACTCCTCGTCCTCGACGCAATTGTCGGGCGGCAGGCCGCCCTTGCTCTCGCCGCGCGACATGGCGCCGCGCGAGGCGTGGAACCGCAACCCGATCTCGCGCGCCGCCTCTATCGTGGTGTCGAGCCGGGCGTTGGTTGGCAGGACGTAGAGGTGGTCCGAACTGGTGGTGCAGCCCGACATGATCAGTTCAGCCATCGAGACGCGGGCCGAAACGCCGATCGCGTCGTCGTCGAGCCGGCCCCAGATCGGATAGAGCGTCTTCAGCCAGACGAAGAGCTCGTCGTCCTGCACCATCACCCGGGTCAGGTTCTGGTACATGTGATGATGGGTGTTCACGAGCCCCGGCATCACCACGTGACGGTCGAGGTCGAGCACCCGGTCGGCCTCGCTGCCGCCCAGTTCCTCGGTCGTGCCCACCGCCTCGATGACATTGTCGCGCACCAGAATGGCGCCGTCGGCGATCTCGCGGCTTTCGTCGTCGAAGGTCGCGAGATGGGCAATGTTCTTGACGAGCAGCGTGGCCATGAAGTCAGCGCATGTCCCGGAAATACGGCACCGCGAGCGCCGCGGGCGCCGCCATCGCCCGGCGCATCTTCTGCCAGGCAAGCACCGGAACGATGATGAAGGCGACGGTCCCGAGATAGGGCAGCATCGACAGGAACGCCGGGGCGACCGGCCAGCCGCGCGCCTGTCCGATGAAGCCGAGCGCGGTAATCAGGCCGAACAGCAATCCGGAAAGCGCCGCCATGATCGGCCGGTAGCCGGCGAAGATCACCAGCGCGACGGCGATCCAGCCGCGTCCGGCGACGACACCGTCGGACCAGGACGGCACGAAGGCAAGCGTCAGATAGGCCCCCGCGCCGGCGGCCAGCGCCGACCCGATGGTGACATAGGAGAACCGCATCAGATTGACCGGAATACCGGCGGCGTCGGCGGCTGCCGGGTTCTCGCCGACGGCGCGCATGTTGAGGCCGTGACGGGTGGAGAACATCAGGTAGCTGAAGAAGATCGGCAGGACGAGATAGATCAGATAGACGAGGATGTTCTGCGAAAAGAAGGCAGGCCCGAGCACCGGGATCTGGCTCAGCAGCGGAATTTGCACCGGCTCGAACGTCACCGGCGCGGGCATGCCGGAATAATTGCGGCCGATGGTCGATGCGAGCCCGGTGCCCATCAAGGTCAGCGCCAGGCCGCACAGGACCTGGTTTGCGCGCAGGAGGACCGTCGCCGACGCAAAGAGCATGCCGAACAGCGCGCCGACGACCAGCGCCGCGAGGAAGCCCAGCATGGGCGACGGCACCGAGGTGACGGTGGCGATGCCGGTGATCGCGCCCATCGCCATCAGGCCCTCGACGCCGAGATTGACCACGCCCACCCGTTCGGCAAGCACCTCGCCGAGCGCCGCCAGCGCAAGCACGCCGCCGGCCAGGAATGCGGTTGTCAGAAGCCCCGTCAGAATATCCATGGCTCAAGCTTCCTCACGCTTTTTCGCGCGTTATGCGGTAGTAGGACAATTCATCGCCGATCGCGGTCAGGAACAGGATGAAACCGGTGATCGCCAGGACGACGGAGGTCGTCAGGCCCTGTGTCTGCAAGATGATGCCGGAATTGAGAATGAAGGCCATCAGCGCGCCGGAGAAGATGACGCCGAGCGGCGAGCCGCGCGCCAGCACAGCGACCATGATGCCGAGATAGCCGAAATTGTTGGAGATACCGCCCTGCAGGCGATGCACCGTGCCGGCGATCTCCAGCATGCCCGCCAGCCCGGCGATGGCGCCGGACAGCAGCATGACCGTGATCAGATGCTTGCGCACCGGGATGCCGGCATATTTCGCCGCGGACGGGTTGGAGCCGACAAGACGAACCTCATAGCCCCATTTCGAGAACGACAGGGCGAGCGCGACCACCACGGCCAGACCGATGGCGATCGGGAAGCCCCAATGGACGATCCCCCAGAAATACGGGACATCGGCGGAGAGCGGCGGCGTGGCCGAATTCGCCATGCCGGACCGATCGCGCCACGGGCCGGTCGAGACGTAATAAACGAGCAAGGTGGCGACGAAGTTCAGCAGCAGCGTGGTGATCAGCTCGTTGACATTCGCATAGGCGCGCGCCAGCGTCGGCACCAGGATCCAGACCGCGCCGCCCACAGTGCCGGCGATGAACATCAGTATCAGGATCATCCATTGCGGGCCCGGCACGAACAGGCCGACCGCGGAGGCGGCGAAGGCGCCGGCGTAGAACTGGCCTTCCGCGCCGATGTTCCACGCACCGATCTGCTGGCCGACCGCGACCGCGAGGCCAGTCAGGATGAGCGGGATGACGAGGACGCCGAGATCCTCCATGCCGAAGGCGGAGCCGAAAGACGCGCTGATGACGCGGCCACCGAGCTCGATCGGGTTCATGCCGGCGACCGCAATGGCGATGCCGGCGACGAAAAGCGCGATGAAGATCGCCGCCGCGCGCGCCGCCAGGGCGATGCCAGGATGTGCGGACGGCAGGCGCTGCAAGCGGAGGGAGCCGAACATCACGCGGCCTCCTTCGCCTTGGTGCGGCCGCCCATCAGCAGTCCGATTTCCTCGATATCGAGATTGTCGTTTTCGACGACGCCCATCACCTTGCCTTCATAAAGGACCGCGATGCGGTCGGAGAGGTTGAGAAGCTCCTCCAGTTCCTCGGAAATCAGGATGATGCCGGCGCCGGCGTCGCGCAGTTCGACAATGTAGCGCAGCATCGTGTTGATGGCGCCGACATCCAGTCCCCGGCTCGGATAGGCGGCGACGAGAACCCTGTCGGCGATGCGCATTTCACGGCGAGCAACGAGGCGCTGCTGGTTGCCGCCCGACAAATTGCGGACCGGCATGCCGAAATCTGGGATCGCGACATCGGCGGCCGCGGCGATGTCCTTCGCCAGCGTCAACGCGCTGCGCGGATTGTAGACGCCGCCGGACGACACCGGCGGCTTGCCATATTCGCGCATGACCGCATTGGTCGTGATGGAGAGCGCGGGCGCCAGCCCGCTATGCAGCCGGTCTTCGGGAATATGGCCGATGCCAAAGGCGGCAAAGGCCGCCGCGTTGGCGCCCTTCATCGGCTTGCCGTCGACGAAAACCTGGCCGGAGGTGACCGGGCGCACGCCGGTCAACACCTGGCTCAGTTCGCGCTGGCCGTTGCCCGCGACCCCGGCGATGCCGAGGATCTCGCCGGCATGGACCTGGAGGCTGATATCTTCCAGCGCGGAAGCGCCGGTCTCGTCCGCTGCGGACACCTTGTCCAGCACGAGGATCGGCTTTTCGGAAACGGGCGCCGCATCCGGGCCCCGACCCCGCATGTCGGCCAGCACGATTTCCCGGCCGACCATGAGATTGGCGAGCATGTGCGGGTTGCACTCGCTCGTCTCCTTGGTTGCGATCTTGCGGCCGCCGCGCAGGATCGAGATCCGGTCGGAGATCTCCATCACCTCGTCGAGCTTGTGGCTGATGAAGATCACCGCGTTGCCGCCGGAGACGAACTCGCGCAGGGCGCGGAACAATTCGCGCGCCTCGGCCGGCGTCAAAACCGCCGTCGGTTCGTCGAGGATCAGGAGCCGGGCCTGTCTCGCCAGCACGCGCAGGATTTCCACGCGCTGCTGTTCGCCAGTCGACAGGTCGCTGACCGTCGCGCCAGGGCGCGTCTCGAGATTGAATTTCTTCGCCAGTTCGGCGGTCCGCGCCTCCAGCACCTGTCGGGAGGCGCGCTTCGGTGTCTGGTCCCAGCCAAGATGAATGTTTTCGGCGACGGTGAAGGCCTGCACCAGCTTGAAATGCTGGTGGACCATGCCAATCCCGGCGGCGATGGCCTGCAGAGGCGTCGCGAATTCGCGATCGTAGCCGTCGATGATGATCTCGCCCTTATCCGCCTGGTAGATGCCCGTGAGGATATTCATAAGCGTCGACTTGCCAGCGCCGTTCTCGCCGAGCAGGGCATGGATTTCGCCCGGCATGACTTCGAGATCGACGTCTTCATTGGCGATGACGCCGGGAAAATATTTCGCGATGCCCTTCAGCTGGACGATCGGCGGGGTTCCGGAAGGAGGCGTGAACCTGTTTTCGGTTTCGTTCATCGGCAGGGAGCTGACACAGGTGTAATTCGGGAGGGAAAGATATCGACCGGGCGGCGCGTTCGGCCGCCCGGTCGAGTTGCGTTTTTCGTCAGCCGTCCAGGCCGGTCACGCCCTCGACGGACCAATCCCAGTTGTAGAGTTCCAACTCGGTCATCTTCTGGCCTGCCTCGACACGGACGTTGCCGTCCTTGTCCTTGAGTTCGCCCGTAAAGGGCGACCAGCCGCCGAGGATTTTCTCGCGTACCTCGTCAGCTGCTGCGCCAACCTCGGCCGGCACGTTCTGGCCCCATGTGTCACGGTCAATACCACCGGCCATCGGCAGAAGGTGTTCGCCCGATCCCCAGGTGCCCTCGATGCGCTTCCTGACCTGATCGACGTAGAAAGCCTTCCAGTCGAGAATGACCGAGGAGACGTAGGAATTCGGTCCGTATCGGCGGATGTCGGTATTCCACATGGCTGCCCAGACACCGCGCTTTTCGGCGACCTGCAGGTAGCCGGCTTCATCCATGATGCCGAACAGGAAGTCGCAGCCATTGTCGATCAGAGCGGTGCCCGCCTGCGTGGCCGCCTGCGGGTCGAACCACGAGTTGATGACGATGGTCTGCAGCGTCGCATCCGGATTGACCGTACGAGCGCCCATCAGGAAGGCGTTGGTCGAGGCGTAGACCGAAGCGACCGGGAAGGATGCGACATAGCCGAGCTTGCCGGTCTTCGAGAGATGGCCGGCGGCGACGCCGATCACATAGGTCGGATACCAGTGCGCCACATAGTACCAGGCGAGATTGTCCATCAGGGCATGGCCGTTGCATTCCATGAATGCGACGTCCGGAGCACGCTTGACGACCTGGTGCAGGAAGTCGCCAGTCGACGACGTGTCGAAGATCATCTTCGCGCCTTCCGAAACGAACTGGCGATAGGTGCGCGTCGCGTCGGCCGAATAGGGAACGTTTTCAACTTCGAGGATCTTGGGGATCTTCGGGAACGCTTCCTGGATGGCGAGAAGGCCCTGGTGATGCGACCATGTCCAGCCTTCATCCGTGATCGGACCGACGTGACCGAACCCGATCACCAGTTCTTCTTCCGGAATGGCCGGAAGCGGTTCCGCAGCGCGCGCCTGCGAGGCCAGCCCTGTCGGCAGCAGCAACGAAGAGCCGGCAGCAGCGCTCATGTTGAGGAACCCGCGCCGCGAGAGATTCCGAATGCTATACATGTTTGTTTCCCTTTTCGTCGAAGATGCGCCCGTGAGGGCAGCGGACTTTGGTTCTGTCGGCATCTGGGCCGGATGACCGCCGGATCAGATGGAGCATGATCCATGCCAATTGACGGATTCACGGCAGGCGGCCCGGGACGCGACGGCAAATACCTGCTGCAGCGCACCAACATTCGCACTCAGAGCTCGCGAGCCTCCCCCAGGGACGATCCGAGAAAGAGCGAGAAATGCCGGAAAACCGGGCTTTTTTCCGCTTTTTTCCAACCTGACACCAGCCATCGGCAGAACCGTTCCAAAAAGGAGTTGTTCTGAATAGTGCGAATTTCTCGATGACGATGATGCCCTGAACACAACACTTGACACCCTGAAAAGAACCGCCCTATCAACTGCTGCGCTGTAAAATTGCTTAGTTTTCAGGCGCTGTATATTTTTTGTGCAGTCGCCTGCAAAACGGGCGGCACGGTTTGGGAAAAGGTCGGCGGGTGAAACGCGAGAGCGTCATTTTCACATTCACGGGAAAGATCGTTCCCGACAGCTTCATCGCTTTCGCACGTCATCGGGCGGCGCGGCTGGATCTGCCGCTCGCCCTGCTCGCAAGCGACGACAATTCCGTCGCGGTCGCCGTCGACGGCCAAGCCGACCTGGTCGACGCTTTCGACATGGCATGCAGCCTCGGGCCGTATGACTGCATCGTGCTCGACGTCGAACGCGCACCGGCGTCTCCGGCAATCTTCGAATCCAGAAACGAGAGGATGGGACAATGAGTCTGCAAGGCTGGTACCCGCTTGTACTTGCGCGGGACATCGCGCCCGGCACGTCGGCGGGCACGCGTGTCGAAGGCAAGGAAATCGTCGCCTGGCGCGACGACAAGGGCGCGGCGCATGTGTGGGAAGACCGCTGCCCGCACCGGGGCATGAAGATGAGCTTCGGTTTCGTGCGCGGCGATCACATCGCCTGCCTCTATCATGGCTGGCAGTACGATACCGCCGGCCAGTGCCGCTACATCCCGGCCCATCCGGATCTGGACGTGCCCAAGACGATCAAGGTTCCGACCTTCGGCGTCGCCGAGGCGGGCGGAATGGTGTGGGGAAATTTCTACGCCGAGGGCGAAGACGCGGCGCCTCATCCGGACCTGCCCGGCGACATTACGCCGCTGCGGACGGTTTTCGCCGATTGCCCCGCGGCGCTGCTCGTCGAGCGCGTACCGTTCACCCCGCTGGACGGGATCGCCCCGGAGGTGAAGGCGACCGAAGGGCGCATTATCGAGATCCGTCTCGGCGACGTCACGCTGATTGCCGGCATTCAGCCCGTCGCGGAGCGGGAGGCGGCATTGCACATCGTCGCAGCGGGCAATCCGTCCAACGACCAGATGAAACGCCTCGCGTTTTGGGCGGAGCAATTGCGCCGTGACGCCGAAGAAGCAGCGGCCAACGAGAAGATCGGGGAGATCGCGGCATGAGTGCGCTGACGCTGTACAATTACGACCTCGACGAAAACTGCTACAAGGTCAGGCTGCTTCTGTCCTGTCTCGGCGTCGAAGCGGACCAGGTCGCGGTCGACGTGATGCCCGGCAAGGAGAACCTGTCGCCCGCGATCCTCGCGATGAGCCCGTTCGGCGCCCTGCCGGTCGTCAAGCAGGACGATCTTGTCCTCTACGAAGCCGAAGCGATCCTTGCCTGGCTGGCGCAGACGCGCGATCCAAAGGGCGGCTTCCTGCCCAAGGATCCGGACGCGTTCGGCCGCGTCATGATGTGGCTCGCCTTTTCCGCACGCGAACTCGACGCCGCCGTCCAGGCGCGCTCGACGGCGATGATGGACGCACCCGGCGACATCGACGCGCTCCGCCTGGCCGCCCGCGAGGCGTTGCGCGCCATGGACGATCACATGACCCGGCAGCATTTCGACGGCTTCGAGTATTTCGCGGGCGCGGAACCCACGATCGCCGATATCGCCCTCTTCCCGTCCTTCGCGCTCAGCCGCGACTACAATGTCGACCATGACGCCTTTCCGGCGCTCAGGCGGTGGGCCCGGGCGGTGCGCAAGATCGACGGTTTCATCACCATGCCGGGCATTCCCGAATATCACTGAGAGAGGCATTCCGATGCGCAAGATCACCCGCTTTTCCGTTGCTCCCCTCTCCACCATGACGCGGAGGCTCGCCGACGTGGCTTCCGGGCGGGCGGCGCCGGAGCTCGTGATCACCGGCGCGCGTGCGCTCTCGACCTACTCGGAGCGCATCCTCGACAACAGGGAGATCTGGATCGCCGGGGGCCGCATCGCCGCGATGAAACCGGCCGGCACCTACAAGGGCGGCGCGGCGCAGCGCTACGATGCGGGCGGCGCGATCCTGGCGCCCGGCCTCGTCGATCCGCATATCCATATCGAGTCCTCGATGATCACGGCCTGCGCTTATGCCGAGGCCGCGCTGCTCAACGGCACGACGACGATCTTCTGCGACAGCCACGAGATCGGCAACGTCATGGACGTCGCAGGCGTCGAGGCGATGCTGGAGGATGCCCGGCAGGCGCCGCTTTCCATCTTCCTGACCGTGCCGAGCACCGTCCCCGCCACGTCGCCGGAACTCGAAACGGCCGGCGGTGACCTGACGCCGGAAAAGATCGCTGCCCTGTTCGACAAGTGGCCCGAAGCCGTGGCGCTCGGCGAAAAGATGGATTTCGTACCCGTTGCGATGGGAGACGCGCGCAGCCACGCCATCATCGCCGCGGCGCTGGAGCGCGGCCGTCCGGTCTCGGGCCATGTCTACGGCCGGGAATTCGTCGCCGCCTACGCCGCCTCCGGCGTGACCGATACGCATGAGGCGATCGACAGGGAGATCGCCGACGACCTTCTGGAATCCGGCATCTGGCTGTTCTTGCGCGGCGGGCCGCCGACCACGCCGTGGCACAGCCTGCCCGAGGCGATCAAGACGATCACCGAGCTCGGCGCCTCGCACAAGCGAATCGCTGTCTGCACGGACGACCGGGATGCCGACGACCTCCTGGTGTTCGGCATGGACTGGGTGGCGCGCGAGGCGATCCGGGCAGGCATGAAACCGGAGCAGGCCTGGTCGATGGGGTCGCTGCACGGCGCGACGCGTTTCGGCATGGGCGACGAGATCGGCGGCCTTGGCGGCGGACGCCGCGCCGACCTCGTGCTGCTCGACGACGAATTGAAGCCGGTCAACACCTGGTATGGCGGCGAGCTGATGGTCGAGGAACGCAAGATAACGCCGGTTCTCGATGCGGCGCTCTCCGAGCCCTATCGCTATCCGCAGGCGGCATATTCGACCGTGAAACTGCCCAAGCAAGTGAAACTCGTCCCGGAACTGCCGGCGCAGAAGATGGTGGCTCACGCCATCCGCACCGAACTCCCCGGCATCACCCTGCCGCATGAGAAGATCGTGCTCGAACCCGCCAATGACTGGCAGGACCATTTCGACCGGCACGGACTGTGCTTCGTCACCGTCGTCGAGCGGCACGGCAAGTCGGACGGCAATGTCGCCCATGGGCTCCTCTCCAATTTCAACCTGAAAAAGGGCGCCGTCGCCTCGTCGGTGGGCCATGACAGCCACAACATCATCATCGCCGGCACCGACGAGACCGATATGCAGGTCGCGCTGGACGCCATCGCGGAATGCCAGGGGGGCGTCTGCGTCGTCATGGACGGGAAGGTCACGGCCATGGTCCCGCTTCCAATCGCCGGGCTGCTTTCCGACAAGCGCGTCCATGAGGTGGCCGAAGAGGTCAAGGCGCTGAAGGTCGAATGGGAAAAGGCCGGCTGCACCATTCCCTATATGGGTTTCAACCTGATCCCGCTCTCGGTGATCCCGGAAATCCGGATCACCGACAAGGGCCTCGTTCTGGTGCCGGAAATGGAAACCGTTCCCCTGCTCGAGACCGCCTGATGGATCCCTACCGTCTCGGGCTGATCGCGACCCGGACGCATTATTTCCAGCTGGTGGCGCGGCTGGGCTCGATCCGGCAGGCCTCCAAGGCGCTCAACGTTGCGCCCTCCTCAATCAGCCGCGTTATCAAGCAGCTCGAAGAGGAACTGGACACGCCGCTTTTCGAGCGGGTGCGCCAGCGCCTTCGCCTGACCAGCGCCGGCGAATTGCTGCTCTACCATGTGCGCGAAAGCTATGTGGACCTGAACCGCGCGGTCACGGAGATCAATGATCTGAGCGGGCTGCGCCGCGGAACAGTGACCGTGGCCGTGATCGAGAGTGTCGCGCGCGGGATCCTGCCCGAGGCGCTGGAGGAATTCTGGGAACGGCATCCCGAAATTACCGTCGACGTCCGGGTGACGACGTCGCAGGAAACCGCGATCGCGATAAGCGACGGCAGTTGCGACCTGGCGATCGCCTTCGACGTGCGGGTACCGCGCAACGCGCGCAAGCTGGCGGCCGTGCAGCTGCCGCTCGGCCTGATCGTGCCGCCCGACAGCCATCTCGCTGCCCGAGACGAGCTACGCGCCTTCGACATCTCCGGCGAGCGCATCATCCTGTCGGACACCAGCCTTTCCCTTTCGATGTCGGTGGAAGAGCTCTTTTCCGGCTCAATGGTGGAGTTCTCGCGCCGCACCCGCACCAATTCGATCGGCCTGATGATCGACCTCGCCAGACGCGGGCTGGGCAACATCATGCAGACGCGGGTCGGCGTCGAACGGGAGATCGGGAACGGCGAGCTGATTTTCATCCCGCTGCGCGATCCGAAACTGCAGCCGCGCCGCCTGATGCTGATGTCGCGCGCGAAAGCCGAGATATCCGATGCGGCGTCGGCCTTCGCGACGAGCCTCGCCCAGCGTTTCGAGCAGTTGAAGTGACGGGCGGAGAAGCGAAGATGATGCCTCCAGCGCAACAGCTTCTTCGAAAATTACCGCCTATTCGAAACAAGTTCGGCTTGCGACACTGGCACCGCACCGGGCGCGCGGGACGATGAAAACCGCTGCGTTCGTTGAAAAAACCGCGATCACCCCTCTCAGGACAAGGCCACCGCACACGATGACCGGAGACAGATTACCATGAAGCAAGGCGCGGTCGACGCGGTGATCAGGGGGCTGAAGCGGGCCGGCGTGTCCATCGTCTGCTATCTGCCCGATTCCCTGTTCAAGGAGCTTTATCCGGCGCTGGATGCGGACCCCGATATTCGCACCATCCGGGTGACGAACGAAGGCGAAGGCGCGGCGATCTGCGGCGGGGTGTTTCTCTCCGGCAAGCGCGCCGCGCTGGTTATGGAGAATTCCGGCCTGCGCGCCTCGGTCGAGCCGCTCGCGCGCATGGGGCTCGGCGCCGGCATCCCCGTCATCATGCTGATGAGCTATCGCGGTGACATGGGCGAGAACAACTGGTGGGCGGTGCCGCACGGCATCACCATGGAGCCGGTGCTCAAGGCCCTGCGCATCCCCTATGCGGTGGAGCGCGAGGAGGAGCGGATCGAACAGGCCATCGTCGACGCCTACGAACTGGCCTATTCCAGCTACTACCACACGGCGGTCGCCCTTTCCGGGAGTATCGTCCGATGAAACGCTACGATTGCATGGCCGCTCTCGCAAAGCACCTGAAGGACGAATTGGTGATCCTGTCGCTCGGCGCCAGCGTCGACGAATGGTACAACGCCGCGCCGCACATGCGCGAGGCGAGCCTGTTCCAGCAGCAGCTCGGCTGCGTCACGCCCCAGGCCTTCGGGCTCGCCGCCGGCCTGCCGCACCGCCGCATCGTCTCGCTCGATACGGATGGCGGCATGATGTTCAATCTCGGCATCCTCGCGACGCTCGGCAACGAACAGCCGAAGAACCTGTTTGTCGTCGTCTGGGACAATGAATGCTACCAGTCGATCGGCGGGCCGCCGACACATACCGCCAGCGGCCGTGTCGACATCGCCGCGATCGCGCGGGGCGCCGGCGTCCAGAAGGCCTTCACCGCCCGCACGCTGGAAGAGTTCGAAAGCCATTGCGCGGTCGGGCTTGCCGCGGAAAAACCCTATGTCGTCGTCGCCAAGGTCGCCGGCACGGTCCAGCCGGACATCAAGCGCAAGCATTCGGACGGGCGCGAGGACAAGTACATCTTCGTGCGCCATGTCGAGGAGACCGAGGGTATCGTCATCATGGGTCCGAGCGAGCACAATTGACCGCTATGCCAGCCACGCCCAGCATTCCGCAGAAGCCGCTCGAAAAGGCCTATGACTATATCGTCGTGGGCGCGGGGTCCGGCGGCTGTCCCGTTGTCCGGCGTCTGATCGACGGGACGGATGCGACGGTGCTGCTGATCGAGGCGGGCGAGGCCGGCATCGGCGTTGCCGAGATCGACGATCCCGGCGAATGGGTGCCGCTCGGGCGCAGCCGCTACGACTGGGGCTACAATTACACGCCCTCCCCGCATGTGAACGGCCGGACGATCGGCATCCCGCGCGGCCAGGTGCTCGGCGGATCGAGCGCGATCAACGCCTTGATGTGGTATCGCGGCCATCCGCTCGATTACGACGCCTGGGACGCCGCCGGCGCGACCGGCTGGGCCTTCGCGGATGTGCTGCCCTATTTCAAGCGAAGCGAGGATTGGGAGGGTGGCGAGACCGAATTTCGCGGAGCGGGCGGGCCGCTGAAGATCACCACCAGCAAGCAGCTTCATCCGATCGCGCAAGCGATGATGGACGGCGCGGGCGAACTCGGCATCCCGATCATCGACGATCCGAACGGCGAGACCAACGAGGGCGCGACGCCATCCAACTTCAACATTGCCGAAGGAAAGCGCTGGAGCTCGGCGACCGGCTATCTCTACCCGATCCTCGACGCGGAACGGCTGACAATCCTCACCGGATCGCTAGCCACCGGCCTCGTTGTCGAAAACGGCCGCTGCACCGGCGTCCGCCATGTCGTCGGAGACCGGACGGTGGAAACGCGGGCAAATTGCGAGGTCGTTCTGGCGCTCGGCGCGATCGATACGCCGCGCCTTTTGATGCTGTCGGGCATCGGCGATGCGGAGGAACTCGGACGCCTCGGCATTCCGGTTGTCGCCGATCTGCCGGGCGTCGGGCAGAACCTTCAGGACCACCCGCTGGTGCAGGCCTGTGTCTTCCGCGCCGCGCAGCCGCTCGGGCCGAAGACCGACAATGGCGGCGGCACCATGCTCAACTGGAAGTCGCGCCCCGATCTCGCCCAGGCGGATGTCCATGCCTTTCCGGTGCAGGGCAACAGCGCGGAGCAGACGCTGCGCGACCGTTTCGAGACGACCGGCGAACTGTTCTCGCTGGGCTTCGGGCTGATGCATTCGAAAAGCGTCGGCCAGATGAAAATGCTGACGGCGGAACCGCTCGGGCCGCTGGAGCTTCAGCCGAACTATCTGGACGAACCGTCCGATCTCGAAGGCCTTGTTTCGGCCTATCACACGATGATGGAGCTTTCGCAGACCGACGCCTATCGCGATCTCGTCGCCGGCCCGGTCGTTCCAAACCATGCGCTGACGGACAATGAAGTGATCGAGTTCATCCGTGACGGCTGCTCGACCTTCTTCCACACCTGCGGCACCTGCAAGATGGGCACCGACGAGATGGCAGTGACCGACCCCCGGCTGCGTGTGCGCGGCATTGACGGGCTGCGTATCGCCGACGCCTCGGTCATACCGGTCATACCGACCTGCAACACCCATGCGCCCGTGACCATGATCGGCGAGCGCGCAGCCGATTTCCTGATGGAGGACGCATGAGCGACCCGGAACTCATTCTGGCCGGCGGCCACCTCCTGACGATGGATGCCGACAATTCGGTGATCGTCGGCGGGGCCGTCGCCATCGAGGGCGGCGCGATCGTCGCAGTCGGCACCCGCGACGACCTCACCCGCCGCTTTCCCGGCGTTCCCGTGAAGGACCTGCCGGATACCGTTTTGATGCCCGGCCTGGTGAATGCCCATGCGCATTCCGGTTTCCTGCGCGGCACGGCGGAGCATCTGCCCGTCTGGGACTGGCTGACACTCCACATCAACCCGATGCACCGCATGCTGCAGCCGCATGAGGCGAAGGCCGCATCGATGCTCTGCTATGCGGAATCCGTGCTGGGCGGCACGACGACGGTCGTCGACATGTGGCGCTACATGGACGGGAGCGCCGAGGCCGCCACGACGATCGGCAATCGTATCGTCGCGGTTCCCTATGTCGGCGAACATCCGGATTACGATTATTTCGACACGCTCGACATGAACGAGCGCCTGATCGAGGAATGGCACCGCAAGACCGATGGCCGGGTCAATGTCTGGGTCGGGCTCGAACATCTTTTCTACGCCGACGAGGCCGGCCAGCAGCGCGCCATCGACATGGCGAAGAAGCACGGCACCGGCTTTCACACCCATTGCTCGGAAGCCGAGATCGAGGTGGCCGAGTTCGTGAATCGCTATGGCAAGCGGCCGATGTTCGCACTCGAGGACCTCGGATTCTTCGAAACGCCGCGCGCGATGATCGCCCATGCCGTCTGGCTCGAACCGTCGGAAATCGAACTGATCGCCGGATATCCTGTATCGGTCGCGCACAACCCCGTCTCCAACATGAAGCTGGCGAGCGGCATCGCGCCGATCGCCGACATGCTGGCGGCCGGCGTTCCGGTCGGCATCGGTACGGACGGCGAGAAGGAAAACAACAATTTCGACATGTTCGAGGAGATGAAGGTCGCCTCGCTGCTCGGCAAGCTGAAGGACCGCGACGCCGCCGCGATGGATAGCTGGGACGTGCTGCGCATGGCGACCATCGGCGGCGCGAAGGCGGTCGGCCTCGATCACGAGATCGGCTCGATCGAAACCGGCAAGCGGGCGGACATCATCGCGGTGCGCGCCGATACGCCGCGCATGACGCCGTTGTTCGGGTCCGGACCGTGGTTCAACCTGCAGCACAATCTCGTTCACGCGGTGCGCGGTTCCGACGTCGCGATGACGATGATCGATGGCAAGATCGTGGTCGAGTACGGCGTCTTGCAGACCGCCGATCTCGCGGCGATCATCGATGAAATCCACACCGTTGCGCCGCCGCTTTTCGAACGTCGCGCCGCCTGGCTGGCCGAAAACGAGTCGGTGCAATGGGGCACGGAGGGACATGCATGACGAAGACGACAGACCCGGTCGCCCTCAACCAGTGGTACGCCGTCGAGACGGTGGCCGACATCGCCGATAGGTCGATCCTCACCCGGCTGCTTGGCCAGGACATCGAGATCAGGCGGGCGGCGGAAGACGGTTTCCTCGTCCGCGAAGTCCTGGATGACGGCGCCCGCGGGCCCGCCCTGCCCGTTCAGGAGAAATACGGGTGCCTCTGGACGACGCTCGGCGAACCGGAACGCGATATCGTCCACATCGCCGAAGCCTTCGAGCCGGACCGCCGCTATGTTCCCTGCGGCTGGGTCAAGATGCGCGCCTCCGGCCTGCGCGTGGTCGAGAACTTCCTCGACATGGCGCATTTTCCCTTCGTGCATACCGATATCCTGGGTTCCGAGCCGCATACCGAGGTGCCGCAATACAAGTCGGAGCTGCGCCGCGACGTCGACGAGGTCTGGGCGACCAATTGCACCTTCTTCCAGCCGCAGATGACGGCTTCGCGGCCGGAGGGTGAATTCACCCATCTGACCTATCGCGTGCCCTCGCCTTTCGTGGTCATGCTCTACCGGGTCTGTCCGTCGCAGCCCGACCGGCTCGACGCCATCGCGCTGTTCATCCAGCCGATGGAGGAGGATCTGTGCCGCGCGACGCCGGTCATGTATCTGCTCGACGACGAAGCTTCGCTGACGCAGCTGCGCCGCTTCGAACAGGTTATTTTCCTGCAGGACCGCATCATCGTCGAGAACCAGCGTCCGCTGCTCATGCCGCTGGAGCCGCGCGCCGAGATCCCGACGCGCGCCGACTCGTCCTCCGTCGCCTACCGGCGCTGGCTGAAGGAAAAGGGTCTGCGTTTCGGCACGACCCTGGCGACGCAGTAGGACCGACGCGATGCGGATCCTGAAACCCGATACGCCGTCGCAAGCCGTGACGATGCTGGCCGAAGCCGGCCCGGATGCACGGTTGTCCGCCGGCTCCACGGCCTTGCAGGCGGAATGGTCGCTTGGAAAGCCGCGCCCCTCGGCGCTGATCGATATTTCCTGCCTCGATGACTTCTCCGGGTTTTCCGTGGCGGATACCGCATTGCGGATCGGCGCGGGGGAAACGCTCTCCGCGATCATCGGCTCCGCAGCCATTGCCGAGCACTGCCCGCTTCTGGCGGAGGCAGCGCGCCGCGTCGGCGCGACGGCGATCCGCAACAGGGCGACGCTTGGCGGCAACATCGGCTGGCGTACCGGCTGCCTGCTGCCCGCCCTGCTGACGCTCGACGCCCGATTGGAGGTGCTGACGCACGAAGGGCCGCGCACCGTTCCCCTCGCCGACTGGCTTGCAACGCCCGCCGAACCGTCGCTGATCACCGCCATTCTGATTCCCCGCCAGGAGGCCGAAGGCCGTTACGGGTTCCGCAAGATCGGGATGCGCGCCGCCTTCACGCCCAGCATTATCGCGGTCGCCGGCGCGTTGTTCGCCAGTGGCGGAAAAGTGAAGTCTGCGCGACTTGCGGTCGGCGGCGGGCCGGTGCCTGCGACGCGGCTCATCGAGACGGAGACCGGATTGATCGGGCGGGAAGTCTCGTCGATTGACTGGTCGGCGCTCCGAGAGATCATTGCGACCAAGATTTCCGCCCCCGACGACGCATTTCGCAGCGCAAGCTACCGCAAGCGGGCCGGTGCGAACGCGCTGGTTGAGGTCCTGTCGGGTGCGTTGCCGGGAGATATCCGCGGCGGGCGCACGATCCGCCCCGAACCGGCCAGTACGCCGGACGAATTCCGCCTGTCGCGTGAGACCGGCGGCAATCGCTGGCATGTCCGGCCCGACCTGCCGGGCAAGATCGCGGCGCAAATGCCTTACCTGACCGATACGCGGCGCGACGACATGCTGGTCGGCGCAACGCTCCGCCTCGACGTCCCGCATGCGCGCATCCTGTCGATCGAAACGAGCGCTGCGGAGGCCCTGCCCGGGGTGAAGGCGGTCGTCACGCATCGCGACATCAAAGGTGAAAATTCCTTCGGGATCGTCTTCCCGGACCAACCGGCGCTCTGTTCAGACAAGGTCCGCTATCTCGGCGATCCGGTGGCCGGGGTCGCTGCCATCGATCGCGAAACGGCGCTGCAGGCGCTGGCGCTGATCGAGGTCGACTACGAGGCGCTTCCGCCTGTCGGCGACCCGCTCGCCGCTCTCGATGACGGCGCCGAGCCTGTTCATGCCGACGGCAATCTGACCAGCTCGGTCGAACTGGAACGGGGCGATATCGACGCCGGCTTCGCGGCGGCGATCCATATCGTCGAGGAGACCTATGTCACGCCGCGCCAGATGCACGGCTTCATGGAGACCGAGGGCGGTTATGTCGAGCCGACGCCCGACGGCGGACTGGCGATGTTCGCCGGCGGGCAATATGGCGTCCGCGACCGGCAAGCGCTCGCCCGCATCCTCGCCATGCCGGAAGAGAAGATCCGCGTCGTCACCAGCCCGACCGGCGGCGGTTTCGGCGGCAAGGACGAACTGACCGTCCAGCCCGTCCTCGCCCTGCTGGCGTTGAAGGCCAACGCGCCGGTTCGCATGCAGTGGACGCGCGCTGAATCGGTGCTGGCCGGGACGAAACGCAATCCGTTCCGCATCCGCATGCGCACCGCCTGCGACGCCGACGGAATGCTGCTGGCCCAAGAGGTCGATTTCGTCGCCGACAGCGGTGCCTATGCCTCGCTCAGCCCCGGCGTGCTGGAGACCGCCAACGAACATGCCTGCGGGCCCTACATCTCGCCGAATGTGAAGACGCTTGGCCGCCTCGCCTACACGAACAATGGCACCTGCGGGGCGTTTCGCGGCTTCGGCGCCAACCAGATGACCTATGCAATAGAATGCCAGATGGACCAGCTGGCGGCGCTGTGCGGACTCGACCCTGTCGAGATCCGCCGGCGCAATCTTCGCACGCCCGGCATGCCAGGCTTTCTCGGCCAGCTCGTCGCTCCATCCGAACGACTGACGGAAATGCTGGATGCGGCCGCGGCGAGCCCGATGTGGCGCGAACCGGTAGATGCGCCGCCCGGAAAGGCAATCGGCACCGGCATGGGCCTGATCTATCAGGGCAACGGCCTCGGGACCATTCCGCATGACGAGGCGATCACGCGCATCACGCTTGCGGCCGACGGGAAGATCGAGGCGCAGTTCGGGCTGGACGAGATGGGCCAGGGGCTCATCCCCTCCATCCATGCCGCCATCGCCGACCGGCTCGGCTGCGCCCGCGAGGATGTGCGTGCGGTCATAGGCGACACCGCCTCCACACCGGATTCCGGTTCGACCACGGCGTCGCGCGGCGGCTACGTCGTCTGGAAAGGCACTGACCTGATGGCGCCCGGCTTTACGGACAAGCTGCTCGCCAGGGCGGCGGCATTGCTCGACCGGGCGCCCGAAACGCTCAGGATCATTCCGGGCGGCATCGCCGATGCGGCCACCAACAGCCGGGTCCCCCTGCTCGGCTTCGCGGAGCTTGCGGAAAGTCTGGCACCCGGAGAGACCCTGTCCGAGGAAGCCGACTTCGCCTTTCCGAAGTCGGATTACACCAAGGGCAATGCGCGCTTCATCTTCGCCTTCGGCGTGACGCTCGTCCGCGTCTCGGTCGATCGCGCCACCGGCGAGGTCCGCGTGATCGACATCGAGCTTCACACGGCCGCGGGCCCGGTGATCGATCTTGCGGCCTATCTCGGCCAGATGGAAGGCGGGCTCGTGCAGGGCCTCGGCTTCACGCTGACGGAAGACGTGCTGATCGAGGACGGCCGTTTCCTCACGACCAACTACGACAACTACTACATGCCGACCGTCCGCGACGCGCCGGAGCGCATGACGAGTTTCGCCCTTGAAGATCTGGATGACGGCGATCCCTTCGGTCCGCGCGGCGCCGGCGAGATCAGCATCAACTCGATCACGCCCGCAATCGCCAATGCGGTGGCCGACGCGCTCGGACACTGGCCAGCGGTCACGCCGTTCCGGCCTGAAGACATTCTCGATTTCTGCGAGGCAGCCGAATGACCGACATCATGGCGGATGAGCCGATTGCCCTGCGTTTCCGGCTGAACGGCGAACCTGTCGAGACGACCGCGACCGCCGGAACATCACTGACACGCGTTCTGCGCGACACGCTCTCCGCGACCGAGACCAAGATCGGCTGTGAGGCCGGGCGCTGCGGTGCATGCATGGTGCTGATGAACGGCCAAGCCGCCAATTCCTGCCTGGTCATGGCCTGGCAGGCGGACGGCGCAGAGATCGTCACAGGCGCCGGTCTCGACGCCCTGCCGGTTACTGCGGTCGTGCGCGAGGCGCTGGCCGAGGAGTCCGCGTTCCAATGCGGCTATTGCGCACCCGGTTTCGTGATCTCGCTGGTCGCGCTGCTAACCGGCAATCCGCATGCGACGCGCGACGACATCATGACGGCGCTCGAAGGCAATATCTGCCGCTGTACGGGCTATCACTCGATCCTGCGCGGCGCGACGCTTGCCGCCTCGCGGATCGCCGGCAAGACACTGGACATGCAATGACCCTCCACATTCCTCCGCACCGGCCTGCGACCCCCGGCGCACAGGCCTTTCTCGACAACGGGGCCAAGAAACTCCTGATCGCCAATGAATGGCGCGACGCCGCGGGCGGCGGTACCTTCGCCACACACGACCCGGCATCCGGCGCGCTGCTTTGCGAAATCGCGGAGGGCGCTCCGGCCGATGCCGACGCGGCGGTCGCCGCCGCGCGCGCCGCGCTTTCCGATCCGGCATGGCGCGACATGAAGCCGTCGGCGCGCGGCAAGCTTCTGTGGGCAATCGCGGATTTGATCGAGGCCCATGCCGACGAGCTGGCCGAACTGGAAACGCTCGATCAGGGCAAATCCTGGGCGACATCGCGCTTCGCCGAGATCCCCGCCTCCGCCGAGCAGTTCCGCTACTATGCGGGATTTGCCAACAAGATCCTCGGCCAGACGATCCCGACCTCCATCGGCTATCACCCGCCCGGAAAGAAGATATTCGCCTATACGACGCGCGAACCCGTCGGCGTCGTCGCCGCGATTACCCCCTGGAACTCGCCGCTCTTGATGGCGGCAATGAAACTGGCGCCTGCGCTGTGCGCCGGTTGCACCGTCGTGCTGAAGCCGGCCGAGGAGACGTCGCTGACGGCTCTCCGCCTCGGCGAGCTCCTGATCGAGGCTGGCTTGCCCGCCGGCGTCGTCAATATCGTCACCGGTTTCGGTGCGGCGGTCGGGGCGCATCTGACGGCGCATCGCGATGTCAACAAGGTCGCCTTCACCGGCTCGACCGAGGTCGGCCGCATGATCGTCGGCGCCGCCCAGGGCAATCTGAAGAAACTGACGCTCGAACTGGGCGGCAAGTCCCCGGCCATCGTCATGCCGGACGCCGATTTCGACCTCGCTCTGCCCGGCGTCGCGCGCGGCATCTTCGCCAATTCCGGCCAGGTTTGCGTGGCCGGCTCGCGCGCCTATGTCCACCGCAGCATCCATGACGCCTTCGTCGACGGGCTGGTCAAGGAAGCCGCGAAGCTGCGGCTCGGCCACGGGCTCGACCGCGAAACCGATCTCGGACCTCTCGTCAGCGCGGCGCAGGCGGAGCGCGTTGCGTCCTTCATCGAGGAAGGCAGGGCCGACGGCGCGGGTGTTGCGACTGGCGGCGAACGCTTCGGCGATGCCGGGGCCTTCTACACGCCGACCGTCGTGACCGGGGCGCGGCCGGACATGCGGATGATGCGCGAGGAAATCTTCGGGCCGGTCATCACGGTCACGCCCTTCGACGAGCCGGAAGAAGCGCTCGCCTATGCGAACGATACGGATTACGGCCTTGCCGCGAGCGTCTGGACCGAAAACCTGTCAGCCGCGCACCGGCTTGCCGGCGGTATCCGGTCGGGCACTGTCTGGATCAACTGCCATTCCTATTTCTCGCCGGAACTGCCAAAGGGCGGACACAAGGAAAGCGGCTGGGGCTATGAGAACGGCGCGCAGGGACTGGAAAACTATCTCGAAACGAAGACCGTCTGCGCGGTCATTTGACCGCGCAGATCGCGTTTACGAGGAAACCCAGAAGCCTTCGTGCACGACGGCGGACTCCTCCGACAGAAGCGGTCCGACCACCTCGACCTTGCGCTGACCGGCCGCGACGACCTGGGTGCAGGGCAGGTCCATCGTGAGGTTCTCCGGATCCGGACCGATCAGGTCCTTCAGTTCCTTCTCGCTCATGCCGTGCACGATGCGCCCGACACCCGCCCAATAGACCGAACCGGTGCACATAACGCAGGGTTCGGCGCTGGTGTACATGGTGCATTTCGACAGGAAGTCGGCATCGTATTTCATCGAGGCTTCGGTCATCAGATTGCGTTCGGCATGGCCCGTGCGGTCGCCCTTGGTGCCGCAGGTATTCATGGCCTCCAGGAGGATCGCGCCGTCGCTGTCGGCGAGCAGCGCACCGAACGGATGGTCGCCGCGCTCGCGGGAGATGCGCGCCAGTTCGATGGTGCGGCGCAGCAGTTCGAGATCGCGTTCGGGGCTGATGGTCATCTGAGGTTCTCCGTAGTGGCAATCGTTCCACCTAAGGCCACCGGCGCGGCCGCGCAACAGACTTTTGCGCATTCCGAAAGCAGCAAACTTCGCTGCATAATTTTTATGCAGACAGGGGAATACCGTGCTGTTCTGCAAGGCAAATTATACCGGTAAACCCCTTGAAACGTCGCAAGCCCCGGGAATCCGGTTTGGCACGCCTCGTGCAAGGAAATTCGCGAGTAGAAGCGGTCAGGACAAGGCGTCCGGGACATTGCTCGGCAAACGAAGGCTCATTCGGAGAACGGCCCGTGCCGCCTGCTCATATGTCCGCAAGATCGACTTCGATTTCGATACCGCCGCGCCAGCGGCGGTCCGATCCGTTTGCGGACCGAAAAAACCAAAACAGTGAGGTTATGCGATCATGGCAATGAAAATACTCAAGACGCTTGCAGCCGGTACAGTCGCTGCCATCGGCTCCGTCGCAGCGGCACAAGCCGCCGACACGGTCACGTTCCAGCTCGACTGGCTGCCGGGCGGCGACAAGGCGCCGGTCTATGTCTGCATCGAAAAGGGCTTCTGCGCGGAAGAAGGCATCGAGGTCAAGGTCGAGCCGGGCCGCGGTTCTTCCGAAGCGATCACCAAGCTGGCAACCGGCGTATCCGACATCGGATCGGCCGATATCGGCGCGCTGATGGCCGCCAAGGTTACGGAAGACGTTCCGATCACCGCCGTAATGTCGATCTTCAACAAGGGCCCGCATGCCTTCTTCGTGCTCAAGGACAGCGGCATCGAGGACATCTCGGGCATCAAGGGTAAGGAAGTCGCCACGTCGCCCTTTACCTCCTCCAACGTGTTCCTGCCGCTGGTCCTGAAGGATGTCGGCATGAGCGAAGACGACATCAAGCTGACGAAAGCCGATCCGGGCGCGCTGGGCCCGATGCTGATGACCGGCGCCGCCGATGTCGTCATCGCGTGGATGACCAATGTCGCGATTTTCACCAACCAGGCCAAGGAAGCCGGCAAGGAAATCACGCCCTTGCCGTGGGATGCCGCCGGCCTCGAACTCTATTCGGCATCGCTGCTCGCCTCCGACGCGTTCCTGACCGAGCGTCCGGACGTCGCCAAGCGCTTCGTCAAGGCGTTCGTCAAGTCGCTTGAATTCGTCAAGGACAACCCGGCCGAGGCCGCCGAGGCCATGGTCGCCCAGATCCCGGAACTCTCCGCTGCCGATATCGAAGGCTCGATCAAGGATACGATGGTTCTCGAATTCAACGACGTGACCGAAAAGGACGGTCTCGGCGTGTTCGAATCCGGCCGTCTTGCCGCAAGCTGGGACCGCGTCTCCGCGGCGCAAGGGCTCGACAAGGCCGCGCTCGATCCCGAGACGATCGTCGATCGCTCCTTCCTGCCGGAAATGTGAGCACGATGACGGAAACGCCAGCAGCGATCCGCTTTGCGGGCGTCGGACAGGTCTTCCAGACCGCGTCCGGCGCGCTCGAGGCACTTCGCGGCGTCGACATGACCATAGACCGCCACGAATTCGTGGCGGTGCTTGGCCCGTCCGGCTGCGGCAAGTCCACCTTGCTGCGTCTGACCTCGGGGCTGCTCATGCCGACGCGCGGCACGGTCGAGGTCTTCGGCATGAAGATCACCGAGCCGCGCGACGATATCGGCATCGTGTTCCAGCGCCCGACGCTGCTGCCCTGGGCGACGATCGAGGACAATGTGGTCTTCCCGATGCGCCACAAGACGGGTTCCGTCGGTCCCGACGACCGGAAGCAGGCGCAGGCCCTGCTCGAGAAGGTCGGGCTCAAGGGCTTCGAGAAACGCCTTCCCGATGAATTGTCGGGCGGCATGCAGCAGCGCGTCGGCATTGCCCGGGCGCTGTTCATGAACCCGGACATCCTGCTGATGGACGAGCCCTTTTCCGCGCTCGACGCCCTCACCCGCGAGGAGATGGGCTTCGAATTGCTGCGAATCTGGGAAGACCAGCCGAAGACCGTGATGTTCATCACCCATTCGATCAGCGAGGCCGTGCTGCTCGCGGACCGCGTACTGGTCATGGGCGAGCGGCCGGGCTCCATCTTAGAGAATTTGAAGATAGACATTCCTCGTCCCCGCGACATGGAGACGAGCAACAACCAGATGATGCATGACTATGTCGGACACCTCCGCAGTCTCCTCCTCAAGCGCGCCGCCTGAGCCGGGCACCGCTTCCGCGTCACCGTCCCTCGTGGAGCGTGTCATGGCGACGCCGGCGCTTCTGCCCGTCGGCACCTTCGTGGCGATCATCGCGGTGTGGGAGATTTCCTGCCATCTCTTCGCAATCCCGTCCTTCGTCCTTCCGGCGCCGAGCCGCATCATGGGCGGCTTCGGATCGATCGACGTCGTTCGCTGGCTCGAACATGTCTGGGGCACGCTGCGGGTCGCGATGATCGGCTATTTCGTGTCGATCGCCGTCGCCATTCCGATCGCCATCGCTCTGGCCCGCTCGAAGGTCCTGTCTCGCGCGATCTATCCGATCCTCGTCATCGTGCAGTCGACGCCGGTTGTCGCGATCGCGCCGATCATCATCGTCGCGCTTGGCTCGGGTGACCTGCCCCGCGTGGTCATCACCTGCCTGATCACCTTCTTCCCGCTGGTCGTCTCGACCACGACAGGCCTGATGGCGACGCCGCCGGAACTGATCGAATTGTCGCGCAGCCTGCGGGCTCCGGTGTTTCGCGAGATCAGCCAGATCCGTCTGCCCTATGCGATCCCCTATATCTTCTCGGCGCTGAAGATATCGGTCACGCTGTCCGTCATCGGAGCGGTCGTCGCCGAATTCGTCGCCGCCGAAAAGGGGCTCGGTTATTTCATCCAGTTCTCCACCTCCATGTTCAAGGTGCAGCAAGCCTGGGCCGGGCTCCTGATCCTCGTGCTCATGTCGCTGGTGCTGTTCCAGACCGTCGTCGCCGTGCAACGCATCTGGTTTCCGTGGAGCCTGCCCAAGGACAAGTGAGGACAATCCGCCCCGCGGAAACACAACGAACAGACAGGAGACAACAGGGTCATCAGTTCAGGGACCGCCCGTCCCGGCGAACAGGAGTAGAAGCAGTCAACGCCGTCCGGCGCGGGTCATTGCTCCTTCACGATCGCGGCTTCGGCCGCATTCACGAATTGGAGTTGAACAATGGAAACGACAGCAAAGAAACAGGACTATTCCCTCGCAGAACTGAACAAGGAAGCGACCTTCGGCGGCATGGGACGCGAGAAGGTGCGCGAGGTTCCGCAGATCGACCTTTCGGATTTTGCAAACCGCAAGGCCGAGATCGCCGACCAGCTTTGGGCGGCCTCGACCGAGATCGGCTTCTTCCAGCTCATCAATCACGGCATCCCGCAGGCGCAGATCGACGAAGCCTTTCTCTATTGCGAGAAGTTCTTCGACATGCCGATGGACGTGAAAGCGAAATATCCGCTCGAGAAAGGCACGAATTCCGGCTGGGAGTACAAGGCGCAGGTGCGCCCTTCCACCGGAACGGCGGACAACAAGGAATCCTACCAGATCACCCTGCCGCGCATGGGCAAATTATGGCCGACCGGCGAGGAAGCACCGGGCTTCAAGGCCATCATGCTGGCCTTCGAGCGCGCCAACTGGGCGCTCGGCATGAAGGTGCTTTCCTGTTTTGCGCTGAAGCTCGGTTTTTCGGAGGACTTCTTCACCGAAGCACATGACCCGATGTCGCCGGAATATCAGAGCACGCTGCGCATGATCCATTACCTGCCGATGGAGAACGCCAAGCCGGAGGATTTCACCGGCTGGCGCGCCGGCGCGCATACCGACTTCGACTGCCTGACGCTGCTGCACCAGCGCACCGGACAGGGCGGATTGCAGCTGTGCCCCGGCAAGGAAGCGACCGGCGGCGAGCTCGAATGGACAGACGTGCCGCCGCTGCCGGGCGTGGTGACCTGCAATATCGGCGATATGCTGATGCGCTGGAGCGACGACCAGCTTCAGTCGACGCTGCACCGGGTCCGCATGCCCCGCCAGGACGAGTATCTGGGTCCGCGCTATTCGCTGCCCTTCTTCTGCCAGGCCAACAAGGACGTGATCATCCAGGGGCCGGGCAAGAAATACGACCCGATCACCGCGCAGGACTACCTGCTGCAACGCATCGCCGCCAACTCCCTCTAGGAACCCGGCGCAAGACGAAACGGCGGCCCCGACGGGGCCGCCTCCCCTGCGCCCCGCAAATAATCAAGGAGCCGTTCCTATGAACACGTCTCTCGATGCCAAACGCGTCGCCGGCGAAGCCTTGCCGGTGGTCGACGTCTCCGGCCTTTCCTCCTCCGATCCCGAACAACGCAAAGCCGTCGGCGCGGCGCTACGGGCCGCCTGCCTCGACAAGGGCTTTTTCTACTGCGTCGGCCACGGCGTTCCGCAAGGACTGATCGATGCCGTGTTCGCGGAAACAAAGCGGTTTTTCGACCAGCCCGTCGACATGAAAATGCGCTACGAGAAGTCCCAGGTTTCAAAGTGCAATCGCGGTTACGAGGTCCTCGGCGGACAGGTTCTGGAAGCCGGCGCGCCGCCCGACAGGAAGGAAGGCTATTATATCGGCCTCGAATTGCCGGAAGACGATCCGCGGGTCGTGGATGGCCGCTTCAATCGCGGCCCCAATGTCTGGCCGACCGATCTTCCCGGCTTTCGTCCGACCATGAGCGCTTATTACGCGGCCATGCGCAGTCTCAGCGAACTGCTGATGAACGGGATCGCCCTGTCGCTCGACCTTTCCGAGGACTATTTCGAGATCTACAAGCGCGACCCGATCGCCACTCTGCGGCTCCTGCATTATCCGCCGCAACGCGAGAATGCCGAACCGAACGAGAAGGGGGCCGGCGCCCATACCGACTGGGGCGCGCTGACATTGCTTCTCCAGGACCAGGTCGGCGGGTTGCAGGTCTATGACCACGCGACCGACGGGTGGATCCACGCCGACCCGATTGCCGGAAGCTTCGTGGTCAATCTGGGCGACAGCCTGGCTCACTGGACCAACGACCTCTACAAGTCGACCCGGCACCGCGTGGTCAATTCCTCCGGGCGCGAACGCTATTCGATTCCCTATTTCTACGAGGGCGATGCCGACTATGAGGTGACCTGCATTCCGACGTGCCTGAAACCCGGCGAGGAGCCGAAATACGCTCCGATCACCGTCGAGGGGCATCTGATGAAGATGTACAAGCAGTCCTATGGCTGATCCCGTCATCCTGATCCATGGCGCGTGGCAGGGCAGCTGGGGCTGGGCGCATCTGATCCCGCTGCTCGAAGCCGCCGGGCTGGAATGCCGTGCGGTCGATCTTCCGGGCAGCGGTACGGAAACCGTGCCGGCGAGCGAAATCACGCTCGAAACTTGCCTCGACTATCTCGATGGCGTCCTCGCGGAGATCGGCCGGCCGGTCTCCCTAGTCGGCCACTCCGGCGGCGGCGTGATCGCCAGCGCCGCCGGCGAACGGTTTCGCGATCGTGTCAACCGGATCGCCTATGTCGCCGGCATGATGCTGCCGTCCGGCATGACCTTCGGCGACCTGCAGAAAGAACTGGAGGGTCAGGACGGCTTTTCACAGGGGATCAGCGATCGGATCGTCTATTCCGAGGACCGGCAGAGCAGCACCGTTCCGCCGGAGGAAGCGGCGGCGATCTTCTTCAACGACTGTCCGCGCGATGTCGCCATGGAGGCGGCCATGAAGCTGACGCCGCAGGCGGAAGGCGCGCGGGCTATCCTCCCGGAACTGACAGAAGCGCGGTTCGGAACCCTGCCACGTCTCTATGTCGAGGCGACCGACGACCGCTCCGTCGTCCTGCTGGCACAGCGACGTATGCAGGAACTGGATCCCGGCGCCATCGTCAAATCGCTGCCGACGGGCCATGCGCCGCAATTGAGCAACCCGCCGCTCCTCGCCGCGGCGCTGATCCCGTTCCTGTCGGGGACGGAATAGCCAGCGTCTCCGCAGGCTCCTTTACAGGAGGCCGCGGAAGTTTGCGTGACCCCGGTCAAGCGACAGCCTGGCCCACCGGATTATTGCCCAACGAGGCTGAGATGTATGTTCTTTTCGTGCGTGAAACTCAGGAGCTCGTCGAGGCATTCCTCGCGCCCGATGCCTGACTGCTTCACTCCGCCGAAGGGCGCGCCCAGGAAGTGCTTGGAGACCTCGTTGATCCAGACGAACCCCGCTTCCACCGCCATCGCGGTCCGATGCGCACGGGTCACGTCGCGCGTCCAGATCGAGCATGTCAGTCCGTATTCAAGGGCGTTCACGTCGGCAAGCATCTGCTTTTCGTCCGCCCATTTGGACACTGACAGGACCGGCCCGAAGATTTCCTCGCGCGCGATCCTCATGTCGCGTGTCACGCCAGCGAATATGGTCGGCTCGATGTAGAAGCCGTTTTTCAGGCTCTCGTCATCCGGGACCGCGCCGCCGCACACGGTCGTGGCGCCCTCGTCCTTTGCAGACTGGATATATCCCATGACCCGCTCGTGCTGCGCCTTGCTGACAAGCGCGCCCATCGTCGTTTCTGGATCGGTCGGGATGCCCGGCTTGAAGTTGCTGACCGCCTGCCGGACGCGGTCTATCACGGCATCGTGGATGTCCTCATGCAGGAAGGCCCGGCTGGTCGAACCGCAAGACTGGCCGCACCAGGTGAAATTCATGCCGCCGACGATCGCGCGCGCCACCGCTTCCGGATCGGAATCGCCAAAGGCGATCAGGGCGTTCTTGCCGCCGAGTTCGAGCAGGACCGGCTTGATCGTGTCGCTTGCCGCTCGCATCACGGCCCTGCCCGCGGCCACACTCCCGATCAGCGTGACCTTGGCGACATCCGGATGGCTCGCCAGCGCCGCGCCGGCCTCGACGCCGCCCGGCAGGACATTGAACACACCGGCGGGCATGAGACCGTCGATCAGTTCGGCAAGGCGCAGGGACGAAAGCGGGGCCTGGGCCGGCGGCTTCATGATGACAGCATTGCCGGCCGCAAGCGGTGCCGCCATCTTGCCGCCGCAGAACATGAACGGGTGATTATAGGCCAGGATTCGCGCCACGACGCCGAGAGGCTGGCGAACCGAGAAGTTCACCGCATTCGGACCCATGGGTATCGACGCGCCCTTCATCTCCGTGACGAGGCCGGCGAAGAAGTCGAGCTGCGCGGCGGCGACATTGGCATCGCCCATCATCTCGGCAACGGGATTGCCGCAGTTCGCCGCGTCGATCGTCGCTAGTTCCCGGTGATTGTCGCGCAGGATACGCGCGATCTCCTTGAGTATCCTTGCGCGCTCAAGCGGCGCCACGTCGCGCCAGACGAGAAATCCCTCCCGCGCGGCGGCGACCGCCTTGTCGACATCCTCCTTCGACGCATCCGCGACATGGCCAAGCGATATACCCCTGCCGGGATCGAAGGTTTCGGAGGTTCCGCCCTTGACCGGCCCGTGCCAGGCACCCGCGTAGTAAAGGTCCCTGTTTGCAGGCAAGGCAGGCTCCCAAACGCCGCTGGAAGATGTGGTTGCCGTCATATTCATCGAATTCTCCGGTTCGTATGCGGTTCAGGATTTCGTTGAATGGCCTATTTGCGGTCGTGTTCGACACGGTTCGCCAGCCAGCCCATGAAGCCGTTCGCGGACACCGCGATTGCAAAAGTGAGAAGAAGAACCGCGTACATCTGGGGTATCCGCAGGAAGTTGTAATGCTGGATGATCAGATGACCGAGCCCGAGATTCGACAGCTTGATCTCGGCGAGTAGCGTTCCGATGATCGCCACCCCGAGCGCCAGCCGCAGGCTCGTGATCACCGGCGCGACGAGCGACGGGATATAGACCTTCGTCACCATCTGCCACCAACTCGCATTGAACGCGTTGCCGACGCGGATATAGATGCCGGGGATCTCGCGCATCGCGGCATAGGTGGCGATGACCACGGGAAAGAACGCCGAAAAGCCCGCCATCGCGATCTTCGAGCCGATACCAACGCCGAAAACCAGAAAGATGATCGGCAGAAAGATGATCTTTGGCGCCGGCGAGATGAAATAGACCCACGGGTTGAGCATCCGCGCAATGAAGAGCGACGATCCGAAGATGATGCCGATCGCGATGCCGAAGAAGACGCCAAGGACAAAGCCGCTCACGACTTCCTGCGCCGTGCGGAAGAGATGCGGGTAGAAGCCGGGATCGGCCAGGGTCGCGAAGAGGGCACGCACAACCAGGACCGACGAGGGGACGACGCCCTCGAAGAACAGGCCGGACTGCGCCGCCGTCTCGTAGATCGCCCAGACGACGAAGACCGTGGCGATGCGGATGACGGTGATCCGGTCGAGATACGGCCGCCGCTCCTCGCGCATTTTCATCGCCGTCTCAGCCATTTTTCCGTCCTGTCGATGATGGTGAAGAAGATGATGCTCGCGACGACGACGAAGATGACGGCGGCGTACATCTCCGGCAGGTTGTAGCGATCGTAGAGGTCGCCAACCAGATAGCCGAGCCCGCCGATGCTGATCAGGAACTCCATCGCCACCGCGTTGATCATGACGTAGATAAGTGCCAGGCGGACCCCGGTGAAGATCGCGGGGATGGCGGCCGGCGCGTAGACTTGCCAGAAGATGTCGCGGCTCGCCATGTTGAAGCTTCTGGCGACACGCAGGTAGACCGGCGGAACGCCTTTGAGGCCCGTATAGGTGCTGAGGATGATCGGCGTGATGCCGACCACCACGCTCATGACGATAATGGTCGTCACGCCCCGGCCGAGGACCACGAGAAACAGCGGATAAAGAAGGATGATCGGCGCCGAGAATATCGCGCCGAGCCAGCTCTCATAGGCTTTTCCGAAATCCGGGCTGCGGAACAGCACCCAGCCGATCGGCAAGCCGATGACGATCGAGATCAGGGTCGCCGACAGCGTGATGCCGACGGTCACGAAGAAATAGCCGATCAGCCCTTCCTTGATGAAGAGCTTCGGGATCGCTTGCAGGATATCGGCCGGCGGAGGGACCACGAAGGGCGAGATAATCCCGGAGGTCGTCGCATATTGCAGCGCGAGACCTATGAGAGAAAGCAAGAGAAGGCCGGCGATAACCGGCCCCCATCTGTAGAATTGAATAATGGTCACGGTTCGTCCGAAATGATTTTCACATGTCGCCGTGGATTTTTTTCGCAGTCGCCGTCATCTCGGCGATCTGCTCCTCGCTCAAAGGCTCGTCGAGCCGGCCATTGTCCACGGCCTCCTGGACGTTCGCATCCATGCCTTGAAGCGGGTAGAGCTGCAGTGCTTCCTTGGGATAGCCGCGATCGCGCGCGGACCTTGCGTCCTCCAGCGTCAGATTGTTCATCTCGGCCCACTTCTGGAGCGCCTCGTCTCCGCTGTAGGCCCAGTCGAGAACCTCCTGATAGGCTTCGGTGAAGCGCTTCACGGCATCCTCGTTTTTCTCGAGGAAGTTCCGATTGGCGATCTGGACGCGAACCGTTTGCTGGGCGACGCCCGGCGCGTCATTGCCGCTCGCGATGATGCGGATATCGCCGCTCACCTCGCGGTCGAGTCCAATCGGGACCGCCGACCAGCCGACATCGATCTGTCCGGACATGACCTGGGTCATGGTGGCGGCGGGCCCGCCGGTCGGGACCAGTTCGGCATCGGTGCCGGCAGCAGCGACAAGCTTGGCCGAGACCAGGTTTGTCGACGAACCGGGGCGCGAAAAGCTGACGGTCTTGCCGCTGGTATCGGCCATCGACTGGATGTCGCTGTCGCTCTTCACATACCAGTAGAGGTCGGACGAGCCTGTCATCGACGCCGAGATGATCTCGACGGGAGCGCCCTTCGCCCATGCGCTGATCACGCCGAGCATGCCGGTGCCGAACGCCACGTCCATGCTTCCCGAAATCACGGCCTGTTGCGCATCCGCGCCGCCGTCGGTCCAGAGAATTTCGAGGTCGATGTCATGCTTGTCGAAGATGCCGGCCTCATCGCCGAACATGATGATCGTCTGGTCCCAGAAACCCTTCTGCGCGTTGGCGACGCGAACGGTATCGGCGGCCCATGCACTTCCCGAAAGTACAGTCGCCGCCGCCAGGGCCGCAGCTGCTGCTAGTCTGCTGATCTTCATGTTTTCCTCCCATGAATTAATCTTGCCCGGCTATACGGGCGGTTCACGCGACGGCGCGGCTCTCGGCCTCGCTTTCGCTCATATACTGGGACGCCTCTTCTCGAAGGTCGCTCCAGATCATCCCGACATAGTCGCCGAAGGCCTTATCCGCGATGTTCTCGGAGCTCCGCGGCCGCGGCAGGTCGATGTCGATGATGCGCTTGATCCGCCCGGGCCGGTGCGACATGACGACGACGCGGTCGCTCATCTGCACGGCTTCGGTGATGTTGTGCGTGATCAGCATGGTCGTCTGGCGGATCTCCTGCCAGATCTGCAGGATCTTGTCGCCGAGAAGCAGGCGCGTCTGCTCGTCGAGCGCGCCGAACGGTTCGTCCATCAGCATGATGCGTGGCTGGAAGGCCAGCGTACGGGCGATCGAGATACGTTGCTTCATTCCGCCGGAGAGTTCGCCGGGATAGCGGTCCTCGAACCCTTCGAGGCCGACGAGCTTGATCAGCTTGTGGGCGCGCTCGCGCCGTTCGCCTGCCGGCACGCCGGCGATCTCCAGCGGAAGTTCGACATTCCTCGACGCGGTGCGCCACGGATAGGTCGACTCTTCCTGGAAGACCATCCCGATTTCGCGGTGCGGTCCGCGTATCTCCTTGCCGTCGACGGCAACGCTTCCGTCAAAATCGGTCAGCATGCCGCCGACGATGTTGAACAGGGTCGACTTCCCGCAACCGCTCGGCCCGATGATCGATACGAACTCGCCTTCGTCCAGCGTCAGCGACACGTCGGACAAGGCATGAACTGTATGGCCGTTGGCCGCCCGAAATGACTTTCCGACCCCGCGGATATCTAGCACCATCCGAAAATTTCTCCTCCCATCCCGCGTCTGGCGACCAGACAAATTAGGATACTAAGCAAACTATGGAGGCGATTCCGTCTTGTCAATTCGTTTCCCGGCGCTCCGGTTTGCCGGGAGGGACGTCTTGAAAATATCCCGCCCGCGGGTTACGGCCTGAAAATTAAGTTAGCATACAAAGCATCTGTTTTTCCGAGCCTTGGCCGGGAGAGCACCCCGGAGGAGGAACCGGACACAGGCTCTGTGGCCGGACGCGTGGAGGACCAGGAATGAACCCGAAATCATCGCCGACAGCACGTGCCGAAGTCGAAAAGCCGGTGCCTTCAGCCGAAGGTAATGCCTGGGGCAGCGACGTCTTTGCCGAGATGCTGCGGCTGACCGGCATGAAGTATGTGGCGCTCAATCCGGGCGCCAGCTTCCGCGGCCTTCACGACAGTCTCGTCAACCGGCTCGGAAACGAGAGCCCGCAAATGCTGCTCTGCCTGCATGAGGAGCACGCAGCCGCCATCGCGCATGGCTATGCGAAAGTGACCGGTGAGCCGATGGCCGTGATCATGCACTCCAATGTCGGCCTGATGCACGGCTCGATGGCCATCTTCAACGCCTGGTGCGATCGCGTGCCGATGCTGGTCTTCGGCGCGACCGGGCCGGTCGACGCGGCACGGCGGCGTCCGTGGATCGACTGGATCCACACGGCGCGGGATCAGGGCGCGCTTGTTCGCAACTTCACGAAGTGGGACGACCAGCCGGCCTCGGTCGAAGCGGCGATCGAGGCCATGCTGCGCGCCAATGTCATTGCGCGCACTGCGCCGTGCGGGCCGACCTATGTCAATTTCGATGTCTCGATACAGGAGAAAAAGCTGGATGCGATGCCGGCGCTTCCGGATATCGAACGCTACCGCCCGCCCCTGCCGGCAGAGCCGCCGCGCGACGGGGTCAGGCATGTCGCGCAATTGCTGCGCGGTGCCAAGTCGCCACTTATTCTGGCGGGTCGCGTCTCGCGAAAGCCGGAGGACTGGGCCCGTCGCGTCGCGCTTGCCGAAGCGCTCGATGCCGGCGTCCTGACCGACATCAAGATCGGCGCGGCCTTCCCGACAAACCATCCGCTTCATCGCAGCAAACCGGCGCATTTCTTCGACGACGCCGCGACCGAGGCGATCCGCAACGCGGATGTGATACTCAGTCTCGACTGGCTCGATCTCGCGGGCGCCTGCAAGCAGGCAGGCGAGGTTTCCGCGAAGATCGTCAGCATCTCGCTGGACCATCAAATCCACAATGGCTGGAGCATGGATTATCAGGGGCTGCCGGCGACCGATCTTCATCTGGCGTCGGACCCGGATATCGCGATGCATCTGATCGCCGACGAACTCGGCGTCGGCCCCGGCACGGGTCCCGAAAACGCCGTTGCGAAATGCGCCGTCGATTGCCCCGCTCCCGATACCCCCATCGACATCATGGGCCTGTCCGGGGCGCTGGGCGCCGGTCTCGAGGGGGAATGCGTCTCGCTGATCCGCCTGCCGCTCGGCTGGGCTGGCGAGACCTGGCATTTCCGCCATCCGCTGGACTATCTGGGCACCGACGGCGGCGGCGGAATCGGAGCCGGCCCCGGGATGCTTGTCGGTGCAGCCCTGGCCTTGCAGGACACCGGCCGGCTGCCGGTTGCCGTCCTCGGCGATGGCGACTTCATGATGGGCGTCGCGGCTCTGTGGAGCGGCGCGCATTACCGCGTTCCCTTCGTTGCCGTCGTGGCGAACAACCAGTCCTTCTTCAATGACGAGGTTCACCAGGAACGTGTGGCGGTCATGCGCGACCGCCCGGTCGAAAACAAATGGATCGGCCAGCGTATCGCCGACCCCGATATCGACCTCGCCGGCGTCGCCAGAGCGCAGGGGCTCGAGGGAATCGGCCCGGTCCACACAGTGGGCGAACTTGCGGACGCAGTGCGCGAAGCGGTCGCGATGGCCAAACAGGGCAAAAGCGTTGTCGTCGATGCCCGGGTGCGCCCCGGCTACAACCCGAACATGGCCGCGGGCCTCACGCGGAGCGATTAATCGGATGCCCGGAACCGTTTACATCTGCGACGATCCCAATCTGGTGGAGGTTCTGAAATCCGCCACCGCATCTTTTGAAAGGGCCGGTTGGACAGTCATCCACGGACCCAGGGCGACGCCGGGAATCCCCTATCGCCTCTCCGCCTCCGAACGCGCGCAACTTCTTGGGGAAGCCGATATCATCGTGACCAGCTCGCGCAGCCGGATCTCCGGCGAGGACCTCGATGCCGCGCCGAGGCTGAAAGGCATCGTCTTCCCGTCGATCGGGGTGGATGCGGTCGATCTCGGCGAGTGCGCGGCGCGATCGCTCATCGTCGGCCACGGACCTATACCGGAGAATTTCGAGGCCATGTCGGAATCCACCATCATGTTCATGCTGGTCCTGTTGTACGGGCTGAAGCGGACCGAAAGGCTGCTGCGGGAAAACCAGCCGCGGCCTGCCTGGATGCATGCACGGATGCTGAAGAACCGCACGATCGGGATCATCGGGATGGGCCGTATCGGCGGCGGCGTGGTCAAAAGACTGAATGGATGGGGCGCTACCATCATCGTCAATGATCCCTATGTGGCAAGGGACAGTGCGGGGCCCGGTGTCGAATTTGTCGAAAAGGAAGAACTCCTGCGGCGCAGCGACGTCGTCAGTCTGCATGTGCCTTTATCCCCGGAGACGCGGAACCTGATCGGCCTCGAAGAACTTCGGCAGATGAAGGAGGACGCCATCCTGATCAATACGTCGCGCGGCGGGGTCGTCGATGAGGACGCGCTCGCGACGATCATGCAGGAAGGCCGGCTCGGCGGGGGCGCTCTGGACGTGCTCGATCCCGAGCCACCGGCAATGGACCATCCGCTGCGGGGCATCGACCGGGTGATCCTGACGCCACATATGGTCGGTCACACCAATGATCTTTACGACGCGATGCCCCGCGCGGTCATCGAGAATGCCGAGAGGATCATGCGCGGGGAACTGCCGCTCTATCCGAAGAACCCGGAGATCGAACCGGCATGGCGCGAAAGGCTGTCGCGTCTCGACGCGGTCGCCTGAAAGCGCCGACGGCATGGCGATGCCCGTCAACATAGACGACCTGCGCCGCAGGGCGCGCCGGCGTCTGCCGAGGGTCGTCTTCGACTATGTGGATGGCGGCGCGGAGGACGAGACGACGCTTCGGCGCAACCGTGAGGCGTTCGAGCGAATATCCTTCCGACCGCGGATTCTTGCGGGCGGCGAGATCGACACCGCGACGACCCTCTTCGGCGAGAAAATCGCCCTGCCCCTGGTCGTCGCCCCCACCGGCCTGAACGGCCTTCTCTGGCCCAAGGGCGATGTCTGCCTCGCCCGCGCCGCCGGCCGGGCGAATGTCGGCTTCGCGCTTTCGACGGCATCGAACACCTCGCTCGAAGACATCGCCCGACACCACAGCGGTCCCCGGTGGTTCCAGCTCTATCCGTGGGGCGGGCCGGACTTCTCGGCGCATCTGCTCGACCGCGCGGCGGCGGCCGGATACGGCGCGGTGATCTTAACGGTCGACTCGCTCGTCGCCGGCAACAGGGAGCGCGACCGGCGTCACGGTTTCGCCCATCAGATCCAGTGGTCGCCGCGCATCGTGATCGACGGCCTAGCCCATCCGCGCTGGCTGGCATCGGTCTGGCTCCGTTTCGGCACCCCGCGCCTCGAAAACCTGGCGCCGTTGCTCAGAGCCGGGGCAACGGCTGCCGAGATGGCGGAGTTCACCCGCAGCCAGCGCAATCCGTCATTCGACTGGTCGGATATCAGGCGCATCCGCGATCAGTGGAAGGGGCCGCTACTGGTGAAGGGCGTGCTCACGGCGGAGGACGCGGCGATCGCGCACGAGACCGGCGTGGACGGCGTCGTCGTTTCGAACCACGGCGGTCGTCAGCTCGACGGCGCGATCTCCACGATCGAAGCCCTCCCCTCGATCGTCGACGAGGTCGGAGACAAGATGAGCGTCCTGGTCGATAGCGGCTTTCGGCGCGGGACCGATGTCGTCAAGGCGCTCGCGCTCGGCGCACGCGCGGTGCTCATCGGCCGCGCCGCGCTTTACGGCCTGGCTGCGAGCGGAGAAGCCGGTTCGTCCCAGGCTCTCGGCATTCTCGGTGAGGAAATCCGGCGGACGATGCGCCTGCTCGGATGCCGGGAGATCGCCGAGATTTCCCGCGACCATCTCCATTTCGACAAGTCGAAGCCGCTCGACCTGTGAAAAAGAAAGCCATCCTGACGGGATGTCAGGATGGCCAGAACACCAAACGATTGGTGGAATAGATCAGGCGTGCCGTCTATTCGGCCGCCATGATCCCCCCGTTCTCGCCGATCGTGCGCCAATCGACGGTTTTCGGGAAGACGCCTTCGCGCGAGTTGATCGTCGACTGCTTGACGCGAGGCTCTTCCGTGCCGATCGCCTTGCCGCCTTCGGCGACCTTGCGCGCCGCGTCGACCATCAGGCGCCGGAACTCCACAATCGCCAGATCGGACGCTCCGAGCGTATCGACGGACCGATCCGCGATCGGACCCTGGGTCACCCACATGGCGATATCCTGGTTGGGGATGCCCTTGATGCCGGTGAAATTGCCGAGCTTCATCGCCTGGCGGTCCTGCAGGAAATTGTTTTCCTTGGTGCGGACCGGCTCCCAGCGATCGTTCAGATCGATGCCTTTGCGCGCATAGGTGAATTTGCGCCACTCCTCGGTGGAAGGCACGTCCTGCGTACCCCAGGCGATGAAATGGAAGGCAGTCGTCACGTCGTCGATCGGCACGATGACGCTGGCGACATTGTACATGTTGTTCGGCGGGATCAGCGAATAATAGGGCGCCACATATTCGGTGATGCGCAGATAGTTCTGCGTATCCGCGTTCTTGATCGGACGCCGGATCGCCGCATAGTGGAAACCGTAGCTGGTCGTTTGCGTCTGCATGCGCGGCGACTTGTCGGTCGACGGCCGATACCAGGACTTGTCGTCGGCGGAAGCCCGCTCGACACGCGCCGGCACCATGTCGGACGAGTGCAGGCTCGACGAATGAGCGCTGTCGATCTGTCCCTCATGGATCTGCGCCCAGTTGCACGGAATGCGGATTTTCAGGATCGCGATCGGCGAATCCTCCGTGGGCGCGAAGGCCGGCGGATCGAACTCGGGCACGTTTTCCTTGTCGCCGAACCAGGCCCAGACAAAGCCGCCCCACTCCTTCACCGGATAGGAGGGCTGTTTGACCTTGTCCATCAGCGGGCTGCCTTCGGGTTCCGAAGACATCGCGACGACATTGCCCTCCACGTCGAATTTCCAGCCATGATAGAGGCAACGCAGGCCGCATTCCTCGTTACGCCCAAGCACAAGCGATGCGCGGCGATGAGGGCAAAGCTCATCGAGCAGACCCAGCTTGCCGTCGGAATCGCGGAAGGCGACGTAGCGTTCTCCCAGCACTTCGACGAGCAAGGGATCGCCGTCCGGTTCCGCAACCTCCTCCAACAGGCAAACCGGCGTCCAATGCTGGCGCATCAGCTTGCCCATCGGCTTGTCCGGGCCGACTTGCGTCAGAATATCATTCTCTTCGGGCGTGAGCATGGTTTCCTCTCTCATCAAATCTCATTAGATGACTAAGCAATTTACAACAGGGGATGTGCCCCGTCCAGCCATTGACACAAAATAATTAGGTTTCTAAGTATGCAAACCCTATGGAATGAAAGGCGATAACGGGACATGAGCGATAGCAGCGGAGCAATGAAAATGACGGTGGCGAGCCGGCGCATGCTGACGCCGACAATCGCTGAATTCACGCTCGTCCCGGAAGCGGGCGTAACACTGCCCGACTATGGCCCCGGCGCCCATGTGACAGTTCAGACACCGTCCGGTGCGATGCGGCGATACTCGCTGGTCGGCCCGGGAACGCATCCGGAAAACTATATCATCGCCGTCAAGAAAGAACCCGATTCACGCGGCGGCTCCCAATCGATGCATGACGAGGCGCTGGAGGGAACCGAGCTTCTCGTCGAGCCGCCCGAGAACGAATTCCCGCTGAAAGACGCTCCGAAATACCTGCTGATCGCCGGTGGTATCGGCGTAACGCCCATCGTCGCCATGGCCCGCTACGTGGCCGAGAAGGGCAAGCCGCTCAAGATCATCTATTGCACGCGCAGCGCCGAGGAGGCCGCCTATCTCGACGATTTGAAGCAAGCCTACGGCAGCGCGGTCATTGTCCATCACGACAGCGGCGACCCGTCCAAGGTCTACGACTTCTGGGACCATTTTGCCGAGCCACGGAATATCCATGTCTATTGCTGCGGCCCCAAGCCGCTGATGGAGGAGATCAAATCGATCTCGGGCCACTGGCCGGAAGGGCGCGTGAATTTCGAGGACTTCAAGCCGGTCGAGGTCATCCGCCCCGACGATGTGGAGTTCGACGTCGAACTGGCGAAATCCGGCAAGACGGTCACCGTTCCGGCCGACCGTTCGATCCTGGAAGCCGTGCGGGACAGCGGTATCCCGACGGTCAGTTCGTGCGAAAGCGGCACTTGCGGCACATGCAAGACACGGCTGATCTCGGGCGATGTCGATCATCGCGACATGGTGCTGATGGACGACGAGAAGGACGACTACATCATGATCTGTATCTCGCGGGCGCGCTCGGGGAATCTCGTCATTGACCTCTAGCGCCTCTCCCGTCGGCATCGGGGTCATCGGACTCGGCCGGGGCTTTGTCTTGATGTTGCCCGCCTTCCGGGCGGATCAGCGCGTCCGTCTCGTTGCCGCATGTGCGCCGCGCGAGGAATCGCGTGCGGCCTTCCGTGCGGAATTCGGCGGAAACGCCTATCCGGATGTCGACCGTCTCTGCGCCGATCCACAGGTCGAGATCGTCTATGTCGCCACGCCGCACGAATTGCATTGCGAGCATGTGATCGCCGCGGCAAAAGCCGGAAAGCACGTTTTCGTCGACAAGCCGATCGCGATCAGCCTCGAAGACGCGAAGCGCATGGTCGAGGCATGCCGCGAGGCCGGCGTGCAGCTGATCGTCGGTCCAAGCCACAGTTTCGATGCGCCGGTCGCCCTTGCGCGACAACTGATCGACAGCGGCGACTATGGCCGCGTCCGCATGATCAACGCCTTCAACTACACCGATTTCCTATACCGGCCGCGACGACCGGAGGAGCTGGATACCGAAAAGGGCGGCGGCGTGCTGTTCTCGCAGGGTGTCCACCAGATCGACATCGTGCGCCTGCTGGCCGGCGGCATGGCGGAAAGGGTCTTTGCCATGACCGGAAAATGGGATCCCGCACGGCCGACCGAAGGCGCCTACTCCGCCCTCGTCTCCTTTGCCGGCGGTGTCTTCGCCTCGCTGACCTATTCCGGTTACGCGCATTTCGACAGCGACGAATGGATGGGGTGGACGGGCGAACTCGGAAACGCAAAGGATCCGAAAGCCTATGGCGACGCCCGCCGGAAACTTAAATCGGTTTCCTCTGCCGAAGACGAGATCAAACTGAAATCGGCGCGCACCTACGGGTCCGGCGACATGCCGAAACCGGCGAGCCGGTACGAGCATTTCGGGCCGATTATCGTTTCCTGCGACCGGGCCGACCTGCGCCTTACGCCGGAGGGCGTGTATGTCTATGGCGACATCGACCGTGAATTCAGGCAAGCGCCGGACCTCCTCTACCCCCGCAAGGAGGTCATCGACGCGGTGGTCGCCACCGTGCGCGACAGAAAGCCGCCGGCCCAGACCGGCGCCTGGGGGCTGGCCAGCCTCGAGATCTGCCGGGCGATCCTTTCGGCGGCCGAAAGCGGGATGCCGGTAACGCTGGAACATCAAACGGGATTGGAGACCACGACATCATGAGCGATCTGAAGCTGTCCATCGCAATGGGCGATTACGACCGGACGCGCGCCATCTACGATGGCCGGGTGAAGATCGACGGCGTCGATCCGACCTGCATGCATCTTTCGCCGGAGGAGATGTTCTTCCGCGCGTTCCGTCACCAGGCCTTCGATATCAGCGAGCTCTCGATCTCGTCCTATTCGATCTCCGTCGCGCGTGGTGATCCGCATTATATCGCGATCCCGGTGTTTCTGTCACGCGCATTCCGGCACACTTCGATCTATGTACGCAATGACCGCGGCATCGACGGCCCTGCGGATCTGCGGGGACGGCGTATCGGCATCGCCGAATACCAGCTGTCCGCCAATGTCTGGTTCCGGGGGATTCTCGAAGACGAATATGGCGTCAAACCCTCCGAAATCGAATGGGTGCGCGGCGGGATGGATACGCCCGGCCGGCCGGAGAAGATCAAGGTCGACCTGCCCGACGACATAAGGATGACGAATGCGCCGGAGGGCGCGACTTTGAACCAGATGCTCATCGATGGCGAGATCGACGGTTTCGTTGGCCCGAGGGCGCCGCGCTGTTTCGACGAACGCCACCCGCATGTCCGCCGTCTCTTCGCCGATACGATCGCGGAGGCCGAGAGCTACTATCGCAAGACCGCGATCTTCCCGATCATGCACGTTCTCGGCTTGCGCCGGTCGCTCGCCGACGTCCATCCATGGTTGCCGGGCGCGCTGCTCAAGGCGTTCACGCAAGCCAAGCAGGCCGCGGAAAAAGCGCTCTCCGACACGTCGGCGACAAAGGTCACCATGCCTTTCGTGGAAGACAGTCTCGCCCGGGCCCATGCGCTAATGGGCGCCGACATCTGGCCCTACGGCCTCGATGCCAACCGCAAGACGTTGGAGAAGTTCCTGACCTACCACAACGCGCAGGGCCTCTCGCCGAGAAAGGTCGAGGTCGAGGAGCTTTTCCATCCCGCCACCGTAGAGGCGTATAGCCTTTGAACGATTGGGGGAAGGAAAGGAGCAGGTCATGAAACTCAATCCCGGCGATATCATCGAAATCGAAACCGAAGGCGGAAACGCCTATGTTCAGGTCACACACAACCATGCCTCCTATCCCGAGGTGGTGCGGGTCCTGCCGGGACGTCATGCGAGCCGTCCCGACGATTTCGGGATCCTGGCGCGCTCGAAAAGCGATTTTGTCGCCATGCTGCCGTTGGGCGGGGCCATCGAGAACAAGCGGATAAACGCCTCGAAGGTCGGGACGGCGGCGATCCCGGCGGAACTCAAGGACTTTCCGACCTTCAGAATGCCGATCCGCGACAAGAAGGGCGGTATCGCCTATTGGTGGCTGTGGGACGGCGAGGGTCTCAGCTATGTGGCCGAACTCGATGCGAACTCAGCCGATCTTCCGATGCGCGAGGTCATGCCCGTGGATGCGTTCCTGAAGAAACTCGCCTGACACGCGACCTCTCTCAACCATCTCCCGGCGGCGCTACTTCGCGGCCACCGTATCGGCTTCCATACGCTCCGAAACATTGTCCTGGACAGCCTTGAGATAGCCGAGAAGCGCCTGTTTTTCCTGCTCGGAGAAATCGGCGACGGCATTGCCGACGACCTCTTTTGCCAAAGGCATGAGTTCGGCGCGCAGAGCCTGCCCGCGCCGGGTCAGGAAGATGTTGATCTTCCGCCTGTCCTCCGCGTTCTTGATACGCCGCACAAGACCGCTGCGCTCCATCGCCTTGATCGCCGTAAGTGTGGTGGGTTCCATCGTTCCGACAACAATCGACAATTCGCGCTGGGTCATCCCGTCCTGATCCCAGAGCGCCCGCAGGAAATACCACATTCCGGGCGTTACCCCGTATGGCTCGATCTTGCGCTGGAGATAGCGTTGAAGAAGGCGATGCGTCTGTCGGACCTGATAGCCGACGCTCTCCTCGAAAGGCAGCGTTGCATTTTCTGGGGGGGGCGGTTGGGTGTTGGCGTTGTTGTCGTCCATCTTGGCGATCCCTTCTTCTATGCCCTTTATTGCGCATGGAGGGATACCGCAATCCCGATCGGCTATTCGCCGGCTCGCGTCCCGGTTGTGATGCTCTCTTCCTTGCCCGAGATTTTCGCGATCAGAACGCCGGCGACCAGGGCCGCGACTGCGATCGCCGCCGTCGTGTAACCCGCGGCCAGGAACAGGAGACCGGAGGCCGTGAAGGCGATGCGCGACAGAGCGGTCAGACGCCGGTCCCAGTACCCTTCGACGGCGATCGCGATCATGACGAGCCCGCTGATGGCGCACACGGTCGTGAAGACGATTTCCACAACGGTTCCCTGCAGCAGCAACGCCGGATTGTAGACGAAGCAGAACGGGATCAGGAACGCGCCGATGGCGATCTTCACCGATTGCGCGGCGATCTTCAGCGGGTTCTCGTCGGCGATCGCGCTCGCCGCATAGGCCGCCACCGCCACGGGCGGGGTCAGTGCGGACATGACGGCGAAATAGAGCAGGAACAGATGGCCCGGCAGGTCTTCGATGCCGAGCGACCGCATTACTGGAGAAATCAGCACCGCCGCGAGGATATAGGCGCTGGGGGTCGGCATCCCCATGCCGAGCAGCGTGGTCAGCAAGGCGGCGATGGTCAATGACGAGAACAGGTCCGATCCCGACAGCAGGAACACCAGCGCGCTGAACTTCGACGCCAGCCCGGTCATGGTGATCCCGCCGATCACCAGCCCGGCGGCCGCGCATGCGCCGGCCACGGGCACGGTGCGCAGGCTGGTTTCCGCCAGGATGTCGTAGATCTTTCCGGGAGACAGCCGTGTGTTGCTGCGGACCATCGAGACGACGAGAACCGCCGCGACGCCGTAAACCGCCGCATAGGTCGGCGTGTACCCCTCGACGAGCGCCCAGGTGATCGCGATCAGCGGGATGATGAACAGCCCGCCGTCGCGCATCGTCACCTTCAGCGACGGAATCTCCGACCGGTCGACGCCGGCGAGATTGTTTCGCTTGGCGCGCAGGTGCACCTGAAGATAGATCGGGATGTAATAGAGCAGCGCCGGGATCAGGGCTGCGAAGGCGATGTCGACATAATCGATGCCGGTATATTCCGACATGATGAAGGCCGCGGCGCCCATCACAGGCGGCAACAGGCTGCCGCCCGTGGACGCCGCCACCTCGACCGCGCCGGCAAAGGTCGCGCGATAGCCCATCTTCTTCATCATCGGAATGGTGATGGCGCCGGTCGTCACGACATCGGATGTCGGACTGCCCGAAATCGTTCCGTAAAGTCCGGACGAGATGACCGCGATCTTTGCCGGACCGCCCGGCGAGCGGCCGGTCAGATAGGCGGCGATATTGAAGAAGAACACCGATCCGCCGGCATAGGACAGCGTCGTTCCGAACAGCACGAACAGGAAGGCGTAGGTCGCGGCGACGCGAAGCGGTACCCCGAACAGACCATCCGTCGTGAAAATGGTGATGTCGAGAAAATGCTCGTAGGTGATGAGGCCATGACCGAGCACGCCGCCAAGCCGGTCGCCGAAGAGATTGTACACCAGGAATATGAGGACGATGAGCGTCAGCCCGACCCCCACCGTGCGCCGCATGGCCTCGATCGTCAGGGCCAGGATCAGCGACGCGAACAGGACGTCATAGGTGGACAAGGGATCGAGCAACGTGATGCGTTGCGCGATGATGTCGGCCTGCGACACGAAATAGACCCCGGTCGCGGCCGCAAGAAGCGCCAGCCCCCAGTCGAAGAACGGGATCCGCTCGCGGTCGGAGTGCGCCGTCGGACCGATCAGCACGAATGTCAGGACCAGCATCAGCGACAGGAACGTCATGATGAGCGTGAGGGCGTCGGCGCGCGAAAACGCCGCCGCATAGACGGTCCACACGGCCGTCGCGGCCGCGAATGCCTTTACGGCATGGCCGGTCAGGCCACCCGGAGATCGGCGTGTCCCGGTGTCGAAGAAAATGCTGAGCATTGGCTTTGTGCCATTTTTTGATTGGTGGGCGTCACTGCGCCGGGGCGTGAAAACGCCCCGGCGCAAACTTCAGCGGATCAGTAACCCGCTTCCTCGAAGACCTTCTTCGCGGCAGGGTGATAGGGCACCGTCCGGGCGCCGGCCATCAGTTCGACGTCAAGCGGCGCCATCGCCTTGTGAACGCCATTCAGCTGGTCGACATTGTCCACCAGCGCCTTGGAGATGTTGTGGACCATTTCCTCGTCGGCGTCGGCACGCACGAAGAGCTGCGCCGACACGGTTACCGTGAGCACATCGCTGTCGGTCCAGTCATAGGCATCGTTCTTGATCGTGTAAGGCTTGATGTCCCACTCGTCGATGACCTTCTGGGCCGTTTCCTCGGTGATCGGCAACAGATCGACATCGATGGAGGATGCGAGTTCGCGGATCGAGCTGTGATTCACGAACAGCGAGTTGAGGATCATGTCGACGCGGCGGTCGCGCATCAGATCGCCCTGTTCGCCGGACGCCGCAAACTGCACGTCGCCGCCCCATGACTTGATGTCGTCGATGCTGGCGCCAATGGCGTTCAACATGGATTCACCGACGGAGCTAACGATGTTGCCGCGCTTGTTGAGGGCGATGCGAATCGGCAGTTTCTGCTCAGCGATGTCTTCCAGTTTCGCGAGGTTGTGCTCCTTGGCGAAGTCGGCGCTCACGATCGCCTGCATCGGCGCCCAGGTGTAGAGCTGCGCGACGGTCGCCATGCTCTCGATGGGAGCCTTGAACGGCGGCTTGCCGCCCAAGGCCAGCTTCGCCTCTGCGTCGTGGATGATGGCGAGATCGCAGGTGCCCTGATCGAGCAGGGCGACATTGGCGAGTCCGCCGCCGGATGTCTGATATGTCACCGTGGATCCCGGATAGGATTTCTTGACGGCCGCATCGATGCCGGCGCCGAGAAGGCTCCACAAACCGCCGGGGCTCGCTCCGCAGAGAGTCAGATTATAGGTTTGCGCCTGCGCGCCGGTGGATGCGACGAGCAACAGCGCTGCTACGCCGGTTACGGCGCTCGCAAACAGTTTTTTCATGGTTTCCTCCCAAATGGCAATCATTAGATTGCTAACTTATCAAACATAAGGCGCGGAAAACCGGCTTGTCAATCGACGAAACGGCCATAGCGCACAACTCGACACGCAAATCGAAACGCGATATACGATTTTAATTAGCTCTCTAAGTTATATGGGTCGCAAGGTCGCCGGGTCACCGTTCCAGACGATGCGAACAACAGTCGTGACGATGAAACTTTGACCGGTGAACTCCTCGCCCTTGGGGCCGCATTCGCGAATGCGATGTCGAGCGTCGCGATCGCGAAGGGCGCCAGCTCCAGCAGCGGTGAAAGCGGTGTTTTCCTTTCCGCCATTGTCACGGGGCTGTTGGCCGGCTTGGCGTGGATGCTGCTCGGCGGCGGCACGGGGGGCGCGAGCGAGCCGGCATCGGGTACGGGCGCCATCTGGACGGCCACCGGCTGGTTCATCGCGTCCGGGCTGCTGGCAACGGTCGGCGGCAGGATCACCATGTTCAAGTCGATCGAGTTCGCCGGTGTGATCCGGGCCTCGACGACGCGCCGCCTGATGCCTTTCATATCGCTGCTGCTGTCCGCGCTCGTCATCGGGGAGACGATTTCGCCCCTGGCCGGCGGCGGCATGGCGCTGATCGCGGTCAGCTTCCTGCTGCTTTACTGGGACAATCGCGCAAGCGTTCATATTTCGACAGACGACCCGGAGCGGCGGGCCGTCATCTCGCGCGGGCTGGCGTTCGGCGTCGGATCGGCAACACTCTACGCATCGAGTTTCGTTGCGCGCAAATTCGGTCTCGTGGAAATCCCGAACGCGTTTTTTGGGGCACTGATCGGCGCCTTGACGGCGCTCTGTTTCTACGCGGGCATGTCGACAGTCAGCGGCCGGTATCGGTCGATCGTCGCCAGCGCTTTGAAAACGCCGAATCCATGGCAACTCTTCGCGGCATTTCTGATGTCCGCGGGACAAATCATGCAGTTCGGGGCGCTGGCGCTGACGAGCGTCGGCCGGGTTGCCTTCATCAATTCGATCGAAGTCTTCATCGCGGCGCTACTCGCGGTCGCCATATTCCGGACCGAACGGATGCCGGGCAAGACCGTCATCGTCGCCACGATCATCGCGACCGCCGGTGTTCTGCTGATGGCGGTCAAACCATGACCCGAAAGTTTTTCAGAGGAGGAGGACACAATGAGTGAGGCCCAGCTGCGCGACAATGCGATCCGGGATCTTGTAATCGCCAACCGGATTCTGGCGCGTGAGAATGTCATTGACGGGTTCGGCCATGTGAGCGTCCGTCATCCGACGAATCCCGACCGTTTCCTGCTTTCCAGGTCGCGCAGTCCGGAGGTCGTCTCGCGCGGCGATATCATGGAGTTCGAGCTTGACGGCACGCTCATATCCGACGATCCGCGCCGCCCTTACGCGGAACGATACATCCACGGCGCGATCTACATGGCGCGGCCCGAAATCAACTCGGTGTCGCATCATCACGCCCACTCGGTGATCCCGTTCTCGCTGGCCGATATCCCGCTGAAGCCCGCCTTCCACATGGGTGCTGTCGCCGGGGCCGAAACGCCGGTATGGGACAGCCAGCCGGAGTTCGGCGACACCAACATGCTCGTCGATACGCTCGAGATGGGACACTCCCTCGCCCGCACGCTCGGCGGAAACGCCACGGCGCTTCTGCGCGGGCACGGCGCAGTGTGCGCCGCCCCGAATCTGGCGGCGATCTGCATGATCTCGATCTATATGCGAGACAATGCGGAACTGATCCTGAACACGCTGCCCCTCGGGCAGCCAAAATATCTGTCGCCCGGTGAAATCGAGAAAACAGCGGCGATGCTTCTCGGCGACATGCCCCTCGCCCGTGCCTGGGACTACTGGACGGCAAGAGCCGGGTTCGAAGGATTGTGACCGTGGATCACGGGCCAGGCGACAAGCCCGGACAAGTCCGAATGCCGCGTGACCGGCCAGTAGAGCAGGCCACGCGGCGCCGAGGGGCTATCCCTTGCGTGCCTCCAGCTTCCACTCGGAGAGCGTCGGCTCCAGCTTGAAGAACTTTTGCGCGTTGCCGCCCAGAATATTCCGTTTTGCCTGTTCTCCCAGGAAGGGAAGATCGTAGATCGTGCTGGGCAGATCCATGTCCCAATGCGGGTAGTCCGACGAGTAGAGCAGCTGGGATTCCGCGTTCATCATCTTGAACGTCACTTCCAGCGCTTCCCTGTTGTCCACCTTCTCCATCGGCTGGGACGAATAGAACATTTCGCGCATGTAGTCGCTCGGCTTCTTTTTCAGAAGCGGTGCGTCGGAGGTGCGCATCATGTATTCGTTGTCCAGGCGCTGCATCAGGAACGGCACCCACGCCAGGCCACTCTCGATCCAGAGCGTATTCAGCCCGGGGAACCGTTCGGGCATCCCGTTCAGCACCCAGTTCGTCATATGGATGATGTTGCAGAAGCTGAATCCGAGCGCATGGACGGAGATGAACTTGTTCAGCTGCGCCAGGGACGAGTCTCCCCAATTGTAGACGGCATGGAAGCCAAGCGGCTTTCCGCGCTCCTCCAGCTTGGCATAGACGCGCATCAGTTCCGTGTCGTGCACGGGGCGTTTCAGATAGCCCGTGGACAGGAAGCCGACGACGCCCTTGCGATCCGCGAACTCGTCGATGATCTGCTCCGCCGCGTGAGGCTCGTTGACCGGGAGATAGACCATCGAACAGATCCGTTCGTCTTCCTCCAGGATCCGTTCGCAAAGCCACCTGTTGTAGGCACGCGCCATGGCGACTTCGACTTCGGGTTGCGGATGCGTTGCCAGCAGGAGCATCGGGGTCGGGAACAGGCAGGCGATGTCCACGCCGAGCGCATCCATCCAGCGGCGCGTCAGCGTGATGTCCCGGTGCGGGGTCTCGGGGACCACCTCCCTGGCGCGCCCGGGATAACGCGTCACGCGTCCGGCCATGTCCTGCGTGCCGATCGTTTGCGGGATCAGACCGGCCCGGCCGACATTCCCGGCCGACAGACCGAGATGGCGCATGACCGGGTCGTCCATATATTCCAGGATCTCCGGCAGCGCTTCGGTTTCATAGTGGTGCGCATCCACGTCGCAGATGAAAAAGTCCTTGTAGTTTCTGTCGAGCGCCTGCTTCTTCGCGTTTTTCAGAAGCTTCGTCGTGTTGAACTCCTGGATCGAGGGATCGTCGTTGGAGCCGTAGAGAAATTCTTTCTTCGCACTTGTCATTTGTGTCACTCACCCGCGCTCTATTGTTTCAGCGTTTGCCACATGCCCAGTTCGAACACCGCCATGTCGGCAGCCTCGAGAATGCCGGTGGCGGCGATCGCAACCTCGGTGGCCGAGACGTCGTTGTTTTCCGGGAAGGGAGGCAGATCCTTTTCGAGTTCGCGAAGCTCGGCGTAATTGCGCACGATCTCGGCGAACAGCGCCTGTAGCTGCCCGACGCTCAGACCGTGTTCCTCCGGTGCGCGGAGCGCGCTCATCACATGTTCGAATGACGCGTTCAGCGGCTGCGCCCTGGCCGCGACCTGCTCAAATTTCGACATAGACGTTCTCATCGCGTTCAACGGTCTTGAACCGGCGAAGCCGTATGTTGGGATCCCCCGCGGCCTCACCGGTTTCGATCTTGAATTCCCAGCCATGCCAGGGACAGACGAGATGCATTTCGCCGGTATCGAAATTTTGCCGGATCGGCCGTTTCAATTCGTCCAGCTCGATGCAGACCTTCGGCATCTTGAGCCCCTCGCAAACGGGGCCGCCCTGATGCGGGCAAATATTCAGATAGGCAAAGATATCGTCCTTGTGGCGAATGACGCCGATCTCGACGCCTTCGATTTCGAAAATTTTCGCGACCGTCTCGCTGAGCTCAGATGACGCGCACAGCAGTCTCTCGGACATGAAACCTCCTCCCTATTTAGTAAGATATGCTTACCATATTAAATTGGTAAGATTGTCTTACTGTATGGAATGCTATAGATTTCGTCAAGAGCTTGAAAATATCAAATTATGTTTGAAAACAATGATATAACAACTCCCCTTTCGAAAAGGAGGGGGCTCGGGGCGTCGCTGCGGCTCGTGTATCATCTCTATGGCAAGCTGCTGCAGAGACATCTGGCGGGCTCCGAACTGAGCATGGCGCAATATGTCCACCTCAGAACGCTCAAGGAAGAAGGCCCCGTAAGCCAGTCCGAGCTGTCCGCCCGGATGGGCATCGAGAAAGCGTCGTCGACGCGCGTGCTGGACGAGCTTGCCCAGAAGAAGCTCATATCCCGGGAGCGTCACCAAAAGGACAGGCGCATGATCATCGTGAGCCTGACCGGGGATGGCCGGCGCAAGATCGATCATGCGATGAACCGCGCCAGGTCCGTCGCCAATCTCGCCTTGGAGGATTTCGAGGAGGAAGAGCTTCTGCAGCTTTATTCGGCGCTGGACAAGCTGATCGAAAACCTTTCCTCCAAGTCATAGCGCGGTCAGCTTGCCGGATGGGCGTCCGGGCAGCGCCGGCCATGGAACATGCGAAATGATTGGTCTCGTGCGGCGCCTACGTTCCGTGACGGGATCGCGGGGCGTTCCGGGCCGAATGCGGCCCGGCTCAGGCATCAGGCGAGGCTCGCCGGAAGGTCCGCCATACGCGCGCCGTTGCCCAGATCGACGGCGGCGCGCCAGATTTCCCTCGCGCGCAGAAGCGGGAGGGTCCGCACGGCAACCGGAGCGCCTTCCCCGAGACGTATTTCGCCGTCCCACCCCTCATCCGAAAGATCGCGGAACTCGACGTTGAGATGGACGTCGCTGTGTTCGTAGAGATAACGCAGCGCGCGGACCGGGAGCGTCGCGGCCAGCGCGACGTCCGGCCTCCATTCCGCTTCCTCGTCCGTCAGATCCTCGCGCAGGCTCTTGAGCGCAATCGCCATGGCGCGCGCCCGATAGCTGACATCGGCGATCAGATGCCGCCGCGACCAGCCGCCGCGAAGCGAGGGACCGTCGAAATCCGCATCCGAAAGCTCGTTGAGCTTGCGGGCGAAGAAGGCCGCTCCGCGGCGAGCCAGAAGCAGATCCCCGGCGGGGGCGTTGGGCGCATCGTAACGCGCGCCCGCCCCCTGCCGCGCCCGCAAGGCTTCGCGGGCGGCCCGGTCCGTTTCGGTCAGGGACATCAGTCCTGCCCGGCGACCTTCGTGCGCATGAAGTGCAGCCGTTCCATGATCGGGGCATCGGAGAAGCGGAACAGGTCGAACTGCGTCTCGGCCTGAAGCGACCACGGGATCCAGGACGGCACCACGAACATGTCGCCCTTTTCGAGCTTGCGCGTTTCGCCGTTAAGGACAACGGCTCCCTCACCCTCGAACACCTGGAACACCGTGGACCCGACTTCCTGACGGCTCGACGTCTCGGTCCCGGCCCTCAGGCGGTGGAACTCGCAGCGGATCGTCGGCATCACGTCTCCGCCCGTCGTCGGATTGACGTAGCGGATGGCCGCATGCCCCTGCTCGACGGTTGCCGGCTGGCTCTCGTCCTCGAGGAGCAATTGCTCGGTCAGCGCGCGGTCGGTGAATTCCCAGCGATAGGCGCCGATCGGCGTGGAAACCGTGTCCTGCAATTGCGACAGCGGCCGGAGGCCCGGGTGGCACCACAGGCGCTCGCCGCGCGAATAATTCGGCGTCGCATTGTCGGTCAGCCGGTCCGCGCCGAATTCGAAGAAGCCCACATCCATCTGCTGACTGAACGGGATATCGAGGCCGTCGATCCAGGCCATCGGGCTGTTGGTGACATTGTGATGGCCATGAAAGTTCCAGCCCGGCGTCAGAAGAAGGTCGCCGCGGCTCATGCGCACCGGATCGCCATTGACGACCGTCCACACGCCCTCGCCCTCGACCACGAACCGGAATGCGTTCTGGCTGTGGCGGTGTTCGGGCGCCGTCTCGCCCGGGCACAGATACTGGATCGCGGCCCACAGAGTGGGGGACACATAGGCATTCGGGGCCAGGCCGGGATTGGCGAGCCCGATCGCGCGGCGCTCGCCGCCGCGGCCCACCGGCACCAGTTCACCGGATCTCTCGGCGAGCGGCAGCAGGTTGGACCATTTCCAGACATGCGGCACGGCCTTGGACTTGGGATGGATCGGCATCAGGTCGCCGAGTTGCGTCCACAACGGGATCAGGCTTTCGGCCTCGAAACCCTTGTAGAGTTCGCGCAGTTCCGGCGTGTCCTCGGGCTGCATGGCATGCGCGACATTCTCATGCGTTACGGCTTCATTCATGACAATCCTCCATTCCTTTTTCCGCGCGCCGTTTCAGGTCGCGTCGGGTTGGTTGGGTGGCGCGGCATCGCGGAAGGCCGCGATGGCGTCGAGCCGACCGAATATGCCGGCTATCGTCGGCCAATTGGCCGTATCGATCTCGAAGCGCCGATTGTTCCAGACCTGCGCGTAGAGACAGATGTCGGCAAGTCCCGGCGTATCGCCATGGCAGAACGCCCCGGTGTCGGCGTCCCGCGCGAGCATTGTTTCGAGCGCGTCGAAGGTGGTGACGACCCAATGGGTGAACCATTCCTTCTGCCCGGCTTCGTCGGCGCCGAAACGGTCGGCGATATAGCCGAGAACCCGCAGGTTGTTCAGCGGATGCACCTCGCAGGCGATCATGTAGGCGAGCGCGCGCACGCGCGCCCGACCGTCCGGATCGGCCGGCAGCAGCGCCGGCTCGGGATGCATCTCCTCGAGCCACTCGATGATCGCCAGCGACTGCGTCATGACCTTGCCGTCCTCGCGCTCGAGCGACGGCACGAGACCCTGCGGGTTGAGCGCGAGATATTGCGGTGTGCGCGTCTCGCCCTTGCGCAGCACATAGGCGACATAGTCGTAATCCAGGCCCTTCAGGTTCAACGCGGCACGCAACCGCGTCGAGGTGGAGGACCGGAAGAAATTGTGCAGCGTCAGCGTCATTGCATCACGCCCGCGGCCCGATCGTCGTCGTGATCTCGCCCAGTCCTTCGATGGCGACGGTGCATTTGTCTCCAACCGCAAGGGGGCCGACGCCGGCCGGCGTGCCGGTCATGATGAGATCGCCCGGCTGCAGCGCAATGGAGTGCGACAGGATCGAAACAACTTCCGGCACCGACCAGATGAGTTCCGACAAGTCGGCGTCCTGCTTGACCTCGCCATTGACCGTCAGCTTGATCGAGCCCTTGTCCGGGTGCCCGACCTTCTCGGCCGGATGAACAGGGCCGACAACGGCCGAACGGTCGAAGGCCTTGCCGAAATCCCAGGGCCGTCCCTTGTCGCGGGCCGCCAGCTGAAGGTCGCGGCGCGTCAGGTCGTTGCCGATTGCATAACCCCAGACGTGCGAAAGCGAGTCGGCCTCGGCGATGTTGCGGCCCGCCTTGCCGATGACGACGACCAGTTCGGCCTCGTAATGGAAGTTCTCCGTTTCCGGCGGATAGGCGACCGTCTCCCCGTCCATGACGACGGCATCGGCCGGCTTGGTGAAGAAGAACGGCGGTTCGCGGTCCGGATCCTTGCCCATCTCGCGTGCATGCGCCGCGTAGTTCCGTCCCACGCAGAAAATGCGGCGAACCGGAACGCGTTCCTCGCTGCCGTCAACCGCAACAGTCGGGATCGGCGCCGGTGGGAATACATATGTCATTCGTATATCCTTGTTTTCGAGGTCTCTTCAGGATTGGAAGTGCGGCTGGCTCATCCGTGTCATTGTCCGGCAGCCTCCGCGATTTCGTGTTTCGATGCACCGCGTCCGAATGTCCACAGAATAGCAAGGACAATCAGGCCGGCGCCGTTGACCCACAGGGTCAGTTCGCCCCCGATGCCCGGCGGCAGCAAAAGCGCAATGCCCGCGGCTGCTATCGCGGTCCGCCGCACAAGACCCGCGGGACCGTGCAGCCAGCCGATAAACGCGGCGGATATCGCATAGACGCCGAGCACCGCGGTCGCGACCGCGATCAAGCTATCGACAGGATTGCCGATCAGCAGCAACGCCGGCGAGAATACGAACAGGAACGGGATGATGTAGGCGGTCCATCCGAAGCGCATAGACTCGAAGGCTGTCGCCATGGGCGGAGCCTTGGCGATCGACGCCGCAAAAAACGCGCCGATGCCGACCGGCGGCGTCACCATGGACATCATGCCGAGATAGAAGATGAAGAGATGCGCCGCGATCGGCTCGACGCCGGATTCGACCAGGGACGGCGCGACCAGAACCGCCAGCAGAAGATAAACGCCAACCGTGGGCATGCCCATGCCGAGCACAAGGCAGACGGCAGCCGAGATCAGCAGCAGGATGAACAGATTGCCCTGCCCCAGATCGACGAGCGCATAGGTGACGGCGAAACCGAGGCCGGTGACGTTCAGGACGCCGATGATGAACCCCGCGGCAGCGGAGATCATGACGATATCGGTGATCGCCACGCCCGTTTCGACGATGCAGTCCCATAAATGGCGCAGCGTCATCTTCACTTCGCCGTAGCCGACCGTCAGGCCGATCGCCAGCGCAGCGACCGCCCCCCACAGCGCGGCCGTTTCCGCGCGCTGGTTGAACCAGAACAGCGCCACAACGATCGCCGCGAAGGGAATGATGAAAATCCAGCCGCGCGACATCACCTTCGAGACCGGCGGGATGTCCTCGCCCTCGACCGGTTTGATGTTCTGCTTGGCCGCCTGCAGGTCCGCCTGCGCAAACAGCGAGACGTAATAGAGCAAGGCCGGCACGATGGCCGCCACCACGATTTCCGAATAGGGCTTTTGCAGGATGTCGGCCATCAGGAAGGCGACCGCGCCCATGACAGGCGGTGCAATCTGCCCGCCGGTGGAGGCGACGGCTTCGACGGCGGCGGCGGTCGTGCGCCGAAAGCCGGAATTGACCATCAGGCGGATCGTCACCACGCCGGTCGCCACGATATTCGAGACGACAACGCCGGAGATCGAACCGAACAGGCCGGAGGCGACGATGGAGATCTTGGCGGCGCCGCCGCGGCGGCGGCCCATCGTGGCGGTGGCGATGTCGTTGAAGAAGTTCGCCCCTCCCGAATGCAACAGCAACTGTCCGAAAAACACGAAGGCGATCACCACCGTCGCAGCCACGTTCAGCGTCAGGCCGAGCAATCCGTTCGGATCGAATGCGAGGTATACGGCCATGCGCGGCGGCGCGACCTCGCGCGTTTGCAGCACGCCGGGGACAAGATGACCGATGAGGCCGTAGCCGCAAATCACCAGAACGACGATAACGAGGACCCAACCGACGCAACGCCTGAGCGCCTCGAGGACGAGCAGGAACAGCACACTTCCCGTCACCAGCGCGTCCCAGGGCAGCATCATCGCCCGGCCGACCAGAGACGGATAGGCCCAGGCCACATAGAGCGACAAGCCCAGGCCCGTAAAAGCGAGCACGACATCGACGATACCGGGCGCATGGCCGGGGGGCCGCTTGCCCTGCGTTCCGTTGTTACCGAGAAACACCAGCGCGAGGCTCAGACCGAGGACGATCGCGAGGAACTGTTCCGTATAATAGGAAAAGCCCAGACGCGAGCCGATATCGGCGGCCTGCGCAAGCGACAGCAGCGTCAGCGCGGCGGCAAAGGCGACCTTCAGCATACGCGGCCAGCGCGGACCTTCCGGTACCGCGCCTTCTGGTATTTCAGGATTATCGACGGTTGCCATGCACGTTTCCTGACAGGCACAGACCGGGAAGCGCTCCGCGCCTCCCGGCTGCGTTCTCGTTTAATCGGCGGGCGCCAGTTCCACGCCGCGTTCCTCGAAGAAGGCGACGGCAGCAGGGTGATATTCGAGGCCCGGATAGGCTTTATAGGCGGTCTCAAGATTGAGCGCGCGCAGCGGCGGATAGGCATTGCCGATCGCCTCCGCCTCGTCGAACAGCACCGCGAGAAGCGTCTTGACCTGTTCATCCGAGACATGCGTCCCGGCCAGCAGAACGTTGTCCCAGGTGACGAACATCATCGGCTCCTTGACGCCGACACGCGGCGGCGCGGGCGTCACCTCGGAGAAGTAGAACGCCGGGCGAACCTGCTGGATCTTCGCCAGGGTTTCGTCATTGGCATCGACGGTCAGGAAGCGCACGCCGCCGACCGACGCGTCGACTTCCGCGACTTTGGGGCCACCGACCGCAAAGAAGGCGCTGTCGACGCGACCGGACGCCATGTCGTCGGAACCGCGGATGAGCTCCGGCACGGGAACCTGTTTCACGTCATCCCAGGTAAGGCCGCCGGCGGCGAGAATGGCGCTGATGTGGGAACGGGCGATCGGGAAGGCATCCCAGCCGGACGGAACGCTCTTGCCTTTGAGGTCGGCGACCGCCGTCATGCCGGAGCTTTCCTTGACGTAGAGCCCGACAGGAAAGGGATTGACCCGCGCGACGACGCGCAGATTCGGCATGGCGGCACTGTATTCGCCGCTGCCCTCGACGGCGGTGATCACGTCGTTGACATCGTTGAGCGAGAACTCCGCAAGACCTTCATTGACGGACTGCATCATCTGCGCGTTACCGCCATAAGGCTGCACGACCATGCGCATGCCGGCGCTTTCGCGCGCCTGACCGGCGATCACCGAGGCCATCGTGTTCCAGACAGAGCCCTGCGGCGGCGTCGAGATGGACGCGACCTGGGCATTGGCGGTTCCGGCCATGCCAAGCACCAGCCCGGCCGCCATCAGATATTTCATCGCTTTCATTCATTCCTCCATTCGAATGTCTTGTCTGCGCCCATGGAAAAGGCCTTCGCCTTTCGGTCAGGCGGTATCCGCAACGGGCATGTTGACGATTGCCTGGCGATCGATTTTCCCCGTGCCCGTCTTGGGCAATTCAGGGAGATATTCGAAAAGCCGGGGCGACTTGAACGGCGTCAGCTGCGACTTGACGTAATCGCGAAGCTCACGCGTCTTCGCATCGTCCGCCGCCACACCGGGCACGAGGCTCACCACCGCACGCAGCGCCATGCGCTTGTCTTCCAACTGATGCGCCAGCACCGCGCATTCATGCACGTCGGGATGCTCGTTCAGGCAGCGCTCGACCTCGAGCGGCCAGACCCACTGGCCCGACACCTTGATGAGATCGTCGGCACGCCCCTGGAAGTAGTAATAGCCGTCGCGTTCCAAGAACCGGTCGCCGGTATAGAGCCATTCGCCGCGCATCGTCTCGCGGGTCTTGTCCGGCCGGTTCCAGTAAATCGGCGCCGTCGAATGGCCGCGCACCAGCATGACACCTTCCTCACCCGGTTTCGCCGGCTCGCCCTCCGGCGTCTCCAGACGAACCTCATAGCCCGGCACACGGGCGCCTGCCGCGCCGATGCGGTGATCGTCGAGCGAATTCGACAGGTAGATATGCAAGACCTCGGTCGAGCCGAGCCCCTCCGTCGGGCCGTGTCCGACCTTCTGTTTCCACGCCTTGTAGACATCCTCGGACAGGATTTCGGCCGCGGACATGGATTGCCGCAGGGACGAGAGATCGCGTTTCTCGATCCCCTCCGACCGGGCGAGCGCCGTGTAGAGCGTCGGCAGGCCGAACAGGACGGTCGGCTTGTAGGTTTCGATCGCGTCGAGCACGACGTCCGGGCGCGGCTGACCCGGAATCAACAGCGTCGTCGCGCCGCAGGAGAACGGGAAGATCAGCGAGTTGCCGAAGCCGTACGCAAAATAGGCTTTCGGCACCGAGTAGCTGATATCGTCATCCTTCAGCTTCAGGACATGGTCACCATAGCTCTGCTGCACATAGGCCATGTCATGATGCAGGTGGACGATCCCCTTGGGACGGCCCGTCGAGCCCGACGAATACATCCAGAACGCCATGTCGTCCGGCCCGGTATCCGCGCATGCCAGCTCAGACGGCTGCCCGTCGAGAAACGCGGTTGCGGAAAGGAAACCCGCTCCTTCGACCTCGCCATTGGCAATGATGGTGGTCTCGAGCCGCGTTCCTTCAACGGTCTCGCCGCTGAAGATGTCCGCGAGTTCCGCATCGACCACGGCGAACCGGGCGGACGTATCCTTGAGGAAGTAGTTCAGGACGTCCGGCTTGGTCTGAATGTTCAACAGGACCGGAACGAAACCGGCCCGCACCGCACCATAAAAGGCGGCAGGAAAGGCCGGCGTGTCGTCGAGGAAAAAGGCGATCCGCTCGCCACGCTCGAGACCCGCGGCCAGAAAGGCGTTACCCCAGCGGGCGGCCTCGGCTACGAGTTCGCTGTAAGTCAGCGACCCGGCGGGACCGGCGACAGCGACCTTGTCAGGATTACGGGCGAGGTTCTGCCAGAGGATCCCGGAGCAGTTGCGGTGGTCGGATTTCCGATAGCCGATCTCATCGGCTCCCGGCGTGTGCTCCGGCACCGGATCGGCGACGACGTCCGGACTGTCCTGCTTGTAGGCGTCGTAGCGGGCCATGAATTGCGGCGCCATTTCACGCGCCTGCTCCATGTCGACGCGGTTCGAGCGGGTCAGGTAGTCGACGGCGAAATCGAGCGGCGCGCGATCGAGCTTTTCGGCGAAGGTCTCGTACCAGGCGGCCGAGGTGTTGGCCGCGTCGACGATCTTCTTCGCCACCGGCGGGCGCTCCCGCTGATAAGCGGCGAGCGCCTCGTCAAGGTCTTCATGCGCGCGCAGGTCGGCGACCAGCGCCATGGCGTCTTCCATCGCCAGGCGCGTCCCGGAGCCGATGGAAAAATGCGCGGTATGCGCGGCATCGCCGAGAATGACATGCCGGCCCGCGACCCAGTTATCGCACCACAAGCGCGGAAACTGCCGCCAGACGGACTTGTTCGTCACCAGTTGGGTGCCGTTGAGCGCATCCGCGAAGACCGCGCTGCAGACGCGCGCGCTTTCCTCCTCGCCCATCGCGTCGAAACCGTAGGCCTTGTAGGTCGCGTCGTCACATTCGACGATGAACGTGCTGCGGTCCGGCGCGAAGCGATAGTGATGCGCGTTGAAGCAGCCCTTGTCCGTTTTCACGAAGGTCTGGGTCAGCGTATCGAAGGGGATCGTCGCCCCGAACCAGGCGAAATGATTGCTGAAATGGGAGAGTTTCGGCGCGAAGGCCTCTTCCTGCGATCGCCGCACCAGCGAATTCAAGCCGTCGGCGCCGACGACCAGATCGGCGTCCAGTTCATCCAGCGAGGCAATTTCGGTTTCGTAGCGGACCTCCGCTCCCAGTTCCTCGGCGCGCCTTGCAAGGAGCTGGTTCAGCTCCAGCCTGCCGATCGCGGAAAACCCGACGCCGTCGATCACTTCCTGCCCCGTCGGCAGGCTGAGCGTCATATTTTGCCAGCGCTCCATGTGATCCACGATCAGATCATGGGTTTCGGGATCGTCCGATTTCAGCGCTTCGAGCGCCTGATCTGAGAAGACGACGCCGAATCCGAACGTCGCGTCCCGCGCATTCTGTTCGGTGACGCGCACCCGAATATCGGGCAGATGCCGCCGGAGCAGGATTGCAGTGTAGAGACCGGCAGGTCCGGCTCCCAGAATATCCACGGTCTTAAGCCGATTCATACTCTTCCTCTTTGCTTTTTCAGCGTCCCGGAATTGTCACGGCCGCCCGGCCGGCAATCGATACCGGCGCAAGGCCGCGCAACCGCCATGGGCGGCGATCCCGTCAAGCCGATTTTGCCTTGAACGCCGCGTAGTCGGCCGCGAATTTCGGCGCCATTTCGCTCAACCGCTCCGTCGTCATGCGCCCGGAACGCATGAGGTAGTCGTAGGCGAACTCCATCGGCGGCAGCTTCATTTTCTCGCCAAAGGATTCGTACCAGATCGCGGATGTCGTCGCGGCGTCGACGATCTTGTAGGCGATCGGGGGCCGCGTCTCCTGATACCGGGCCAGGCCGGCTTCGACGTCGCCTTCCTGAGCGAGCGAATGGACCAGCGCGATCGCATCCTCCATCGCGATCCGGGTGCCGGAACCGATCGAGAAATGCGCCGTATGGACCGCGTCGCCGAGCAAGACCCGGTTGCCGGAATACCACTTGTTGCACCAGAGCCGGGGAAATTGCCGCCAGATCGACCGGTTGGTGATCAGCGGCGCGCCCTCGAGCACGTCTGAGAAAATCTCGGCGCAGACCTCGGCGCTTTTGGCTTCGTCCATGTCCGCGAAACCCCAGGCGTCGAAGACCTCGCCCGTGCACTCGACGATGAATGTCGAGGTCGTCGGCGAGAAACGATAGTGGTGCGCGTTGAGCGCGCCCTTGTCCGTCTCGACGAATGTTTGCGTCAGCGTATCGAAAGGCCTGTTGGTGCCGAACCATGCGAAATGGTTGTTACGGACGCTGATATCCTCTTCGAATGCCTGCGGATCCGACGCCCGAACCAGCGAGTTGAGCCCGTCGGCGCCGATAATCAGATCGGCCTCAAGTTCGTCCACCGATTCGAGATGGTGGGAAAAGCGCAACTCCGCTCCGAGCTCTTCCGCGCGCTTGCGCAGTGTCTCGATGAGTTCCAGCCGTCCGATGGCGGTGAAGCCGACGCCATCCAGGGTCACCGTACCGCCCGGCAGATTCAACGTCATGTTCCGCCAGCGCTCCATCCCCGGAACGATGAGGTCGTGAATCTCCGGATCGTCCGCTTTCAGGAAGTCCAGCGCCTGGTCGGAAAACACCACGCCGAAACCCCATGTGGCGCCGACGGGATTCTGCTCGGTCACCCGTACCTTCACCTCCGGCAAAAGCTTCCGGATGAGAATGGCGCAATAGAGTCCGCCCGGACCTCCACCCAGAATTTCGACACTCTGAAGTTTCGACATTTTTGCTCCTCCAGGCACTCGGCATCGACGGCGGTTAGCTAGACAATTTTTCCGCTATGTGCAATGGTTTTTATAAATTGGAAATCAAACGAACCACACTCGGCGCAGCATGAAACCCGACGCAAACACCAAGGCACAAAGAAATTATCCTTTTCCTTTCAATACCTTGCATGCTTCAACCCGTCGAACGGATGGCGTTGCCTCCGGCGAAAAAAGCCGTGTAGAGGATGATTATGGATGCGCCTTTCCGGAGCGAAGCGGATATCGCCGCGGCCGACACGGCCGGCGTCAGATTGCCAGCGGCCGATCGACATTGCATATGACGCATCGGGGTCATGCGAGTGGAGGGAGAAACCAATTGGCGGACGAAAACGGCAGCGGGCTGAAATCACTGGACGCCGCGCTGGAAGTGCTCACCTTCATGGCGCGCCAGAACGGGCCGCTCACGCTTTCGGAGATCGGGCGCAATTGCGGAATGCCGCTCAGCAAGGTGCATCGCTACCTCGCTTCCTTCGTCCACGCCGGGCTTGCACGCCAGGAAGGCCGGTCGGGGCGCTATGACCTCGGGCCGGAGGCGATGCAACTCGGGCTCGCCGCGCTGGCGCGAAACGATTTCGTCAACCGCGCGGCGGACGGACTGCCCGATCTCGCTCACAAGACATCGATGACGGTTCTGTTGGCAGTTTGGGCCAATGAGGGCGCGACCGTCGTCCGCTGGGAGCGCGGAGTCACGCCAACGGTAACCTCCATGGGGCTCGGCACAACATTGCCGCTCCTGAACTCTGCGACCGGGCGTGTCTTTCTTGCCTGGGCCCCGAAACCGACCATAGAAAACGCCCGTGACAATGAATTGCGACGGGCAACGCGCAATCCGGCGCTGCTTCCCGATACGGCGCCCACCAAGACCGCCATCGCAGAATTGGCGCGGCAAATTCGCGAGCGCGGCTTCGCCTCGGTAGACAGCCAGTTCATTCCCGGACTGGTCGCCGCCGCGGCGCCGATACTGGATTGGCAGGGTGAAGCCCAGGCTGCGGTCACCGTCTTTGGCGTGGATCCCAAGGCCATTTTGCCCGACTCCCCCGCCGTAAAGGCCCTGCTTGAATATTGTCGGGACTGCTCGGTGGTCCGGGACACCGCCTGATGCTTCCAGCCGACATCCTGCGCGGCTTTTCCACGATTTACTGAACTTCCCGGTTCGCGGCCGAAGGCGGCCCCGACCGGAGACCTGGAGGAAAAACAATGATAGCTGCACATGGCTCGGCACGTGAAAACGAAGCCGCGGAAGACGGCCTCCTCGAAGAGAAGCGGCGCAACAACATCAGCCGGCTTTTCAACCCCAAATCGATTGCCGTCGTCGGCGCCTCGAAGGATCCGGCCAAGGCGGGTTCTCAAGCGCTCAAGACATTGTCGGGTTTCCCGGGCAAGCTCGTCGCCGTGCACCCGCGCGAAACCGAAATACAGGGGTTTCCCTGTTATCCCAGCCTGACCGACCTGCCGGAGCCGGTTGATCTCGCCATTCTCGCCATTCCCGCAAGGCATTGCGTCCAGGCCGCGGCCGACGCTGCCGCGCGTGGCGTCGGCGGCGTTTTCATCGTTTCGGGCGGCTTCGGCGAAACCGGCGAGGAAGGCGCGGAGCTTGAACGGCAACTCGAGGAAATTTGCCGGACGACGGGCTTGCGGTTGCTGGGCCCGAACACGTCCGGCTTCGTGAATCCGGCGGCGGGCTGCATCGCGAGTTTCGTCCCCGGTGTCGACACGATCGCGGCGGGCAATATCGCCGTCGTGGCGCAGTCGGGTGGCGTCAATCTGAGCGTCGGGTATCTGCTCGACAGCCTCGGCGAAGGCGTTTCGATCGCCGCGGGTCTGGGCAATGCGGCCGATATCGGAACCCGCGACATGCTCGAACTGCTGGCCGACGACGAAAACACGGCCGCGATCGCCCTGCATCTGGAGGGCGTCACCGACGGGCGCGCGATGTTCGAGACGCTCCGCCGCGTCACGCCGCGCAAACCGGTGGTCGCGGTCGTGGCCGGACGCGCCGATATCGGCGAATTCGCCGTTTCGCATACGGGCAACCTGATGGGATCGCGCGAGCGAACCGTGGCGGCGCTCACGCAAGGTGGCGCCATCGTCGTCGACACGCTCGACGATCTTGCCCAGGCCGTCGCCGTGCTGTCGCGCCGCCGCCTGCCGCCGAAATCGGCGAACGGCATGGCCCTGATCACCGGCCAGGCCGGCCCGGGCCTGCTCATCACCGACGCCCTGAAATCCGCGGATATCGCGCTCCCCGAACTGGCCGGCGACACGATGGAGCGGATCGGCGAACTGCTGCCGCCGATGACCTTCATCAAGAACCCGATCGACACCGGCCGCCCCGGCCCCGGTTTCCCGGATGTCGTCCGCGCCGCGGCAGAAGACGACGCCATCGACGCCGTGCTCGTTTTCGGAATCAGCGAACCGTCGGTCCTCGATCCGGCGGAAGCGCTGCGCCCGGCCCATGAAGCCACCGGCAAGCCGGTCCTGTTCGGGACGCTCGGGCCCGCGCCCGATCTCGAAAAGGCCCGCAACGACCTGAAACCGTCCGGCACGCCGATGGTGCTCGGCCCGGACCGGCTCGCCCTTGCCGGGATCGCGCTCGACGCGGACGCCCGCCACCAGTGGCTGTTGTCGCAGCGATCGGAGAGAACAGCATCGCCCGATGCCGAGACCTTGTCCGGTCCGTTCGACGAAAGCAGCGCCAAACAGCTGATGCGCTCCTACGGCATCTCCGCGCCGCGCAGCGTTCTGTGTGAAACGCGTGACGAAGCGGTCCGCGCCTTCGCCGAGCTCGACAAGCCGGTGGTCGTGAAAATCGCCGCAGCGGACGTCGCCCACAAAACCGAGGTCGGCGGGGTGATCCTGAATGTCCGCGATGACAAGGGCCTCGAAGACGCCCTCGACCGCATCGGGCGCATCCCGACGGCGACGCCCGGCCGTGTCCTCATCGAGGAAATGGCGCCCGCCGGCGTCGAACTGATCGTGGGCGGCGTTCGCGATCCCTCCTGGGGGCCATGCGTGGTGATCGGCCTTGGCGGCGTGCTCGCCGAAGCGGTGTCGGACTCTTCGGTCGCGCTGGCGCCGCTTGGCGAAGCCGACGTCGCCCACATGCTCGACGGCCTGCGCGGCAAGAAGGTCCTGGACGGATTTCGCGACCTGCCGCGATGCGATCGCGCCGCAATCGCCGCCGTCGCGATCGCCGTCGGCCAGTTGCTGGCTGATCATCCGGAAATCCGCGAAGTGGAAATCAACCCGCTGCGAGTAAACGAGGCGGGCGCTGTCGCGCTCGACGCCCTGGTCGTGCTCGAACAGTAATCGAGGCCTAACGGCCCCATGAAGGCGAAGGCCCGAAAGGCTTCCGATCTCGCCGAGCCGTATTCGCGACCTTCGAGGCTGCAATCTCCCGGGACGTTATTTCGCGACATCCCGGGAGAAGTGAGGAATCATCCCTTCCGGGTGGCCGAGCTCAAGGCAGGAAAACGAGTTGTGGGCGCGACACAGCAACGATCGGCGTTCGCCCTCTTTGCATGTGCTCTACAGGCGAGACGTGAGAAGAGCGCGGCCGCTTGCCCTGAAGGAATTGCGCGGCCGCTATGGCGTCACGCGGATAATCTCCTCCGGGGCGGCATGGAGACGCTCCATGGTCCCATCCGAGCGGAATAGGTAATTGTCGCAGCAGGTCACGAATTTCGTTTCGTCGAAGATGAACGGATGGATGCCCATATTCAGATTGGGCATGATGCGCATCGTTTCATCGGACCTGATGAGCGGTCGTTCGACCACATCCAGCCCCTGGCCGTGGGAATGTAGTCGCTTCTCCTCGGGATATCCGTGTTCGCGCATATAGCTGTTGTACTCGGCAAAAATATCGGCGCATTCACGGCCCATCTCGAACTGGCCGAGATGGAATATCCGTGTTTCGAGAACGTCCTGAAACGTATCCTCGAGAACGGCCGGCGGTTCTCCAACCGAAAAGAAGCGGCCGATATGGGTGAAAATGCCGCCCGGGCCGGAGTTCTCCAGAAGGAGATACATCAGGTCCCCTTCGCGGACCGTCCGGCCCAGTTCCGTGCGGTGCCGGAGCGGCAGGGAACCGTCGCCGAACTCGAATGACGACCCGAGGAAGAAGCCCGTCTCGCTGCCCAGCGTCTGACCGATATATTGCGCATAGGCGATGATCTCGAGATCGGTCAGCCCGGGCCTGATGAACTCCGCGAGTTTGGCGATGGAGTCGTCCTGCATTTTCGCGGCGACCCGGATCATCTCGATCTCGTCTTCGCTCTTCTGCGCCTTGAAGGGATCGACCCGGTCCGTGACATCCACCAGTTCGATTTCGCCGGAGGAAAGACGGTAGAGCTCCGATCCGAATCCGAAATACATGCCCGCGCGTCCGAGAATGCCCACCCGCCTGGCGCGAATGGAGGAGAGGTAGTCCTTGACGAGCGCCGCATCGTATCCGCCGGTATAGTCGACGGCAGGCAGGCTCGGGGTCGTGAGAACGTCGCCGAAGCCCATCGCGCGCATTTCCGGCGAGGCTACCTGGCGACCGTCGAACGCCCCGTGCCGGACCATGACCAGCGGCTCCTCGGCCGGCAGGATACCGACGACCGTGTAGGGGTTCATCGCCGAATATCCGGTCATCCAGCGCAGATATCCGGCCGAGCCGCTGAGATTGCTCGATGACTGGCACAGGATGGCGTCGAGACCCTCCTCCTTCATCACGTCGCGAAGGATGCGCCAACGCCGCTCCAATTCGCGGTGCGGCGTCGGATCAAGATGGCGTTCATCGGTCATTGGGTCTCTCCCTCCCTGCGCAAAACCAGCCTAAGGGCTGAGCAAAAGCGACAAAATCGTTATCTGTTTCAATGTGATGGCAAATCCTCATGAGGCATTCCCCGTTGGAATGACTTGCCACCGATTTCCCGGCCGGCGCCCGTCAAGGCGGATGTCGGCCGATGACCTCATTCGAAGCGGGACGAGCGCGCCTGCATCAACGCCGCCACCGTATCGAGATGTGGCGCAGCGATGTGCCTCGCCCGGGCAATCGCCCGCACCGCGAGTATGCCGTTGGATATTTCCAACGGCCGCCCTGACCGCAGGTCCTGAAGGAATGACGTCGTGTGATGCGGCGCGGTCGCGGGGTCGGTGAGGCGATCGATATCCGCATCGATCCCGATACCCAGATCATTGCCGATCTCGACGATTTCCTCCATCAGACGCCTGCAGACCAGCCGTGTTTCGGGGTCGTTGCAGATTTCGTAAATCGTTCGCTCGGACACCGTCGCGACGCTCGACATGCCCGCGTTGATCAGGAGTTTCGACCACATTTCACGCCGGATATCGTCGGAGAACTCAGCGTCATATCCGCCCCTCGATGCCGCTGCGACGAACTTCTCGACGATCGCGTCTCGGCGTCCGTCGGAGAACCCGAGACGCAGCTTGTTGCGCCCAGGCGTCGTGTTGATCACGACCCCCGGCCGCTCGACGACATTTCCGGAGGTGACGACGCAGGCGACCCAGCGGGTGACGTCCACGGCACGCCGGAGCGAGCCGTCGGGATCGAGGCAGGCCGCCAGTTCAGGGGTTTCCGGCAAGTCCAGGCCTTGGGGAAACCACCAGGGCAGCCCGTTCATCGCAAACACGACCCGCGTGTGATCGTTGATGAGCGGCCGCGCCGCTGCCAGCGCCTCTTTCAGCGCGGCGAGCTTGACCGATATCACCACGACATCCTGCACGCCGAGCGAGGCGGGGTCATCGCTCACGGTCGGCGACAAATGCAGATCCGCTTCACCGTCGATTTTCAGGCGGAGCCCCTCTTCCCTGACGGCCGCCAGCCTTTGCCCCCGCATGACGGCGCAGAGCTCGGCGCCCCCAAGGCTCAGCCGCGCCAGCATGTGGCCCCCGACCGCGCCGGCCCCGAATATGCAGAAACGCATGCTCACCTCGTCATTCTTCTAAAACGGCCAGTCGGAGACCGTCGCGAAGCCCGAAATTTCCAGCGACGCCCATATGACCGCCCTTCAGACCTGAACCGCCAGTTCCAGGCGGCCGGCGGCGGAACAATCGGCGCACCCGAGTTGACCGAGAGCCATGCGGATCTCACTGTCGAACAAATCTATGACGTGGCCGGCTCCGGACGGCCCGAGGGCGCCCAGTCCAAACAGGAAGGGCCGGCCGGCCATGGCCATCTTCGCGCCTCGCGCCAATGCCCGGGTGACATCGAGCCCGGTGCGTATGCCGCTATCCAGCAGGACTTCGGCGCGCCCGTTCACGACGGAGACAATCCGCTCCAGGGCATCGATCGCCGCCGGCGCGGCATCGAGCACCCGGCCCCCATGGTTGGAAACGATGACGCCGTCCGCCCCTGCCTCTATCGCGGCTTGCGCGTCGACGGGGCTCAAGACACCTTTGACGACGAGCGCGCGTGGCCAGACCGCCCTGACGCGCCTGACGAACTCCCAGGTGAACGCGCCCTTGATCTCCCGTTCGACGGCCTTTGCAAGCAGAGAGGGGCTATCGCCCTCGGCATAGGGCAGGAAGTTGCGGCAGCGCGGCGCACCGGCCCGCAGCGTGGACATGGCCCACCGCGGCGACGAGGCGATATCCCAAAAGGTTCGCAGATCCTTGCGGAAGGGGTTGGCCAAACCGTTGCGCATGTCCTTCGGGCGTTTGCCACGCACCGGCACATCCATCGTGATGACGAGGACATGCGCTCCGGCGGCGTCCGCGCGGGCCACCAGATCGAGCGCCACCTGAAAATCATTTGCGGGCGTCTGGTAGAGCTGGAACCAGAAGACATCGGGCGCGAGCGAGGCGATATCCTCGATCGCTGCACAGGCGGGCGTCGCCAGCACGTAGGGAATCTTCGCCGCTTGAGCGGCCCGGGCCAGCGCGGCCTCGGTGCCCGGCCAGATGATCCCGCCGAAGCCCATCGGAGAAATCCCGAGAGGCAGGTTGTAACGCCGACCGAAAAGCTCGACCTCCATGCGCGGCTTCACACTGGCGAATCCGTATTTCGGCACGATCTTGATACGGTCGAGCGCCTTTCGGTTCTCGGCAAGGCAGATGTCGTCTCCGCATCCCGCATCGACGAAGTCGAAGACGAATTTGGGGACCCGGCGCCGCGACCTCGATCGCAGATCGTCAACGGTCGGCAAACGTCGCTGAAGAGCCGAGAGACCGCTTGTTCCGCTGGCGCCCCGGCCTGCCTCCAGGGGTCCGGCGCGCTGTGCATCCGGAGAAAGAGAGACCATGATCAGATACGCTGCGGGGCGCGATAAAGCCGTGCCAGCGGCGCCAATACGAGCTTCTCGCCCAGAATGAAGAAAACCACGATCATCAGACAGACCGCGAACACGATATCGATGCGGTTGTTCGTCTGCGACTGCAGGATCAGCGTACCCAGCCCGATCCGCGCACCGAACAGTTCGGCCACGAGGCTGATCTTCCACGCGACGCCGTAGGAAATGCGCACCGCGGTGACCAGATACGGAAAAAGCATCGGAAAGATCACCAGCGAGAACGCGCGCCATTTGTTTCGCGTGAAGCTGCGCGCCATTTCCTGTTCCTCGGAACTGATTTCGCGCAGCCCCTCGGAAATGTTGATCATCGTGAAGGGGATCAGGATCGCGGTCTGAACGAAGATGACGGCGGTCCACGAAACACCGAACCAGATCGATCCCAGGATCGCCCATCCGATCGACGGGAACGAGTTCATGATCGGCCGGACCCGTTCATTCACGAAGACGCCGAATTCCGGCACGTAGCGGGGCAACATCGCCAGGCCGCCGCCGATCAGCATCGCGAAGACGATAGCGATCAGGATACGGCTTGCGGTCGCAAAGCTGTGCACGGCGAAGTCCGGATCCACCAGCAGCCGTCCCATGGCCAGGAAAACCTCGCCGGGGCCGGGAAATGCATAGGATGGCAGCACGAGCGATCCCAGCCACCACGCGACAAGAGCGACGACGATCAATCCTTCCGCAAAAACCGATTGCATCAGGTTGAAGCGAGACAGGCGCGACGTTCCCTGGCTATCCGAGGGCAGCATAGTTCTTCCTTAGTCGGCGGTGGATGACATCGAGCACGTATTTGTCGGTGAGATAGACGAAGCAGACGATGACCACGAAAATCGCAAACAGCGTCGGGATTTCAAAATTGGCGCGGGCCCGGCTGACAAGATAGCCAAGGCCCGACGCACCCCCGAAAAGTTCAGCTGTCAAAACCACTTTCCAGGCGACACCCAGGCAAATGCGCAGGGTCGCGAAAATGTAGGGAACCATCAGCGGCAGGATGACCAACTGCAGATTGCGCAGCCGGCTTCGGCCGAAACTCGCCGCCATTTCCACGGCCTCGCTATCCAATTCTTCCAGGCTGGTGCGCAAATTGGAAAGGGCGAACGGCGTCAGCGTTACAGCCACCGCAAAGATGACGGTAAACTCGTTCAGCCCGAACCACATGATGGCGAGAAACGTCCAGCCGATCGTCGAGAAAGAGCTCAGAAAGAGGTTGAGCCTCTCATAGACCGCCTTGCGTATGACCGGCTGAAAATGGGCGAGGACGGCGATGACCAGCGACACGGCGAACGCGACGGTGATGCTGGCCGCCACATGCCAAAGCGACATGGCCGAATGGTAATAGAAGGACCGTGTCGAGAACAGTTCCACGATCAGCGGAAACACCTCGACCGGGCTCGGCAGCAGATAGGGCGGCATGAACATTGCCGCCCCCTGCCAGATCAATAACAGCAGCACCGAGAGCACCCACGCCGTCACGACGCCGGGCTTGTCGCCGGTTTCACGACGCAGGGGGAACACCCTGAAGCCGCGGCCTAGTGCGAGGGACTTGCTCAAGGGATGCCTGTCTTATTCGTAGGTCGCCTGATCCCAGATCAACGTCTTGGGATCGGGATAGGACTTCAGTTCGCCAAGTTTCTTGAGGGCAGCCCAATAGGCGTCCATGGCGACAAGATCCGATTGCAGCAGATCGTAACCCGCATCGGCGTATTTGCTGTAGTACCAGTCGAGATAGGCCGTATCGCTGTCCTGCTCCTCGGCAACGGCGCCGAAGACCTCTTCCCGGTTTTCGAGCATGTAGTTTCGCGATGCGAGCAACAACTCGTCCGCCGCCTTGAACTCATCGGGACGCTCGTTGAGCCGGTCTTCGAAGCTGACGGTCATGATACCCGGCACCTGAACGTCGAAGAACTTGCGCATCTCGCCATTCACGTCGAACAAGGGGCGCATATCGTCGTTTTCTGAGGCCGAGTAGTCCTGGGAATTCGACAGGACGGCCGCGTCGATCTGGCCGGAACGAAGCGCCGTGGGCAGCGTTCCCGGCGGAATCTCGAGCCAGGTAAAGTCACCGCCGTCGATCGACACGTCGAGACCGTAGACCTCGGCCATCATGATGCGGTTGTTGGTGACGCCGCCGCTGCCAAGGCTGCTGACGCCGATCTTGCCGCCTTTCAGTTCCTTCGGCGATGCGGCGCCGTCCGCCATGACCCAAAGCCGGCTGCCGCCGCCGCCTTCCGAATAGCGGAAGCCTGCCGAGATCGCCTTGACCGGCAGTCCGCGGGCAGCAAGCTTCGGCATCGCCTGCGTCACACATGGCGCAAGATCATATTGCTGCGTCATGATGGCCTGGATGATCGCCGGAATGCTGACATAGGAAAAGTCGATCTCGACCAGGTCCGACGTAACCTTGTTGTTCGCCGCCGCCCATAGCGGCGCGATCAGCGCGGGGTCGTTGGCCTGCCCCATCGTCAGCGTCGTTTTCGACTGCGCTCTCACGATGCCGGGCGCCGCGAGCGTAGCAGCCGTCGCGCCCATCAGGAATGTCCGTCTTTTCATCTTATCCTCCCTGGTTGATGAATTGACTTCTGGTTTTTGGAAGCGGCGTCAGGCCGCCTCCGCAATGTGGAACTGCTGCTCGAGGAGCGTGCGCAGTTCACCCATCTTTCCCTCCCGGTCCAACGATCGCGGCCGCGGCTCCTCGATACGGATGTCCTGGACGATGCGGGCCGGTTTTCGCGACAGGACGATGACCCGATCGGCCATCGTCAGGGCGTCATCGATGTCATGCGTCACGAACACGACGGTCTTGCCGGTCTGCTGCCACACATCGAGCACTTTCGAACGGAGCATTTGCCGGGTCACGATATCGAGCGCGGACAATGGCTCGTCCATCAAGATGATCTCGGGATCCACGGCCAGAGCGCGCGCGATCGACACGCGCTGACGTTCGCCGCCCGACAGCATCGCCGGAAACTTCTTGCTGTCATTGGCAAGCCCGACCATGTCCAGCAGCTCTTTTGCGTGCTCAATATCGCCTGAAGACGGCCGCCCTCCCGCGCGGAGTTCCTTGCCAAGCGTCACGTTACGCAACGCATTGCGCCAAGGGACCAGTCGCGGAGACTGGAAGACGTAGGCTATCTTCGACCAGGCTTCCTCCGGAGACAGCCCTTCGACCATGACCTGGCCGGAATTGGGCTTGATCAGGCCGCCGAACAGCCGGAGCATTGTGGACTTGCCGCAGCCGCTCGAGCCGAGAATGCAGAGGAACTCGCCCTCGCGCACTGAAAACGACAGACTGTCATAGATATCCTCATGGCCAAATTTAAGCCTGAGATCCTTGACCTCGATTACCTTGGCCGCACTCACAGCGCTCCCCCTCCCGCGGAATCCGACATGTCCGCTACGCCCGCATCGCGGGAATGAAAGGGACGCGAGACGCCGACCTTGAAGCCAAACCGGAATGCCGACGAACCATCGGCGGGCCTGCAATCGATCAACACGTCAAGCGGAAAAGACGTAAATCTTGTCGCCATATTCGGCACCTGACCTCCCTTCAGATGACCTGGTTCGCCTGAAAATACACCGGGTAAGCAACTCCTCCGAGATTGCACGCCCGCTTCAAGCGATCATCAAAATCCTATATAGTCGGGGTTGCCCGGGCAAATGGCGAAAGCTCATGATGTCATGACCGAATGGAATAGTTCATCCCGATCGCGGCGACTGCTGCCGTCAACCGCCTCTCTGGCCGCTTTCGAGGCGGTCGCGCGCTGTGGCAGCTTCACCAAGGCAGGTGCGGAACTGGCGCTTTCGCAGAGCGCTGTCAGCAAGCAGATTGCCTCGCTGGAGGCCATGTTGAACATCAAGCTGTTCGAACAGGGCAAGTCACGTTCGGCGGCGCTCACGCCGGCCGGCAATTTCTACTATGAACGCGTGCGACAGATCCTGACCAGCCTCAGCGCGGCGACGGCCGGAACCATCTCGTTCAAGGGGAACTCGCGCGCGTTGCGGTTGGGGGTCCCGGCAACCTTCGGCAGCCGCTGGCTCATTCCGCGAATTACGGATTTCTACGAGAAGCATCCGGATATCAGCCTCGAATTCGCGACCCGTCTCGGAGCCAGATTGCATGCCGATTTCGCCAATCTCGACGTCTCTATCGAGTTTGCGACGCATCAGGACACCGACCATTACTGGCGCCGCCTGATGGCGTTCGACATTGTCGCCGTCGCAAGACCCGATGTGGTCGCCGGCCTTGACGTGCGGACGAGCGAGGATCTGCACAACGTCCCGATCCTATTGCACATCTCGGAGGTGGACCTGTGGGATGAGTGGTGCGCCTCCAAAAGCGGCCGCGAGGGAAGCGGCAAGAATTCAAAGGTCGTCGTCTTCGAACATTTCTCAATGGTTCTGCAGGCTGCAACAGCAGGCCTCGGGGTGGCGATCGCACCGATCGCCCTTATCGAACGCGAACTCGCGAACGGGGATCTCGTCATCCCGGTGGACCTCTGCCTGAAAGGCCCGAGTTGCAACCTCGTCTATCCCAAAAACATGATCGGGATGCGTTCGCTGAAGCTGTTCGAAGAATGGTTGATCGAACAAACCAACAGCCAGCGTTATCCGGCGAATACCCCGATCACCGCGCCCAGCTGACATCGGCGTCGGGCCTCGCCCCGCTCTCGCCGACGCGGCGCGTGGCAGACCGATCCGTCGCCGCGAAACGCGGCCATCACCATATCGCCGTCCCGTCCCTCTCGATGACGATAGGACAGCAATATTGGACTGACCGACCGCCATCCAAAGCGGCGATTTTCGACGAAAAACCGAGCAAGAAAAAGAAAAACGCAGCGCCCTAAGACACTGCGTTCATTATCTATATTCAGCCGTTCGGCGGAGTGTTTGCAGCCGGATCAGCCAGGCGGGCGCCCTTGCCCGGATCCGCCTGGCGCCAAGGCTTGGCGGTGCCGGCTTCAGTCCAGGAAACCGTCGGGCGGCGGCGTGCCCCACATGTTCGCGCCGAGCGCGATATCATCCCAAACCTTGCCCTTCTCCGGGAAATCCTGGTGGTAGCGGCGCGGCTCGTAAATATCGAGGTCTTCATTGACCCGGTCGAGCTCGCAGTAGAGCTCAATGATCTGGCCGTCCGCATTGCGGTGATAGGTGGAAATGTTGTGCCCGATCCCGTGGCGGACCGGTCCCCACACCAACGGAACACGATCCTTGGCGAGCCAGTCGCAAGCGTCGCGGATATGGGTCCAGTCGCGAAGTTCGAAGGCGATATGGTGCATCTTCACCTTCTGGCCTGCGACCAGATTGATCGTGTGATGGTCCGGACCGCAGCGCAGGAATGCGAAGAAATCGCCCATCCAGTCGCTGACCTTGAAGCCCATCACGTCGCAGTAGAACGCGACGTCCTTTTGCACATCGGTACAGTTGAAAGCGATATGCCCGACCTTGTTGGGCGATATGCCGGAGGGCTGGAAGCCGGCGCCTGACGGCTCGGCTTCGACGAAGACCTCGATCTGGGTGCCCTTGGAATCCTCGAAGATCACTGCTTCCTTGATGTTCGGCTGCGGATCCGACCGGCGTTCCGTCTTGATCCCGTGCGCTTCGATCTGCCTGGCGTAGTCGCCGAGATCGGTGCCCGGAGCCAGCTGGAAGCCGATGGCGCCGCACTTTGCTTCCGCGCCTTTGCGCAACACGACCGTGTGATGGTCGCTGCTCGTCGACAGATACGCCGCGTCGGCTTCCTTTGCGACGAGCGTCAGGCCCATAATCTTGGTGTAATGGTCGATCTGCCCCTCCAGATCGGGGGTCTCGAAGGCGCCGTATACGATGCGGTTTACCTTGATCATGTCGTTTCCTTCCTCAAACAAACCTGTTTTCCAGCGTGCCAAGCCCCTGGATGGTGACTGCGACACTATCGCCTGCCGCGATGAATTCCTGCGGATGACGTCCGAAACCGACGCCTGCCGGCGTTCCGGTCGCGATGATATCGCCGGGCTCGAGCGTCATCATGCCCGCGAGATGGCGAATGATGTCGCTGATCCCGAAGATCATCTTGCCGGTGTTCGACTTCTGCTTGACGACCCCGTTGACGGTCAGCTCGATGTCGAGATGCTGCGGGTCCGCGACGAAACGCGCCGGCGTAATCCATGGGCCGGTGGGCTGGAACTTGTCCCAGCCCTTCTGCATGATCCAGTCGATGCCCACGAATGGGCGGTTCGCAATCCAGTCCCGCGCAGAGACATCGTTGATGACGGTGTAGCCAGCCACGGCATCCAACGGGTCGGACGTGTCGCCGGGGCCGTATTGACGGCCCATCACGATCCCCAACTCTGCTTCCCAATCGTTCATCTTCGCGCCTTCCGGCAACCGCACATCCTCTCCATGCGCCGCGAGACACGTTTGCGGGCGCATGAAGGCATAGGGAAATTCGGGAAGATGCGTGACCTTCATCTCTTCGAGATGATCGTGGTAGTTCGTCCCGATACAGACCACCTTGCGCGGATTTGCGAGCGGCGTCAGGAAGGTGATCGCGTTCGGATCGAGTTCGGGCGCTTCGGCAGCGCCCGCCCTTTCGGAGATCAGCGGATCGAAGGAAGCCCAGTCGGCAAACACGTCCTCGAGGCTGGAAACCGCGGCCCCGCCCAGCACGTCACGCAGCACGTAAATCTTGTCGTTGCACAGGACCATCGGCGTGGCTTCGCCGTCGACGAGCCCCGTCCCAAGTTTGTATTCGGTCATTTGTCGTTATTTCCTTCTTCCTCTCCGGGAACCGGGAGACCGGCGGCCTTGGCAAACGCCGCATAGACGGAGGCGACATCGGTATCGCCATAACCCGCAGAAATCGCCTGCTCGTAGTAGGGCGCGACGCTGGAGAGTACCGGCATCGGCGATCCCAAGTCGTCACCGGTTTTCTTGATCAGGCGGATGTCCTTGGCGAGCATCTCGGTCGAGGCCAGCACATTGTCCCAGTCACCGCCGGCCATGCGCGCAGCCCGTGCGGTGAACTGGATCGAGCCGCCCGCCCCCTCTCGCAGCGCCTCGACCAGCTTCGCCTGATCAAGGCCCATCTTCGCGCCGAACGCCAAGGTCTCCGCGGTCGCCGCGATATTGGCCGCAACCAGCATGTTGGCGCATAGTTTGGTTTTCATGGCGGCGCCGAACTCGCCCATGAAAAAGAGCTTGTTCGTCAGCACTTCAAGGATCGGCTTCACCTTCGCATAGGCCGCTTCGTCGCCGCTCAGCATGAAAACGGCGGTGCGCGCGGCAACCATCGGCGGCAGGCCGCTGATGGCGCCGTCCAGCATGACGCCGCCCTGCATCTTCACCGCGAGAGCCTCGGCTTCCTCCGCCTTCACATCGGCCGACAGCGTGGAAAGCTCCACCACGATCCGTCCGGTACAGTCGCCGGTCGCGATGCCGTCCGGTCCGGAGACGACCTCCCGCAGGGCTGCATCTCCCGGGATGCAGCACAGAACGATTTCCGCGCCTTCGGCCACGGCGCGCGGCGACGCGGCCAGTCGCCCCCCGAGCGCCTCGAAATCCGAAGCGTCGCCGCGCCTGAAACCCAGCACTTCATACCCTGCTTCGATGAGATTCCTGGCCATCGGTATGCCCATGTTGCCAAGGCCGATGAGACCGACTGTAGCCATGTGTGTCCTCCTCCCTGAAGGTTCAGCGTTCTTGCGTCGCGCAAAGAGCTCGCGACACCGGACAGGATGACATCTCACCCCGATCAGGCGACGACCGCCGGCTCTTCCCTGTGCAGCTTCGATGATCGCAAGGCGCCGGTCGTATTCCCGTCGCTCCGGATATTCGGCGAACCGTGCAAGTGCGATTGGCCTCTACTCACCAGACCGGTACGGTACGAGACCGCAGTCCGGCATATTCCGGGCAAGCGCCGGTCACGAATGCCTTGCGATCGCTCCTCCGTCTCCTCAGGCGTTTCACAAAGTGCGAATTTCAATAATTTCCAAAATCGTGGATTAATTCGAAATCGTCAAGTATGTTCCGCACAAATCGCGAGGATTTTCAACGACAGACCTCGCGGACGGGCGAGCGACCCGGCAAACCGTCTATCAGGAAGAGGACCTAAACGATGACCGACAAGACAGCGCCCACCGACATCCAAACCGTGAGGGCCATCGTTTTTCCGGGCGGGTTCAACTGGCCGATCTTCGTCGCGCAGGATCTGGGCTTGTTCACGGCCCACGGACTGGAGGTCGAGGTCGTTCCAACGACCAATTCCAAGCAGCAGATGGCCGGCCTGATCGACGGCGCGTACGACATCGCGATGACGGCGATCGACAATGTCTTTGCATATAATTCCGGACAGGGCGAAGCGCCTACCGAGAACGAATCCGATCTCGTCGCCGTGATGGGCGCCGATTCCGGATTTCTGCATCTCATGGGCGTACCGGGCGCCGGTCCGATCAGTGCGCTGAAGGGCCGCAGGATCGGCGTGGATGCACTGACCACGGGCTACGCGTTCGTCCTGCTGCGCATGCTGGAACTGGCGGGCGTGAAGCGAAGCGCCGTCGAATTCGTCGAGGCCGGGGGCGTCATGGCCCGATTCGAAGCGTTGATGCAGCAGAAGTTCGACGCGACCCTGCTCGTGTCGCCTTTCGATGCGGCGGCCGAAAAGAAGGGATTTGCCCGGCTCGGCAGCGGGCTGGACACGCTTGGCGCCTATCAGGGCGTGGTCGCCGCGGTGCGCCGGCGATGGGCGGCGGAGAACCGGGACTGCGTGACAGGCTACATCGCCGCGTGGCGCGAGGCGCTTGCCTGGCTGTTCGACCCGGCCAATAAGCAGGCCGCCATCGCGTTGCTGCAAGAACACCTTCCCAACATGGAACCCGCGGTGGCGGAGATATCCTACGCCATTCTCCTCGATCCGGATTCCGGTTTCTACCGCGACGCGGCGCTCAATCTGCCCGGCGCCAAGACGGCCCTGGAACTTCGGCGCGATTACGGCTCGCCCGACGCCGAACTGGGTAGCATCGAGGATCACGTCGATACGAGCTATCACGAAACAGCCGCGGAAACCGACTGAGGCGCGCCAGTCTTCCGACTATGCGTCTTCGACGACCGAGAGGCTGAGGCGCGAGGGATGGCCGGCATCGTGATGGATTGTGTCCGTGCCGACCTTCCACCACGCATATTGATGGGTGAAGATGCTGTCCGTCAGTGCGCTGTCGCCATTGACAATCTCGAGGCGAATACGGTGCCCCTTGGGAAAACGGTGCGCAAAAGAGAAGATCTCGACTTCCACTTTGTACACCTCACCAGCTTCGACCGGGCCCGGAGCGGCGTGTTTATAAAAAGGCCGGTGCGGCCGGCTGCGTTCCGTGTCCCGTTCCCGATGCGAAAGGCGAAGCCAGCCTCTCGCAACGATCTGCGAAGGCGGTTGCCCCTCCCCCCGTGCAGGGGCCTGGTCCGATACCTTGACGATAACATCCGCATCCGGAGCAGTGGTGCTCAGAAAAAGGTCGAGCGTCGCCGACCCGGCGACGACAAGGTCCTCTTCCAGCGGCGGCGTCGTAAAGGTCAGAACCCGCGCCACGGGATCGGGGCCGTTGGGACCGACCTTGACGACGCCGAGTTTCCACTCCGGATCGGGATAGGAATAGCTTGTGGCCGCCGCTTCGTCCGACGGAGCGGCATCGCTCAAGACACCGTCATTGAGCGATTGAACGCTGCCCGACGTCCCGCCCGCAAGATAAAGGGATTTCGCTTTCGCCTCCGGCAGCGGCCAGGCGTCCGCCTCCAGTGTACCGCCATCGCTGACTTCGAGGCGCACCTTTGGCGTCGACCTCTCAAAGCCGTTTTCCTCGCCTTTGAGGAAGCGGTCGTAAAACGGCAAAAGGTACTTTTCGTGAAACGCGATCTCGTCAAAGAGTTCGTGCGCTTCGAAGACGTCGCGGGACCTGGTCACCATCAGCCATTTCGGGGTATCCAGTTCCTCGAACCCGACAAGATTGCCGCGCAGGTGCAAGCCCATCTTGCCCCAATGACCGATTGAAAGGACGGGCACCTCGATGTCGGACAGGCGCTCGTAAACCGAGCGCTCCTTCCAGAACTCGTCATAATATTGGTGAGCGATGATGTCCCGGGCGAGGTCGTGGTCCTGCGATCGTCCGGGCGCGACGCCAAGCGGGCCGTGCTGGTTGTTGACCCGGAGCATGTTGAACCACCAGACCTGAAACTCGCTGTAGATACCGCCGTGATAGACGGCGTCGCGATAGAGATCGACCGATCCGTCGTAAGGGGCGATGCAGCGCAGCGAAGGCGGATTCACCGCCCCCATCCACCACTGGCTCCAGGCGTAATAGGACTGCCCAATCCCGCCGACAGCACCGACGCACCAGGCTTGCGCGCCGATCCATTCGACAAGGTCGTAGAGATCTTTCTGCTCCGCTTTATCGAGAAAGCGGAACGTGCCCTCGGACAACCCCGTGCCGCGGACATCGGCATGTACATAGGCATACCCGTTCTCGACATACCACTCGACCGGGCCGACCTCGTGCCAGAGGAACATGGCTGAATGCGGCAAGCCGTCCGTGACGTGCTGATAAGGCGAAACCGCGAGGAGCGCCGGCACCGGCGCATCCGTGTCCGGGCGGCTGATGCGAACGCTCAGCCTGGTGCCGTCGCGCATTTCGACCTTGACGTCGCTTTCAACAATCATCGCAGGTCATCCCAGAACGAGCGCAATCGATGGCGCCATGGCGACAATGGCGAGCACCGCGACCATCGCGACAAAGAACGGAAACGAACCGGCGAAAATGTCTCGTATCGTGACGTCCTCGCGGTCGAGTGTCGCCTTCACCACGAAGCAGGACAGCCCCAATGGCGGCGTCAGAAGACCGATCTCGACCGCGATGATGGAGATCACGCCAAACCAGATCAGGTCCATGTTGAAATTGGTTGCGAAGTGCAAAGCGAAGGGAACGACGATCAACAGGATCGACATCGAGTCGAGGAACGTGCCGAGGATGATCAGGAGCACAAGATAGAGAATGATGAACCCCACCGCGCCGATGCCGCTCGCTTCCATCCAGTTGTTGAGAAAAATCGGCAAACCGGTGAGCGTGAGCATCTGCGAATAGATCTGCGCAGCCATCAGCAGGAAGACGATCGAAGCGGTCACGCGTCCCGTTTCAAGGACGACATTCCAGATCTTTTTCAGGCTCAGTTCACGACGCAGGAAACCGATCACGATTGCCGCCAAGGCTCCGACGCCGCCAGCTTCGGTCGGCGTGAAAAAGCCACCATAGATGCCACCAAGGACCACGAAGACCAGGATGCCGACGGGGATGAGCGGTTTGACCACGGACCATAGCCTGACAATCGCCTGCGGTTCTTCACCCTGTTCAGCGTCTGGCTGCGCGTCATGACCGGCGCTTCCCGAGGCATAAACGAAAGAGGGCCTGAAGACTGACAGGAGGAAGATGGTCGCGCAAAACGCCACGGCCATCAGGGCACCGGGCAGTATGGCAGCGATGAACAATGCCCCAATCGAGACATTGGCAATGACGCCAAAGACGATGAACAGAAGGCTGGGCGGGATGAGCATGCCCAGGATGGAGCTTCCGGCGACAACGCCCACGGAAAACCGCGTCGTGTGACCGTGACGCTCCATTTCCGGAACGGCGATGCGCGTGAAGACCGATGCGGATGCGATTGACGTTCCGGTGCAAGCGGCAAACACGGCATTGGCGATGACGGTCGCCATTCCCAGTCCGCCGCGCGATCCGCTCAATATGCGGCCCGCGGAGTCGAAGAGATCACGTCCGAGACTGGTGACGGATACGACCAGCCCCATGAGCACGAACAGCGGAATGACGCCGAACAAATAGCTCGATATTGAGGAAATCGACGATGACGCCAGCATGCGGCCGGCCGGCTGGATTCCTATGACAGCGCTCACGCCGAGCAGCGACAGCAACATCAGCGCGACCGCGATATGCATGCCGGCCTGCACGAGTAGCAGGCACCCGACGATGCAGCCAAGGCCTATCCAGATTTCAATGCCCATGAGTAGAAGATGTCCTCGATCAGGTTCTGATGGCCTTGCCGGCCGCCGCGACTGCCTGAACCAGGAATTGAAGCATCGTCATAAACGCCCCCAGGACGACGACCGCCAGCACAGGCCATGTCGGCAAAGTGAATACGCCGGGCGTCCCGACATAATAGGAACTGTCATAAGCCCTTGTGGCGATCGGGATGGCGAACCAGACGATAAACATCATCAGGACGGCGCCGGTCAGACCGTAGAGCGCCTCAAGAGCGTATCCGAAGCGCGGCCGTGAAGCCTTCATCCTGTTGAGGAACATGTCGCTGCGGATATGACGATCCGCTCGCAGCGTTTCGGCCAATTGCAGAAACACGATCCCGGCGATCGAAACGCCCACAGCCTCCTTGACGCCGATGATGGGGCGTCCGACGACATTCAGGCTGAACACGTCGAGATTGATCATGATCAGCAGGACCACGATCCACGCCGTCGCGACCAGATTGAGCGCCATCGTGACGGAATGGAGCCAGCCGACGGGACGGCGCCAAAATTCAGCCGGCTCCATCAGGATTTACTCCTTGTCCCAGTCGCGCTCGCAGGTCACGCCCTGTGCGCGCAGTGCATTCATGTATTCACTCAGCACTTCGGTTCCGGGACGACCCGCGGCATCCTGGGCGGCGGCCCATTCCTTGGCGAGATTGTCCATATCGCCGGCCCATTTCTTGCGGTCCTCTTCGGGGAACGCGATGCGCTCGGTGCCGTCCATATCGGCCAGCACCTTGAAGCCGCGCTCGCCGGCGTTTTCATAGGCCTCGTCGGCGACCTTGCCGTATTCGGCGCCAACCTCCCTGATAACAGCCTGGACGTCTTCAGGCAGCCGCGCGAGCGAATCCTTGTTGATGGTGAGAGCGACCGCGCCCATCGCCCCGAAGTTCACCTCGGTGACATAGGGTGCGACTTCCGGATAGCGCATGCCCGGAATGGTCGAGGGCATCACGATGAAGGCGTCATAAACACCGCTCTGCGTCGAGTTGTAATACTCCATCATATTGCTCGACACGGGGACCACGTCGACGCCCTTCATCCAGGCGAGGGCCGCGCCGGCGGTGCCGATCTTCATGCCCTTAAGGTCCGCGTATGAGCGGATCGGCTTGCTGGAATGAAGTTCGTAGGAATCGGTGCCCATGCCTGCGAGGCGTACCTGGTTGAACTTGTCATAGGCCTCGTTCATGGCCGATACGTTCTTGAACACTTCCGACATCGCCGCGGACACTTTGGGAAGGTCCGTGGTGCAGAACGGGGCGACGAAGCTGACCTGATCGAGCGGAAGCTTGTCCGGATGGAAAATCGTCGGGACATAGCCGATATCGGCGATGCCGTCCGCGACGCCCTGGAGCACCGTGCCCGCCTTCAGGAGTGAGCCCGCATAGGCCTCCTGGAAGACGATTTCATGCTCGCTTCCCGATTCCTTCAGGCGGCGCTGAACCTCGGGAATGAAGAAATCCTGGACTGCGGCCAATGAAGGCAGGGCCTGGGGCGTCTGCCCGGCGGCGACGGTGAGCCTGAATGTATCCGACAGTGCCGGGGTGGAACCAAGCCCCACGATCAGGGCGCCGGCCAACAGTGTTTCCTTGATGTGCATTTCTCTCTCCCTTTTGTTTGCCGCGCGCACCGCGAGACCGTTCGCGAGGTCTCTTCGCTACAGCGCAACCGAACCGCCTCCCCCCGGGAGGCGACCCACCTCTTCCTGCTGTTCGTGGACACCACTCTATGAAAGAGCATTCGCCTGAGCAAGATATTTTGGAAAAATTTGAAAATATTCCAATTTCGCGGCTGAGCGGGAAATATGCCAATGGCCGATAGGGCATCCCGGCACTGTCTTCTCGGCTAATCCGGATCGGTAATCCTCAGGGCCGCACGCCCCGTAACCTTGCCCTGCTCCAGCATGTCATGGACGCGTTCGGCATCCTGCCAGGGACGCTTGAGACCGATAATCGGCCAGATGTCGCCCCGCGCGCACAGTTCCAGCGTTTCGAGCAATTCGATCCGGTTCACATATCTGCTGCCCAGAATGGATTGCTCATGGTTGAGAAGGTTGAATGCGTTGACCCGGAAATCCTGTCCCGCTCCTCCGAGCGTGACCAGACGACCGCTTGGCGCGAGAACGGAGAGACCGGTTTCCAGCGTTTTCGCCGCCGAGACGTAATCCACCACGACATCGACGCCCCGGCCGCCGGTCAGATCCATCAGCGCCTCGGCCAGAGTTTCGCTCTTCCCGTCGACGACCGCATCGGCGCCCGCCTGCCGGCAAGCCTCGAACTTGTCCGTGTCGACATCCACGGCGATGACGCGTGCATGCGCCCATTTGGCGAGCATGAGCTGATGTACCCCCAATCCGCCGCCGGCGCCGATCACCGCAACCCATTCACCGGGCTTCACGTCAGCGCGCTTGAGCACCTTGTACGGCGTGGCGAGGGCGTCGGTGACAACGCCGACTTCCTCGGGATTGTTCCTGTAGTCCAGGCCATCCGGCAGCTTCACGAATGTCCGGGCGGGCAGTTTGATATATTCCGCGTAGCCGCCGTCGCATTCCTTGCCGACCATTCCACCGAAGTTCTCGCAGAGATTTTCGCGCCCCTGCAGGCAGTTACGGCAATGCCCGCATATCAGATAGAAATTGCTGGTCACCGCATCTCCCACCTTGAGATCGGTAACACCGCTGCCGACTTCGACGATTTCCGCTGTTATTTCGTGACCGATGATGCGGGGGAACTCGCCGGGTAGGCGCCCCATCTTTATATGCTGAATGGTCAGCCCTGCACCGACGGCGAAAACCTTTGCCACCGCCTCGCCGGGACCCGCCACCGGATCCGGCACCTCCTTCATGACAAAGGGGGTGTTCGGCGCTTCCAACACCAATGCTCTCATACCGCCTCCCAAAAGCCTCACCATGGCGTCCTACCCCGATTCCGAGGCGACCTACCGCAATGACGACCGACCAGTTCGCGCAAAACGGAAACACGCCATTACCGGGCTGATTTCCCGCTCCGGCTCCCATCTCGCCCCCAGGGAGGACGAAACGAGCATTTGACAGTCACGGTGTAGCGCCTCATTATCATTTGGAAAAATATTAGCATTTTCCAAAATACTGAGGAAGGTTAAACTTCTGTCGTGATCGATGCGGGGATGGAGCCTTCAATCCAGGATTGATCGAACAAGGTTCGAGAATTTGCCGAAAGCCAAGTTCCGAATCGTCTTCCGCCATAACCTTGATCGGGGTGAGTGAAATCTGAAGATGACCAAAATTGATCTGAGTTTGCGTATTAACGGCCGAGACATCGACGTCAGCGTGCCCGAAGATGCGACGCTTCTCGAGGTTCTGCGCGAAGAGTTGCGCCTGAATGGATCGCGCTTCGGATGCGGCCAGGAGAAGTGCGGCGCGTGCATGGTTCTCCTCGATGGCGCGCCGACTTTTTCCTGCGCTCGGGAAGCCGCAACCGTCGCGAACCGGGACATCGAAACCATCGAAAGCCTGGACCGGAATGATCCGCTCTTCACGTCCCTGATCGAACATCAGGCGGCGCAATGCGCCTTCTGTCTTCCCGGCATCGTCATGTCTGCGAAAGCACTGCTCCGCCGGAACCCGCATCCCGAGCGGGCGGAGGTCTTGTCCGCGCTCGAGCCGCATCTTTGCCGCTGTGGCGCGCACCAACGCATCGTGACCGCAATCATGTCGGCAGGAACGCCATGAAGTCGCCCTCTCTCGCAGCAGCGCCCTTGGTCGCAGACTGGCTCGATTTGTCCGAGCCGGATACGGTCATCGTCCGCACCGGCAAAGTGGAGTTGGGCCAGGGCATTCTCACCGCGCTCGCGCAGGTCGCATCGACGAGCCTCGGCGTCGATCCCGCCTGCGTCACCGTCGTGTCCGGCGTTACCGGCGTCACACCCAATGAAGGCTACACCGCGGGAAGCCTGAGCGTGCCTCATTCGGCCACCGCGCTCGAAGCGGCATGCGATACATGCGTCTCCCGTTTTCGAGAGCATATCGCGAAGCGACACAGCGTGGATTCGGGAGAAATCGATCTCGCGGCGGGGCGCTTCACGGGCCCCGGCATACCTGACGCGACCACTTTGTGGTCGGTCGCGGCGGACATCGGCCTCGACTTCGAAGTCGCCGACAACACGGCCAAGCCGCCGCTAAACAGCCAGTCTCCATCGCTTCCGCGGACGGATCTGCCGCAGAAAATCGCCGGCGGCGGGATGATCCAGGACATCGCTGTCGAAAACATGCTCCATGCGCGTGTTCTCCGCCCTCCCCGCCTGGGCGCGAGGGTCGACACAAGCGCCCTGTCCGAAAAAGACCGGTCGGACGTTATCATCGAGGGCAGCTTCGTGGCTGTCGTCAGCGATGACCTCATGTCGGCGACACGCAAGGCGGAACGATTGGCCGCGCGCCTGGAATGGACCGGCGGAACCGAGATCACGCAGAGCATGCTCAATGCGGAGACACTCCGCGACTTGCCTCACAAAGTGATCGAACACGGCGAGGAACCGCCCGAGGCACAAGGGCTGGAAGAGGTCACGGCCGTCTACCGGCGCCCCTATCTCATGCATGCCTCGATCGGTTGCGTCACCGCCCTCGCCCGATGGAACAATGGCGATGAACTGCATGTCATCAGTCAGTCGCAGGGGCCCTATCAGCTGCGCGACGCCCTGGCGGTCCTCTTCGATCTGAGTCCCGCTTCCGTGAGCGTCACGCACGCCCCGGGCGCCGGCTGTTACGGCCATAACGGCGCGGACGATGTTGCCGCCGATGCCGCGCTGGTAGCGCGCCATTTTCCGGGGCGCACGGTTCGCGTGAGCTGGTCCCGCAGCGAGGAATTCGCGAGTTCTCCGCTCGCCAGCGCGGGGGACGCAATCATCAGCGCGAAGATCGGCAAGGATGGGCGGCCGGTGTCGATGACGCTGGACATCGCGAGCGCGACGCATGCGCGCCGCCCCGGCACCGCCCCGGCGGGTACCCTGCTCGGCGAATTGCACCGATCGGAAGCGCAGTCGTTGCCGGATCCGATCGAAGTCCCCGAGATGCACGGATGGGGCGGCCTCCGCAACGCGATCTCCCCCTATGCCATAGCTTCGCAGAACGCCCGGCTTCGACTGGTGGATCCGCCGGGGCTGCGAACCTCAGCGATGCGCGGGCTCGGAACGCATATCAACGTGCTCGCGATCGAGTCATTCATCGACGAGCTCGCCCTTCGCGCCGGCGCGGACCCGCTCGATTACCGTCTTTCCATTCTGGAGGATACCCGCGCCCGCGACGTGCTCGTCCGCGTCGCCGAAACCGCGGCCTGGGCCGAAAGGCCTGAGGCGGGGACCGGCGACGGATGGGGGATCGCGTATAGCCGGTACAAGAACCGCGCCGCCTATGTCGCCATGGTCGCGCATGTGACGGTCGAGGAAACGGTTCGTCTCAACAAGATCTGGTGTTGCGCGGATTCCGGCAGGATCATCAACATGGACGGTCTGCGAAACCAGATTGAAGGAGGCATCATCCAGTCGGCGAGCTGGGCGCTGTTCGAGGAAGTCCGGCTCACGCATGAGGGCACGCTTCCGCAGCATTGGGACGATTACCCGATCATGCGTTTTCCCGACATTCCCGAAATTCATCTCGACATCGTCGACACGCCGGACCCGGTACCGCTCGGCGCGGGCGAAGTCTCCGTTGGGCCGACAACAGCGGCGATTTCCAACGCCGTGGCCCATGCGCTGGGCGTTCGGCTGCGTAGTTTGCCATTCTCCCGGGAGAAGATCATGACCGCCCTCCTGGAAGCATGATGCCGGCGAAACAGGAACAACCCCTTATCGAGGTCGTATCAGCAGTCCGGCGTGCAATACTTGGAAGATTGGGGAATATTTCACATTCATACAGATTCATCGCGGGTGCCGTGCGATGAAGTCATGCTGAGGTTGAGAAATGACGCAGATGGTGTCCACATCAGGTTTCGGAGTGACGGACGCTCCCAAGACGATCGCCGAGTCGGTTTACCGCAAACTGCGATCCGACATCATTTGGGGCGTCCTTCCCCCCGGTTCTCCGCTGCGCTCCGACGATTTGCGAAAACGCTATGACGCGGGAATCAGTCCGCTTCGGGAGGCGCTGTCACGCCTTGCGAGCGAGCGTCTCGTCACATCTTCGGGCCAGCGCGGCTTTCGCGTGGCGCGGATCGATGCCGAGAGCGTCGTCGACATCACGGAGACGCGGCTGGTGATCGAGTGCGCAGCGCTGACGCGGTCGATCGAGATCGGCGACGTCGGCTGGGAGACAAGGGTGGTCGCCACCCACCACGCCTTGTCCCGTATTCCGTTTCCGACCAGCCAGGGGCCCGAAGCGGAGGTCTGGACGGCAAACCACAAGGCCTTCCACATGGCCCTGATTTCGGCTTGCCAATCCGAATGGCAGATCTATCTCGCCGACCTTCTCTTCGACCAGGCGGAGCGCTTCCGCATTCTTCGCGCGGTCAAGACCGCGACCTCCGGCAACAGCCGCGATCCGGCGAAGGAGCACCAGCAGATCGTCGACGCCGTCCTCAATCGCGACATCGAGAAGTCGGTCTCGGCGCTGCAAAATCACTATCGCGTCACCATGAACATGGCGCTGGAAGCGCTGAAACCCGAGAATGGAGACGTCCAATGACCGACCCGGGGTCAATGACCGTCCAGGATCTCCTCGGCCGCATGATGGCCAAGGAGTTCTACCTGATCGAAAACCGGCTCGTGGCCGAACCGGCGGCTCTGCAGGAAAAGCTCAAGGAGCACCTGCTCTACATGATCGATCTCGAGAAATCCGGCGTGCTGTTCCTGTCCGGACCGCTCTTCGACAAGAATGGCGGCATGACCGGCGACGGCGTCACGATCATACGGGCCGCATCGTTCGAAGAGGCCGAGACGATTGCCCGGAAAGATCCGTTCGCGATCGCGGGATACCGTGAACAGACGATCCGCCGGTGGGTGGTCAATGAAGGCCGCGTCGGATTGCGGCTCGACCTATCCGACGGCAGCGTCGCCCTGGACTGACAACCGCCGCGCAAAGGCAGCCGACAAGGGTGCATCCGAACATCAACGACCGTGCCGCGGTCCGGCCGCACCTGCCGCCATTCAATCCGACGCGAAACTGATGTAAGCCGCTGGAATTACGGGGTTTTTCCCGATTTACATCCTCAAACGGCCCTATGCGGGCCCGTGGGGAAACTTTGGCTTTCCCTCACTCCCACTCGATCGTGCCCGGCGGCTTCGAGGTGACGTCGTAGACGACGCGGTTGATGCCGCGGACCTCGTTGATGATGCGGGTCGCCGTGTTGCCGAGGAAAGACATGTCATAGTGATAGAAATCGGCGGTCATGCCGTCGACGGAGGTGACGGCGCGGAGCGCGCAGACATATTCGTAGGTGCGGTAATCGCCCATCACGCCGACGGTCTGCACCGGCAGGAGGACCGCGAAGGCCTGCCAGATGTGGTCGTAGAGGCCGGCGGCGCGGATTTCCTCGAGATAGATGGCGTCGGCTTCCTGCAGGATGCGGATCTTGTCGCGGGTGACGCCGCCGGGGCAGCGGATGGCCAGGCCGGGGCCCGGGAAGGGATGGCGGCCGATGAAATGTTCCGGCAGGCCGAGCTCGCGGCCGAGCAGGCGGACCTCGTCCTTGAACAGTTCGCGCAGGGGTTCGACCAGCTGCATGTTCATGCGTTCGGGCAGGCCGCCGACATTGTGGTGCGACTTGATCGTCACGGACGGGCCGCCGGAGAAGGAAACGCTCTCGATCACGTCGGGATAGAGCGTGCCCTGGGCGAGGAAATCGGCGCCGCCGATCTTCTTCGCCTCTTCCTCGAAGACATCGATGAAGAGCTTGCCGATGGTCTTGCGCTTCTTTTCCGGATCCGACTCGCCTTCCAGCGCGCCGATGAACAGGTCAGCGGCGTCCACATGGACCAGCGGGATATTGTAATATTCGCGGAACATGGCGACGACTTCATTCGCCTCGTTTTTCCGCATCAACCCGTGGTCGACGAGGATGCAGGTGAGCTGATCGCCGATCGCCTCATGGATCAACACGGCCGCGACGCTGGAATCGACGCCGCCCGACAGGCCGCAGATGACCTTCTTGGCGCCGACCTGCTCACGGATCGCGGCGATGGCCTGATCCTTGTAGGCGGCCATGGTCCAGTCGCCCTTCAGCCCGGCGATGCGGTGGACGAAATTGGCGAGCAGCTTGGCGCCGTCCGGCGTGTGGACGACCTCCGGGTGGAACATGGTCGTGTAGTATTTGCGAGCCTCGTCCGCGGCGATGGCAAAGGGCGCGTTGGGCGATGTGCCGATCACCTCGAACCCGTCGGGCAGTTCGGTGACGCGGTCGCCATGGCTCATCCAGACCGGGTATTTGGAGCCCTTGGTCCAGAAGCCGTCGAAGAGCGGGCTTTCCTTCAGGATCTCGACATCGGCGCGGCCGAATTCGCGGTGATGGCCGCCCTCGACCTTGCCGCCGAGCTGGTGGCAGAGCGTCTGCTGGCCGTAGCAGATGGCGAGGATCGGCACGCCGGAATCGAGGACCGATTGCGGGGCGCGCGGGCTTCCCTCGTCGGGCACGGATGACGGGCCGCCGGAGAAGATCACCGCCTTGGGCTTGAGGCGTTCGAAGCCTTCCTCGGCGGACTGGAACGGCACGATCTCGGAATAGACGCCGGCCTCGCGCACGCGGCGCGCGATGAGCTGCGTCACCTGGCTGCCGAAGTCGATGATCAGGACGTTTTCTGGATGGATGGTCAGGTCGGGAGCGTTCATGAAGCGGCTTTAATGCGAGTCCGCGCAGCTTTCAATTGCTGCGCTGCGATGCCCACCGGGATTTGGGGGTGGATACGTCCATGTGGCGGCTGGCATCCCGGCCCCCTCTCTTGCCTTTTCCAAGCATTTACGCGGCTTCGCCCCGTAAACGCAGGAAAAGGCTTTCTCCCCCACAAAGGGGGGAGAGTGGGCGCACGCGAACACCTCCGCGCTTCCTTTCGAAGGCGGATTGCGTGGCGTTGCTGTCTGTCCCGCCTTCAGGCTTCGCTGTCGCTCGCTGGCGGGCGTTATCTGTCCCACCCTTAAGCTACTCGCAGGCTCGTCGCTGGCGGGCCCCTGCCCAACGTCGTGTCCCATGCTTCGAGGCCGAGACAGTTGCATTCCCTCAGCACCTCCTCGACGTCCGTCTTCGGATGCTTCTTCCAGCCGGGCGGATAGCCGGGGCGGAAGGGGGTCAGGCGGACGGGCCGGCCGAAGCCGGCGGCGCGGCGGGCGCGCCAGCGGGCGAGACGCAGCGCCTGACCGTCGAGATTAAGGAGCGCTGCCTGCAGCGCGCGGATGCGCCGGCAGAGGGGACGGGCGTCGACGGGTTCGTTGGACGGCGAGGCCGGGACGAACATGGAGACAGCGGGATCGTCGAGCGCGGCGATTTGCTCCGGCGTCAGCCACGGCTCGGGGAAGGGCTTGAACGGGTCGAACAGGGCGAAGGCGGGGTGGCACGTTGGCGTCCTC
>NZXU01000022.1 GCA_002698425.1 Ahrensia sp. | reverse complement strand
GTCTCCTTTATCTCGCGCGCGGCTTCGATGAAGGCGCGGCCGTAATCGTCATGCTCCTCGATGCCGGTGGCGACCGCGAAGATGTTGGGGTCGAAGATGATGTCCTCCGGCGCCATGTCGGCCTTTTCCGTCAGGAGCTGGTAGGCGCGGCGGGAGATCTCGACCTTGCGTTTCTTCGTATCGGCCTGGCCCTTCTCGTCGAAGGCCATGACGACGACGGCGGCACCATAGGCGCGGCAGAGCCTCGCCTGTTCTAGGAACGACTCCTCGCCCTCCTTCATGGAGATCGAGTTGACGACTGGTTTGCCCTGCACGCATTTCAGGCCGGCCTCGATGATCTCCCATTTTGAGGAATCGATCATGACCGGCACACGCGCGATGTCGGGCTCGACGGCGACGAGGTTGAGGAATTCGACCATCGCCTTTTGCGAATCGATCAGCCCTTCGTCCATGTTGTCGCTGGGCAGTTAATTGTAAGAATGCGGCGGTTTGGTCTAGGCTTGGCATTTAATTGCGAGAATAAAGACGGTCGGATTCTCAAATTAACTGCATTTGAGAAGAGGCTCTCGATCTCCGAGCTCGGGCTATGATGTTCTCGGCGGCGTCGGTGAATCTCACCCTGTTGTCACCCATCATGTGACCACGTAGCATTCGGAGCATCTCCGGTCCGGCACGCTCGACGATAGCTATCCCTGCCAGCAGAGCCGGCCGCAGGTGAAGCGGCAGGATCGGCTTTGCAGGTGTGGGAAGATGCTCCTGATACTCGGCAATGATATGATCGAGATCGGGGATGATTGCGCCGAGAACTCTGAACCGCCAAAGGTCCTTTTCACGCGGCGGTGGCCACGTTATCCGGCGCATCAGCAGAAGCCGGGCGATTTCCGATGGCGAAGCCCAGGTGCGGATGCCGCGTTCGGCTTCATCGTTGAGCAGGTTTTGACCACGAAGAGCCGCAACGCGATATCGCTGGAAAGGGGAGGGGAGTTCGCGCCCGCCGGCATCCCGGAGTTGGTTTCCACACAAAGGGCACGTGATGCGCCATCCGAGCAGCTGGCTTCGCAGGATTAACGCCGGTTCCGCGTGTGCCGGGCTGCAGTTTGGGCAGACCTGCGTTGGCCGCGTGGAGATGAGCCGACGCGATGATTGCGCGACATTTGTTAAGGTCATCCGATGCACCACGGCCGGCTCGGTGGCAAATATATTGGCTAAGCGGATTTCCTGATCATTGCACAGATGGAGATCGGCTGCTCGCACGGCGGAGGCCTCCGGCAGGCAATGCCGCAACATGACCAGCGGTGGAACTGCGTAGAAGGTTGCATGCCGGTTGATCCAGGAGGACAGGAGTTCGTCGGGGTAGGGCGGCAACCGCACGGGCAACTGCCGTGTGTGCTTCATCATGCGAATGCCGCCTCGGCGTCGAACTCAGGCTCCCAGTTCTCCACCATCTCGTCTGTGATGTGCTCGCGGCTGCTTTCGACGGCCTCGATGGCGAGAACGTTGATCATGTGGAAGATATTGGCTGTGATGCCTTCTGTGATCTGCAGCATTCGCCGCAGCGATTTCGCCGTGAGGACTGAGGGCCGACGCAGCGGCGTATTGCGCAGGATCGACGCCACCAGGTTCTCGAACTGTTCGTTCGCGGCCCACCGGCTCAGTGTGAACTGCTCGAACCGGCGCGCAAGCTGGACGTCGCCACCGATAGCCTCGCGCGCCTCGTTGACGCCGAAACAGACCAGCGAGATCTGGAGTCGGTTGCTGAGGAAGCGCAGCGTATTCAGCACGATGCGCTGCTCGCGATAGGTTCCAGCGAGGATGTTGTGCACTTCGTCGATCACCAACACCTGCACGCCGATCGCTTCCATAATCCGCAAGGCGGCCTGTTCCATCTGGGCAATGTCGGCGCGCGGCCGTTGAGGCGCGCCGAGAAGGGTGAGCAGTTCGGCGTAGAAGCGTCGCTCGCCCGGGCGGCTGGTCATCTCCATAGCCAAGACCGGTGTCTTCAGTGTGCCCGTCATAGGATTGAAGCTCGGTGGGTGCTCGTCTCGGAACCGCTTCATGATCATGGTCTTGCCCATGCCACTGTCCCCGTAGATCGCGACCGAGGGCATGCGCGTGCCTCGCGGATGATCAAGGAGTGCACTCAGCCGGTCGAGCGCCTGCTTGGCGCGTGGGTAGAGCACCCAGCGGCGTGATCGTATGGCTCTGATACGGCGTTCATCGCTTTCGGAAAGGAGCGCGGCAGCTCCAGCGGTAAGATGGGAGATTTCGTCGTTCATTTTCACTCCAGCTCAATCTGCATCCTCAACAAAGGGTACAGGTTTGCTGGAATCGACACCGCGGAGCGAGCCCCATCCCCGATCATCCACCTTCGATTTTGAAGAAGTTGTCCCGCGTCGTGCCGCTGCCGTCTTCCTGGTGGCCGTCTCGAGCAATTCCCGCTGTGCGATGGCGGTGCGGACAATTGCGCGGGTGTCGACTTCACGGCGGCCTTTCGCCAGCAGGGTGCGTCGCGCGGTTACCGCCTCGTGCAGGGTGATCGAAGGCAACGTCAAGTCGGCATAGCGGGCTTCCACAAAGTTTCCTGAAGGCCGTCGAACGAAGATGCGGGCCATGTCGCGTGGATCGTATTTGACAAGCAGGCGCCGGTCAGAACGCCCGACGTCGGCGCTGAGCGCCGCCGACCAATAGCGCAGGCCGAACAGATGAATGCCGGTCGGTCGCAAGGTGCGTTCCTGCTCGGGCAGGAACGTCAGCCAGAAGCGCATTCTATCTTGTGGTAGTCGAAGTGGAATCTCACCTTCATGGTCTCGCCAGACAGCAATCGGCGGGCGGCCCAGTCCACCGTGGATCGATTGATGATAGGAGCCGACGATGTCGAGTGCGATATACCGCTCGAGCTCACGCAGTGTCAGTGCCGCGTGCCGCTTCGAGTCGTAGTCTCCCAGATCCTGTTCGTTGCTGAACGTGGTGCCGGGGAGCAGATGCAGCCTTCCCATCTGTGTGCCGATCAGGCGCTCGATGTGACCGCCGAAGCGGGGCTCACCCGGTGGCCGCCACTCAATAGCGATGCCGGCGTCTTGGCATCCGCGCTTGAACGCCCGGCTGCGGAAGTCGGCACCGTTGTCGACATGCACCGTGTCCGGCAGCCCGGCAACGGGCCAAGGCTCCGTGATCTCGCGTTCTCTCAACCATGCCGACTTGTCGAAGACGGAGTGCAACAGGCACAGACTGGTCGACAGCCGGGACGGCGCGTCCATAGTGAGATAGAAACCGGTGACCATCCGGCTGCACACATCCATCGCCAGGGTCAGCCACGGTCGACCGACCGGCTGCCGGGTCTCCTCGTCAACAACGAAGACGTCGGCCTTCGTATGGTCGATCTGGACCAACTCTAGGGGGCGGGAGGCACCGAACGTCCCGGGAACGGGCGTCGTCGCCTTGACGATCTTCTGTTCGCCGCGTCGCCTGGCACGCTTTTGCAGGTCGATGTCCTTAAGGCGAGCCACTATCGTCCGGCGATGCGGTGGCTTGAACCCCGCCGATATGCAGTTCGTCTGCACATCGCGGACCAGCTGCGAAACCGTCGGCCGAGTCCGCTTCAGGTAATATGCTTTGATCGTGGCGAGGATGATCTCTTCTCGCTTATCGTCCAGTACGCGGTGCCCCTGTGGTCGCCCACGTTTACGATCGACCAGCGACAGGATGGTCCCGCCGGCGCGGAACAGCTTGATCAGCCGGTATGCTGTCGCTTGACTGAGGCCGAGCCTGGCCGCGAGTTCCGCAACATCTGCGGCCGTCGCGCCGGCGGGATTGCGCTTCAGGAAGCTGCGGATCGCATCTGCCCGTCTGCACGCTTCGTCCCAAAGCGCCTCATCAATCTCGTCTGGGAAGGGGTCAGTCATCGCAGGCTCGCGAGAAAAAACATCGCGAGCGTCATTCTCACATAAAGTGACAAAAGCCAATGTGCATTATCAAATTAACTGCTCGTTCTCAAATTAAGTGCGCCGGCAACATACTGAAATCGTTGAAGTTGGATTCGCAGAATTAAATGGAAAACGACATGTCCGTCTCGACATCAAAATCCAGCATCCGCCGATAGGCTTCGGAACCATTCCGGACACTCAAATCGACTGCGGGCGGAGGTGAAATGTAAAGTGCCTCCAGCGCGCCGCGGATCCAGAATGAATTGGACTGTTCCGCTTCCCACGGACCAAGCCACCAATCTCTCATCTGACCAACGATTCCCACGTCCCAACTCCACGGAACGTCATTCTCCAATCCGCCCATTTGTGTCATGAGCGTATTAACCTGAGATGCGGTCAAGCAGCCGCCACTCTCGCCAGCCTCACATAGAAGGGCCCCTGGATCAAATGCCGCCTGGCAGGCGCGAAGGTTCTGAGACATCCCGTCTGAAACGCCATCAAGCGGATCACACACCTTCTCCACACCCGACCGCAAGACTTCCAAATCCGCATCAGTGAATGTCTTGTTAAGAAAGGGAAGCCCGTTCCGGTCTTCCAATCCTTTTTCGCGCGCAAGATCCGCGTAACGTTGCATCAGCCATGCGGGGCGCACCAGTGCGGCATGCGGAGCCTTGAGGAGCGGCGCCCCTGCAATGACGCCGTCGAACATCTCGGGATAGCGCTGAGCGACAAGCATGGCTTGGCGGCCACCTTCCGAACAGCCGCTGAAGTATTTCAAATCCGGTCCCTCGCCATAAGCGGCTTCAAGGACCTGCATGGCGACTTCCGTCGCTCGTGGATACGACCTGAAAGAATTGTCCTGACGTGCGCGATAATCAAGGCCGAAGCTGCGCACGCCGCCATCTTCGGGTATGTCGTTCACGAAATTGTCGTGTCCCGAATCCTGGGTCAAGACCGCATACCCGCGAGCAAGCGGCGGCTGTAATGCGGCAGGTGCCGCAATTCCGTCACGAACCGAGCCATTGCTGCCTCCGCCGCCGACGAAGATAAACTTTTTGTTCCAAGCGCCTTCAATAGGGATCAGAAGCTGGAACTTGATCGCGTATTCCTGATTCTTGCGACCGACCCTTTCGTCAATCACGCCGGTAATCTTGCAATGCGCGGGCAGGCTTGCACCTTCTTTGGCAGAGCCGGCTTCAATAGCGGAACCCGATGTCAGCTTGACCCCCTCTGCTCGAAACTCGACTGCGAGTGCTTCACAGGCATGCGCACTTAGTTGCGATTCCTGCTGAGCCAGAACGGGGCCCGCAAGTAAATTCGCCCCCAGGATTGCGGCTGTAATCGCCGGATAAGTTGCTTTCATGGTATCCTCCCATTTCGTAAACATATTAACTAATATCGAAAAAGAAGGTTTGCGCAAGCCATGGCTGTGCATGAACCTTGCGCCGCAATTTTCGACAGCGGCGTGACAAAACGACGTAGCAACTGTCGGTCTTGAGTCTATTTGCTACACCTGCCCGCCTTGACGAGCGAGCCAGATGCTAATGGGGATCATCCAAGGTGAAAAAATTCTGTCCGAATTCATCAGTCCGTGCGGGTCGCGCCCCTTTTTCATAATGCGCATCATTTCCATCTTTAGATCACTTTTATACCGTAAGATTTCTTTAACGCGTGGCTGTCCAACGCCGTGCTCGCCACTTGCTGATCCGCAAAATTCAGCGACGACATCGTGTACTATTCTGCTAACACATGGCTTAGATGACGCATACGATTTCGCGCTCCGGCCGAGTGGGCCATCGGATTGTAGTGAATATTGCCATCTCCAACGTCCAAATGAAAAATAGCGGACGCCGGGTATAGCCGCTTCAAGCGCTTTATCCGACTCTTCGATAAACAGCGGGATCACGGACACTGGAACAGAGATGTCGCGCTTGATCGTCGAACCTCCCGGTTTCTGCGCTTCCATTTTCCATCCCCCCAGTTCCCAACATCTGTCCCGTTCCGCCCCGGAGGCGGCAATGACGCCGTCCTGGACAAGATCGTTCCGGAAGCCGTATTCCAGTAGCTTCACAACCACGGGCCTAAGCGCTCCCGGCATGTCCTGCCCCGCGGCCTCGATCAGCAGAGACGAGGGATGGGTCGCTCTGAAGGGAGACAGCACGCCATTTGCCGCATCGACCGTCAGTTGCAAGACTTCCTGACGCATGAGTTCGAAGGCGGTCATCCTCGACGACCACAGCCTCTGCATCATCGTCTGTAATCTCTGCACGACCATGAAGGCCGAGGATCTGACGGACACGCTGGAACTGGTCCTGCAGGCACCGAGCTGCGATCAGGCAATGGTGGTTCGCAAGCCACGGCTATTCAGCGACAATGGCTCTTCTTATGCTGCAGGCGATCCGGGTGACTATCTCGATGACAAGGGTATGGAACACGTGCGTAGTGCGCCGCATTATCCGCAGACACGGGGCAAGATCGAACGCTGGCACCAGACGCTGAAGAACAGCATTCTCCACGAAAAATACTTCCTGCCCGGTGACGTCGATAGGTAGACCCGCACCTCCGTTGAATACTACAACAGCTATCGTTATCAAGAGAACCTGAGCAACCTTACCCCGGTAGGCTTCTATCACGGTCGAGGCGCGACAACCCTGAAAATGAGAGAGGATATCAAGAACCAGACCTTCCACAAACTCCGCCTGCAGCACCAATACACTACAGTTTTAAATGAAACTGAAACAAAAATCGGACCAGAACCTCCTTAGTGAAAATTGCCCAAGTATCCGAATGCCTATGAAAATAGACATCTGCCGGATCAAAACCGATCAGCTACTTCCCCCGTTCCGTTTCTTTCAGCGGCGTAATCTTGGTACATCACGATGCTATTTGAAGACGGCGACAATCGCCCTAACTATCCAATCCGAGAGAACTCTCGAAATCTTACTAATTAGGCATCTTCTTGTGCTTCGGGGCACAGTCGCGCGATACCTCCGTCGCGGGCGTCAGAAAGAACTAATATTACATCTTCAAGCGCATCCAATAATTGATCTATATTTCGACGCCCAAGCTTAACCTCCAAGGCGGCATAGATCTGCGCGCTATGGGGCGCAACTTCATATAATAGCTCGCTGCCTCTTTGAGATAACTTGATCAAAGAACGTCGTCCATCCGCCGAGTCTTTCCTGACATCGACCAAGTGCTGACTAGTCATCGTCCTCAATATCCGCGTCAGTGATGGCGCGAGTATATTTGCGGCTGAAGCCAGCTGGCTTGCGTCCATTCCATCAGCCTCCTGAAGAACACGTAACACTCTCCACTGCTGCTCAGTTACGCCGTGGGCACGCAGGAGGGGCCTGAACTGATCCATTACCAGCTCACGGGCCCGCAACAGCGCCATAGGGAGTGTTCGACGCGTTTGTGACAGCTCGAAACCATCACTAACTCTCGTATGTTGCATGCCATAGGCCTCAAGGTTGGTTCACGTTGAGTATGGTGAACAAATTAACTATTGACAAGTCGGTCAAATCGTTAACATGTTAAACGAAGGAGGTTGCTCATGGCGCATTTGGAGATCGAATACTCCCCCGGCTTGGAGCAAGTTTGCGACATCGCTAGGGTTTGTAGAGAGCTGTACGAAGCTATGGTCCGGGCTGGCATATTCCCACTCGCTGGCATCCGTGTCCGGGCCTACCGAGCAGATTATGCTATCGTGGCTGATAACACTGAAGAGAATAACTTCTTGGCTCTGACCTTGAGTGTCGGAGCCGGGCGCACGGTTGAAGACCTAAAAGCCGTGGGCGAAATGATTTTCCAGACCGCCCAGAAAGAATTGCGCTCGCTACTGGCGACCCTGCATTTCGCACTCTCCCTTGAGATCCGGGTGATCGACCCGGCGCTCAGCTGGAAAGACACGCCAATCCACGCTCGCTTGGCGGGCCAAAACTAAACAAGGACTGACAATGAGCGTACTTGACGACAATATCGCCCGCGCCCGGGCCTATATGGCGGATTTCCAGTCAGGCGGCGTGATGAACCACATCGGTGGTGAGTCCGTTCCTGCGCTTTCGGGTGAGACGTTTGAAACCGTATCCCCGGTTGATCTGACTGTTCTGGCCGAAGTCGCTCGTGGCGGCGCAGCTGACATCGACAATGCCGTTGCGGCCGCCAAGGCTGCTTTCCCGGTCTGGTCCAAGTTGCCGGGTACCGAACGCCGCAAGATCCTCATCAAGGTTGCCGAGGCCATCGAAGCCCGCGCCGAAGAAATCGCATTTACAGAATGCATGGATACCGGCCAAGCGCTGCGGTTCATGTCGAAGGCGGCCATTCGCGGAGCCGCGAATTTTCGCTTCTTCGCCGATCAGGCCCCCGGCGCCGAGGACGGCAAGGTCACGCGCACGCCGACCCAGATGAACACCACCTCGCGCCGTCCTATCGGTCCCGTGGGCGTCATCACGCCCTGGAACACGCCCTTCATGCTGTCCACATGGAAAATCGCCCCGGCGTTGGCCTCGGGCTGTACCGTAGTCCATAAACCAGCCGAGTTCTCTCCGATGACCGCCAAGCTGCTGGTCGAGATCGCCGAGAGCGCCGGCCTGCCCAAGGGCGTCTTGAACGTGGTCAACGGCTTCGGCGAGGATGCCGGTAAGCGGCTGACCGAACACCCCGACATCAAGGCCATCGCCTTCGTCGGCGAAAGCCGCACCGGTTCTATGATCATGGCTCAGGGTGCCAAGACGCTTAAACGGGTACATTTCGAGCTGGGCGGTAAGAACCCGGTCATCGTCTTCGACGATGCCGATCTCGATCGTGCCGTCGATGCCGCGACCTTCATGATCTATTCGCTCAACGGCGAGCGCTGCACCTCGTCCTCGCGGCTCCTGGTGCAGGAGACCGTTTATGACGAGGTTTGCGCAAAGGTCGCCGAAGTGGCGAAACGCATCAAGGTCGGCCATCCGCTCGACCCCGAGACCGTGGTCGGCCCGCTGATCCACCCCGAGCACGAGGGTAAGGTCCTGTCCTATTTCGACAAGGCGCGGGAACAGGGGGCGACGATCGCGGCCGGTGGCAAGAAGATCGGAACCGAGGGCTGCTTTGTGACGCCCACCCTCTTTACGCAGGCCAGCAACGACATGGCAGTGGCGCAGGAGGAAATCTTCGGCCCGGTCCTGACCGCGATCCCGTTCAAGGACGAGGACGAGGCACTGAAGATCGCCAACGAGGTGCAGTACGGCCTCGCCGCCTATCTGTGGACCAACGATCTGGGCCGCGCCATGCGCATGACCGACGCGCTGGAGGCCGGAATGATGTGGGTGAATTCGGAAAATATCCGACACCTGCCCACGCCGTTCGGTGGGGTCAAGGCCAGTGGCATCGGCCGCGACGGCGGCGACTGGTCCTTCGACTTTTACATGGAAACCGTGAATGTCAGCTTCCCGAGGGCCAATCACAAGATTCCGAAACTCGGCGGCTGACCGCTTATTGGGAGGAAAAACTCATGGGTGAAATTGTACTTGCGGCAAAGTGCACGCACGTTCCCACCATGCTCATGTCCGAGCAGGAGGGGCCGGTCCAAGGCAAGCGCCAGGCCGCGATTGACGGCCATTACGAAATTGCGCGCCGCGCCAAGGCGCTTGGCGCCGACACGGTGGTGATCTGCGACACGCATTGGGTGATCAATGCTGGTTTCCACATCAATGCGAACAAGCAGTTCAAAGGACTCTTCACCTCGAACGAGTTCCCGCAGTTCATCCAGAACATGGAATATGACTACCAGGGCAACCCAGACCTCGGCGATGCCATCGCCAAGGCCGCCTCGGACCTTGGTGCCTACACTCTGTCGCACCACCTCGACAGCCTTGAGCTGGAATATGGCAGCCTTGTCCCGATGCGGTTCATGAGCCGCGAGCACGAGATGAAAGTCGTCTCGATCGCTGCGTGGTGCACCGTGCATGATCACCAGGAAAGCCGTGTTGTGGGCAAGGCAATTCGCCAGGCGGTGGAGGCTTCGGACAGCAAGGTTCTGCTGGTCGCCTCGGGGTCGCTCAGCCACAAGATCTGGGCGAACCGTGATTATGCCGCCAACAACGGCACCTTCACCATCAGCTCCGAATTCAACCGTCAGATGGACCTGCATGTTCTCGACATGTGGCAGCGCGGCGACCACGCGACCTTCCTCAAGATGCTACCCGAGTATGCCGAGTTCTGCTGCGGCGAAGGCTCCATGCACGACACAGCTATGCTTTACGGCGCCCTCGGCTGGGACAGCTACGACAAGCCCTGCGAATTGGTCACCGAGTATTTCCCTTCGTCCGGCACCGGCCAGACCAACGTCATATTCCCTGTCTGAGCGGAAGGAGAAAAGATGCCCATTCCCGCCCCGAACCTCTATCCCCCCTTCAACATCATCCGCCTGAGCCACGTCGATCTCGGCGTGAAGGATCTTGCGGCATCCAAGGCGTTCTATGCCGATACTCTCGGCCTGCAAGTCACGGACGAAGACGCAAACACGCTCTACCTGCGCGCCATGGAAGAGCGCGGCCACCACTGCATGGTGCTGCACAAATCGGACAAGCCGCATGTCAATTCGCTGTCGTTCAAGGTCTATGACGAAGAGCAACTCGACAAGGCGCATGGCTGGTTCGCCGCCCAGGGCAAGCCTGTAGCATGGATCCAGCGTCCCTATCAGGGCCGCACGCTGGCAACGACCGATGTTTTCGGGATGCCGATCGAGTTCTACTTCAAGATGGAACGACTCGATCCGATCCACCAGAAATACGCACTCTACAAGGGCGTAAAGCCGCTACGGATCGACCACTTCAACTGCTTTGCCTCGGATGTGGACAAGGCCGTCGATTTCTATAACCAGCTGGGTTTCCGCGTCACCGAATACACCGAGGACGAAGACAGCAAACGCCTGTGGGCCGCATGGACCCACCGCAAAGGCGGCGTGCATGACATCGCCTTCACCAACGGGACCGGCCCGCGCCTGCACCACACCGCATTCTGGGTGCCGACTCCGCTGAACATCATCGACCTGTGCGATCTAATGGCCACCACCGGCTATGTCGCCAACATCGAACGCGGGCCGGGCCGTCACGGCATTTCAAACGCATTCTTCCTGTATATTCTGGACCCCGATGGCCACAGGATCGAGATTTATTGCTCGGATTACCAGACGGTTGACCCCGATCTGGAAGCCATCAGGTGGGATCTGAAAGACCCGCAGCGCCAAACCCTGTGGGGCGCTCCTGCGCCGCGTTCGTGGTTTGAGCACGGCTCGACCTTCCTTGATCTGGAACCGGTCGCGTCGTCGCTGGGGGCTTCGCCTATCATCGCTCCGTGAGGATTGAATGCTGAAGGACACGACACTTCTGAAACAGGCCGCGCTGGTCGGCGCCGATTGGATCGAAGCCGAGGAAGACGGCATGCCCGTGACCAACCCCGCGACGGGCAGCGTCATCGGCCATGTGCCCAACCTGGGTGCGGATGAAACCCGCGCGGCCATCGACGCCGCGCAGGTTGCCCAGAAACAATGGGCAGCCTGCACGGCCAAGGATCGCGCAGTGATCCTGCGGCGCTGGTATGATCTGATGGTCGAAAATGCGGACGATCTGGCCACCATCCTGACGATGGAGCAGGGCAAACCCCTGGCCGAGGCCAAGGGCGAGATCCTGTATGGCGCCTCGTTCATCGAGTGGTTCGCCGAAGAGGCGCGTCGTGTCTATGGCGATGTTATCCCCGGCCATGCGCCGGACAAGCGGATCGTTGTGATCAAGCAACCCATCGGGGTGGTCGCCGCCATCACCCCGTGGAACTTTCCCAACGCGATGATGACCCGCAAGGCGGGCCCCGCGCTGGCGGCGGGCTGTGCCATGGTGTTGAAACCTGCGTCGCAAACGCCGTTCTCGGCCATTGCACTGGCGGTTCTTGCTCAGCGCGCGGGTTTGCCCGACGGGCTATTGTCGGTGATCACCGGGTCGGCCCGCGCCATCGGCGGCGAGATGACCGCGAATGATGCCGTACGCAAGCTGACCTTCACCGGCTCGACCGAAGTGGGGATCGAGCTGATGCGGCAATCCGCGCCGACGGTTAAGAAGCTGGCGCTGGAGCTGGGGGGCAATGCCCCGTTCATCGTGTTTGACGATGCTGATCTGGATGCTGCGGTTGAAGGCGCAATCATTTCCAAGTTCCGCAACAACGGTCAGACCTGTGTCTGCGCCAACCGCATTTATGTGCAGGCGGAGGTCTATGACGACTTTGCGCAAAAACTGTCGGCGCGGCTGGCAACGCTGAAGGTCGGTGACGGGCTGGAAGCCGGCACCGTGTTTGGACCCCTGATCGACGCGGGCGCCGTCGCCAAGGTGCAGGAACATATCACCGATGCCCGCGCCAAGGGCGCCGCCGTGGCATTGGGGGGCAATCCCCACGCCCTGGGCGGAACGTTCTTTGAGCCTACCGTCTTGACCGGCGTCACGCAGGACATGGCAGTCGCGCGCGAGGAAACCTTTGGCCCCGTGGCGCCGCTGTTCAAATTCGGCACCGACGCCGAAGTAGTGGCCATGTCGAATGACACCGAGTTCGGGCTGGCCTCATATTTTTATACGCGCGATCTGGCCCGTGCCTGGATGGTGGGCGAGCAACTGGAATACGGAATGGTCGGGATCAATACCGGCCTGATCTCGACTGCCGAGGCGCCGTTTGGCGGCATCAAGTCATCCGGGCTCGGGCGCGAAGGCTCGCGCTATGGCATCGAAGAATTCGTAGAAATCAAATACCTCTGTTTCGGCGGAATTTCGTGAGGACCGAACCATGAAGCCCTTTCCCGCTCGCATTGCCGCTTTTCACGCAAATGGTGCTGACCGCTACGGCGTTGTCACCGATGATGGCATTATTGATCTGACGCCGGAATTTGGCGGCCGCCTTAGGGGGCTAAAAGAAGTCATCGAGGCCGGCGCATTGGCCGAGGTCATCGCTGCCGCGAGTGGTCGTGCGCCCACATTTCGTGAACAAGACGTGCAGTTTCTGATACCGATCGCCGATCCCGAAAAGCTGATCTGTATTGGCGTAAATTTTCCCGATCGCAACGCCGAATACAAAGACGGCACCTCCGATGCCAAATCGTTCCCGTCGATGTTCATTCGGTTCCCGCGCTCGTTCGTGGGGCATGGCCAGAACCTGGTGCGCCCCCCTGAGTCCGATCAACTGGATTACGAAGGCGAGGTCACCATCGTAATCGGCAAGGGCGGTCGCCGGATTGCCCGCGAAGACGCCTATGATCACATCGCGGCGATTACCTTGTGCAACGAGGGCACGATTCGCGACTGGGTGCGCCATGCCAAGTTTAACGTCACCCAAGGCAAGAACTGGGACAGCACCGGGTCGATTGGCCCGTGGTTGGTGCCGTTTACCGATGGCGCGCAACTGGACGACATCAACCTGATAACCCGCGTCAACGGCGAGGTGCGCCAATCAGATCGCACGGGTCGCATGATGTATGACTTCCGCTTTATCGTGAACTACGTTTCCACGTTCTGCACGCTGGTGCCGGGCGACGTGATCGTGTGCGGTACGCCAACCGGGGCAGGGGCACGGTTTGATCCGCCGATCTGGCTGAAACCTGGCGATGTTGTTGAAGTCGAGGCCGAAGGCATCGGCATTCTGCGCAACGGGATTGAGGACGAGCAATGCTGACCCCCGAACAGATCGACCGCGCCGCCGCCGACCTGTTGCGGGCCGAAGATGCGCGCCAACAGATCGGACTGCTGACCCTGCGCCATCCGGACATCACACTGGATGACGCCTATGCGATCCAGTCGGCGCAGATCGCGCGCAAGCTTGCCGCCGGGCGAAAAGTCATCGGCTGGAAAATCGGGTTGACCTCCAAGGTCATGCAGGATGCGTTGGGGATCGACACTCCGGATTCGGGCGTTCTCTATGACGACATGCTGTTCGAGGACGGGGCCGTCGTACCCGCCGAGCGGTTCATCCAACCCCGCGTTGAAGCCGAGATCGCTTTTGTCATGAAAGCTCCGCTGACGGGCGATGTGACGCGTGACGATGTGCTGTCTGCCACCGATTACGTGGTGCCATCGATTGAAATTCTGGACACTCGGATTGTGCGGGCAGACGCTGAAACCGGACAAGTCCGCAAGATTTTCGACACCGTGTCGGACAATGCCGCCAATGCCGGGGTCGTTCTGGGCCGCCAGCATCACACCCCCGATGCCATTGATCTGCGCTGGACCGGGGCCATCGTGCGCAAGGACTCCCAGGTTGTGGCCACGGGTCTGGGCGCGGGGGTTCTGGATGATCCGATTATGGGACTAGTGTGGCTGGCCCGCCGTATGCATCAGTACGGCCAGCGCATTGAGGCCGGGCAAGTGATCCTGTCGGGATCGTTTATTGCCCCGGTCGAATGCCCGCCCGGAACCCGAATCGAGACCGACTTTGGTGCCTTTGGCTCGGTTGATATTGATTTTGAGTAAGGCAGGACAGATGCCCGTAGCAAAGAACACGTTCAAAGCCGCCCTTAAGACGGGCAAACCGCAAATCGGACTGTGGCTGGGTCTGGCCGATGCCGGCGTGGCCGAGCTGTGCGCCGGAACCGGCTTCGACTGGCTGGTGATTGATGGCGAACACGGGCCGAACGGTCTGCGCGATATTCTGGACCAACTTCGAGCAATTGGCGGAAAGTCTCACCCCGTCGTACGTACCCGCGACGATAACCGTGCGGTGATCAAGCAAATGCTGGATATTGGTGCCCAAACGCTGCTGGTGCCGATGATCGAAAGCGGTGATCAAGCCCGCGAGGTTGTGCGTTCGGTCCTATATCCGCCCCAAGGTTTACGGGGTGTAGGCGCTGGGTTAGCGCGGGCATCTGACTACAACGGCGTGGCGGACTATCTGCAAACGGCGGATGACGAAGTCTGTCTGTTATTGCAGGTGGAAAGCATGGCCGGGGTTAGCGCGCTGGATGACATTCTGGCGCTTGAACGTGTCGATGGCGTGTTCGTCGGCCCGGCCGATCTGGCCGCCGACATGGGCTTTCTGGGCAAACCCTTCGCGAGCGAGGTGCAGGAAATGGTGCGCGACACCTTGACGCGGATTCGCGCCGCAGGAAAAGCCGCGGGCATCCTGACGTCCGACCGAGACCTGGCACATACCTACGCCAAAATGGGTGTCGAATTCGTCGCCGTCGGTTCCGACGTCGGTACTCTGCGAACCGGCTTGATGAAATTGAGGCAAGAGTTCCGATTGGTGTGACTGTCCGGGCGTAACGAGATTACGAGTCGTCCGATGTCATTGCATTTTGAGACTTGTTGATTTCGGCAAGTTGGCGCAACAGAAGCAATAGCTGTTCGTAGCGTTCAATCCCGAAATCATCAGCGATCTGAAGGTGAATTACGGTAGCTTCTTCGACGAGTGGTTTCATGAACATTCTGCCATAAGGCGTTAAATCGACATAACTCGCTCGAGCGTCGGTTTCGCTGGCACGCCGCGCCACCAAACCTCGGCTTTCCAGCGAACTTACAATTCTGGAAATGCTGACTTTGTGAATGCAGGCAAGGGAAGAAATCTCAACCGAAGTTAACTCGCCTTGATCGGTCAGAATTCGTAAGACACGCCATTGCTGTTCTGAAAGGTTTTCTCGATGCAGCATATCTCGGAACCTGGAAACGACAGCTTCGCGGCCGCGCGTGCAGGCGACGGCGAGCGACCGGTCAACATACATCAGGTCGCTGAGGTTGGGCGATTTACCGGTTCGATCTTTCACCATTCTTTTCCCGTCGCATAACAAAAAATCGCACACTCTGGCGATCCTCTACGAAATCGCCAGAGTGTGCGCGCTATTGGCTACCCCCGTACCCGGGCTGCACGCCAGATCCTACATGTTAACTAACTTGCCGGGATTGAAAAGGCCTTCCGGATCGAAGCATTGCTTCAGGCGTTGGAGCATCTCGTACTCGAGCTGACTTTTCTGACGTTGTACGCGGTCCCGATAGAGAGATCCGACGCCGTGTTCGGCCACGATTGACCCCCCAAACTCCCAGATCAGCGAATCGATCTGCTCATAAATTCGCGCTGAAATCGAATCTGCGTCGTCAGTTCTTTCCAGATAGGCGCTCAGGTGGATGTTGCCGTCGCCCACATGCCCCACGGCGTAGCTGAAGGCTCTTTCGGAGATACTGGCGATTGTTGCCTCCGCTTCTGCGAGGAACGCCATGATTTCATCGACGGGAATAGAAACATCCCATTTCATCATCTTATATGCACCGAAGTACTGATGCGGGATCATCTGCTCGCGAATTTCCCAGAGGTTTTTTTCCTGCGCGTCAGAACTTGCCATAACCGCATCATCAATGATCCCGGTTTCGAAGCCCATTTCGAACAGGGTCGCCAGTTTCTCATCGACTTTCTCACGATCTGACATCCGGACCAGGATGTACCAATCCGCTCGCGTTTCGCAGGGGCGTCGTAGATCGGGATAACGTTCGAGCGCCTTTTCGACACCCAGGCCCGGTAGCAGTTCGAATGCCGTCAACCTCTCTCCGGCAATCGAACGCGCCATTGCAAGAAACTCGGTGACGCGAGACTTGTCGCTGAGAGAAGCGAACATCGACTGGGAGAGAGGCTGTGCCGGGTGCAAGCGGAACATCAGTTTCGTGATGATGCCAAGCGTGCCTTCCGAGCCGACAAACAGGTGCTTCAGATCGTAGCCTGAGTTGTCTTTAACGAGCGCACGCAGCCCGTTCCAAACTCGGCCATCCGCCATAACGACCTCCATGCCGAGAACTTGCTCACGCGTGGTTCCGAATCGAAGGACGTTCAGACCACCGCCGTTTGTCGCAACTGCGCCCCCGACAGTAGCCGTGCCACGCGCGCCCCAATCCGGCGCAAAAGCCAGACCATGTTCTGCCACTGCGTCCTGCAGGACCTCCATTATGCAACCGGCCTCGACTGTCACGGTAGACCGCGCGGGATTGATCTCGATGATCGCATTCATGCGGGACAGCGACAGCAATATAGTCGGCTGTTCCTCGGTCGGAACAGCCATGGCGCAAACATTGCTGTTTCCCCCTTGTGGGACAATGGCAACGCCATGCGCGCGGCACAGGCTTACGATGCGGGACATTTGTTCCGTTGTCTTGGGACGCGCCACGAACAGGCAAGGCAAGCCAGGGCCAACACTGTCCTTCAAGAAATCAGCGGCGTCACAAACCTCTACAATCCCTCCATCCCCTAAGATTTCGCGAGATTTTTCAATTAGATGAGAGTAGGGCGTCATGCCTGCCTCCTCTTGTTTCGTTGCCCAATCCTCACGTGTTCAACATGGTCGCGGCTCAGTGATAGCTCATCTCTATCTGCAAAAACTTGTTGACTCGCGTGGCGGTTTAGTTAACATGTTTATCTGTCTGATGCCATATCTTTCCAGGGAGGAAACCACATGAAACGTTGGCACGTCGCCGCCACTGCGGCCTTTATGCTCTTCGGAATCAGCCATTCCGCAATGGCTGAACTCAAGAACATCACGATTGGGACCAACCCATCCGGCTCGACCTATTTCCTAATTGGCAGCGGGTTTGCGAAGGTCTTTCAAGAAAAGCTGGGCATCCGCTCCACCGCGCAGCCGTTTGCCGGGTCTTCGGTCTATTTGCCTTCCATCAGCGTGGGGGATATCACGCTTGGTCTGGCTTCAACTGTTGATGCAGGCTTGGCATATGAAGGTAAGGCGGACTTTCCCCAGCCGGTCACCAACCTCCGCAGCCTTGCGCGGGTCTGGAACATTCCCTACGCCTTCATCACGCGTGCAGACTCTGGCATCCTTTCCGCCGATGATTTGCGCGGCAAACGGATCATGGGCGACATGCCGACCTCTCAGGCTCTGACCCTGATCAACAGCGCGATCGTTCGGTCGGGCGGCCTGGAAACCAGCGACGTAAACTTTATGTCGAGCGGCGGCTTGATGGATGGCATTACCGCTGTGGTCGAAGGCCGCGCTGATGCTGCGCCCGTCGCGACGACTATGCCGGTTCTGCTGGAGTCTCAGGCATCGGTCTCTGGTGGTCTGCGGATTGTTGCCAACGGCAGCCATGCGGATGAAGGCTTCTTTGCCCGTGAGGTCAAGGGCGTTTCGGCTAGCGTCGCAGAGCCGAACGAGAAGCGTCCTTTCATTATCGGGGAAACTCCGATCGTTTCCTACGATACCTTGCTGGTTGCGAATGATGCGATGTCCGAGGATGACGCCTACGCTATCACGAAGGCGCTGTACGACAATTGGGCGGATCTCCAGTCGGATATCGGGCCGTTGCGCGGCATTGCCCAGAACCAGCTCGCTCTTCCCGAGCCGTCCGTTCCTTATCACGCTGGCGCAATCAAGTTTTACAAAGAAGTTGGTCTATGGACTGACGAGCACGAGCGGCATCAAGCCAAATTCTGAGATTTGGGCCGAACGGAGCACCTTCCGATCTGCATCGGGAGGTGCTTTTTTAATGTAGTGCCCATTTCTCGGGGAGGGAAATGCCATGCAAAGAATTAAGGCCGTTACGCTTACAGCGGCACTGGTGTTGATGCCAATATTGGGCGTTCTCTGGGTCACCAACGTACCGCAAATTCTTAACTTGCCCATCGTGACCCAGCAAGCGGTCGCGATCGCGCTGGGCTTGGCGATTGCGGCGGGAATGTTGACGCATCCCTATTTCAAGAAATTGATCTGGATCGATCTGTTGCTCGCCTTTGCAGGTGCGGCGGCCTGGTTTTGGTATGCCTATAACTTCAAGTCATGGATGGTGACCATGGCATTTCGGACACCTGACATTTGGATACCGGGTGCGATCGGCCTTTTTTTGTTGGCCGAGGCTCTTCGTAAGTCACTGGGCTTCATAATCGCCGCGCTGGTTTGGATTATCGCGGCCTATGGTTTCTTTGGCGACCTGATTCCCGGTGTCCTTCAGGCCTCGGTGTTCGCTCCGACGAGAACAATCATTTATCTCTATGCGGATAGTAATGGTGTCCCGGGGTTGGTCGTCACGGTAATTGTGACGCTTGTTCTACCGTTCATGGTCTTTGGCAAGGTAATGGAAATCGCCAATGGCATGACCTTTTTCAATAATCTGGCGCTTGCCGCCGTCGGCCACCGACGTGGTGGCCCGGCAAAGGTTGCAGTCGTGGCGTCCGGCCTCTTCGGGATGCTTTCAGGGTCAACGGTGGCCAACATCATGTCGACCGGCATCTTCACGATTCCGATGATGGTACGGATCGGTTTGACACGCGTCCAAGCCGCCGCAATCGAAGCGACCGCGTCAAATGGCGGCCAGATTGCGCCCCCCATCATGGGCGCCACTGCCTTTATCATGGCTGAAGTCCTGCAAGTGCCATATTCAGACATTGTCGTGGCGGCCTCGATCCCAGCCTTCCTGTATTTCCTTACGCTGTTCTTCAAAGTCGACGCGATGGCGAGCAAGAACAATCTGCAAGGGCTGGACCGCTCTGAAATTCCGACAGTCAGGGAGACATTGAAAGAAGGGTGGGAGATTCTGATCTCACTCGCAGCACTGATGTACCTGCTTTTCGCGACTGCGCTGAACCCGGGGTTGTGCGCACTGATCGCCTCAGCGGTTATGATGTCCATCTACGTCATCAAGGTTCGGTTCAAATTGGACCTTTCACGTTTGGGAGCCGCTCTGGTTAGCCTTGGACAAGAGTTCAGCCCGCTACTTTTGATCGGAGGCGGCGCCGGCGTTATCATCGGTCTATTGAACTCAACTGGCTTCGCGTTCCAGCTGTCTCTCGCCCTGACCCACATGGCAACCGCATACGGACTTTTGGCGCTGCTTGTCCTCAGTGCGCTTGTGGCCATCGTCCTCGGTATGGGAATGCCGACGGCAGCTGTTTACATCGTCTTGGTCACCGTCGTTGCGCCCACAATGATTGACCTCGGGGTAGAGCCGATATCTGCCCATATGTTCCTTCTGTATTTCGGTCTCATGAGCATGGTCACACCCCCGATTGCGATCGGAAGCATCGTCGCCGCGCGGCTTGCGCAAGCGGACATGTGGGCGACCGGTTTTCTTGGGATGCGTCTTGGGGTGGTGGCCTACGTGATGCCGTTTGTATGGGTCTACAACCCTGCCCTGCTGATGCAGGGAACCTGGGTAGAGATTGGTACAACGCTGTTTGATACAATCGTGGCTGTGTATCTGCTGAAACTGTCGATGCTGGATTCGCCCTTCAAGGCCATTCCGAGCTGGATTTATGAAGGTATCGTAATGCTCCTGGGATTGGGTGTACTGGCGGCCACGGCCATATTTGGTGGCCTGGAATATTGGTCAATTGTTGTAACCGCTTCGGGGCTGACCATTGCAGTATTCCTGTCCTGGAAGATACATCGCCCCAGTTTCACGGAGCCACTTAATCAGTAACCGAGATAACTGAGTGCAAATATGATCACGACACCGTGCCGTTGTTGAAACGGTACGGTGTCGCTTCCGTTTGGTCTGTAATACTGACGGCGACCGTCACCTCATGTTTGACGACGGCCATCTCTCGCAAAGGCTAGTCCATCATGACCGAGGCGCGTTTGATCTCTCCGCAAACATCTGAATTCAGGCGGATTCGGTCCGCTCTTTTTGCTGCGGGATTCACAACATTCTGTCTTCTGTACTATATCCAATCCCTACTTCCTGTTTTCACCAATGAATTCGGTGTAGGCGCGGCTCAAAGTAGCCTTGCCTTGTCAGTGACAACCGGCGTAATGGCGTTTGCGCTTCTGGTGTCCGGTGCGTTGTCTGATGCTGTCGGGCGAAAACAGATCATGTTTGCTTCGCTGTTTTCGTCATCGGCCCTGACGGTTGCGATGGCTTTTGCGCCATCCTGGACCACAATCATTGCAATTCGCATGGCCATGGGGATTTCGCTTTGCGGGGTTCAGTCGGTCGCAATGGCCTACCTGTCCGAAGAACTGGAATCCAAAGCCTTTGCCCGTTCCCTTGGACTGTTTATCGGGGGAAGCGCCCTCGGCGGTATGTTCGGCAGGATGCTGGCCTCGTTGATTACCGATTATCTTGGCTGGCGAACGGCCGTTGTGATCATCGGTGTAGCGGGACTGGGCGCGGCGGCCTACTTCCAAATTTCTCTACCTACGTCGCGTAATTTCACGCCGCGCGGGCGCGGATTGAGACATCTTGTCAAAGAGACCAGGGGTATCCTGGCGAACCCAGCGCTTCTGAAACTGTTCTTTGTAGGCTTCGCCATCATGAGCGGGTTCGTAACCATATTTAACTACATCACATATCGCCTGGTCGCAGCACCGTATAACCTAACTCAGTCTGCTGTTGGCATGGTATTCGTCATCTACATTGTCGGAAGTTTTGGTGCGGCTTTTGCGGGCCGCATGGTCGCGATTGCGGGCCACAAGCATACCTTGTGGATCTTTCAGACAATCATGGTCGCAGGTATCCTGATTACCTTATCGACCTCGTTCCCGATTATTCTTATCGGTCTCGCGGTCCTCACCTTTGGAATGTTTTCTTCCCACAGCGTGGCCAGCGGATGGGTGAGCCAAAAGGCTCAGAGCAGCAGGGCATTGGCGGCGTCTCTCTACCTTTTCGCCTACTATCAAGGTGGAAGCTTGGTGGGGGCCCTTGGCGGTATCGGCTTTCAGTCCGGGGGGTGGTCTTGGGTCGTAGGCCTCACCGGTGCGATTGGTCTGCTTGGGATCTTTTCTGCCTTGTCGGTGGGTCAAACGCAGCGTCGCTGAACGAGGTTTTTTCACGTCAGCTGTCATTCTGAGTTGACATGACAAGTAAACATGTTAACCATATAGGCATAGCTTGGATATCCATGACCGAGGAGGAGATTCGTGATGTCGCTACCCCATAAAGCTGTGGATTTTGTTGATTGGCGCAAAGGTGAGATCAGCCGCGAAATCTACGTGAGTGAGGACGTTTATCGCAAGGAGCTCGAGACGCTCTTTACCCGCGCGTGGCTGTTCGTCGGACACGAGTCGCAGATTCCGAACCCTGGTGATTTCTTCACCTCCCGTATGGGCGAAGAGTCCGTCATCCTCGTTCGCGACAAGGCCAACGAGATTCACGTATTTCTTAACAGCTGTCGCCACCGCGGCATGAAGGTGTGCCGTTATGAATCTGGCAACACGTCGCTGTTCACCTGTCCCTACCACTCGTGGACCTACACGACTGATGGCCGTATCCGCGGGATTCCTCTTTACAAGGCGCTCTATGAAGGCAACCTGAATCGGGACGAGTGGTCGCTGGTAGAGGTTGCGAAGCTCTTTAATTACAAGGGCACTATCTGGGCGACTTGGGATCCCGAAGCGCCCGACTTCCTGACCTATCTTGGCGACGCGAAACTGCACTTGGACCAGGCGCTGGATTGCCGCGACGGTCGTCCGGGCGGGTCGGAAGTGATCGGCGTGCACAAATGGATTTTCCCGGCTAACTGGAAGTTCGCGGCAGAAAACTTCCTGGGTGACACCTATCACAACCCCAGCCACCGTTCGGTTGACCTGATCGGTATCGGCCCGTCGGCTCTCGAGGGCGTGAAAGGGCGCCGTGACAACGAACTGGCCGAGGCCCAACACGTCTGGTGTAGTTTCCCCGCGGGCCATGGCGTTCATTCGGCGGTTCAGCCTGAAGGGTTCGAGTTCACCGACACCTTCAAGAACGATCCCGAAATTGGGGAATATTTCCGCCACTGCCACGAAGAACGGAAGCGCCGTCTCGGTGAGAATGCCCGGTTCCTGCCCTTTGTCGGGACGATGTTCCCTAATACGTCGTATCACGGCCGTCAGCCGCGCAACTTGTGCACATGGCACCCGCACAGCGCAAACGAGACCGAAGCCTGGCGCTTTTTCCTCGTGGACGCTGACGCCCCAACCAAGGTCAAAGATTTCATGCGCACTTACTACATGCGTTATTCCGGCCCGGCAGGCATGACCGAGCAGGACGACCTTGAAAACTGGCTTTACGCGACCAACGCTTCGATGGGCACCATCGCGCGGCGCTACAATTTCAACTATGCGCAATCACTGAACGCTGGACAGAAGAACCCCGTAGTCAATGGAATCGAGGTGCGTGGAGACGTGTCGCTCCAAGTCACCGAGCACATGGCTGTCGGCTTCTACCGCCGTTGGGCGCAGCACTTGGATATGGAGCCCTGGGATGTGCTTCTGGGTGCTGGCGATGAGCGTTTCGCGAGTGAAATGGCCGCGGAATGAGCAAGTCGGGCGAAACTCAGCGCCGGACCGTGATAGTGTCCGGCGCGACCTTCGGGATCGGTCATGATATCGCCGTTTACCTGGCCGAGGCGGGCTACAGGGTGATTGGGTTCGGTCTCGAAGTGGCGCAGGTGTCCAGTGTGGCAACAGCGTCGGTTGCGACACTGAACGCAGATGGGGCGGAGCGAGACCTGCCGCTAACGTTCGTGGCTGGCGACGTCACGCGCGAGGCAGACGTTGCCAACGTCATCGATCACGCGCTGAGTTTCGGTGACGGGATTTTTGGCGTGGTCAACAACGCGGCCATTGGTCCGCTGGGTACGGTGCTTGACACTGAACCGACGCTGTTTTCTCGCATTCTGGAAGTCAATCTCAAGGGCCCTTACCACATGTGCCGCGCGGCTATCCCGCACATGGCCAAAGGCGGTGGCGGGCGGATCATCAATGTCGGCTCAGGCGCGGGCTGGGGCAAGCCGAATATGGCGGCCTATTCCGCGAGCAAGGGCGGCCTGATCGCATTATCGACAGCTATGGCCTTGGATCATTTTGCGGACGGCATTGCGGTCAACACCGTCATACCGGGGGGCGGTGGTATCGTCTCGGGCATGAGCCTCGGACGTGTGTCCGGCGACCAGGCGCGCCTGCAGGCGAATGCAGTTGGAACGGTCGCAGGCCGTGTCATGAACGGGCAGGATTTGGCCGGCGCGATCCGGTTCTTGCTGTCGGAGGAGGCTCAAGCCATCTCGGGCACAATTATCGACGTTGGCTGCTTTGCACATCAGGGGTCGTCGACCCCATTGGCGAAGCGCATCTAAAATAGGAGGAGTAACAAAATGGACGGAAATGTTGAGAGCCCACGGATCACTCGTGACCAAGGCTACTTCGCTCTGCGCAGCCAAATCGAAGAATTTTTCTACGACGAGGCGGAACTGATCGATAACCGCAAGTTCGATGCATGGTTGGATATGTTGCACGAGGATCTTCGTTACTTCATGCCGATGCGCCACAATGTAAAGTTCGGTCAGCACGCCGAACGGGAAGACACCAAGGAAGAGGAAGGCATCAGCTGGTTCAACGAAGACAAGTGGACCGTCCAAAAGCGCGTCGAGCAGATCCTGACGGGCGTACACTATGCCGAGGAACCGCTATCGCGCACGTCTCACATGATCACCAATGTCCAGGTGTTGGAGGCGACACCGAATGCTGATGGCGCAACGCAAGTCAAAACCTCTTGCCGCTTCCTGACCTATCTCAACCGGGTCGAATACGAGACCTATTTCTTTGTCGGCAAACGCTACGACACGCTTCAGAAAGTGGACGGCGCTTGGAAAGTGCTGCACCGCCGGATCATTCTGGACCAAAACGTCCTTCAGGCCAAAAACCTGTCTACCTTCTTCTAAGTTTCAATGGAGAACACAACCATGGCAAAGCTCGTTTTGAACACCACTACAGATTTGCTCAGAGTTCCTGTTGGAGCCGGCATAAAGCTTCACGATGGAAGAACAGGCAAGGTCGATGAAAACATGAACGACGGCCAGTGGCTGAACGTCGAATTTGACGGAGGCGATGTTGAACTGGTGCACAGTCAGGACATCGCCGAAGTACACGAACCTGAATAGGGGAGGTGACCATGCTTCGAATGAGCTTCATGCCAAGCGATTTTCATCCCATCCTGCTAATCCTTGGCACGCCTGAGCAATTGCAAAATCTTGTAGCGGCGTTCGAGACATTTTCGGAACAGGGTGGGCTTCTGTCGCTCAACGAGAACGGACTTTTTTCGACGGACACGACCGTATCCCTCGAAGAGTGCGCGTTGGAAGGCTCAGAAAAGCCGGGCCTTTGGCAGGTCTCTGCTGGCTCGACGGATCTCGTCTGGCGCCTGCCAAAGCGCTTCGCTTGGATTTTTGCGAACGAAGTGGCCAATCTGGCCAATTCTGGCGAGGTGGCCGGCTCTGTCACGCTTGAATGTGATCAGCTTGGCGAGATCCGGGCGAAGGTCTCGATTGGTGAGTGGGAAGATTCCTATCTCACCGACGAGTTCAGGTAACAACGGAAGAAATCATGACAGAGCGCGTCGTCATCGTCGGCGGTGGTCAGGCCGCCGCCTCTGCAGCATTTCGCCTCCGGTCCCAGGGATTTGCCGGATCCATTGACATCTTGTCGGAGGAATCCGAGTTCCCGTATCAGCGCCCGCCGCTGTCGAAAAAATACCTCAAGGGCATGATGGAGCGTGATCGGCTGTTGCTACGACCCGAGGCGCTCTATCGCGAGAACGACATCACCGTGCACCTGAATACTCAGGCACTGCACATTAATCGTTCGACCAAGCGCATCGCCACCGATGGCAATGCGAATATGCCCTATGACAAGCTGGTCATAGCAACAGGTGCTACCCCGCGTCGCCTGCCCAAAGAGATCGGTGGCCACCTGTCCAATGTTATGACCTTCCGGACACTGGCGGATGCCGATTTGCTTGCCGAGTACATTCGTCCGGGGCAGCGTTTGTTGATTGTTGGCGGCGGCTACATCGGTCTCGAAATGGCTGCGGTCGGCATCGATTTGGGACTCGAGGTTACCTTGGTCGAAGTCGCCCCCCGCATTCTTAACCGCGTTGCTTGCGCGCAAACCGCTGACTGGTTTCGCCGGCTTCATCTGGACCGTGGCGTTGACCTACGCGAAGGTGTGGGCCTCAGTCAGCTTATTGCCCAAGATGACAAGGCTGCATTGGCGGCGCTCAGCGATGGCTCGGCTGTCGGAGTTGATTTTGTCGTCGCCGGCATCGGCGTCACTGCAAACGACAAGCTGGCACGGTCGGCGGGTCTTTCAGTCCAAAACGGTATCGCAACCGATGACCAATGCCGTGCCTTTGATCCTGATATATTCGCGATCGGGGATTGTGCGGTTTTTCCCTACCGCGGAGAAATGACACGGCTTGAATCCGTTCAAAACGCCTGTGATCAAGGCGACTTCGTAGCCGATCACATTCTGGGCAAGGCGCCCGCCGCCTATGTGCCCGAGCCTTGGTTCTGGTCGGACCAATATGACGTTTCGCTGAAGATCGCCGGACTTAACCGAGGCTACGATACCATTCACGTGCGGCCTGGTGAAAGGAACGAAGCTGTATCGCACTGGTACTTCCGCGGGCCAAATTTTCTGGCTGTCGACGCGATTGACGACCCCAAAGCTTACATGATCGGCAAGAAATGGTTGGCTGCGGGGGGCACCCCGGTCGTTTGCGATCTCATCGATCCATCCATTCCACTCAAATCGGTTCGGGTTGGCACTTCTTCTTAATCCCCGGAACCTGCTCCACAAGAAACCAAAGGAGATTCCGTTTGACCGAGACGACCCAAACCGGTGGTGAAGCACTTGTTGCCGCGCTCCAAGCCAATGGCACTGATAGCCTTTTCGTAATTCCCGGAATTCAGCTGGATTGGGCCGTCGACGCACTCGCCTCGTCGCCGGACCTCAAGGTATATGTGCCGCGCCATGAGCAAACCGTCAGCTACATGGCCGACGGCTATGCGCGAGTGACCGGGCGCGCTGGCGTTGGCATGGTCGTTCCCGGCCCGGGGATACTAAACGCTACCGCCGGTTTGAGCACCGCATATGCGTGCAACTCGCCGGTGGTAATGGTTGTGGGGCAGATCCATTCGGACGCCATCGGCAAGGGCTATGGCAATCTTCACGAAATCCCCGATCAGAGCGGCGTCCTGCGCGGGCTGACTAAACAACATGAGCTGGTCACCGATCGGGCACGCATTTCCGCCGCAGTCGGTGATGCCTTTGGTGCGGCGCGGGCAGGGCGTAATCGGCCGACAGCCGTCGAGATTCCTTATGACATGCTGATGGCCAAGTCGGGCAAAGTTGCGCAAGGCGGTGGCTCGGCTGAAGTTGTCGTTGCTCAGCCTGACGCAACACTAGTTGATCAGGCGGCTGCGTTGATCGACAAGGCGAATTTCCCCGTCATCTATATCGGTGGTGGGGCGATGGATGCGGGTTCAGAAATAACAGCCCTGGCCGAAAAGCTCGGTGCGCCGATCGTGGCTAGCGACAACGGCCGCGGTGCAGTTCCGGATCGCCACCCCCTGTCCTTCAGCTCGCTGGCCGGCCGCCCACTGTTTGATCGGGCCGATCTTGTTCTGGTCATTGGCTCACGTTTCATGGACATCATGACCCCCGACCCGAGCTGGCCGCAGGGCGGCAAGACCTTCATCTACGTCAACATCGACCCGGCAGACATGGGTGGCGTACGACACGGAACGGTCGAGATCGTCGCGGACGCAGGGGCCGCCGCGCGCGCCTTGGAAGCAGGCGTGGCGAAACGCAACATTCTCAGTGATGACCAGGGCGCGCGTATCAAGGCATGGGCGCATGACAAAGTCGTCTCGACAGGCGTTCTCTGGGGCTATGTTGATGCGTTGCGCCAAGCCCTGCCCGACGATGGCATCTTTGTAAACGAGCTCACTCAGGTGGGTTACCTTTCGCGTATCGCCTTCGAGTGCCGCGCGCCGCGCACTTTGATCGGACCTGGCTATCAGGGCACGCTTGGCTATGGCTTTCCGACTTCGCTTGGCGCTGCTGTTGGTGGGGCGGGCCGCCGTGTGGTCTCTATCACCGGTGACGGCGGTTTTGGCTGGGGTCTGCAAGAGCTGGCAACGGCGCGGCGCTACAACCTGCCCGTCACACTCGTTGTCTTTAACGACGGTCATTACGGCAACGTGAAGTCAATCCAGAGCAATACCTTCGGTCGAAATTATATCACGGAACTGGCGAATCCGCGGTTCGAAGATCTTGCGCGTGCCTTTGATCTGGACTTTGTCCGCGCGGATACGCCCGAGCAGCTGAGGGCTCTGGTCGCTGAGAGTGTGAAAACAAGCGGTCCCCTCATGATCGAAGCACCGGTAGGCCCGATGGCCAGCCCTTGGCCTTTGTTGCGGTTGAAGCCGATGAACGCTGGTGCGAACGAGTCCTACGAGCACCTTTTCTGAAGTTTTAAGGAAAGCAAACGATGAGCATTGATCAGACCCAGATCGACGCGCTGCGCGACAGAAACATCCCTGCAATGCGGAACTTCATCGGTGGCACGTGGCAAACCAGTACCGGTGGAGGTGAATTGCCGGTCATCAGTCCTATCACCGGGCAGCAAATAGCGTCTCTGACAGACAGTTCGACGGCCGACGTCGAAGCCGCGACCTTGGCTGCTCGGCGCAGCTTTGACGGAGGCGCCTGGTCTCTTATGCCTCCAGTACGGCGCAAGATGGTGCTTCATCGTCTTGCAGCGCTGATCGAGGAGAATGCACTGGAGCTGGCCGTGCTCGGCGTACGCGACAATGGCACCGAGATCGGCATGGCCTATATGGCCGAGCCGATGAATGCGGCCGCGACCTTCCGCTTCTATGCCGAAGCCGTCGACAAGGTGAATGGCGACATCACCCCAACAGCGCCTGAGGTACTTAGCCTCGTTCACCGCGAACCGGCAGGGGTCGTAGGCGCGATCGTACCGTGGAATTTCCCGATGATGATAGGGGCCTGGAAGGTGGCGCCTGCACTGGCCGCCGGCAATTCGGTTATCCTGAAACCTTCGGAGGGAGCCTCTCTGACGTTGCTGCGGCTGGCCGAACTGGCAGCCGAGGCGGGGGTACCGGATGGCGTTTTTAATGTGGTAACAGGACAGGGGGCAACGGTCGGGCAGGCTATCGCGCTGAGCAACGACGTGGACGTTCTGACCTTCACCGGCTCGGGTGCGGTAGGCCGTCACCTGCTGCGCTATTCGGCAGATTCCAACTTCAAGCCAGTCCATCTGGAACTGGGTGGCAAGTCGCCGAACATCGTCTTTGAAGATTGCGGTGACATCGCGTCGGTGGCGCAGCAGTCAGCGCGGGCGATCTTTGCCAATTCGGGCCAAGTCTGCGTGGCGGCGAGCAGGTTGTTGGTTCAGTCGAGTATCTATGACGCGTTTGTGGACGCTGTCAGTGCTGCGGCAAGATCGACTGTTCTGGGCGATCCTCTCGACCTTGGCACACAAGCTGGCGCTATCGGAACCGAGCAGCAGCTGCGTAAGACCACGGATATGGTGGCCCGTGCACGGGCGGCAGGAGACGAGGTCGTGGCCGGCGGTGAAGTGCGCGGCAATCAAGGCTTCTACTTCGAACCGACAGTGATTGCGGCGCACACCAACCACAGCCCTGTCGTCCGAGAAGAAGTCTTCGGCCCCGTGTTGTCAGTCCAGCGGTTCGAAACCGAAGATGAGGCGGTCGCACTTGCCAATGACACGCCCTACGGATTGGCATCGGGGGTCTGGAGCCGCGACATCGGTCGGGCGCACCGAATGGTTCGGCGTCTAAAGGCGGGCGTGGTCCACGTCAATTGCTATGGCGGCGCCGACATCACCGCGCCACTCGTCGGTCACAAACAATCGGGGAACGGCTTTGATCGCTCGCTCGATGCAATCAGCAAGTATCAGAAACGCAAGACAGCCTGGATCAAGATCACTTGATCAAGCCCATCAAGCTCAAGGAATAATACCATGCCCAAGATCACCTTTATCGAACCCGACGAGACCGTGAAAACGGTAGAGGCCGAGGCCGGTTTTTCACTTATGGAAGTCGCAATACGCAACGGTATCAAAGGCATTGTCGCAGAATGTGGCGGCCAGTGTTCCTGTGCAACCTGCCACGTCTTCGTGGAAGGCGAGTATTTCGACAAGGTTGGCGCACCAGAGGGTGATGAAGAAGACATGCTGGACTTCGCCGATAACCGGATGCCGAATTCTCGCCTTGGCTGCCAAGTCGAAATCGTCGACGAACTTGATGGCATGACCGTCCGCGTCGCCGGGGAATAATGCTGCGAGGCAATTTAGATGCGGCGTGAGATCCAGCACTCTGAAGGAAATTGGGGGTTCTTAAGACTTAGAAACTTCGCCGATCGAAGGCGGTCTCGGAGTTTGTTCCAAATAGCGCTTAAATTGCATGAAATCTGCAGCCTCATCTCCACCTGATCATACCAGCCTGTCGAGTAGGCCCTCTTATGGATCCGGCCACCGACCAGTTGGACAACCTGACAACAGACTACTGTCCTCGCGCCTACTGATTGCAGAAAGGATCAGAATGCCGACTGAACATCCTTCCTCTCGTCGCTTGTATCGGGGAAGCGATATGACAAGAGCCGTCGCCATAGCCGATCTCAAGGCGAGGTTCCATTCGCGCGTTCCGGCGGCAATAGTGGAGTATGTCGAAGGTGGTGCCGATTGCGAAATTACACTTCATCGCAACCGCTCCGCCTATGACGGCCTAGCTTTCGTTCCTCGTGTTCTACGTCACGTCGGCAGTGTCGACGCCGCCGCCGCATTATTTGGCAAGCGGGCTATGCTACCGCTTGCCGTGGCGCCAACCGGGTTCAACGGCTTGCTCTGGCCTGACGGCGACCTCGCCTTGGCTCGCGCAGCGTCAAGCGCCGGCGTACCTTTCTCACAAAGCACAGTCTCCAACGTATTGCTTGAGGACGTCGCTCGCGTGCCGGGACTGCGACACTGGATGCAACTATACGTATTCCGAAACATGGAGGCCGTGGAACGCATCGTACGTCGATGCATCGATGCGGACTGTGAAGCGCTGATTGTCACGGTTGACACCTCAGTCTTCGGAAATCGCACCTGGGACAAACGAAGTTACCGCTTAGGTACGGATCTGACGCTAAACCGCAAGCTTGAAGCGCTCAGTCACGCGGCATGGATGCGCGATTGGCTGTTTAGGCCGACACCCGGCTTCGCTAACCTAATCGAAGCCATTCCCGGCGGAAAAGTTGACGTCAGAAACGCGGGCCAGTGGCTGCGCGCTAATCTTGATCCCGATCTCGACTGGGACAAAATCTCGTGGTTACGTGCGCTCTGGCCTGGCAAGTTTATCTTGAAAGGCATCATGCATGTCGAGGACGTCATTCTGGCGCGAAACATAGGCGTTGATGCCGTAGTATTGAGCAACCACGGAGGCCGTCAGCTTGATACGACATTCGCCCCGGTGGAGGTGCTGCCCGAGATCAGAGAAGCGGCCCCTGACATCATGCTCTTGATCGACGGTGGCATTCGATCCGGCAGCGATATTGCCAAGGCAATTATACAGGGCGCGGACGGCGTGCTGACAGGGCGGTCCACGCTCTACGGACTTGGAGCGGACGGCGAAGCCGGCGCCAAGCGAAGCCTCGCCATACTGGCAGAGGAATTAAAGCGGACAATGGGCCTGCTGGGCTGTGCCACGATCGAAGAATTGCGGGCCTCGACACTCGTGCCGTTTGAGGATCGGGCGCAGGCGATTTTCACCGGGGGGCCGAGGGCGTGCTGAAGTTTACAGTATCTGCACACTTGTGTAGAAATGTTCGGACTTGCGAGACATCCTTTCCCTCGAGCCAATTGGGCAGGAAGGATGAAGGCAATTTACAAGTTCAAGCGCGATGCGGACCACAATTTGCGGGTTCTCAGAGCACGTCAAACGACTACGCGGAAACCCATAGGACGAAGTGCCTCCCGTCAAAGGATTCAACCCCGAGCGCCTACTGACGTTGCTTTGGAGATTCGTGGTTTGCGGTTTTCCTGAGCTGTTGGTCGTCGGGTCGCGTCGTATGCCACACATCAATTTGGCTCGTCCAATTCTCATTCACAGCGCGCAGGGCAGCGGCCTCGCCCCTCAGGCCGCGCGTGCCGACAACGACGCGCGGCTCCATTGCAGCTGGACCTGCACGTGAGAGAAACCTACGTGCTGGGACGCATTGGGATAGAGGATCACTTTGAAGCCGGTATTTGCGTTGACCTTTACCTCGTTAAGACGGACCGGCCCTTCGAGCGGCGTTTTCAGTGCCTGTTCGAAGCTGTGCAAGAGCGCGGCGGTGCCGGCCGAGGCGTTCAGTCCGGTCATTTCTTTGATGCGCGCACAAATGGTTGTGGCGGACTCGATAATGTGTGTTTTTTTGGTGACGTCGAGATTGGCTTTGTCGCTCACTGAGCGTAGGCAACGAATTTCCGGTGCAGATAAGCATCGAGGCCCTCGATGCCGCACTCCTGTCCGTAGCCGGATGCCTTGACACCGCCGAACGGTGTTTCCGGCGTGGAGATCGCGACGGTATTGATGCCGATCATCCCGGATTCGACCCGCTCGCCGATCTCGCGCGCCGTCTTCAAACCCTCTGTAAATGCATAGGCGGCAAGCCCCAGCGGCAAGGAGTTTGCCCTCTCCACCACCTCTTCCAGCGTGGAAAAGCGGGCGATCGGCGTAATTGGACCGAACGGCTCCTCGGTCATGATCCGTGCTGTGTCGTCGATTTCCGTCACAATTGTGGGTTCGAAGAAATTACCTGAATTTCCAATGCGACGCCCTCCGGTCAGGAGTGTTCCACCACGCTGGCGCACATCATCGACCAGACGTTCGATGGCCGCGATACGGCGTTTATTCGCCAAGGGCCCCATCGCGTTCGCGGGATCCAGGCCGTTGCCGACCTGAATGGCTTCGACCGCTTGCCGATACTGCCGGACGAATGAATCGCAAACCGAGTCGTGCACGTAAAAGCGCGTCGGCGATATGCAGACCTGGCCGGCGTTTCTATGCTTGAAGGCAGCCAGGAGACTTATGCTTTTCTCGATGTTGGCATCGGCGCACACGATAACCGGAGCGTGACCGCCGAGTTCCATCGTCACCCGCTTGATCCCTTCCGCGGCAAGTCCCGCAATCTGGCGCCCGACTTCGACCGAGCCGGTAAAGGATATCTTGCGCACAGCCTCGGCGCGGATCAGGTACTCCGAAATCCGGGAGGGAACGCCGAAGACCATGTTGAGAGCACCCTTGGGCAAACCGGCGTCCTCGAAGCACTTTGCCATCTCCATGGCGGCGCCCGGCGTCTCTTCCGACGGTTTGATGATTACCGAACAGCCGGCGGCAAGCGCTGCGGAGATTTTGCGAGCCGGGATCAGGACAGGAAAATTCCAAGGGCAGAACGCCGCGACGATACCGACCGGTTCAGGTTGGACGATCTGCTGTACGCCGGGGCGCCCCGGCACAAGGCGTCCATATGCGCGCCGGCCTTCCTCGGCCATCCATTCAATAGACGCTGCCGCAGCTTCCACTTCGAGCCGGGCTTCGGCCAGTACCTTGCCCTGTTCCATCGTCAGCGGCGACGCGATTGCCTGACTACGTTCCCGCATGAGAGCGGCGGCTCGCCGGAGGATAGCCGATCGATCGACCGGCGCCATCTCCCGCCAGACGGCGAAACCACGGCCAGCCGCCGCTACCGCGTCCTCGAGATCGTCAATGCCGGCGTGTCGCAACTCCCCCAGAACGGCATTCGTCGCGGGGTTCAAAACGACATCCGCCGAGTCGCCAGAGCCTTGGCGCCATTGGCCGTCAATGAGAAGCTTCAGGTCGGGATAGGAAGGGGTCTGCATTCTTGCGAGGCTCGCTCTTCTAGGGAAGGCTCTGGGACACAACGGCCGCGTGTCATGCAACGGTCCGGAACGACAACCGGAATCGGTTCGGCGATAGGCCGACGTGATTTCGAAAGAACCGTATGAAGTTTGCCGATGCGGAAAATCCGATGGCTTCGGAAATTTCCGAAATACTCAGTCGCGTCGTGCCGCACAGGAGCCGCGTGGCTTTCCGCATGCGGAGCTCGTTTGCGTAAATGGCCGGCGTCGTGCCCATCACGGCCTTGAACTGGAAATTGAAATGTGGTCGGGACATGGCGCAGTGGCGGGCAATCTGGTCCAGGTCCCAGGCGGTGTGTAGATTTTCGTTCATGTAGGCACATGCCTTGCGAATGCGAAAATCCGCCGGCGTGTCCCGGGCCGCGGGGAGCCGCCAGGCGCGCCGGTCGAAATGGCACAGCAGGTCGATCAGCAGTCCGCCGAATTCCCAGCTTACATCCCGATCGGTTTGTTTGGTGCTCTCGATCATGTACCGCAGCGACATTCCCAGTTTCGGATTGAAGTGCGCCATCCGATGAGTGAGGTCCGGCGGGTCACTCGACCTTTCGTCCAGCCAGTCCGTGTTCAGATGAATGGCGAGACAATGGCTTGGCCGTCGGGACGACGAGGGCTCGCAGGAATGTTCGCGCCATGCCGGCACGACGACCATCTGATGAGGCCGCAGCGGAATCTGCGCATCCCCCGATCTGTAGATCGCCGGCGCTCCATCGAGGCAGAGGATCAGCTGGGGATAGGAATGAACGTGTTTGACGAGTTTCTGGTTCAAGGAGACCAAGGCGCAACGCCCGCGCCGATCATGCAGTACATGTCCTTCCATCAAATCCTCCCGTTGTTTGGATCTCGCCCGCTTTGGATGGTTGATCGATCAATGCATGACCGATCCACCGTCTATGACGAGTGTCTGCCCGGTAACGAACGCGCTTTCGTTCGAGGCCAGAAAGATCAGCGCTCCGATTATGTCGTCCGGTTCGGATTCGCGCTGGATTGCCCGGCTTGAAAGATTGGCCTTCAGTTTTTCGCCGGCCCATACGCCCTTGGAAACGACGCCTTCACTCATCACCAGCCCCGGCGCGAGGCAATTAACCCGAATGCCGTCTGCGCCCAGTTCGCGAGCGAGGCTCCGGGTGAGCGCAACGATCGCACCCTTCGAGGACACGTAGTGAAGGAAGTTGGGCATTCCCTTGAAGACCGTGCCCGAGGCGATATTGATGATCGATCCGCGACTGTTCGACCGCATGGAGGGCACGACGGCTTTCGCAACTTCGAAACTGCCGCGAACATTCACCGTCATGACCTTGTCCCAGTCCTCGGAGCTGATCTCCGTGAACGGCACCGTCTCAAGCGACGAGAAGAGCGCGGCATTGTTGACCAGGATACTGATTTTGCCGAGTTTTTCTTCGGCGAGGCGGACAAACTCGTTGACGGACTCCGGGTCGGTCACGTCCAGCCTGGAACAGAAAGTCGTTCCCTCCACCGCTTGAAGCGCCGCCTGGACCGCGCCGGTATCGGCGACGTCACCAATCGCGACTTTCGCTCCGGCCTTGGCGAGAGCAAGCGCATAGGCCGCACCTATTCCCTGTGCCCCGCCGGTCACGACCGCAACTTCGTCTTTCAGTCTATCCATCATTCAGTTCACTCACTCCAGACCAAGGAATTTCTCGGCAAACGCGCCATCGTTCAGAAGCTCTTCGGACCGCCCCTCATGGACGGTTCGACCATTGTCGATCACATAGGCCCGATCGACGAATTCGAGCGCGCGGTGAACGTTTTGCTCGACAAGAAGAACGGTTACGCCGTTGCTCGCTATTCGACGCAGCACGTCGAGCACCGTCATTACAACAATCGGGGCGACTCCGATGAAGGGCTCATCCAGCAGAAGCAGCCGGGGCTGCCCCATCATCGCGCGTCCGATAGCGACCATCTGCTGTTGCCCGCCGCTGAGGTCTCCCGCCATCTGACGGGATTTCTCCTTCAGGATGGGGAAAAGGTCGTAGATGTAGTCCAGACGCTCGCGATAGGCCTTGCGATGGGCGCGCAGGAAGCATCCCATCCGCAGATTTTCCTCGACCGACAGCGCCGGAAACAACTGGCGACCTTCGGGGACGAGGCCAATGCCCATCGCGAGAATCCGCGTCGTGGCGGCATTCGTGATGTCGTCCTCGAAGAGATGGATCAAACCACCGTTCACCTTGGCCATGCCGAGTAGCGCCGCCATCGTGGTCGACTTGCCCGCACCATTGGCGCCGAGAAGACCGACCCGCTCACCCGCCTCCAGTTTCAGGTTGACGTCCCACAGGATCTGTAGCCCGTCGATTTCGACCTGGAGATTTGAAACCGTCAGCATGGCTCGGTCTCCGTCGCCTTGGCGCCGAAATAGCTGCGCTGAACGGCGTCGTCCTTGAGCACCACATCAAGCGTTCCGTCGGCGATGACCTTGCCCTGCTCGAGCACGACGACACGGTCGACCACCTGTGAAAGTGCAGAAAATATGTGCTCCACCCAGATGATGGTGAGGCCGTAGCGGTCACGCAGCTCGCGGATGTGGGCAACGAACTGGTCGATCTCTGTAGGTGTCAGCCCGGATGCCACTTCATCGATCAGGAGAACTTTCGGCGATGTCGCGAGCGCGCGCGCCAATTCCAGCGACTTGCGCTTCTGGACCGAGAGCGTGGATACACTGTCGTCGAGATGATCGCCGAGACCCACGTAACGCACAAAACGAGCGGCTTCGTTCAACGCATCTTTGAAGCGAGGTGGGTCGCTTCGCCCTAGAAGGGCTGTCGTCACGTTTTCACGAACTGTCATGCGCTCGAAGGAGCGCGGGATCTGATAGGATCGCCCGATGCCCGCATGAGCGACTTCATCCTTGCGCAGATGCGTGATGGGCTGCCCGACGATAAGGATTTCGCCCGACGACACATCATAAATGCGCGATATGCAATTGAAGAGCGTGGTCTTGCCGGAGCCGTTTGCACCGATCAGGCCGACAATTTCGCCGCGATGAACTGTCAGGCTGACATCCGACAATGCGGTGTTGCCTCCGAAGTTCTTGGACACGGAGCGGCATTCCAGCGCGACATCCTGATCTCCCGGCGGAGGCGGTGTCAGGTCAAGCCCCGCGACGGCGTCACCTGAAAAGCTGGAGCGTTCGTGATGCTCTTTCGCCAACAGGCCGACGAACTTAACGCGCCGCAGCAGGTTCGACCGCAGCAATCCTCCGGGCAGATATCGCCCGACAAGCACGATGATCAGTCCGTAGAAGGCGGCGTGCAGGATCGAGAAGTAGGCGAGCAGCCACTGGTTCAGAAAGACCAGCACGATGACTCCCACGATCGGCCCCCAGAGCAGGGCGCTGCCGCCCAGAAGCGCCATGGCGATCGGCACGAGCGCAACATCGAGGCCGAACATCGTCTTCGGATCGATGAAGCTCAGATACCAGCCGTGGATTGCCCCGGCAGTGGCCGCGATTGCGGCGCTGAGAACCATGACCATGATCTTGCGAGGCAAGACGCGCACGCCGATCGATTCCGCGGCTTCTTCGTCGTCGCGAATGCTGCGCACCAGCAGTCCGAACGGACTGTGGACGATCAAGGTCGTCGTGACAAACGTCAGGAACGCTAGCCCCACCATGAGAAGGAAGGTGAGTTCAGTCACCTGCTCGGCCGGCAGGATGATTCCTTCCGTACCATTGGTCAGCGACTTGAGGTTCGAGGCGAGGATGTCGAAGAGCGGCAACAGGGCGAGTGTCGCGAAGGCGAAATATTCACCCTGCAACCGAAACAGCGGAACACTGATCAACGCGATGATCACGGCCGTCACGAGCGGCGCCAGCGCCAAAGCGACCAGAAAATGAGCGCCGTTCGTGTAGGCGATGGCGAAAACATAGGCCCCGATGCCATACGAGGCGTAGTGCGAGAGATTGACGTAGCCGAGCTCGCCGCCCACCCAATCCCAGCTCTGCGCGAGGGTGTAGAAGAGCAAAAGCAACATCACCATGGAAACGGTGTAGGATGTCGCGAAGGACGGGATGAAGGCAACTAGCACCAGGGCAACGAAAGCGATGCCGATCGCACGTTTTTCCTGCAGGAAGGTCATGCCGCACGCCTCGTCCTGGCAAGGCCGGGAAAGAGCAGCAGGCCGCCCAGCACGATGATGATACTGATCGCCGGCGCCCATTGCGGCGCCCAGTAGAAGGCGACAAACGCTTCGGCGACGCCGAGGAACAGGCCGGCGACCAGCGTGCCGGGCAAGTTGCCGACGCCTCCAAGCAGGATGATCGAGAAGGCTTTGACCGTCAGCGGGAAGCCGGAATACGGGTTCACCGGATAACTTATGACGTACAACACCCCGGCAATCGCGACGATGCTTGCGCCGATCGCGAACGTCATGGCGCTTGTGTTGGACGCATCCGCGCCGCACAGCGCGGCGCCGATGCGATTTTGCGCGACCGCGCGGATGGAGGCCCCTGTCCACGACCGAACGAGGAAAAGGTGGAGGGCGATCATCGAGACCGAAACCGCCACCAGAATGCCGATCTGGGTGCCCGAGACGATGACGCTGCCGATTTCGAAGAAGATGGAGGACAATCTGATCACGCGCTGTTCGGCGCCGGCGAGAACGGCCGTGACATCGCCGATGATAATCAGGGCCCCGACGGTAACCAGGACGGTGCCGATCGTCCGCTGATGCTGCTCGCGCGCCTGCAGCGGACTAAGCAGGACCTTGTGGAATACCCAGCCGAACAGGAAGCCGGCCGGGGTGAGGACAAGCAAAATAACCGCCAACGGAAGTCCGAGACTTTCGAACAGGATCGCCGCCGCGATCGATATCATTGCCAGTATGGTCCCGTGCGCGAAGTTCAGAATTCCGGCGACCCCGTAGATCACCGAAAGACCGAATGCGACAAGCGCGTAGAGCCCGCCCAGTAAGATGCCGTTGATTAGCAACTGTGCAAGGATTCCGAAGTCGGGGAAGTAAGCCACGCCTCGTTTGCCCTGGTTAGTGCCAGCTCGGCGAGGGCCAGATCACCGGTTTCGTGGCCAAGTCTTCAGGCCAGACAACTTCCGGGTGTCCGTTCTGGATCTGCAAGGTGAAGGCGCCGTTCGTTTCCGTCGGATAGCCGTTTGCGTCAAAGCGGATCTCGCCGCTTGGCCCGTGAAAAGTGTTGCTGCGCAGCGCATCGCGCACCTTGTCCCGGTCGACCGAGCCAGCCTTCTCGATCGCCTGCAACATGACGGGTACCGTGGTGTAACGACCTACGGCGAACACAGAAGAGAACGGATCGACGCCCGCCTTGCGCATCACGTCTGCCGCGAATGCCGAATCCGGCGTATCGACGCTTTCGATCCAGCTGATTTCTCCGGTCATGCCTTCGATATCCGAGCCAACCTGCTTGGCCAGCGCGCCGGACAACATGATGTGATGGACGTCCATGGCCTTTACGCGCAACTGTCGAAGTTGCTGCACCAGCGGCACCGATGCGTTGTCGAAGGACGTAATGTAAACAACGTCCGGCCGGGCCTGGCGGATCTTCAGGACGACGGACGTGAAATCCTTCAGATCCGACGGGAAAGTCTCGGTTCCGACGATTTTGTAGGACTTTTCCTCCGCCTTTTTCATCCAGAAATTGCTGATTGCGGCCGTAACCGGGTTATCCTGAATGATAAAGAAGAATGTCTCGGGCTTAGGCTCCACCGTCTCAAGCATTTCAAAATAGCGCTCGGACCAAAGTGGCACGATGGGAGAAGGCGTTCCGAACACGTACTCCTGCCCGTCCCGATAGGCACTGGGCGCCGCTACATTCCCCATCACGATAGGAATAGCGTTGCGTTCCGCCACGGCGGAAACTGCCAGTCCAAGAGACGACCAGTCCGGACCGACAAAGAAATCCACGCCATCCTGGCTTGCCATGCGTTCGAAGAGACTGACGGCCGTCGCCGGATTGCTCTGGTCGTCGTAGATCAGGATCTCGACCGGGACTTTCTTGCCGCAATCCGCGAGGTTGACACCACCGGCCTTGTTAAATTCGTCCTCGAAAACCTCTATCATCTCGTGCCAGCCCGAGCCGAGCGGCGCAAAGGGTCCAGTGTCCGAAACGGTCGTTCCAAGTTTTACGGAATCGGGACAGGCATCCTGGGCTTCAACACCCGTCATCGCACCCGCGAAAATACCAAAACCCAAGGCCGCACCCGCAGCCAAACGAATACACCGCATGTTTTCCTCCCGCTATTTTTAGTAAACTTGTTTTCCAAATGAACGATCGACCGGGGCGTCATGTCAAGTGAGCCGGCCGTCAGGAATTATCCGAAAAGAGGAAGAGTCGGCGCGAGGGCGATGGATCGCCATCGAGGACCGACGGCATATTCAACGAAAAACGAGCGGGCTCTAACATACGGCCCGGACCGGATGTAACGGTCGGGTTCGGGCGTTTCTCTTCCTACCGTTTTGGTTGGCGATCTTTCAGCACGACGCCTTCAAATGGCGAGTGCGCAAAAGATGAGCCCGTAGCGTCAGCCTGCAAAAAAACCACGGACACCATCGATGAACCTTCAACGGTTGGACATCGGTAGTTGCTGGCGCCGACTTTGCCCTAAAAGGAAGATGAGCATTGGCGTAAGAAAACCTTGCCGTCTCTACTTGAACCAATCGCCCTTGTGCCGCCGGACATGCCTACACAGTGGAATCGTGCCAATTTGGCGCAAGGCGGCAGAACAGGCTCGGAGGACTGCAGTGGTGAGGGGCACTCTATTGCACCTGAAAACTCGATGCAGAACAGGCTCGCGAATTGTTGTCTTTGGTGATCGTCGGCAGGCCTGGCGCACCCTTCCGTTCATATCACCAGTCGAATAGCCTTGTTCGAATAACGCGGCAACCAAGGCCTTGGAAACGGTTCGATGCGCCGCATTCGGATTTGAAGGAGCTCAGCTTAACCGCTATGCGACCAGATAGAGCGCGGATGCAGTTCCGATAAAATGGAGATCACCGGATATGGACCTCACCGCTAACGGAACAACGCATGCTGTCGATGTGGAAGAGGATACGCCTCTTCTTTGGGTAATCCGAGACCGGAACCAAATACGGTCGCGGGATCGCACAATGTGGGGCGTGCACGGTTATCGTGGACGGTTACGCGACACGCTCATGCCAGACCCCGGCCTCCGCCGTCATCGGATCTGAGATCACGACGATTGAAGCTGTCATCGAGACCGAAATCGGCCGCAAGATCGGCGATGCGTGGGTAGAGCAGCAGGCGTCGCAATGCGGCTATTGCCAGTCGGACCGGGTGGTTTCGGCCGCCGCTCTTAAAAACGCCGGCGCAAAACTCTAGCAACTTGCGCATTTTTCTCCGGCGTTTACCTCCGGATCCGGTCATCCTCGTTCGTTGCAAATGAGCAGATCGATGGCGGTGCCTTCAAGGCTCTCCACGCCACGGCCGCTGCCGACCGGCGAGAGATCGTGACAGATTGAGGCTGCCTTCGGAAGGGACTGCGGGGCACCACGAGTTACCATGACAGCGCCCGTTACAGCAATCGAAGTTTGAACCGCCCCGGGTTTGCCGGAGGCTGGTTGATATAAGCTACGCGGCCATTTCTGACGTTTCCAGAGCTGCGTAGAAGGTTGCTTCGGCC
>NZXU01000021.1 GCA_002698425.1 Ahrensia sp. | reverse complement strand
GTTCCGCCGCCGCCGAGGACGAGTGGATGTCGGTTATCCAGACCGCCGGCGTGCAGGAAGGCTTCCTCGAGCGCCATGACCGCGCCGACGCGAGCACGGTCACCGACTACCTGCTGCGCGACAAGACCAATTCGTCCAGCGTGATCTCCGTGATCGAGGCGGCCCGCAACAACGCCCGCCTGGTGCGCACGGCGCTGACCCGCGAAGTCTGGGAAGCGACCAATGAGTGCTGGCTGGCGCTGAAGGACACGCTCGCCCGGCCGGTGCGCGACCGCGACCTTCCGGAAACGCTCGGCACCATCCGCCAGCAAAGCGCCCTGGTGCGCGCGGCCCTGCACGGCACGATGCTGCGCAACGACATCTACGATTTCGCCCGTCTCGGCACCTTCATCGAGCGCGCCGACAACACGGCCCGCATCCTCGACGTGAAATATTACGTGCTGCTGCCCTCGGTCATGCATGTCGGCTCGTCGCTCGACAATGTGCAGTGGGAGACGATCCTGCGCTCGGTCTCGGCGCAGCGCGCCTATCGCTGGCTCCATGCCGGCGACATCAACCCGAAGGGGATCGCCGAATTTCTGATCCGCGACCGCCGTCTGCCGCGCTCGCTCGCCTTCTGCTACACGAAGGTCGTGGATAATCTCGCCTATCTCGCGGAGGATTACGGAGAGCGCCATGCCTGTCATGACCTGTCGGAGGGGGTCTTGAGCCGGCTGCGCGGCAATACGGTCGACGCGATCTTCGATCGCGGACTGCACGAATTTCTGGAGGAGTTTCTACGTGACAACAACCAGCTCGGCAGGCAGATAGAACAAGACTACCGATTTTACGGATAGATCATGCGCCTGACGATTTCACATACGACTCAGTATCACTACGAGGAGCCCGTCCATTACGGGCTGCAGCAGTTGCGCCTGACGCCGAAGTCGCGCGCCGGCCAGGCGGTCGTGGAATGGAAGACCACGATCGAGGGCGGCGAGAAGCAGCTGGAATATGACGACCAGCACAACAATCATGTCGAACTGATCAGCTTCGACGACGGCCGCTCCGACATCACCATCCATTGCGCCGGCATCGTCGAGACCGCCGACAATTCCGGCATCGTCGGCAGCCATGGCGGCTATGCGCCGCTCTGGCTCTTTCTGCGCTCCACGCCGCTGACCCGCGCCGGCAACAATGTCCGCAAGCTGGTCAAGACGGCCTCCGGCGAGTTTGCCGGCGATATCGAGCGCATGCATGCGCTGTCCGCCGAGATTGCCAACGCCGTCAAGTACGAGACCGGCAAGACCCATGCGGCGACGACCGCCGAGGAGACGCTGGATCTCGGCCATGGCGTTTGCCAGGACCAGGCCCATGTCTTCATCGCCGCCGCCCGCTCCATGGGCTTTCCCGCCCGCTATGTCAGCGGCTACCTGATGATGGACGACCGCGTCGACCAGGACGCCAGCCATGCCTGGGCCGAGGTCCATGTCGACGGGATCGGCTGGGTCGGCTTCGATGTCGCCAACAGCATCTCTCCCGACGAGCGCTACGTCCGCGTTGCCACCGGCCTCGATTATGTCGAGGCGGCGCCGATTTCCGGCATGCGCCATGGCGACGGCGACGAACGCATGGTCGTGACCCTGCAGGTCCAGCAGCAGTAGGGCGCGTTTACGCCGCTGCGGCTTCGGAAACGGAATTCCGGCATGTCCGTGACCTTTCGTCACGCGGCCTGTGCGCGAAAACCTGCAAAGACATCTGGCGCCCGCTGCGTTTCTCTGCTTGATCCGCTGGCGAAATGACCGGTTTGGAGCAGTTCCATTTGCAGATGTGACGCTCTAAATTAGAGCGATTCGGGCTGGAACCTGCCTCAATGACCTATTGCGTCGGCTTGCGCCTCAACAAGGGCCTCGTCTTCATGTCGGACACACGCACCAATGCGGGTGTCGACAACGTGTCCGTATTCCGCAAGATGTTCTCCTGGCAGGTGCCGGGCGAGCGCGTGCTGATGCTGATGACGGCGGGCAACCTCGCCACGACCCAGGCCGTGGTTTCGCTGCTCGACGAGCGCACCAAGGCGCCGCACGAACGCAACCCGTCGATCCTCGAGACACCGTCCATGTTCCAGACCGCTCGGCAGGTCGGCGAGACGCTGCGCGAGACGATCCAGTCCAACGCGATGAGCGGCCAGACCGCCGACAGCGCCTTCAACGCCACGCTGATTCTTGGCGGACAGATCCGCGGCTCCGAGCCGCGCCTCTTCATGATCTATCCGGAAGGCAATTTCATCGAGGCCAATGGCGACACGCCCTTCTTCCAGATCGGCGAGACCAAATATGGCCGGCCGATCCTGGTGCGCGCCTACGATCCGGACATGAGCTTCGAGGATGCGGTCAAGCTGATGCTGGTCTCCTTCGATTCCACCATCAAGGCCAATCTCTCGGTCGGCCTGCCGCTCGACATGCAGGTCTACGAGACCGGCAAGTTCCAGCTCGGCGCGAGCGAGCGGATCGCCGGCGACGATCCCTACTATCAGACCATCTCCGCCAATTGGGGCGAGGCGCTCACCCAGGCGCTCAAGTCACTGCCGGACTTTCATTTTTCCGGCAAGCCGGACACGTCCCGTTAAGCGTCGCACTTAACCGCGCGCCCCCAAAGCGCTTGCGTGGCGATGCCGAGTAGGCTTTAAAACCCGTCAGCTTTCCGGACCAGGGATGTGGATCCTCCGCGCCCCCGGAAGGGCGAAGATTTAGGGAGTAACATGAATATGAGAAAGACTCTTCTTCTTGCCGCCGCCAGCGTGTTCGCGTTGACCGCCGCGGCCCAGGCCGAAGTGAAGATGGGCGTGATCCTCGGCTTTACCGGCCCGATCGAATCCCTGACCCCCGACATGGCCGCCGGCGCCGAGCTGGCGATGAAGGAAGCCTCCGAATCCGGCAAGTTCCTGGATGGCGAGACGATCACCTCGGTTCGCGCCGATTCGACCTGCATCGACGCCGCCGCCGCCTCGGCCGCCGCCGAGCGCCTGATCACCTCCGAGAACGTCGTCTCCATCATGGGCGCCGACTGTTCGGGCGTGACCACCGCCATCGCCAACAATGTCGCGATCCCGAACGGCGTCGTCATGATCTCGCCGTCCGCCACTTCGCCGGCACTGACGACGATCGAGGACAACGGCCTGTTCTTCCGCACCGCGCCGTCCGACGCCCGCCAGGGCGAAGTTCTCGCCGATGTCGCCATGGAAGCCGGCATCAAGTCGATCGCCATCACCTACACCAACAACGACTACGGCAAAGGCCTCGCCGACTCCTTCGAAGCGGCTTTCAAGGCTGCCGGCGGCGAAGTGACGATCACGGCTCCGCATGAGGACGGCAAGGGCGACTACTCGGCCGAAGTCGGCGCGCTGGCGTCCGCCGGCGGCGACGCCATTGCCGTGCTCGGCTATGTTGACCAGGGCGGCCGCGGCATCATGCAGGGCGCCATCGACACCGGCGCGTTCGAAACCTTCCTGCTCGGCGACGGCATGATCGGCGACTCGCTGCTCGACCTGCCGGGTCTTGACGCAGCCACGGTTCTCGGCACCGCGCCGGGTACGGAATCCGACGACGCCTCGAAATTCGCCATGATGGCGAAGGAAAACGGCGCCGAGGGCACCGGCCCCTACCAGGGCGAAAGCTATGACGCAGCGGCGCTGATGATCCTCGCTATGCAGAAGGCCGGCTCCGCCGACCGCAGCGCGATCGCCGGCAATGTCATGGACATCGCCAATGCTCCCGGCGAGAAGGTCGGCCCCGGCGAACTCGCCAAGGCGCTCGAACTCGTCGCCGCCGGCACCGATATCGACTACCAGGGCGCGACCGGCGTCGAGTTCACCGAAGTCGGTGAAGCGCTCGGCTCCTACAAGCAGCTGACCATCGAGGGCGGCGCCTGGAAGACGGTGCAGGTGCGCTAAGCCGTCGACGGTTTTTTTAATGAAATGGAGCCCCGGATCGCCGAGCGATCCGGGGCTTTTTTTTTGCAAGTGCTAGCTGAGGTCTTTCGACGCGTCGTCGATGAGAGCGAGGACGCTGTCCGGATCGTCCAGCCTTTCGGCCAGCAGCAAGGTGAGCTTTGCCAGCAGCATTGTCTCTCTGTCGCGTCCGGCCTCGTCGATCGCTTGCGCAAGCCGCTCATAGACGGTTTCGAGTGTCGAGATGCTCATTGCTCCGCTCCTTTGCCGCTGAGGATCGCCATCAGCGCTTCGGCCACGTCGCCTGCCGTGGCCTGTTTCCACCGCGCCGCCACATGCTGGTCGGGGCGCACCAGATAGGCGGTTCCGGCTATCGCGTCATAGGCGCGCGCGGCGTCGCTCTTCGTATCGAGCTGGATGACGGTGGCGTCCGGATCGGCTGCCATGATCGCGCCCGGCTCGTCGATCGCGCCGAAGACGAGAACGCTGAACCCGTTTCCGAAACGGTCGCTGAGCCAGCCGTCGCCGAGCCGGACGTTCCGCGCCACCGCCCCCGGCTTCGGTCCGCCGGAAAACGCGTCCCGGTCGGCGAAGGTGACCGGGCTTTGCGCATAGGTGTAGGGCGTCATCTGTCTTGGATTGGCGAAGGCGCCCGCAAAGGGATGATCGAGGGCGAGCGACAGCGCCGCGTCGCGCATCACCTGCCAGCCGCGTGTCGGCGGCGTCATGAAACGCGCCGATTTCGAGGCATTGGCGAAGACGTCGAGGGTCGCGCCGCGCCGTTCCGGCGTGTAGCTGCCGAGCAGCCTTTCATCGGCGGAGCCATTCAGCACGCGCGCCAGTTTCCAGCCGATATTCTGCGCATCCGCAAGGCCGTTATTGAGCCCGCGCACGCCGAAGATCGGCACGATATGGGCGCTGTCGCCGATGAAGAAGATGCGCCCGTCACGGTAATCGTCGAGCGCCAGCGTGTTGGCCGAATAGATGCTCCACCATTCGAGGTCCCATGGCCCGTCATGGCCGATGTCAGCCAGCACGCCGGCCACGCTGGCGCGCACATTGTCCTCGCACGTTGCCTCCTCGGCGCTCTCACCGTCGCGCAGCTGGTAGTCGATCCGCCAGATATTGTCCGGCTGCCGGTGGATCAGCACCGTGCCGCCGGGACGGCAGGCCGGGTCGAACAGCGCGCGCCGGATCGTCGGATAGTCGTGCTCCATCCGCACATCCGCGATGACATAGCGCCCCTCGTAATTCTCGCCCTTCAGCCGCAGGCCGCGCATGCCGCGGATCGGACTGCGCGCGCCGTCGGCGGCAAGCACCCAGTCGGCCGGCAACTCGTAGTCGCCATGCGGGTCGCGGACGGTGAGGACGGCGCCGTCGCCGCTGTCGCGAATGTCGGTCACCTCCGATTGCCAGCGCATGTCGATCAGCTCGCTCGCTTCGGCCGCTTCGTGCAGGAACTGCTCGATATATTGCTGTTCGAGATTGTACATCGGCCGGAACTTCTCGTCGGCGCTATCCGGCATGTCGAATTCGAGGATCTGCCGGCCCCGGAAGAAGGAGCGCCCGGTCGTCCAGCCGAGAGACTTCTCCACGAAGGGATCGGCGACGCCCAGCGTCTCGAAAATGTGGAAGCTCTGGCGGGCGATGCAGATCGCGCGGCTGCCGTCATTATATGTGGATTTCGCCTCCAGCAGCACGGATGCCACGCCGTGCCGGGCCAGCGTCAGTGCGGCCGTCAGCCCCACCGGCCCGCCGCCGACGATCGCCACCTTCGTCCGTTCGGCGAGGTGTTCGCGTCGTTCTGGCGCCTGGAACGTCGGATAGGTAAAGTAAAGCGAGTCGAGTTCGCCGCGCCCTTCCGGTCTCATATGAGGTTCCTCCCAGTTTTCGCCTTCTGCATAGCCGCCGTTTGCATAGCTGCCCTGGCGCGCCGATGCATGTCCACTTTTCGGGGGGACAGCTGACGATGCGCTGGGATCTCCTCGATGCCTGCATGGCGGCGCTCGGCGGCGAGGATTTCATCGCGCCTTTCCTCGATCTCCTGCGCGAACTGGGCAGCGATCAGGTGATGGTTTTCGCCTATGCCGGCGACCATGCGTCCTGCCTGCTGTCCTGGAATTTCACCCAGTCGCAGCTCGGTTCCAGGCTGGCCGCAGACTATCTCGACGGCTGGTACCGGCAGGATCCGCTGTGCGCGCGTGTCCTTGCGGCAAAGCCGGGGACGGTCGAGCTGTGCCGGCTCGGCGACGTGCTGCCGCTCATGGCCCCGGATTACCGGGAGCGTTTCTTCACGCAGCCGGGCATCGACGGCAAGGAGGCGGTGCTCGCCGTCGGGGAGGCGAGGCGGCTGATCCTCAATCTCTACCGCTACGACAAGGCGTCCGTCGCGCCCGAGCCGGAGGCGCTGCGCTTTGCCGGCAGGCTGGCGCTTCTTCATTTCGAATCTGCCGGCGCGGCATCCTACCCGCCGCCGCTCGCCGCCTTGTCGGAGCGCGAACGCGAGGTCTGCCTCGGCGTCCTGTCCGGCAAGAAGACGGAGACAATCGCCGGCGAGATCGGCGTCGCGCCGAGCACCGTGACGACCTATCGCCGCCGCGCCTACGAGAAGCTCGGCATCTCCTCGCGCGCCGCCCTGTTCGCGATTTGCAGGGCCTGATTTTGGACGCTTGATTCGCATTTTTCACGCGTCATACATCTTTCACAAAACTCTGAAGCCGTTTTTCTGCCGGCAGCGAAGAATTTTTTCCGAGCGTCGTTTGCCCGCTACGTCTGCGGCTGCCTGAGTTCGTCAGAAGATCTTATGTTGCTGTAATTTTTATCGAAAGTTCCGTCTTTGTGGGCTGTCTGCGGTCTCCTGCAACCTGTGGCTGCGCCCCCCTTTGGCGTTCTGTTCCAGGAAATTCGACGGGGCCGCCTGTGGAAAAATCCAAATTCATTTGCTAGATTTTGTGTAGCCGGCTCACAATGTCGGAGGCCGAGAACCGGATGTTTCCGGGGCTGGAACGAGACGGGAAGGACCGCCTGAAGCGCAGGAAAGACAAGACCGGAACCGGCAGCATTCGCTTCGAGCGTCGCCATTGAAGAGGGCAAGCAAAACTTCGGAGACAAGAATGAAGAACACCGCAAGGGTACTCACGGGCGCTGTCATGGTCGGCCTGGTGGCAAGTGTGGCGCAGGCTGGCGGAGACTATGTCCTTCTCTCCCATCCGGAAGCTGTCGACGGCAACACGCTCGTCGACGACAATGGCAGGCTCTACCGGCTGCACGCGATCGACGCGCCGGATATAGGGCAGCAATGCCTTGCCGCCGACGGCGCTGAATATTCCTGCGGCGAACATGCGCGCGAGGCGCTGGCCGACATGATCGACGGTATCCTGACCTGCGACCTCGTGAGGCCGGATGAGCCCGAGAACGAACTCGTCCGTTGCCATGATTTCGCCGGCCGCGACATTGGCCAGTTGCTGATCTCTGCGGGCTGGGCGCTTCCCGACCGGTCCGTCGGCCTCGATTATGTCTGGGACGAGATGGAGGCCGAAGCGCGCTCGCTGGGCCTCTGGCAGGGGCGCTTCGTCACCCCCGAAAGCTGGCGCGCCGGCGCGCGGCTTTAATCTGAACGAAAAGGGCCGGCCCCGCCTCTCTTTCGTCATGCCGGGGGCGCGGCACGCGCAACCCGGCATCCAGAGCCGAGGCGCTTCAGGACTTTGGCCGGTCCGTAAAAGTGTCTCTCGCGATCAAGGACTTGATCGCTGCTGGATCCCGGGTTCCGCTTCGCGGCCCCGGGATGACGACGGCAAGGTTTCCCCCGAAGCCCCGCTAACTGTGCCGCACTTTCTCCGGCAGCAGCCCGCGTGGCGAGAACCTCAGCACAATCAGCAGCACGAGCCCCATCACGAACAGGCGGAACGGCGCCGCGATATCCTGCAAATGGCGGTAGAGCGGCGAATTGGGATCCATGTTCGCGCTGACCAGTTCGACGATATAGCGCCCCGCCGGTTCCGCCTCGACCCAGATGAACCAGATCAGGAATCCGCCGATCACCGCGCCCAGATTGTTGCCGGAACCGCCGACGATCACCATCACCCAGACAAGGAAGGTGAAGCGCAGCGGATTGTAGGTACCCGGCGTGAACTGCCCGTCCAGCGTCGTCATCATCGCGCCGGCGATGCCGATGATCGCCGAACCGAGGACGAAGACCTGCAGGTGGCGCGCCTTGATGTCCTTGCCCATCGCCGCCGCCGCTTCCTCATTGTCGCGGATGGCGCGCATCATCCGCCCCCAGGGCGAGTTCAGCGCCCGCACGCAGAGCGCCAGGATGATCAGCAGCACGATGGTGAACAGGCCGGCATAGGCAATTTTCACGAAGGCGCTGGAGGCCTCGATCAGCAGCTGCCGCAGGAAGGCCTCGCGGTCGGCCTGGTCGGCGATCGCGTTCAGCGAATTGGCGTTGAACCGCGTCACCAGGTCGACGAACCAGGGCGCCTGCTGCAGGTCGACCTCGTAGGGAACCGGCCGTTTCAGACCGGTGACGTTCTTGACGCCGCGCGCCAGCCAGTCCTCGTTCTTCAGCACCGCGATGACGATCTCGGAGATGCCGAGCGTCGCGATGGCGAGATAGTCGGACCGCAGCCCCAGCGCCACCTTGCCGATCAGCCAGGCGACCGCCGCGGCGAAGATGCCGCCGACCAGCCATGACGCCATGATCGGCAGGCCGAGCCCGCCGATGAAGCCGGTGCGCGCCGGGTCCACCGACTCGACCGCGTTCACCGCCCCGCCGAAGACCGGGCGCAAGACGAGATAGCCGGCGACGACGACGACGAAGATCGCGAAGGAACGCAGCCGGCCTTTCAGTTGCGTGCCGATAAAGGCCGTCGTCGCGATGATGGCGACGACGATCACCGCCGAAAGCGCCAGCCCGCGCCCGCCGGCGTGAAGCGCCTCCCAGACCGGCTCGTGCGACACGACAACGGCGGCCAGCCCGCCGAGCGCGGTGAACGCCATGACGCCGGCATTGAACAGGCCCGCATAACCCCATTGCAGGTTCAAACCCATCGCCATCAGCGCCGAGACAAGGCTCATATTCAGGATGGCGAGCGCCACCGACCAGGACTGGCCCATGCCGACGGCGACCAGCGCCAGCGCCATCAGGGCGAAGACGAAGGGCGCGCGCCACGGGCTTTGCGGCTTGCGCACGACAGCGGTCGGCGCGGGCGTCGGTGCGGCGGTTTCCGCCTTCGCGGTTTCGGTGCCGGTCTCGCTCATAGGACTTTCCCCTTGAAGATGCCGGTTGGCCGGACCAGCAACACCAGCACCAGGATGATGAAGGAGATGGCGAATTTGTAGTCCGTGCCGAGGAACTGCAGCAGGCCCGACGGCTCCAGATGCTCGGGCACCAGATAGGTCGCGAATTTCTTGTAGGCGTAGGTCAGCATCACCTCGGAAAAGGCGATGACGAAGCCGCCGACGACCGCGCCGACCGGCTGGCCGATGCCGCCGACAATGGCCGAGGCGAAGATCGGCAGCAGCAATTGAAGGTAGGTGAAGGGCTTGAAGCTCTTGTCGAGGCCGTAAAGCGTGCCGGCGATGGTGGCGAGCGCCGCCGCGATGATCCAGGTGATCATCACGATCCGGTCCGGATTGATGCCCGACAGCAGCGCCAGGTCCTCATTGTCCGAATAGGCGCGCATCGCCTTGCCGGTGCGTGTCCGGTTGAGAAACCAGAACAGCGCTATGACCACGATCAGCGTGACGACCACGGTGATCGCCTGCGTCGTCTGGATCGCCAGCCCCTCGTCGAGCCCGCTCCATTTCTTGAAATCCAGCGCCCGCACGACAAAGCGCTCACCATCGGTGAAGCGCCGGTCCTCGGTGCCCATGATGAAGCGCACGATCGCCGACAGCATGAACATCACGCCGACCGAGGCGATCACGAAGACCACCGGCGCGGCTTTCTGCCTTCGGTAGAAGGTGAACACCGCCTTGTCGATGAAGATCGCCGCGACCGCGGTGACGAGGATTGCCGGAATCAACGCCAGCAAGGCCGTCGGCAGCACGCCGAACGTGATGCCCTGCGCCTGCAACGCCCAGGTGAACAGGATGGCCATGGTCGTGCCGAAGGCCATCAGGTCGCCATGGGCGAAATTGGCGAAGCGCAAGATGCCGAAGACCAGCGTCACGCCGAGCGCGCCCAGCGCCAGCTGCGAGCCATAGGCGAGCGCCGGCACGAAGACGAAGTTCGTCATCAGCACCAGTGCGTTCAGAATGTCGGTACCCTCCGGCATCGTCAGCCCCCGAGAAACGATTTGCGGACTTCGGGATTGGCCAGGAGTTCATGGCCGGTGCCGGTACGCCAGTTTTCGCCGCCGACCAGCACGTAGCCCCGGTCGGCGATGTTGAGCGCCTGCCGCGCATTCTGCTCGACCATCAGGATCGCCAGCCCGGTGTCGCGCACCTCCAGGATGCGGTCGAACAATTCGTCCATCACGATGGGGGAGACGCCCGCGGTCGGCTCGTCGAGCATCAGCACGGACGGTTCTGTCATCAGCGCCCGGCCGACGGCGACCTGCTGGCGCTGGCCGCCCGACAACTCGCCGGCCGGCTGGCGGCGCTTTTCCTTCAGGATCGGAAACAGCGTGTAGACCTGCTCCATCGTGCCGGAGATGTCGTCGTCGCGCAGATAGGCGCCCATCTCCAGGTTTTCCTCGACGGTGAGGCTGGTGAAGACGTTGCTGGTCTGTGGCACGAAGGCGATGCCCTCGGCGACGCGCGCCTGCGGCGTCATCTTGGAGATATCCTTGCCGTCGAGAACGACCTTGCCGAGCCGCAGCCGCAGCATGCCGAGCATGGCCTTCATCGCGGTCGACTTGCCGGCGCCGTTCGGACCGACAATGACCGCGATCTCGCCCTTCTCCACACCCACCGTGCAGCTTTTGATAATGTCGGCGCCGCCATAGCCGCCGGTCATGTCCTCGCCCACGAGATACATCAGGCGTCGCCCTCCGAATTGGCCTCGGCCATCGCGCGCATTTCCTGCGGCGTCTTGTTCTTCAATCCGCGGCCGAGATAGGCCTCGATCACCGCCTCGTTGCTGCGGACCTCTTCGGCCGTGCCTTCCGCCAGCACCGTGCCTTCGGCCATGACGATCACCGGATTGCAGAGCTTGCCGATGAAATCCATGTCGTGCTCGATCATGCAGAATGTGTAGCCGCGATCACGATTGAGCCGGACGATCGCGTCGCCGATCTCGGCCAGCAGCGTGCGGTTGACGCCGGCGCCGACCTCGTCGAGCAGCACCACCTTGGCGTCGACCATCATGGTGCGGCCGAGCTCGATCAGCTTCTTCTGGCCGCCGGACAGGTTGCCCGCCAGTTCCTCGGCCACATGGCCGAGATTGAGGAAGTTGATCACATCCATCGCGCGTTCGCGGATCTCGGCTTCCTGCCGCTTGACTTCGCCCCAGGAGAACCAGGCCGACATCAGTCCTTCGCCGAGCTGGTGGTCCGGCACCATCATCAGGTTTTCGAGCACGGTCAGTGTCGAGAATTCATGCGCCAGCTGGAAGGTGCGCAGCAGCCCTTTCTTGAACAGCTGGTGCGGCGCAAGGCCGGTGACATCCTGCCCGTCGAGCAGGATCTGCCCGCTCGACGGCCTGATATTGCCGGCGATGATGTTGAAAAGAGTCGTCTTGCCGGCGCCGTTCGGACCGATCAGGCCGGTAATCGACCCGCGCTCGATTTTCAGCGTCGCGTTCTCGACGGCATGGACGCCGCCGAACTGTTTGTAGACGGATCTGACCTCGATCATGGTGCCCCGGTAAATGTTTCGGGCGTCTCAAGCACTTCCTTCCCTGAAACGCAACAACGTCAAGCCCTTCCGGCGGGTTTTGCCCCTTTAGTTGTATCGAAAACTTGAGGAAACGGACGTGCGGCCTCAATTCGCCGCGGCTGGCCGCAGTTCTGTTGCGGCCCTGACGAGATCGGCATTGCCGGCTGCGACCGTCCCGTCGGGGAGAAGCCGTCCGTCCTCGAGGCCGACCCGCGTCGACCAGAAGCGTTCGAAGGTGCGCTCGACAAGCGGCCAGACAGACGCGTCGAAGCCATGCAGCAGGATGGGCTTGCGCAGGCCGTTTTCCTGCAAGATGCGGGCGATGGCGTCGGCGGCGGCAAGCGCGGCCCCGCTGTCCTGCTCCTCGATCTCGATCAGCACCCTCAGCACGCGGTGGCGGCCGGGAAGGGTGCAAAGGCGTTCCGCATCCGCAACGGTCGCGAGACCGGCTTCGATACCGACACCCCGGCGCAGCAACGCGTCCATCGTCGACGGCGCGTCTTTCTCGACGAGGTTCACCGAGGCGTAGTCCGGCGGTTCGGCCCAGCCCTCGATCGCCGAGAGCGTGCGGTCTTGGTCTTTCTCGATCCAGTCGCCGGTCGACACGCCGATCAGCGTTCCCGGGCAGGCCGAGCGCAGTGCGGCGACGGTCTCATCGACGGCAAACAGGCTTTCCCGCCCGGCCGCGTCGCGCGGATGGACATGCAGTTCGGCGGCGCCGGCCGAGATGCAGCGCACGGCGTCCTGCGCCATCGCCTCGGGCGTCAGCGGCAGCCGACTGTGCCAGTCGGACGGCCGCGCGCCGTTGAGGCAGGCCTGCACGATCATCGTCAGCCCGCCAGTTCGACGGAGCGCTTGCGCGCCGCCTCGACGGCCTCGGTCATCAGCTCCGTCAGCCGGTCGTCGCCCATCAGCACGGCAAGCGCCGCCGCCGTCGTGCCGTTCGGGCTGGTCACCTGTTCGCGCAGCGTGCCGGGTTCGACGCCGCTTTTCTTCCAGTAGACCGCCGCGCCGTAGATCGTCTGGCTGGCGAGCGTCGCGGCGAGGTCATCCGGCAGGCCTGCCCTTTTCCCGGCGTCCGTCAGCGCCTCGATCATGTGGAACAGATAGGCGGGGCCGGAGCCGGAGACCGCCGTTACCGCGTCCATCAGCGCCTCGTCCTCGATCACCGCCGTCTCGCCGCTGGCCGACATCAGCGTGCGCGCGAAATCCAGTTGGCCTGCGCTTGTCGCCGCGTTGGCGCAGAGCACCATCATGCCGGCGCCGACGGCGGCCGGCGTGTTCGGCATGACGCGGATCACCGCGGTTCCGGCTCCGAATGCCTGCTCGAAACGGTCGATGCGGATGCCGGCGGCGACGCTGACGATCGCCGCGCCCTTGTCCGCGAGGCCCGTGTAGGCCGGCAGCACGGCGTCCATCACCTGCGGCTTGACCGCCAGCACGATCATCGCCGGGGTCAGATCGCCCGGAAGCTCCGCCGCGTCGGCGACCGCCGTCACGCCGAGCCCGGCGGCGCGGTCGCGCAAGGCGTCGTTTGGCTCGACGACGAAGGCGTCCCCGGTCTTCAGCGCGCCGGAGGCGAGCCAGCCCTGCAGCATGGCAAATCCCATATTGCCGCATCCGGCGAGCACGACCGATGTGTTGTCTGCCATGTCCTGTCTCCTGCTTTTGGATTGCGATAGCGGCGCGGCCGAAATCCTTCAAGATCGGCTAAGGGAGAATGGCCTGAATCCCCTTTGGCGTGTTAACGGGCGATGATGCATCTTGTCTATGTCACCGCCTTGCTGCCGGACGCGACCGGCTCCGCCCGCAACCTTGCCGACCGCGCGATCGTCGACGGCCTGCGGCGGGCCGGCGCCCGCGTCACCTGGCTGGGCTTCAAGCCGGCCGGCGCGGAGCTTTCCGGGGCGGACAGTTCGGCGAGCCTCGGCGAAATCGTATCGGTAAGCGAAGATGAACCCTTTACGAGCCGCCTGCGCTCGATGGCCGTCTCGGCCTCGGCTCGCATGCCGCTCGAATCGGTGCGCCTGCGCGCCGCCGCCAAGCCGGATGTCGAGGCGGTGCTGGCGCGGCTGCAGCCCTTCGACGGTCTGGTTCTGGCGGGGACCGATCTGGCCGGGGCCTTCGAACCGGTCTTTTCGCGTCATCCCTTCCTGTTCGTCGCCCGTCAGGCGGACCATGTCGCCGCCCGCGAGGCGGCCGCGCATAGTGCCAGCGTCGCCGAACGGCTGATCCTCAACCGCGATGCCCGCGGCCTCGAGGCGCTGCAGCGCCGGCTGTCGGACAAGGCGCGCGCCGTCCTGACCTTCAGCGAAGAGGACCGCGCCGCGCTCGGTCTCGCGACGGACGCCAGGGCGCGCGTCCTGCCCTTCGTCATGCCGGACCCGTCGGAAGAAACGGTACTGCGCTTTCCCGCCTTCGATGTCGGCATGGCCGGAACCTGGTCCGACCCGGTCAGCCGAGTCCGCCTAGAATGGTTCCTGCAACGCGTCGTCCCGAAGCTGCACAAACACACGATGATCGCCATTGGCGGCGCCGCGCCGGGCATCTTCCAGGCGCGCGAGAAACGCGTCTTCTTTCTTGGCAAGGTGGACGACCGAGCCGAATTCCTGCGCCAGTGCCGCGTCGTCGCGCTCGCGGAACGCTCCGAAACCGGCATCCCGGTCGCCGCGGTCGAGGCGCTCGAACTGGGCCTTCCCGCCGTCGCCACCGCGCAGGCCTTGCGCGGCATCGACAAGCTCCCCGAAAACGTCATCCGCGTCGAGGGCGCCAACGGTTTCGCCAAGGCGGTGGAGGCCCAGGCGCTCGGCCAGCGCACCGCGACGGTGGAGGAATGCGACGGCGCGGCCTTCCGGCGCGAGAGGCTCGGACGCATCGACGCCGAACTCGCCGAGGCCCTGGCGATGCTGAAGGCATGAGCGGGGCTGCGAATTTTTCGCCGGGCCCGGCCTATTTTAACTTTTTGTTACCCAAGAAATTTTAGGCTTCGTTTACCCGATCGGGCCTTCGCGGCGCTGCAAGGCCGGATCCGTTCGAACCAGCGCCCGGCCGTGAACGATGTCCGATTACGAAGAAATCCGCCGGAGATATTTCGAGCCCGCGCCCGGCGCGGACGAGACCGGCTGCGAACCGCCTTTTTCCGCCGCCGAGCGGCATCGCCGGGCCCGCATGATGCGCGAGGCGGCGACACCCAATCCGCTTCTCGAAAGCCTTGCCGGAGCCGGGTTGGAGCCCGAAGCGGAATTCGACGGGCCGGTCATGCGCGACACGCTTGCGCGACCTGCCGACCAGACCGAAAAGGGCGTCTTCGCCGGCCTCAGGCGCTTCCTGTTCGGGCGCGGATCCCGCGCCGAGTACCATCGCCCGGAACCATACCGCCCGGAGGATGACAGGCACTACGCGAACGCGGTCGCCTCGGCCGTCCGCATGGCGGGCGGTGAGCGCGACGCGATGCGCGCCGACGCCGGTTTCCCCGATATGGCCGCGCCAGCCGAGAACGAGAGCGACATGTATCCCTATCCGCAGCATCACCCCGACGCCCATGCGCAGCCGCAGGCACCGGAACCTGTCCGGCAGACGACGCCCCAGCAGACATCCCATCCTTGGCCGCCGGCGCCGATGATGCCGCCCGTCGCTTTCTGGCCGGTCCACCCGGCCTATGGCTGGCCGATGCCGCCGCAGGCCTATGGGGCTCCGTCCTTCGATCCGGCCATGGCCTGGCCGCCGCACCCGGCTCTTGCCGCGCCCTATGCGCCGCCGCCGCAGGGATGGCAGCAGCAGGTCATCGCGCACCAGCCGGCGCCTGCCGCCCCGCCGCAAAGGGTGGTCGACCTGCATCCGGTCATGCCCGCCGAAGACGAGGCGGAAATGGAGGATCTGCGCGAATCCGTTCGCGCCCTGCGCGACATGGTCGAGCTGCTGATGCAGCGCCGTTCGGAGCGCAGCCGCTGGGCCGCCTGACAAAAACGCTTTTCTGATCCGTTTGCGTCAGTTTTCGCCGTTTGGGGTGTTTTCTTTCCCTGAAAAGCCATGCAATTGTCCGCCCAAAATCTCACAATGGGAGAAGGCGAGATGGCTGAACGGATCGACGGCAAGGTGATTGCCGCGGAAGTGCTCGACAAGGTCAAGGCGGAAACAGAAAAGCTGGTCGCCGAAACGGGCGTACAGCCCGGCATCGCGGTTGTGATCGTCGGCGAGGATCCGGCCAGCCAGTTCTATGTCCGCTCCAAGGGCAAGCGCGCCGACGAATGCGGCTTCAAGTCGGTCACCCACCGGTTGCCCGCCGACACCTCCGAGGAAGACCTGCTGAAGCTGATCGGCGAGCTGAACGCCGACGCCTCCATCCACGGCATTCTCGTCCAACTGCCGGTGCCCGACCATATCGACGACGGCAAGGTCATCCAGGCGATTTCGCCGGACAAGGATGTCGACGGCTTTTCCTTCGTCAATGTCGGCAAGCTGACAACCGGCCAGCTCGGCTCCGCCTTCGTGCCCTGTACGCCGGCGGGATCCATGGTGATGATCCGCAAGGCGCTCGGCACCGCCGATCTTTCCGGCCTGAACGCCGTCGTCGTCGGTCGCTCCAACATCGTCGGCAAGCCGATGGCGAACCTGCTGCTCGCCGCCAACGCCACGGTCACCGTCGCTCATTCGCGCACAAAGGACTTGCCGGCTGTCTGCCGCGCGGCGGATATCCTCGTTGCCGCCGTGGGCCGCTCGGAAATGATCAAGGGCGATTGGGTCAAGCCCGGCGCCTGCGTCATCGATGTCGGCATCAACCGCGTCGACGATCCGGCGAGCGAAAAGGGCTATCGCGTCGCCGGCGACGTCGATTTCGACGAGGCCGAAAAGGTCGCGGGCTCGATCACGCCGGTGCCCGGCGGCGTCGGCCTGATGACGGTCGCCATGCTCATGGCATCGACGCTGATCTCCGCCTGCCGCGTCGCCGGCAAGGAGCCGCCGAGCTTCTGACGGAGTTCAGGCCCTGCGGCGCGGCGTCACGGGCACTCGCCCGGCGATTGACGGCGCGCCGCCGAATTGCCACTTGAACGCCATGAGTTCTGTTTTCGCGCGAAAGGCCCGTGTTTCGGCCGTCTGGCTCCGCGTCCTGCTGGTCGCGGCGGTGGCCTTGTCGGCCTTCGCGCACCGCGCCGCGGTTGCCGAGCCGACCGCGCTCGAACTCGCGCAATATGTGCTGCCCGACGGCACGTTTCCGGATCTTTGCGATCCCGTTACCGGCGGCGGCGCCGGCCATGTCCATGTCGTCTGCGATTTCTGCCTGATTGCCGGTTCCGCCGCGCCGGCACAGCCGGTCGCGCCGGCCCTTGCGTCGCCCTTGCCGGTCGTTCTCGCTGTCGTCCTGCCGCCGCGCGCCGCGCCGCCGGTCAAGCCGGTCGAACTCTCCACCGCGTCGAAACGCGGCCCGCCCGTTCTGTCTGTCTGAACCCGACACTCGATATCGAAGCCCGCGCGCCCTGCGCCGCGGCACAACAGACGGAACTTGAAATCATGAAAAACGCACTCATCGCAGTCGCGGCAGCCGCCGCCTTTCTCGGCGCATCCGCCGCCGCCTTCGCCGAAAGCTGGACGCTCGGCGACCTCGTCATCGAAAACCCGGCGGCCCGCGCCACGCCGCCCAACGCCCCGGTTTCCGGCGGCTACATGGTCATCCGCAACAATGGCGACGAGCCCGACAGGCTGATCGGCGGCGCGGCGGATTTCGCCGGCAAGGTCGAAATCCACGAAATGGCCATGGACGGCGAGGTCATGAAAATGCGCCAGCTCGCCGACGGGCTTGAAATCCCCGCCCATGGCGAGGTCACGCTGAAGCCCGGCGGTTACCACGTCATGTTCATGCAGATGAAGGAACAGCTGCAGCCGGACACGACCCGCACGATCACGCTGGAATTCGAGAAGGCCGGCACGATCGACGTGGACGCCACCGTGCTCGATCCGGCCAAGCTGCAGATGCGCATGAAGATGAAAATGGGCAACTGAGCCCAACGCATAGAGGCGCCCTTGGGCGCCTCTTTCATATCCGCCGGTTGCAGCGGCTGGGGCCGCATTGAAATCTCCAGTCTCTATAGATATGAGGATGCGCCATGTTATCCATCGGCGAAATGTCGCGCCGTTCCGGCGTCAAGGTGCCGACCATCCGCTATTACGAGCAGATGGGCCTGATCGACGCGCCGGAGCGTTCCGCCGGCAACCAGCGCCGCTACACCCGCGCCGAACTCGACCGGCTGACCTTCATCCGCCATGCCCGCGATCTCGGCCTGTCGCTCGAGGCGATCCGCGAACTGGTTCGCCTCAGCGAGAACCCGGCCATGCCGCATGACGAGGCGCACCGCATCGCCGCCTCGCATCTCGCCTCCATCCGCGAACGCATCGCCCGGCTGAAACGGCTGGAGAGGGAACTGACCCGCATCGAGGCGAACTGCCACGCCGATCAGGCCGGCGACTGCAACATCATGCAGGTCCTTGCCGATCACGGCCTCTGCGAGAGCGAGCATTGAGGGCGGAACCTGTCCGCCCGTCGCCTACTCCCACTCCATCTCCGAAAAGACCTGCTGCGCGTTGCGCCGCGCCAGCGCGTCGAACTGTTCCAGATAGGAAAACGCCGACTGGTCGACATCGACCGAGGTGATCATGTCGCCCCCGGCCTCGATATGCTCGCCGATCCTGTCGCGCAGATTGGCGAGATAGTCATAAGTGTCGGCTTTCGCTGTCGCCAAAGTGGTCGGGTGACCATGGCCGGGAACGACGTGCTCGGGTTTCCGCGCCGCAAGACTGTCGAAGGCTTCCAGCCAGCCGCTCGATGAAGACACGTCCAGCACGCCGAGAATGCGTTCGGTGAAGACAATGTCGCCGGCAAAGACGGTGTCGCGCGCGGCAAGCCAGACATAGGAGTCGCCCGGCGTATGGGCCGCGCTTGAATGGACGATCTCGAACTCCAGTCCGCCCAGCGAAAACGAATATTCTTCATCGAAGACCGTATCGGCATAGACCGGCTCGGTGCCTTCGAGCGCATCGCCAATCAGCGCGTCCAGCATGGTGAACTGCATCGACTGGCGTTCCTTCTGGTCGGCGACGGCGTCTGCCGACGCGATGATCGTCGCGCCCTTTTCGGTCCAGTACCCATTGCCGAGCCAGCGGTGGTCCTGGCCGCCGGTGTCGATGACGTAGCGCACCGGCTTGTCGGAGATCGTGCGGATCGCCGCGTCGATCGCCTCCGCGCCCTTGCGGCTGCCGCCCGGGTCGATCAGCACGATGCCCTCATCCGTGACGACGACGCCGAATGTCGCGTTGTTGGCGAGATTCTCCGGCGAGCGCTGTTCTTTCCCGCCGACCAAGGCATAGACATTGTCGGCAACGGGCCGGATTTCCAGCTCCGACGCCGAGACGGCGGCGCCGGACAAAACCAGTGTCGCGCCCGCGATCATGGTGCGAAGAACGGTCATGCGGCGAGCCACGTCTTGAGCGCCGCCGCATCGGGCAGTCCGCCCGAATGGACGAGCTTTCCGTCGATGGCGATGCCGGGTGTCGAGACGACGCCGGCCATCGCGATCTGCGCGTAGTCGGTCACTTTTTCGACCTCGACATCGATCGACAGTTTCGAAGCGGCGTCGCGGACCATTTGCTCCGTGGCGTCGCAGCGTTTGCAGCCGGGTCCATAGACCTTGACGTGTTTCATCGTGTTTCTCCGTCAGAAAATGAGATTGAAGAGATAGCCGACCGCGAGGATGCCGGTGCCGACGACGCCGATGAAGACGGCGATGAGCTTCAGCGTCAGCACCTTGCGCAGGATGATCATCTCGGGCAGCGACAGCGCGATCACGCTCATCATGAAGGCGAGCACCGTTCCGAGCGCCGCCCCCTTGCCGAGCAGCGCTTCGACGATCGGGATCACGCCGGCGGCATTGGTGTACATGGGAATGCCCATCAGAACGGCGGCCGGCACCGACCACCAGGCATCCGCGCCCATGATCCGCGCCATCAGATCGGCGGGCACGTAGCCGTGGATCAGAGCTCCGGCCCCGATCCCCACAATGATCCAGATCCAGACCTTGGCGACGATGTCCCTGACCGCCTCGATCCCCTGCTTGTAGCGGTCGACCATGGTCAGGTTTGCGGAGGGAACGTCGCCGACGCCGCCCGCATGGATGTCGCGCACCCAGTCCTGCAACCAGCCTTCGAGGCGCAGCCTGCCGATGACCCAGCCGGCGACGATGGCGATGGCCAGCCCGAAGCCGAGATAGGTGACGGCGACCTTCCAGCCGACAAGCCCGAACAAAAGCCCGAGCGCGACCTCGTTGACCATCGGCGCGGCGATCAGGAAGGAGAAAGTGACGCCGAGCGGAACGCCCGCCGAGACGAAACCGATGAACAGCGGAATGGCCGAGCAGGAGCAGAAGGGCGTCAGCACGCCGAGGCCCGCCGCCATGGCGTTGCCCGCGCCCTCGCGTTTTCCCGCCAGCAAGGCGCGGGTCTTTTCGGGCGAGAAGAAGGAACGGACGACGCCCATCGCGAAGACGATCAGCGTCAGCAACATCAGCACCTTGGGCACGTCGTAGAAGAAGAAAGCCAGCGCCTCGCCGCTATGGCTGTGACGGTCGACCGGGAACAGCCCGGTCAGCCATTCGGAAACAGGGATCAGCTGGCGATAGACCAGCCACCACACGGCGACGATGACAGCGACGCCGAGCGACCAGAGCCAGCCGGACGGGCCATGCACGCGTCCGGGAAGCGTATTCGTATGAGTGGTCATGCCGCGATCCTTTCGCCGCGAGCTGCGGGTTCGGAGAGGGCCAGCGCCGCATCGACGATCGCGGCGACATGCGCCGGCATCGCGTCATTGCGCCGATAGCGCACCCATTGCGCGTCGCGCCGGTCGGTAACGAGCCCGGCGTCCTTCAGGATCTTCATGTGCCGCGACATGCGCGACTGGGTCGCGCCGAGCTTGTCCATAAGCTCGCAGACGCAATGTTCGCCGCCATCGGACAACATCGTCATCGCCGCGAACCGCGTCGGCTCGGCAAGCGCGGAAAGAATCTTGACCGGATCGGCCATTGTCGCCTCCGTTTCGTTCATATGCGCTAATGCGCATATATCGCGGAGCGCGGCCTTGATCGGCGTCAATCGACGAGAGGATTAAAAGGCCAGCTTGCCGAACAGGATGGGCAGGGTCGAGGCGAGCAGCAGGATGGCCATCACGATGTTGAAGGCCTGTGCGCGGCGCGGATCGTGCAGGAAGCGGCTGATCAGCAGGCCGAACGACATCCAGACGGTCGTCGCGAACAGCGCCGCCAGCGCGATGATTGCCGCGCCGACCCCGATGGTGACCGCGCCGGCATCTGCCGGCAGGTAGGTCGACGCCGCGGTCATCGCCGCCGCCCATGCCTTCGGGTTGATCCACTGGAAGCCGACGCCGGTCGGAAAGCCCAGGATCTTCAGCTCGCTCTGGTCCTGCTTCAGCGGTCCCGCGGTGGCGATCTTCCAGGCCAGCCAGAAAAGGAAACCCGCCGACAGGAGCCGCAAGACAAGCGCCAGCAGGGGCAAGGCCTTGAAGGCCGCGCCGAGCCCGGACCCGGTCGCGCCGAACAGAACCGCCATGCCGGCGGCGATGCCGAGGATCAGCGGAAGCGTCCGCCGCGTGCCGAACCGCACGCCCGACGCCAGCACCATCATGTTGTTCGGGCCAGGAGTCGTGGCCATGATGAAGCAAAAGGTCGTATAGGAGAAAAGCAGGTTGGGGCCGTTCATCGCATATGTCCGTTTGGGCTCCTATCTTGCAGAGGAAGAGACATCCGGTCTTGTCGAAAAGTGACATGGTGACAATTCCCGCCGACCCCGCCTTCGAGTCCTCCCGCGATCGTGCGCGGTACCGCCGCATGCCCGGATTTTCGGCTGTCGACCTGATGGACGCGTCCTTTCGCGACCACCATTTCGCGCCCCACACCCATGACGTTCTGATGCTCGGCATCATGCGCGAGGGCGCCATGCGCTTCATGCGGGAAGGCGTGATGGAAACGATCGGGCCGGGCGGCATCACCGTCATCAATCCCGGCGACGTCCACACCGGCGGGCGATGCGCCGGCGAACGGCTGGTCTACACGGGCATCTATGCGCCGGATCCCGTCCTCGCCAGGGCCGACCTCGGCGGCGGCCTGTCTTTTGCCAGGGGCGTCGTGATCGACCCGGAATGCTGGCGGCTCTTCCTGCGTGCGACGGCTCCGGCGGCCGATCCGCTGGCCGCCCAGGAGGACATTCTGGAAGGGCTCTCCCGTCTCGGCCGCCATGCCGACCGCCGTCCGCCGCGCCAGGATCGCGCCTGTTCCGCGTCCGCCGCCCGCGCCATCGACTATGTCCATGCGCATTACGCCGAGGCCTTCACCATCGAGAATCTGGCGGACATCGCCGGCATCACGCCGCGCCACATGATCCGCTCCTTCCGCAAGGCGACGGGCATGCCGCCGCACGCTTATCTGCGCCAGTTGCGCGTTGCCGAGGCGCGTCGCCTTCTGGAGCGTGGATTGCCGATTGCCGAGATCGCGCTGGCCACGGGCTTTGCCGACCAGCCGCATTTCTCGAAGGTCTTCAAGCAGGTCACCGGCGCCACGCCCGGCCGCTATCGCCTCGACATGGCTGCCTGAATTCGAACTGAAAAAGATTGACGCGCATCCATAAATATAACACGTTATATAACGTGTTATAGAAAGGCCCGATCATGGTCAGGGATATCACCAGGGAATTCGGTTATCTGCCGCTCGGAAGCCGCCTGAAACGGGTCGGCGAACGCCTGCAGTCAGAGACCGCGCAGTTTCTGCTGCGCGAGGGGATCGACATGCCGAAGGGCGTCTGGCCGCTGCTGGTGACGCTCGACCAGGACGGGCCGTTGGCGATCGGCGATCTCGCCTCCGCGCTCGGCGTCTCGCAGCCGGGCGTCACCCGCTCCATTCGCCAGTTGGAAGCTGCCGGCATTGTCGAGGCGGTTCGCGAAGGCGGCGACCAGCGCCGCAAGCCCGTCGCGATCACCGAGAAGGGCAGGGCGATCCTCGTCGAGGTTCAGCACGATCTCTGGCCCCATGTCGAGGCGGCGGTCCGCGAACTCTGCGAGTCGCTCGACGGGCCGATCCTCGGCCAACTCGACAGGATCGAGGCGGAGCTTGACCGGCTGTCCCTCGACCGCCGCGCAGCTGAAAAGAGAGAGCAGGGAGCCAAATCATGACCGGCCACAAGCTCGACCGCCCGATCTGGGCGGCCCTGACCTCGAAACAGGCCTATCTATCCTCCGGCGGGCCTGAGGCCATGCGCTTTCCCGCCGACATCTCGCCTTTCGCGGCGACGCCCGACGACGATCCGGAAAGCCTGGCACGGCTCGCGGCGCTCATCCCGTCCGGCGCGATCTTCGTCACCGTCGCGAAAACCGCCGCCGTGCCGCCGCAGACGACGGTCGAGAAGGCGGCGCCGCTGATCCAGATGCATGCCGTCGATCTCGTGGCCGCGGAGCCAGGCGAAGAAGTCATCGCGCTTGGCGATGACGACGCGCGGGAAATGCTGGAACTGGCGACACTGACCCGCCCCGGTCCCTTCCTGATCAACACGCACCGGCTCGGCCGCTTCATCGGCGTCCGCAAGGACGGCCGGCTCGCGGCGATGGCCGGCGAGCGGCTGCATGTCGACGGCTACCGGGAAGTGAGCGCCGTCTGCACCCATCCCGATTTTCGCGGCCGCGGCTATGCCGGGCTGCTCTCGCGCATCGTCGCCAACCGGATAAAGGTTGAGGGCGAAACGCCCTTCCTGCACGCCTATGCGGACAATGCAGCGGCGATCCGGCTCTACGAGTCGCTCGGCTTCCGGATCGAGCGCGAATTGGTCGTGCAGATGCTGCGGCGCGACTGAACGGCAAAGCCTCCTCGTCGTCATCCCAGGGCCGCGCAGCGGAAACCGGGATCCAGCTGCGATCAAGTCCTTGATCGCGAGAAACGCTTTACCGGTCCGGCCCGAATCCTGAAACGCCACGGCTCTGGATGCCGGGTTGCGCTGTCGCGCGCCCGGCATGACGGCAGCAGGCTGAGTCCTTACGCGAACACGCTCGCGCCCTCGTCGGCGCGGCCGGCGACATGGCGGAAGGTCTCGAACAGCTCGCGGCCGGTTCCGTAAGAATTGGCCGACAGGTCGGCGGTCGCCGCTGCGCGCGCCTCGAATTCCGCCGCCGGCGCCAGCACCTCCAGCGTGCCCTTGGTCGCGTCGACGCGCACCATGTCGCCGTTCTGCACCCTGGCGATCGGTCCGCCGTCGAGCGCCTCCGGCGTGACGTGGATCGCCGCCGGCACCTTGCCCGATGCGCCCGACATGCGTCCATCCGTCACCAGCGCCACCTGATAGCCGCGGTCCTGCAGCACGCCGAGCGACGGCGTCAGCTTGTGCAATTCCGGCATGCCGTTCGCCTTGGGGCCCTGGAAACGGATCACGGCGACGAAATCCTTCTCGAGTTCGCCCTTGCGGAAGGCCTCCTGCATTGCTTCCTGGCTGTGGAAGACGATGGCCGGGGCCTCGATCACATGGCGTTCAGGCTTCACTGCGGAGATCTTGATCACCGCCTTGCCGAGATTGCCGGTCAGCATCTTCAGCCCGCCATTGGTCTGGAAAGGCGCGGAAACCGGGGCCAGCACCTTGTCGTCATGCGAGACGTCGGGCGCGGGCTCGCGCTTCACGGTCTCGCCGTCCAGCCTGACCTCGACCATGTAGGGATCGAGCCCGTGGCCGTAGACGGTGCGCACGTCGCGATGCAGCAGCCCGCCATCGGCCAGTTCGCGGATCAAATAGCCCATGCCGCCCGCCGCGTGGAAATGGTTCACGTCGGCGAGCCCGTTCGGATACACTCGCGCCAGCAGCGGCGTCGCGTCCGACAGGTCTGAGATGTCCTGCCATGTCAGCTTGATGCCGGCCGCCGCGGCCATGGCGATCAAATGGATCGTGTGGTTGGTCGAGCCGCCCGTCGCATGCAGCCCGACGACGCCGTTGACCACGGAGCGCTCGTCGATCATCTCGCCGACCGGCGTGAACTCGTTGCCGAGCGCGGTAATGGCGAGCGCGCGTTTCGCGGCTTCCTTGGTCAGCGCGTCGCGCAGCGGCGTGTTCGGGTTGACGAAGCTCGCGCCCGGCATGTGCAGGCCCATGATCTCCATCAGCATCTGGTTGGAATTCGCCGTCCCGTAGAAGGTGCAGGTGCCCGGCCCGTGATAGGAGGCGCTTTCCGACTTCAGCAATTCATCGCGCCCGACCTTTCCCTCGGCATAGAGCTGTCTCGTCTTCGCCTTCTCGTCATTGGGGATGCCCGACGTCATCGGCCCGGCCGGGATGAAGATCGCCGGCAGGTGGCCGAAGGTCAGCGCCGCGATCAGGAGGCCCGGCACGATCTTGTCGCAGACGCCCAGATAGACCGCCGCGTCGAACATGTCGTGCGACAGGCCGATTCCCGCCGCCATGGCGATCACGTCGCGCGAGAACAGCGACAGTTCCATGCCGTCCTGGCCCTGGGTGACGCCGTCGCACATCGCGGGCACGCCGCCCGCCACCTGCGCCACGCCGCCGGCTTCCCGCGCCGCCTGCTTGATCAGGGCCGGGAAAGTCTCGAAGGGCTGATGCGCCGACAGCATGTCGTTATAGGCGGTGATGATGCCGATATTGGCGACCGTATCGCCCATAAGGTCGGCCTTGTCGGCCGGTCCGCAGGCGGCGAACCCATGGGCGAGATTTCCGCAGGACAGCGTCGAGCGCTTCGGCCCCTGCGCGGCGCGCGCGCGCAGCCGCTCCAGATAGGTTTCACGCGACAGGCGCGAGCGTTCGCGGATGCGGTCGGTGACTTCTTCGATCGGCTTAAGCACGTCACTCATGGGTCAGGGCTCCCTGTGATGTGGACAGTGTTTGGGCGTTACGGCGCCCAGAATATATGGACGGGCGTCTCGTCCTGATGCAGCACGGCGCGCACCGGCATGGCGCTGGCGTCGGCGCCGGCAAGCGCCGTGTCGTAAACGCCGCGCTTTTCCTCTCCCTCGATATGGAGCGCGAGGAAGCGTGCGTCCAGCAGGGCGGCAAGCGTCAGGGTCAGTCGTGGTTCGCCGGCGCCCGCCGCCTGCATCGGCAGCACGCGGGCCTCGGTCGTCGCGTCGAGCGCGTCCTTCAGCCGATCTCCATGCGGGAAGAACGACGCGGTGTGCCCGTCCGTTCCCATGCCGAGCACCGCGACATCGAGCGGCCACGGCACACCGGCGAACAGATCGGCGCTCTTTTCGGCATTCTCGATCGGCAGCTCGTACGCGGTCTCGTAAGCGACGAAATGGGCGGCGGCGGCCTTGCCCTGCAACAGCGTCTCGCGCACCAGTTTCTGGTTGGCGCGGTCGGATGTCGGGGGGCAGATGCGCTCGTCGACCAGGATCACTGTCACGCGGTCCCATGGGATGTCGGTTTCCGCCAGAACCTGGAACAGCCGCTTCGGCGTCGATCCGCCGGAGACCGCCAGCGAAGCTTCGCCGCGTTCCGCGACCGCGCCCGCCAGCTGCGCCGCGATGCCGGCGCCAAGCGCGATCGCCAGGCTCTCCCGGTCCGGATAGTCGTGATTGTGGATGATCTCAGTTTTCATACCATGTGCGTCCGTCGCGCTCGATCAGGGCGATGGAGGCCGAGGGGCCCCACGTTCCGGACGTGTAGGTCCGCACCGGCTGCTCGATCGATTCCCAGGCCTTGAGGATCGGGTCGATCCAGTTCCACGCGGCCTCCACCTCGTCGCGGCGCTGGAACAGCGTCTGGTTGCCGCGCACCACGTCGAGGATCAGCCGCTCATAGGCGTCCGGATTGCGCACGCCGAAGGATTCCGCGAAGCTCATGTCCAGCGGCACATGCCGCAGCCGCATGCCGCCGGGGCCCGGATCCTTGATCATCAGCCACTGCTTGACGCCCTCGTCGGGCTGCAGCCGCATCACCAGCTGGTTGGCGACCATGCGGCCCGCCGAGCCGTCGAAGATCGAATGCGGCACCGGCTTGAAGGAGATGACGATCTCCGAGACGCGCTGCGCCAGCCGCTTGCCCGTGCGCAGATAGAAGGGCACGCCGGCCCAGCGCCAATTGCCGATCTCGGCCTTGATCGCGACAAAGGTCTCGGTATTGGAGACGCCGCCTTCCAGTTCCTCCAGATAGCCCTTCACCGGCCCGCCATTCGACGCGCCGGACGTGTACTGTCCGCGCACCGTCTTTTCCTCGACATTGCCGGCGTCGATGCGCTGCAGCGAGCGCAGGACCTTCAGCTTTTCGTCGCGCACCGCGTTGGCCTCCATTGAGGAGGGCGGTTCCATGGCGACAAGGCAGAGCAACTGCAGCAGGTGGTTCTGCACCATATCGCGCAGCGCGCCGGCCTTGTCGTAATAGCCGGCCCGGCCTTCCAGCCCCACCGATTCCGCCACGGTGATCTGCACATGGTCGATATGCGCCGAGTTCCAAAGCGGCTCGTAGAGCGCGTTGGCAAAGCGCAGCGCCATCAGGTTCTGCACTGTCTCCTTGCCGAGATAGTGGTCGATGCGGAAGATCTGGTCCTCGGTGAACACCTCGCCCAGCGTGTCGTTGAGCTGGTTGGCCGACTCGAGGTCCCGGCCGATCGGCTTTTCGACGACGATGCGGGTTTCCGGCGTGATCAGCCCGTGTTCGCGCAGTTTGACGGCGAATTCGCCGAAGAGCGACGGGCCGACGGCGAGGTAATAGGCGCGCTTGCGCTGCGCGTCGCCCGAAAGCTTCGCCTTGAGATCGTCCCAGCCCTTGTCGGACTTGGCGTCGATGGAGATGTAGGAGAGCTTCGACAGGAACTTCTCGACTTCCTCCTCGTCGAGATCCTCCTTGACGAATTGCTGCAGCGCCTTGCGCGCGAAGTCGCGGTAATCGTCGTCGCTCATCTCGGAGCGCGACGCGCCGATGATGCAGGTCTGGTCGACGATCTGCCCGCCGACCTGGCGGTGATAGAGCGCCGGCAGCAGCTTGCGTTCGGCAAGGTCGCCGGTGCCTCCGAAGACGATGTAATCGAACGGATCGACGGGAATGATCTGAGCGGACATGGAGTGTTCCTGTCAGGCGAGAGGAGTCGGTGGCGTTATAATCTAATCGATTTAAAAACACCAGATCGCAGAGCAAGTTTTATCGCGGCGCCATATCGGTATGATAGACCGTGGGAGGATGACGGTCGCATCCGTCGATGTTTGCAGGGAATGACGACATGCTCAAGACGCCCGACACCACTTTGCTCAGAACCGTCGGCGAGGAGCGCGCCGCGCTGAACGTGATCGGCGGTCGGATGGTGGGCGCGCAATCCGGCGCGCGCATCGAGGTCGCCTGTCCGTCTGACGGCCGTGTCTTCGCATCGATCCCGCGAAGCGGCGAGGCGGACGTCGACGCCGCCGTCCGCTCCGCCCGCCAGGCCTTCGAGACCGGCCCTTGGAGCCGCATGACCGCAGCCGAACGCGGCCGCATCCTGTCGCGCCTCGCCGCTTTGGTCGAAGCGAATGCCGACGAACTCGCCGCGCTGGAATCGCGCGACACCGGCAAGCCCGCCCGCCAGGGCGTCGCCGACGTCGCCGCCGCGATCCGCTATTGCGAATATTACGGCGGCGCCGCCGACAAGGCGCATGGCGACCAGATCCCCTTCCTCGACGGCTACACCGCCTTCACCACGCGCGAGCCGCATGGCGTTGTCGCCGGCATCATCCCGTGGAACTATCCGCTGCAGATCCTTGCCCGCGTCGCCGGCGCGGCGCTCGCCATGGGCAACACGCTGGTGGTCAAGCCCGCCGAGGACGCGTCGCTGACGAGCCTGCGGATCGCAGAACTGGCGCTGGAAGCCGGCTGCCCCTCCGGCGTCTTCAACGTCGTCACCGGCTATGGCGGCGAGGCCGGCGCGGCGCTTTCGGCCCATCCCGGTGTCGACTATGTCACCTTCACTGGCTCGACCGGCACCGGCACGGCGATCCAGCAGGCCGCGGCGCTCAACAATCGCGGCATCACGATGGAACTCGGCGGCAAGTCGCCGCAAATCCTCTTCGCCGACGCCGATCTCGACGCGGCGCTGCCGGTTGTCGTCAACGCGGTCATCCAGAATGGCGGCCAGACCTGCTCCGCCGGCTCGCGCCTGCTCGTCGAGAGACCCATCCATGACGAGGTCATGTCGGCGCTTTCCCGCAGCTTTTCGGCGCTGGTCGCCGAGCCGCATCACGCCGACGGCGATCTCGGCCCGCTGATCAACGCGAAACAGGCGGCGCGCGTCACCGCCATGATCGAGGCCGCCGAAAAGGGCGGCGCGCAGATCGTCGCGCAAGGCTCCGTCGCCGACGATGCGCCCGAAGGCGGTCATTACCGGGCCCCGGTCCTGTTCGGCGGGGTCGATCCGCTGTCCGAGCTGGCGCAGGAAGAGGTTTTCGGCCCCGTCCTCGCCGCCTTTTCCTTTGCGGGCGAGGAGGAGGCGGTGCGCCTCGCCAACGGCACGCAATACGGCCTCGTCGCCGGTGTCTGGACCCGCGACGGCGGCCGTCAGCACCGCGTCGCCAAACGCATTCGCGCCGGCCAGGTCTATGTCAACGCCTATGGCGCGGGCGGCGGCGTCGAACTGCCATTCGGCGGCTTTGGCCGTTCCGGCCATGGCCGCGAGAAGGGCTTCGAGGCGCTGCTCGACATGTCCGCCACCAAGACAACGGTCTTCCGCCATATCTGACCCGGCGGAGGTCGACGCCGCCCGTCGCATCTGATTGTCTGGCATGCAACCGCCGCCCGGCGGCGGCGTTATGATCTGGCTGTCGACACGCGGCGGCCGAACAAAGCGGGAGATCCATGACCGGCGACCAGATGTTCCTCTTCGGCCTGTTCGGCGTGGCCTTCGTCCTCTTCGTCTGGGACAAGGTCCGTTACGACCTCGTCGCCTTCGCGGCGCTGCTGATCGCCGTCGTCGCGGGCCATATCGAGCCGGAATCCGCCTTCGAGGGCTTCGGCCATCCCGCCGTCGTCATCATCGCGCTCGTGCTGATCGTCTCGCGCGGCCTCGTCAATTCCGGCGCCGTCGAGCGCATCGCCCGCCTCGTCGTCGCGCCGGACCGCGCCTTGCCCGCCCATATCGGCGTGATGGCTGTGGTCGGCGCGGCCCTGTCCGCCGTCATCAACAATGTCGCGGCGCTGGCGCTTTTGATGCCGCTCGATCTGGAGGCCGCCGCCAAGGCGAAACGCGCCGCCGCGCTCACCCTGATGCCGCTCTCCTTCGCGACCATTCTCGGCGGCATGATCACGCTGATCGGCACGCCGCCCAACATCGTCATCGCGCAATACCGCGCCCGCGCGCTCGGCGAACCCTTCTCCATGTTCGATTTCGCCCCGGTCGGCCTTGCCGTCTCGGTGGTCGGCATCGCCTTCGTCGCGCTGGTCGGCTGGCGGCTGATCCCGTCGCGCGCCCGTCCCGCCCCGCTTTCCAGCGGCGAGGATGCCGGCCTCTATGTCGCCGAAGCCCGCGTCAAGGACGGCTCGAAATCCATCGACATGGTGGTGCGCGATCTCTACCCGCTGGCGAACGACAGCGACATCGCCATTGTCGGCGTGGTGCGCCGCGGCAACCGCCTGCCGGGCTTCTCGCGCAACGAGACGCTCGCCAAGGGCGACTTTCTCGTTCTGGAGGGCGATCCGAAATCGATCGAGACCTTCATGGGCGCCGCCGAACTGGATTTCTCCGGCTCGGAAAAACACGAGGGCGGCGTCGCCGGCCCGTCCTTGACGCTGGTCGAGGCGATTGTCCCCGACGGCTCGCGCATGGTCGGCCGCTCGGCCATGGATCTGCGCCTGCAATACCGCCACGGCGTCACGCTGCTTGGCGTCTCGCGCAAGGGCAAGCGCTTCCGCGAACGCGTCCGCAAGCTAAAGATCGAGCCGGGCGACGTGCTGTTGCTGCTCGGCGCGACCGAGCGGATTGCCGAAATCGCCTCATGGCTCAAGGTCCTGCCGCTCGCCGAGGGCCAGACCCGCATGCTCCAGCGCGGCAAGGCCACCATGGCGATCGGCGCCTTCGCCGCGGCCATCGCCGCCGCCGTCTTCGGGCTTGTTTCCCTCGATATCGCGCTCGGCATTGTCGTCGTCGCCTATGTGTTGATGGGGCTGTTGAGCGGCACGGAAGTCTATGAGGCGGTCGACTGGCGGGTGATCGTCCTGCTCGGCTCGCTGATCCCGCTCGGCCAGGCGCTGGAGGATAGCGGCGGCACGCAACTGATCGCCGAGACAATCGTCGCCAATACCCATGGCGCGCCCGCCTGGGTCGTTCTCGCCGTGTTGATGGTCATCACCATGACGCTGTCGGACTTCCTCAACAATGTCGCCACGACGCTGATCGCCGCGCCCATCGGTGTCGGCGTCGCGCAATCCTTCGGCGTCAATCCGGACCCTTTCCTGATCGGCGTCGCGGTCGCCGCCTCTTGCGCCTTCCTCACCCCGATCGGCCACAAGAACAACACGATCATCATGGGTCCCGGCGGCTATGCCTTCGGCGATTACTGGCGCATGGGCATCTTTTTGGAGATCCTAGTGTTGATCGTCGCCATCCCGACGATCCTGTTCGTCTGGCCGCTCTGACCTGACGCCGGTTTGATATTCCCCTTGCCGCAACTTCGTCCGAATGTCGCCGCATGGCTGCAACAATCGCGGCCTATCCGTCGCCGAAACAGGAGTACACATCATGGCTGCCGCTGAAGCCCTCATCGTCCTGAGCCTGCTCGGCTGCGACGATTCCGGTGCGCAATGCGATTTCGTCCGCGTCGGAACCGAGCGTTACGAGACGGTCGAGGCTTGCCGCGCCGCCTCCGAGCCGCTGCTGGCCGCCTCCGCCGAGGAAGATTATCCGACCGTCGTCGCGGTCTGTTCGCCGGAAAGCTCTTTGCCGACCGCGCAGGTCGCCGCTTCGGGCGAGCCGGTTCCCGTTCCCGTCCCGCCGGAAACGCCGGCCGAGGTCGACGGCACGGACCTGACGCCCGCCGAAGCCGCCGAGGCGGCGAAGGCGGATCTGCAGCCGGCCCCGTTCCCGCCGGCGCCGCCAAAGGCCGGCGAGGAGCCGCCGCAGGCGCTTGCCGGCAGCGAACCGCCGCCACCTGCCGGCGCGGTGCCTCCGCCCCCGGCCGAGGACCCGGTGCTGGTCGGAAAGGAACCGGGCCTCCTGTCTCGCGTCGCCGACGCGATCTCCTCGCTCGCGCCCGAAAAGGAGACGATCACCAAGCCGATCGACGTCGCCGCCGACGGCGCGGCCAAGGTCGGCGGCGCGGTCATCGTCGGCGTCAAGCGCGTCGCCGATGCGGTGAACCCGTTCTGATCTCCGGGACTGCGCAGGGTTGAATTGAAGTGGCGGAGGGCCTATGCCCCCGCCACTGTTCACCGCACCGGCCCGCACATGCACGCAGTCTCCATTTCCGGCACCGGCGTCTTCACGCCGGAAGAAACCATCTCCAACGCCGAACTCGTCGCGGCCTTCAACGCCTATGCCGACCGGCAGAACGCGCTTCATGCCAACGAGATCGCGGCCGGACAACGCGAGCCCGTGCCGCAGTCCGACGAGGGCTTCATCGTCAAGGCGTCGGGCATCGAGAGCCGCTACGTGCTCGACAAGACCGGCACACTTGATCCCGAGATCATGCATCCGGTGTTGCGCGAACGCGCCGACGAGGAACTTTCGGTCATGGCCGAGATGGCGCTGAAGGCCGCGGCGCAGGCGCTTGAACAGGCGGGCCGGACGCCCGCCGATATCGACGCCGTCATCTGCGCCGCCTCGAACCACGAGCGCGCCTATCCGGCCATCGCCATCGAGATACAAGAGGCGCTCGGCATCGAGGGCTTCGCCTTCGACATGAACGTCGCCTGTTCCTCGGCCACCTTCGGCATACAGGCCGCCGCCGACATGATCCGCTCCGGATCCGCGAAAGCCATCCTGATGGTCAATCCCGAGATTTGCTCGGCGCATCTGGAATGGCGCGACCGCGACTGTCATTTCATCTTCGGCGATGTCTGCACCGCCGTCGTCCTCGAACGCGCCGATCTCGCCGACGCGCCCGGCCGCTTCGAGATCGTCTCGACGAGGCTCCTGACGCAGTTCTCCAACAATATCCGCAACAATAACGGCTTCCTGCGCCGCACCCGCGAGGGCCATATGGAAGACCGCCGCGACATGCTGTTCCGTCAGGAAGGCCGCAAGGTCTTCAAGCAGGTTGTGCCGATCGTCACCGATCTGATCCTCGGCCATCTCGCCGACAACGAGCTGAAAGCCGACGACCTGTCGCGCCTCTGGCTCCACCAGGCCAACAAGGGCATGAACGACCTGATCGGCGCGCGCGTCCTCGGCCGCGAACCGGCGCCGGGCGAGCAGCCAAACATCCTGCAGGACTACGCCAACACCTCCTCGGCGGGCTCGATCATCGCCTTCTCGAAGTTCTCCGGCGATCTGCAACCGGGCGATCTCGGCGTCATCTGCTCGTTTGGCGCGGGCTATTCCGCCGGCAGCGTCATCCTGCGCAAGAGCTGATCGGGTCCGGGGTCAGACCCGATTCTCCTCCGCCGACCTGACCGGATCGATGTGGCCGGTGTCAATTTCGCGCATCATCACGATCGCGCCGGTCGCCTCGCCATCCGGCCCGTATTGCGGGATCATTCGGCATTCCTGCAGCACGCGTCCATGCCTCTCGGTATCGAGATAGTAGCAATAGCTCAAATCCTCTCCGGCGAAGCATCGCTCGAAATAAGCCCTGGCCCTTCTATCGTACCGCTCGCGGCCTATGAGGTCACGCATGTGCATCCCCTCGATATCCTCGATCGCCATGCCATGGAAACGGGCGTTGGCCGGCGAGGTGTAGCGGTAGCGCATGTCGCGCCCGATCACCGAAATTCTGAGGTTGCTCATTTCGATCGCCGCGACGGCATGCTCGTCCGGCAGGTTGTTATGGGCGAGTTGGGATGCGATTGCTTCGGCCTGATCGTGCAGCGGCGGCGTGCGCGCGCGGGCAAATCCCGTGATATTTCTGTCAATCACGACACGCAGATCGGAAAGCGGCGGGACATCGCGATTCTGATCCGTCGTATCCGACAAGAGATCGACGAAGAATTCGATCTGCCGGTGCCTGTCGGTTTCGGAAATGGCGGGAAAGTCGCGTATCGTGTCGCGAAGCCAGGACATTCGGATATCGAGCTCACGGATGACAGCCAGATCCTCGGCCTCGATGGCGGCAAAAAGCCGGGAAGCGCAAATCTGGTAGTCGCCGATGAGGGCCGATAAATTCATGGAATGGTCTCGATGTGCCGCGGCTCGATTGTAAATGGCGTATTGCGCATGCATCAATACGGAAAAAATCGCCGAAAACGGCGCAAATTGGGCGGAGCCTGCAAGTTTTTACCTGGTATCCTTCGCCTTACCCTGAGTGAGCGGATGGCGCGGGACGGCGTGAAAACCGCCCCGCGCGCGGTTTTTACTGGTTCTGCGCCGAAAGAAGCGGCGTGATGTTACGGATGGTCGCGCGGCGGTTCTGCGCCTCGGCCTGCTCCGTATCCACCTTCAGATACTGCTCGCCATAGCCCTGGGTCACCAGGTTTTCCGGCGGGATGCCGTAGCTGTCGACGAGGATAGCGGCCACGGTCTCGGCGCGTCGGTCGGAGAGCGCCAGATTGTAGGTCTCGGACCCGACGGCGTCTGTATGGCCTTCCACCAGCACCACGGCCGACGGATCCTGGTCGATCAGTTCGCGAACCGCCGCGGCCATGTCCTCGAGCAGGGGAACCTGGCTCTGGCGGACGACCGCCGAGCCGGTCTCGAAGGTGATCGTGTCGAGGTCGACGCGGCGCACCTTGGCGCGGATGCGTTCGTTCTCGCGCACGTCGCGCAGCGTGTAGTTCTGCTCGACCCTCTCGACCGGCGGCGCGGTGATGGTCTCGTAGATCACCTGACGGCTCGCCCGGCGCGCCGGCACGATGTAGCTGTCGCGCGGGATGTCGACGCGGATCGGCGGTAGCCTGCGGTCCCAGTCGACATACTCGTTGCGGTCCCGGTCACGATTGTCGATCAGCACGTATTCGCGACCGTCCGGCAGGATGCGCGTCCGTCTCAGGACATAGCCGCCTTCGTCGCGCACGGTCTCGATCACCACGCCGTTGCGGCGCGTCACCGTTTCCAGCGTCCGGCCGCCGCGAAGGCGCGTCACCGTGACCTCGGCGTCGCCGCGGCGCAGCAGACTGCTCTCGTCCTTGCGTACGTAATATTCACCGTCGCGCTCGACGATGATGCGGTCGCCCTCGTCCTCGACGACCTTGCCGCCGAGCGCCGGGATCAGCGCGCCGATCACCGCGCCGACCGCAGCCGCGCCGAGCAGTTCGCCGCGATTGTCGCGGGCTTCCTCGCGGCGGCGCTTCTGCTGCTGCTCCACCTGCTGGCGCTGTTCCTGGGTGGCGTCGTCGGGGATGACGAGCGTCGGCTCCTCGATCTCGACAGTCTCGGCCGTCGCGCCTTCGGCCTGCAGCTGCTCTTGCGCTGCGGGTTCGGCAGCCTGCGTTTCCTCGGCCGGGGGCTGCTCGGGCTGGGCCGTCTCGGCCTGCGGCTGTTCGGCGGCGGGCTGTTCCGGCGCCGCTTCGCCGGCCTGCGGCTCTTCCGCGGCAGGCTGCTCGGCTTCCGGCTGCGGGGCAGGCTCTTCTGCCGCCGGCTCTTCGGCGGCGGGCTGCTCAGGCGCGGGCTCCTGTGCCTGCGGTTCGGGAGCCGGCTGCTCTGGCTGCGGGGCAGGCTCCGGAGCGGGCTCTTCGGCCGCGGGTTGCTCGGGCGCGGGCTCCTGTGCCTGCGGTTCGGGAGCCAGCTGCTCTGGCTGCGGAGCAGGCTCCGGTGCCGGCTCTTCCGCGGCGGGCTGCTCAGGCGCGGGCTCCTGCGCCTGCGGTTCGGGTGCCGGTTCCTCGGCCTGCGGAGCGGGCTCTGGTGCTGGCTCTTCGGCTTGCGGAGCCGCTTCCGGGGCGGGCTCTTCCGCCGTGGGCTGCTCCGGCGCGGGTTCCGGCTGCGGCGCGGGCTCCTCGGCCTGCGGCGGCGTCACGCATGACGGATCGTTCGGATTTTCCTCGCAATTGACCTGCGGCTGGCCATCCTGTGCGAAGGCGAGATGCGCGGGCGAGGTGAGGCCGAGGGCCAGCACCATCGCCACTGCAGTGGAATTCCTCAGTGTACGGGATCGTTTCATTGTTCTGATTGACCTTTGTTGTCGGAGTCCCTTCCGCGGCCGCCGCCGGAGCGGGGCCGGGTTCCGCAAAGAAACGTATGATCGCGGCAAAACGTTCCGCGCCGCCGTCACAAAGGATGAACGCCGGAGATATCGCCGTGTTGGGGCGATCGGCCCTCTGGCGTCTTAGCCGCCGACTTCCAGGCCGCGTACGAAGACGCTCACCAGCAGGTCGATCTGCCGCCGGCTCTCGCTTTCATGGCTGGTCGAGAAGGAGCCGATGAAGGAGTTGGTGACGATTCCGTGCACCGCCGACCACAGCGCGCGGGCCGCGATCCGCCGCCGCTCCTCGTCACCGCCGAGCGGGGTGTCCATCAGCACCTCGGCGATGATGTCGAACAGCATTTCGAGCCGCACCATGTACCAGTCAGGCAGCTCCGCCGTCGGCCGCGCCCGGTTGAAGGCGAGCAGCGCGCTCCATTTGGCGTAATTGCGCTCGACGAAATCGAGATAGGTTTCCGCCAGCGCCAGCAGCCTCTCGCGCACATCGGTCACGCCGTCCTTGCGCAGCCTGGCGCTCGTCGCCGTCCCCGCCATGCCCAGCTCGTCGAGAAGCTGGACATTGATCATCCGGTGCAGCGTCTCGATGTCGCCGACGATATTGTAGACCGAGCCGACCGAGACGCCCGCCTTCTTGGCGATGGCGCGCACCTGTAGCGCAGCCGCGCCGCCCTGTTCGATCAGTTCGCCGGCCGCGTCCATGATCTGCTTCTTGGCGTCGTCTCGGTTCAGCGTCACGTCAACATCCTTTCGTCCTGCTCCGTCCGCGTCGGACGGAAGGGCAGACATTTACCACGATTCCGGCGCCGTGAACAATGTTCAAAAAAGTTCTTGAACGATGTTCAAATTCCTGTATGGTCATTTTTGAACACGGTTCAAATTATCGAGGCCGGGTTCGTAATGTCCGCGAAACAGGGGAGAGCATCATGTTCGCTGTCATAAGGACTTTATTCGAGGGCGCCGGCGCCCGTGCCGAAGAGCAGCTTCGCGACCGATACGCGGTCGACCTGCTGGAACAGAAGATCCGCGAATCCGAGGCCGCGCTCGCCGCCGCCAAGGAAACGCTTGCCGCGCTGATCCTGCGCGAACGCAACGAGCGGCGCAGCCTCGACCAGCTCAAGGCGCGCGTCGCCGATCTGGAGGCGCGCACGAAAAGCGCGCTATCCGCCGGCAACGAGGATCTGGCCCGCGACGCGGCCGCCGCGATCGCCGAACTCGAAAACGAGCGCGAGACCCGCGACAAGACGGTCGAGCGCCTGTCGCAAAAGGCGGCGCACATGCGCCTGTCGGTCGAGCGTACCCATCGCCGCATCGTCGATCTGCGCCAGGGCATGATCCAGGCCCGCGCCATCGATGCCGAGCAGCGCGCCCAGAAGAAGCTCAACCGCTCGATCGGCAACGACACCTCCATCCGCGAGGCGCAGTCGCTGCTCGACCGCATCCTCGAGCGGGACGACCCCTTCGAGGAAAGCCGCATGCTCGACGAGATCGACGACGACCTCGAGCACCGTTCGTTGCGCGACCGTCTCGCCGAGGCCGGTCACGGCCCCCGCACAAAGCATACGGCGGCCGATATACTCGCTCGCCTGAAAGAAGAATCTTAACTTTCGCAGACTAACCAGTCGAAAGACGCAATCGGGAGTAATTAAAATGCAGAATAATTCGGTCTACATCACCTTCAACGCCGCCGCCGTTGCCGCCGCCTATGTCATGCTCGGCCTGTCGCTGTGGCTGGCCCCGATCAACCTCGCCACCAAGGGTTACTGGGCCATGGGCATCCTGCTGCTCACCGCCAGCCTGGTGAACCTGGTCAAGTTCCGCATGGACCAGCACATCGCCGACGAGACCGTCAACCGGATCGAGAAGGCCAAGAACGAGAAGATCCTGTCGGAATATGTTTCCAAGGACTGATCGCGCGGCGCCGATAAAAAAGCCCGCCTCGAAAGGGGCGGGCTTTTTGCTGCACGATGAAAGGCTCTATCCGCTCGCCCCGGGTCGCCCCTCGATCTTCACCCCTTCGCCTTTCGGCCCGGAGACGAAGCGCGCGCCGCGCGATTCGAGGATGCGCCGGAACCGCCGCACGATGATCTCCGGGCAATCCGTGTTGCCGTTCTCGAAGCGGGTGACCGCCAGCCCCGAGACATCGGCCAGCCGCGCCAGGTCGCGCACCGACATGACGATGCCGGCCCGCGCCATGCGGCATTGCGCCGGCGTGATCGTCGGCGCGTCTTCGCCGGAGCGCGCCTCTTCGCGCTCCCAGTCGAAGCTCGGAAGGAAGCCCCGGCGCCGCGTCATGCGTGCACCGGCGCCGTGGCGGCTTCATCCTCCGCTTCCTGGCGAAGTTCGCGGGCGGAGATGAAGGTGTAGAACATCGGCACGACGAAGAGCGTGAACAGCGTGCCGATCAGGATGCCGGAGAAGATCACGAGACCCATCGAATAGCGCGCCGCCGCGCCGGCCCCCGATGACAGGATCAGCGGCACGACGCCGAGGGACATCGCCGCCGTGGTCATCAGGATCGGCCGCAGCCGCACCTTGGCGGAGGCGATGATGGCGTCCATGCGCGACAGGCCCTGATGTTCGCGCTGCTGGTTGGCGAACTCGACCAGCAGGATGCCGTGCTTGGTGATCAGGCCGATCAGCGTGATCAGTCCGATCTGGGTGTAGATGTTGAGCGTGCCGAGGCCGAGATTGAGCGGCACGATCGCGCCGAAGATCGACAGCGGCACCGCCATCATGATGATCAGCGGATCGCGGAAGCTCTCGAACTGCGCCGCCAGCACCAGGTAGATCACCACCACCGCCATGGCGAAGGCGATCAGGATCGTGTTGCCCTGTTCCTTTTCCAGCCGCGACTGGCCGGAATAGTCGACGAAGAACCCGTCCGGCAGAACCTCCTGCGCGATCTCCTCGATGGTCTGCAGCCCGTCGCCGGTGGTTACGTTGGGCAGCGGCAGCGCCGCGATCGTCGCGGAATTGAGCTGGTTGAACTGCTCGATCGAGGCGGGCGAGGCGGCGGTCTCGACCGAAGTCACCGCCGACAGCGGCACCATTTCGCCGGTCGAAGAGCGCACGAAGAAGCCGCCGAGGCTCTCCGGGTTCTCGCGATAGTCGCGCGGCACCTGGGTGATCACGTCGTAGGAGTTGGAATCGCGGTCGAACTGGGCGACCGCGCCGCCGCCGACGAGAACGCCGAGCGTCGTGCCGACCTGGCTCGCCGGAATGTTCAGCGCCGCCGCGCGCTCGCGGTCCACCGACACCGTCACCTGCGGTGCGTCGAAGGCGAGAGAGTTCTGGACGACGATGAAGCGGCCGGAGGCCTGCGCCTTCTGGCGGATTTCCTCGGCCACCTCGTAGACCTGGCTCGGATCGCCGGTCGACTGGATGATCACCGAGATCGGCAACCCGCCGCCGGCGCCCGGCAGCGAGGGCGGCGCGAAGACCAGCGCCTCGACGCCGGTCACCGAGGAAAGCCGCGCCTGGATGTCGCCCTGCAGTTCTTTTTGCGAACGGTCGCGCTCGCTCCAGTCCTTGAACGACCAGACCGCGATGCCGCTGTTTGTCTGGCCGCCGAACCCGGCGATCGAGAAATTCGCCTTCAGTTCGGGAAGGTCCTTCGTCTTGTCGCGCATCGAGTCGACATAGCGCTGGGTGTAGTCGGTCGTCGCGTAGCGCGGCGCGGTGATCAGCGAGAACAGCGCGCCGCGGTCTTCCTCGGGCGCCAGTTCGGTCGATGTCTTCACGAACAGATAGCCGGTCAGCGACACCAGCGTGACGACGATCAGGAGAGTTACCGCGCGGTATTTCAGCGAACCGCCGACGATGCGTTCGTAGAAATTTTCCAGCCGCGCGAAGGTGCGGTCGACAAAGGCCTGGAAGCGGCTGTCCGAATGCGCGAGCAGGCGGGCGCTCATCGCCGGCGTGATCGTCAGCGCGACGACGCCGGAGATCATGACCGCGCCGGCCAGCGTGAACGCGAACTCCTTGAACAGCGAGCCGGTCAGCCCGCCGGTGAAGGCGAGCGGCGCGAAGACGGCCGCCAGCGTCACCGTCATGGCGACGATCGCGCCCGAGATTTCGCGCATGCCGGTAAAGGCCGCCTGGCGCGGCGAAAGCCCTTCCTCGATATGTCGGTGGATGTTCTCCACCACCACGATGGCGTCGTCGACCACGAGGCCGATCGCCAGCACCATCGCCAGAAGCGACAGGAGGTTGATCGAGTAGCCCATGCCGAGCAGCAGGCCGCAGACACCGATCAGCGACAGCGGGATCGTCACGATCGGCATCAGCACCGACCGGAACGAGCCGAGGAACAGCAGGATCACCACGATGACGATCGCCACCGCCTCGCCGATCGTCTTGAACACCTCCTCGATGGAGGCGCTGATCGCTTCGGTGGCGTTGTAGACCATCCTCATCTCCATGCCGAGCGGAAGGCTCGCCTGGATGGCTGGCAGTTCGGCGATCACCGCGTCCGCCGTATCCAGCGGGTTTGCCGCCGGCGTCGGGAAGATGCCGATGAAGGTGCCCGGCTCGCCGTTGAAATTGACCACCGTGTCGGTGCTTTCGGCGGCCAGTTCCACATCGGCCACGTCGCGCAGCCGCACCACTTCGTCGCCCGACGAGGTCAGCGGCAGCGCGCCGAACGCCTCGGGCGTGCGCAGCGTCGTCTCCGTCGTGATCGAATAGGTGACATATTCGTTCTTGGTCTTGCCGGGGGCCGACAGGAAGTTCGCCTGGTTGATCGCCCCGACCACCTCGGCGGCGGTGACGCCGCGCGCCGCCAGCCGCACCGGATCGATCCAGACGCGCATCGAATAGTTCGCCGCGCCCATGATCTGGATTTCAGCCACGCCCTCGATCGTCGACATGCGCGGCCGAATCACCCGTTCGATATATTCGGTGAGCTGCTCCGCCGTCATGTTCGGATTCTGCACCGCGAGATACATGATCGCGAATTGCTGGCCCGTGCCCTTGACGATGGTCGGGTCCTCCGCATCCGAGGGCAATTGCCCGCGGACCTGCTGGACCTTCGACATCACCTCGGTCAGCGCGACGTCCGGATCCGAACCGAGCTTCATCTGCACGGTCACGACGCTGGCCGAGGGCCGGCTCTGCGACGTCACGTAGTCGATATTCTCCGTCGTCGCGACCGCCGCCGCGATGGGGGAGGTCACGAAGCCCTGGATCAGGTCCGGCGACGCGCCCGGATAGACCGTCGTCACCGTGATCACGGTTTCCTCGACCTCCGGATATTCGCGCACGGCGAGGTTGAAGATGCCCTGGAAGCCGATCAGCAGGATCAGGAAGGCGAAGACGGTCGAAAGGACCGGCCGCCGGATGAAGAGCGCTGAAATGTTCATTGCGCGCCATCCTTTTCCAGCACCGGCTGGACCTCGTTGTTGACGGTGACGCGGGCGCCGTTGGAGAGCCGGTTCTGGCCGGCATTGACCACCTCGTCGCCGGCTGTCAGCCCTTCGACGATCTCGACCGTGCCGTCGGAGCGCCGGCCGGGTTTGACGAAGACCTGTTCGACCGTCACCGCCGGCTGCGCCTCGTCATCGCCCTCGGCGGGCGTCGTCTTGATCCGGTAGACATAGTCGCCGTAAAGGCTCGCCACGAGCGCAGTCTGCGGGATGATGATGACATCGTCCTCGACCGGCAGCGCGACGCGCACCCGCACGAACTGGCCCGGATTGAGATTGCCGCCCGGATTGGAGATCTCGGCGCGCACCGAGACGAGCCGCGTCGCCGGATCGATTTTCGGATCGATGCCGGTGATCTTGCCGGTAAAGGGCAGATTGTCTTCCGCCAGGCCGAGGCGCACCGGCTGGCCGATCTCCAGCACGGAGAATTGCTGTTCCGGCACGGTGAAATTGGCGTGCATCGTGTCGAGATTCTGCAGCGTCGCCACCACCTGCCCGGGCGAGACATATTCGCCGAGATCGATCTGCGGGATGCCGATCGTGCCGTCGAAGGGCGCGCGCAACTGCTTCTGGTTGACCACCGCCTGGAGCTTCGTCACCTGCGACGTGGAAGCCGTCGCCGCGGCCTGCGCGGCGTCCAGCGTCGACTGCGAACCGACGCCGCGCTCCTGCAATTCCTTCGCGCGCTGCAGCGCCTGTTCGTTGAGATCGAGTTCGGACTGCGCCGCCGCGAGATCGGCCCGCTGCACCTCGTCGTCGAGCCGCACCAGCACGTCGCCCTGCGCGACCGACTGGTTGGCCTCGAACTGTATTTCCTTGACCACGCCGGCCACCTCGGTCGTCAGGTCGACGCCGTTCGCCGCGTTGACCGTGCCGATCGCGCGGATTTCCGGTTCCCAGGAGACGGCCTCGACCTCGGTCGTCGAAACGGCGACCGGCGGGCGCTGCATCGTGGCGAAGAAGTCCTGCATCGCCTGATCGCGGAACATGTTGAAGCCGACCAGCCCGCCGCCGACAAGGACGAGAAGGATGATTGCGATGATGAATCTCTTGATCATGGAAGGATGTCGTCCAGTGTCGTCATTTCGGCGGTCACAGATGTGGCGCCGCGGTGCTGTTGCGGAATGAAATAGATTACTGTACCGTCTGGACGGTAAAGTCAATGGGAGGCGTGAATGGCGCGGGGCGAAACATCCCGGGAAAAAATACTGGAGGCGGCGTCCGATCTGGCGTTCCGCCAGGGCGCGGCGCATCTGTCGCTCGATGCGGTCGCGGCCTGCGCCGGCGTATCGAAGGGCGGGCTGCTTTATAATTTCCCCAACAAGGCCGCGCTGATGAAGGCGCTGGTCGAGAAATACATGAACGAGTTCCGCACCCGCCTGGAGGAGGCGACGGAAGGCGAGGACCGTAACCTGCCGCTGCGCTATCTCGATCTCACCGCCGCGAAACTGGAGCAGGAGACGCCGAGTTCGTCGGGCCTGCTGGCGGCGCTCGCCGAGGACCCGTCCCTGCTCGCCCCGGTCAAGGCCTTCAATCGCGAACTCGTTGACCGGATGAAGGCCGGAGGCAAGGATGTCGGCGCGATCCTCGTCCTGTTCCTCGTCCTGGAAGGGATGCGGGCGCAAAACGTTTTCGGCACCGCCATTCTCGAGCCGGAGGAACGCCGCCTGGTCCTCGAACGGGTCGCCTCGCTGATCGGCGCGGCCTGACCGGCCGCCCTAGGAAATCTTGCGCGATGCGCGCTTGACGAGCCATCGCCGGAGGCCGCTTTCCTCGCGCCTTGTGGCCGCCCCATTGCGGCGCAGCGCACGGCGCTGGTCCTCCATGAGGGAACCGCCCGGCTCGATCGGATCGTGATCGACGATCCTCGGAAAAGCCGCGCGCGCCCCGATCTTCCTGATGTCGCAGGGCCAGTCGGCGGTCCGGCCGATTGGCAGCGAGTTCCCGATCATGAAGGCGCAGCCGGCCGCCGATATCGAATAGCCGGTCGTCAGGCAGGGCAGGAGCGAGAGCCTGCCGGCGCGCACCGTCCCCGTCAGCCTTGCTCCGGAAAACCGCCAGATCCTGCCGAACCAGTGATCGAGCGCGATCAGCTCCGCCTTTTCATAGGCCCGTTGGGCCATGAACCCGGCGAAGTGGGGCAACAGGATCGCGTCGTCCTCCAGCACCACCGCGCCGGCAAGCCCTTCGTCGCGAACGCGCCGGTAAATAAGGTGATGGGATAGCGCGCAGGCATATTCGGTATCGGCCATGTAGCGTCCGAGATTGGCCCGCGCCGCCGCCCGGTCGATCATCGCCTCGTGGCGTTCGGAAAGTCCGGCCCGGCCGTCTATGGCGCTGACGATCTCGAAGCCGAGGCCGAGCGCCTGGAGTTGGCCGACGAGCCGCGCCCTGCGCGCCGCGGCGTCGTCCAGCGACAGGACGAAGATCGGCCACGCGCTCATCGGCATGCCGCGGCGGCCGCATGCGGCGGAAGCGGAAAAAGCCCGGTCACGCGGTCTCGAAGAGCCGCGCCGTCAGCGGCTGTCCGCTCAGGCCCGCCCTGGCCGTTCCGCCGGTCAGGGCGATGATGGTCTGCGCGACATCGAAGGCGTTTGCCGTTCCCCGGTCGCCGGGCGCGATGGCCTCGCCCATGGCGTAAAGCGCCCCCCATTTGCCGGTATGGCCGCCGGTCCTGCGATAGGGCACCGGCCCGACCGTGCCGAGCTCGGGATGCGACAACCCGGTCGTGCGCGGCGCGAAGCTCACATAGATGTCGGCTTCGGTGGGGCCGATCGCGTAAGGGTCCTTGTCGGGAAAGCTGATTGTCTCGACCACGGCATGGCCGCCGACCGGGTCGCGGCATTCCGACAGGAGCGCACAGATCGCGTCGCGCTCGGCTTCGTAGTCTTCCGCGGCGACGAGGCCGGAACGCTCCCGGCCCTTCAGGTTCAGCCGCACCCAGGCGTCGTAATAGGCCGGAAAGGCGAAGGCCGGCATGTCGGGCCAGAAGGGCGAATAGCGCGCCGCCGGCATCCAGCCGATATTGCCGACTTTTGCGTCGGCCGGCGGGTTCGAACGTCCGCCGAGCAACCGCCTGAGCCGCGCGACGGTCCCCCGGTTGGGGTCCGGCCACGGCACGATTTTGCGCATCGCCTTGTCCCAGCCGTCGTCCTTGGCAAACAGCGGCGTCCCGTCCGCCAGCCGCGACGGCCAGTTCCGGTCCCGCGCATAGGGCTTTTTGAAGGCGCGGCGGTAGAGCAGTTCGGGCAGCAGGAACATCGCCGGCAGGTCGGAGGTATTCGCGCCCATGCCGTGCATCGAGAACACCACCAGCGTCGCGTCCGGGAACGCGTCCATCATCGTCCCGACAAAGGCGTCGACTGCCTCGTAGACCGAGATCAGCGCCGCGCGGGCATGGGGCGCGGAGTCGATCCCGTTCAGCGGATGATCGGCATCGGCGCCGTGCCAGAATTGCTCGATCGCCGAATGGGTTTCCGAGACCACGGAGATCGCCAGCTGCCAGTCGGGCAGCCGTTCCTCCAGCAGCCAGCGTGTGATCTCGCAGCGCAGGCCGACGGCCTTGCGCAGCGCATCACCCGCCGCGCGCGTCTTCTCCGCCGACGGCCAGCTCAGCCCGTAGATCCAGTCCGGGGCCGGATAGGGGCCGAACCGCCGGTCGATCTCGTCGCGCAACCCGTCGGGCCGCGAACGGGCCTCCGTGCCGGGATCGTGCGCCCCCCAGCTCGAGACGCCCCGCGCATGGGGCGCGGCGTCGAGATCGAAATAGGGCAGGTCGAACACGACCGTCGGGATGTCGTGTCCCGCCAGGAAGGGCGGGTTCGGTGTCTGCGGCTGGGATATCGAGTAATCCGCGGGATCGAACGTGACCGCCGACCAGCGCTTTTGGTCCTCCGGCCCCTTCGCGGTCGAGAAATGCTCCCAGCCGAGCCCGGTGAAGCGGGCGCGCTCGTCGTGATCAAGCCGGAAGAAGGCGGATTGCGCGGCAAGCCGGTCGAAATTCGGAAACCGCCCTTCGCCCGCGAATTCCGTGAGGAGACCGACTTCGAAAGCGTCGAGGCCGATGGCCAATATGCGTTTCGTCTTGCCGTCCATGCGCTCCGCTATCTCAGATCCGGTCCAGCATCGCGAACCAGGTCAGCGCCAGCGTCAGCATCGGCTTGCGGAAGGTTCTGCCGCCGGGAAAGGCCGGCACCTTGAGATCGCGGTAATATTTGAGCCGGTCGGTGTTGCCGGTCACAGCCTCGGCATAGAGCCGTCCGGTGAAATGCGACAGCATCACGCCATGGCCCGAAAAGCCGCCCGCCGCGGTGACGCCGGGCATCACCTCGCGCACAAAGGGCGTGCGCGGCATGGTGATGCCGACCGACCCGCCCCAGGCATGATCGATTTCGATATCGGCAAGCGCCGGATAGATTTCGGCGATCTGCTTGCGGATATGGGTGGAGATCTCGCGCGGATTGTCCGCCGTATAGGCCTCGCGCCCGCCGAACAGCAGCCGCCCGTCGCCATATTTGCGGAAATAGCGCACCACGAAGCGCGAATCGTCGATGGATTCGCCGCCCGGGATCACCTTGGCGTCGAGATCGGCCGGCAGCGGAACGGTCGCGCCGATGAAGGAGCGGATCGGCATCACATGCGCCGCCGAGACCGGTTCCAGCCCGCCATTGCCATAGGCGTTGACGGCGAGCAGCACCCGGTCGGCGGTGATCGTGCCGCGCTCCGTCGTCACCGTCGCCTTGCCGTTTGCCTGCTGGAGCCCGGTCGCCTTGGTGTTCTCGAAGATCTGCGCCCCGGCCGCTTCCGCCGCCTTCGCCGTGCCGATCACCAGCTTCAGCGGGTGGATATGCCCGGTATGGGTGTCGCGGATGCCGCCATGGAAGAAGGACGAGCCGACGCGCTGCGCCGTCTCCTCGCGCTCCATGTAGCTGATATGCGGGTAGTCGAACTTCTCCGCCATCACGGCTGCATGGCGGCGATAGTCGTCGCAATAGCGCTTCTTGTGGATCACAGAGAGCTGGCCGGGAACATAGCCGATATCGATGCCGTGCTCGGCGGCGAAGTCGTGCATGTTGCGCTTGGCGTCCTCGGCGATCGAAAACAGCGCCTTCGCCCGCTCCAGCCCGAGCTCTTCTTCCTGGTCTTCAGGCCAGGCCCGCTGGCCGGTGCCCATCTGGCCGCCATTGCGCCCCGACGCGCCGTCGCCGAACTTCGCCTGCTCGATCAGCACCACATTGACGCCGGCCTTGGCCAGGTAGGTGGCCGCCGACAGGCCGGTGAAGCCGCCGCCGATGATCGCGACGTCGCAAGTCCTGTCGCCGTCGAGCGCCGGATAGTCGGGCCGGTCGCCGGCTGTCGCCTCGTACCAGGAATAGCCGGGCGAAATCGGACTTTGGTAAGTCATGGTGGGGTCTTCAGACGTTGAGAAGCAGGAACTCGCGCTCCCACGGGCTGATCACGCGCATGAAGGTCTCGAATTCGCCGCGCTTGACGCCGGCCAGCGTCGCAGTGAATTCGCGGCCCAATATCTCGTCGAAATCGCGTTCCGCCTCCATCAGCGACACCGCTTCCAGCAGCCCGCGCGGTAGCGAGATCGCGCCTTCATTGGCCGTCTCCGCCGTCGGGCTGGTCGGCACCAGCCCGTTGACCATGCCGAGATAACCGCACGCGAGCGACGCGGCGAGTGCCAGATAGGGGTTGGCGTCGGACGAGGGCAGCCGGTTCTCGACGCGCCGCCCGGCCGCGTTCGAGGTCGGGATGCGGAAGGCCGTGGTCCGGTTGTCGTAGCCCCAGGCAGTGTTGACGGGCGCGGCCATTTCCGGCGTCAGCCGGCGATACGAGTTCACATAGGGCGCCATCATCACCAGCGCCTTGGGGATGTAATGCTGCATGCCGCCGACAAAGGCGCGGAACAGTTCCGTCTCCGAGCCGTCGGGCGCGGAGAAGATGTTCTGGCCGGTCTTCGCGTCCACCACCGACTGGTGGATATGCATCGCATTGCCGGCCTCGCCCTGCATGGGCTTGGCCATGAAGGTGGCGAACATGTCCTGTTTCAGCGCCGCCTCGCGGATCGTGCGCTTCATCAGGAACACCTGGTCGGCCAGCGCCACCGGGTCGCCATGCCGCAGATTGATCTCCAGCTGCGACGGGCCTTCCTCGTGGATCAGCGTGTCGATCTCGAGCCCCTGGCCCTCGCAGAAATGGTAGATGTCGTCGATCAGGTCGTCGAACTCGTTGACGCCGGCGATCGAATAGGCCTGCCCGCCGGCAATCGGCCGTCCCGACCGCCCGACCGGCGGCTGCAGCTGGTAGTCCGGATCCGTGTTGCGCGCGACGAGGTAGAACTCGATTTCCGGCGCGACGACCGGTTTCCAGCCCTTGTCCGCATAGGCCTTCACAACCTTCTTCAGCACCGCGCGGGGCGTGTAGCCGACTTCCTCGCCATCGGAGCCGACGAGGTCGCAGATCACCTGCGCCGTCGGGTCGCTCTCCCACGGCACGGCGGACAGCGTCGACAGATCCGGCATCAGCTTCAGGTCGCCGTCATGCGGGTCGTAGCGGAAATCGCCGGTCTCCTCGGGGTATTCGCCGGAGATCGTCTGGCGGAACAGCGCCGACGGCAGCGCCAGCGAGGTCTGCGAGGTGAACTTGTTCGACGGCATCATCTTGCCGCGCGGCACGCCGGCGAGGTCGGGCGTGATGCACTCGATGTCCTCGATGGAGCGCCACGCAAGCCATTCCTCGGCCTGCTTCCAGCTGGCGACGCCGTATTTCTTCTCGAGGAATGCCGGCGGCTTCGTCCGCTTCGCCTTCACCGCCCGAACTGCCTTCTCGGCGACGCCCTGCGCCCCGCCGCTCTTCATCGTTTCCTTGGCCATCAATCACCGGTTTGTTTCGGTTCAGGGGGTTATACGCCGGGGGATGCGGGGGAGGGAAGGGGGGGTGAGGAACCGGTTGTCGCACCGCGACAAGCCGATGATCCAGTGAATCATCGGCAGGTTTCGAACGGGCGGGAGCTGCCGCAGGCAGCGGGCCCCGCCCCGGCGGGAGCGGTCCGCTGTCGCGGACCAATCGACACCGATGTGTCGATTGGAGCGACGAACGCCCGGAGCCATAGCGGAGGGCTGGCTGTAGTCCCTCGCGAACCAAAAGCAGATATAGATATTGTCCGAATGATCGGACTATGGATTGTCCAACAAATAAATATTGCGTTCTCACAAATCGAAAATATATCTATTTTAGCATGAGTATTTGTAAGGCCGAATGGCGAGATATATTCCGTTTTTGAGATGGAGGCGCGGTGAGAGGACGCCAATGAAGAGGCTCTCTCCGGCTGCAAAGAACCGTGTTGCGCAAATAATTTTATTAGGCGCGAATCAATTATGGGGGGTGTATATGTGTGTGACCCACGTAAATTCTAATAGTTGATCCTCAGCGCAGTTGCGTTTTGAATTAAGCCTGCGGGCGAATTCGGAGGGGGTCATGAATTTAGCAGATATGCACGACTACCAGTATGCTTGGGCTGGGCTGTTTCTAATTTGTGAAGGCGTGCTTGTTTATGGTGCGCTTCATTTCATTCTAAATCCTGAGATTCGGAACAATCTCGCGGCGAAACGGTTTAATGAACGGATACGGTATACCGCTACCGCACTAAATACGGCGGCCGTTGGCATGATTGCGGGTTCCGTGATAATACCGTCCATTAACGAAGACCACCTAGGTTGGTGGTCAGCCCTCTGGGCATGCGCAGGATTCGTCCTACATATAGTGGGGCATCTCCTGCTTGGTTTGATAAAGAAGGAGGAAGGCTATGAATGATGCAATTCTACTGCTCGTCCCGGTTGGGGCGATCGTGTTCGCTGTTGCCGCCTACCTCGCGCTGCGAAAACCGAACCACCACGACTTAACGAAGCACTTCCATAGGTAATTTCAGAACCCCGCTTCGGCGGGGTTTTGTGTTTCTAGAAATGCTCTCGATCCGTAGTAGCCTCGCCATCGTCCTCATACACGAGGTCAAAGCTGTTCTCTAAAATGAGAAGCCACTTTTTCCGCTTATCTCTTGACCATGGCGTGCCGGCTTTCGGCAGTCGTGCAATCAGCCCCTGAATGATCGGGTCGATGTCAGACGGGGTGCCTCCCCCACCATTTCCTCCGCCATACCGCTCGCCTCCAATTTCATCGCGCGGCTTTTCCTCACGCATAGGCGGCTGGCTATCGGGCGGCAGGTTCACTCCGCCTTCCATGCGAGGGCGGACCAACCTGTCTTTGCCGCTGTCGAAAAAACCAGCGAACTGAGCCGAGCGTTCAAATGCTTGGCGTGCGCGGTCTGTCTGCTTCCGTGCAACGCCTAACGTTTCCATTTCGCGCTCCAGCGCCTTTGCAGGCGGCAAATTATGCCCCCTGAACTTGTCATAAATCTGCTGATAGAGAGGCACAGTGAGAAACGCATCAACCTTGGCTGCAACCTCCGTCTCTTGCGCGACGATCCGTTTCCCAATCTCGGTCAGCCTGAATGCGCTGCGGCCATCTTTTTCAACGATTCCGAATGTCTTGGCCGCCCCAGTTTTTTGACGGAACGCACCGCTCAGCGTTTGCCCCATTTCTGCGGCCAACTCATCCTGGTCACATGAACCAAAGCCGCAGCGGCTATAGATCGCCGTCGCGACCTCCAATGCGGATTCCAGCGGCACGTAAGGGAAATCGATCAGCGACCGGTCCCTCTTTGCCTTATCCTCGCTTTCATCGTGAGCGGCATTCGCCGCAGCACTGAAGTCTACTTTTTCGCCTGTCATGGAGACACCTCACGCCTATCGTGCAGGCGGCACACTACAGGAACATTACTCTTTTTGCAAATAGTCCGTATAACGAATGTGCAAATCGAAGCGACGAACTTGAACGATGGGGCGTCGTTCGTTATACGGATATGCGGCGGATGATTCCCGCCCAACATTTCGAAAGAGGATCGGTAGCGATGAGAGATGACTAGCCCCTCGCGTTCTGGCCATTGGCGTCAGAGGGGAGACTAATAGAAAGCCGCCCAACCCGTTGCACCGGGAAGGACGGCCTAGATGACCAAGCAATCGATGTGAGGCGGCAGAGCCCCGCGATTCCAAGGCGTTATCCAGTCTTAAGAATCGCATTTCTGCCGCCTCATTTCAAGGCCCACAGCCTAAAAGAGGTGAAGAAATGGTCTACGTTACGGACTATTATCGCATCCGCTTTGGCCGCGTTGAACACGTACGTGCTCACTGGCGTAGCCGCTAAATAGGCGAGGCGGCGTTAGCCGCTTCCGTCTTTCCGATTAATCGAACTGCCGGGCGGGCTCTTATCCTTCCCGGCTTTTTTCTTGCGTTTCTCGCGCCCGGCCAATTTGTCCGATTCTTTGCATTCGTTATATCGCTTCCGGTCTTGCGCCACATACAGCTCCTAGCGAGTGGCCATCGCGTCTCATTCGCACAAAAGGGACAATAATCGGATATATGCCTTGGGATAGATCCACGCTCGTAATGATGCGCGTGGGATAGCCACCGCGTTAAATCTCTGAATCCCGACAATCCGCCTAAATCTTATCCACCTTCCTCCAACCTCCCTTACCCTGACCGTGCCCTTTCATTGGAAGCCTGGGTGCACACCGGCAAACAGGGGAAGGGCCGGCGCCTGGCGTGCGGGAAGAGGTTTTCGCATCGGGGATCAGCCCCGGAGGCAGGCCGGAAACGGTACGCGACGTAAGTATCCTGTTTCGGCAGGATGCTTGGAAACCGCCCCGCCAAGCGGCCCCTCCGCAAGAGGGAGACAAAGGCCATGTGGCGGCCAGTCGGGACCTTGCGGGTCCCGGGCGTAGAGCGGCCGGAGCCGGAAGCAGCCGAGGGGCGGTCGAAGGACCGCATATACACATTAGACAGAGCGATCCTTCGACCGCCCGTCTTCCAATCTTTTTCGCTCACGCCAGTCTCGCTGGCGCGAGACGGCTGCGCGTGCGCGGCGAAAAGTCGCCGACGCGCGGTCGCGCTTGCGGGCTTGTCGCCCGGGTTCTTTGAAGTTGCGTAGATCGAGATAAGGCGCGGGGCAAATCACGCGAGCCACTCTCCACCCTTGTGGGGGGTGAGAAGCGGTCGGCGCAGCCGGCCAATCGACAACGATTTGTCGATTGGAGCGCCGAACGCGCGAAGCCATAGCGGAGCGCCGGCAGAAGCAAAAGCTTGGGTTTAGCGACAGCTAAGCCCTTAGCTTTTATAAGAGGGGGGGTGCGATGCCTGCGTTTCGCCGAAATCACGCCCCCTTCCGCCGCGCCTCCCGGTTCTCGATCGAGACGCGCCAGACCTGCCCGACGCCCCAGAAGAAGACGCCGAGCGAGATGAACAGGCTCGGAAAGAACAGCAGGATGAAAGTGCGGTCGTCCATGATTGGCCTCCCATGTCCGTGAACGGTCCCGACAGGCTGCCAGCCGCGCCATTCACCATCATTGACGCCCCTCAATCGCCTTGCATTGCCGGGCGGGCCGGGCGTGTTATGGTCATCGTCTCGTCACGAAAGGATTCCGCCATGCTGCCCCTGTTCGACATGTTCATGAACGCCCAGAACGGCGAGGCGCTGTCGAAGATGGCGAGCCAGTTCGGCCTGTCGCAGAAGCAGACCGAGGACGCGCTGGCCGCGCTGATGCCGGCCTTTTCCGCCGGGCTGAAGCGCAACGCCTCCGACCCGATGGGCGTCGGGGCCTTCCTCTCGGCGCTCGCCGCCGGAAGCCACGCCAAATATTTCGAGGACATGACCAAGGCCTTCACCCCGGCCGGCATCGAAGAGGGCAACGGCATTCTCGGCCACATCTTCGGCAACAAGGATGTCAGCCGCGCCGTCGCCGCGCAGGCCGCCCAGGCGACCGGCATCGGCCAGGAAATCTACAAGCAGATGCTGCCGGTGATCGCCTCGACCATGATGGGCGGGCTCTACAAGCAGTCGACCGGGCAGATGAATGTCGATTCCGACAAGCCCTTGGTGCGCATGATGCAACTGGCGACGAAGCAGCAGGGCGAATGGGCCGAGGAACTGGGCCTCAAGCAGAAGAGCGGCGCGTCCGCCAATCCCTTCATGGCGGCGATGGAGCAGATGTTCGGCGCCGGTATGCAGGGCATGCCCGGCATGCAGGCCGGCGCCTCGGCCAATCCGATGAACAATCCCTTCACCCAGGCCATGGCCGAGATGATGAAGGCCGGCATTCCGAAGACGGAAGCCCCACCGCCGCCGGAACCCGAGCCAGAACCGGAGCCGGAGGAGACGCCTGAGGCGAAGCCCGCCAATCCGTTCGGCGATCTGTTCGGCAACATGTTCGAGACCGGCCGGCGCACCCAGGAGACCTATCAGCGCTCCATGGAGCAGATCTTCGACACCTATATGCAGGGCATGAAACGGCCGGGCTGACCCGGCCGTTCGCGGATCGTTAGCCGCCGCGCGGTTCCGGCGCGCCGGTCGCCATGTTGGTGCCGATAAAGGGCAGGCCCGCCGCCTTCCAGCCGCCGAAGCCGCCTTCCATATGGGCGATGGTCGAGAACTTGTTCTCGAGGCACATCGAGGCGACGCGCTTGGAGCGCACGCCCGAGCCGCAATAGAAGACGACCGGGCGCTTGTCGTTGTCGGGAATGTTCTCGACCTTGACGAAGGACATCGGCGCGAGCATCGCGCCGTCGACATGTTCGAACATGTACTCGGCCGGCGTGCGCACGTCGATCAGCACGATCTCGCCCTTCGAATAGGCGTCGGCCACCTCTTGCGGCGTCCAGGTCTGAAGCGTGCCATTGGCAATGGTTTCGGTCTGCATGGGGTCCTCGTTTTCGGTTGGATACCGGAAATGATATATTTGCGTTCGCTGATATAGTGGAACCTGCCCGGTCTGACCAGCCCCGCACGCGGAAAACTTGACCGGACAGGCCGGACTGGCGTTACTGGCGCCATGACAGACCCGATCCCCGCCGCCGATTCTCCGCGCTCCAACGTCGCCGAATATTCGGTCTCGGAAATCTCGTTCGCGGTCAAGCGCACCATCGAGGACCGCTTCGACCGGGTGCGCATCCGCGGCGAGGTGTCGGGCTATCGCGGCCCGCATTCCTCGGGCCACGCCTATTTCACGCTGAAGGACGAGCGCGCCCGCATCGACGCGGTCATCTGGCGCGGCGCGTTCTCGAAGCTCTCCTTCCTGCCGGAAGAAGGACTCGAGGTCATCGCCACCGGCAAGCTGACCACCTATCCGGGCTCGTCGAAATACCAGATCGTCATCGACAATATCGAGCCCGCCGGGGCCGGTGCGCTGATGGCGCTCTTGGAGGAGCGCCGCAAGAAGCTCGCCGCCGAGGGCCTGTTCGACGAGGCGCGCAAGCAGTTGCTGCCCTACATGCCGCGCGTCATCGGCGTCGTCACCTCGCCCACAGGCGCGGTGATTCGTGACATCCTGCATCGGGTCAATGACCGCTTTCCGCTGCATGTGGTCGTCTGGCCCGTGCGGGTCCAGGGCGAGACCTCCGGGGCCGAGGTCGCCAATGCGATCCGCGGCTTCAACGCCATCGACGGGACGCAAGGCATCCCGCGCCCGGACGTGCTGATCGTCGCGCGCGGCGGCGGCAGCCTGGAAGACCTCTGGGGTTTCAACGAGGAGGCGGTGGTCCGCGCCGCGGCGGACTCGATGATCCCGCTGATCTCGGCGGTCGGCCACGAGACCGACTGGACGCTGATCGACCACGCCGCCGATGTCCGCGCCCCGACGCCGACGGGCGCGGCCGAGATCGCGGTGCCGGTCAAGGCGGAACTGGAGGCGACGATCGCCCAGCTCGGCGCGCGGCTGAGGGCCGGCATCGGCCGTCTTGCCGACAGGAAGCGCGACAGCCTGCGCGCCGCCGCCCGCGCGCTGCCCGCGCCGGACGGGTTGCTCGCCATGCCCCGCCAGAGCTTCGACGCGCTGGAACGTCGGCTGGGGCAGGGGCTCGGCACCAACATCACGGCCAAGCGCAGCGCCTGGGCGCGCGCCGAAGGCCGGCTCAATCCCAACCGGCTCGCATCGCTGCTCGACCGCGACCGGACCGCGCTCGTGCGCTTCGAGCGCGACCTGCCACGGGCGCTCCGCCATGTCGCCGATCGCAAGCGCGAGGCGCTCAATGTTCGCGCCTCGCGGCTGACCGTTTCGGGCATCGCTCGCCAGCGCCGCCTCGGCGCGGATCAACTCGCCGGCCTGTCTTCGCGGCTGGTTCGAGCGCTCGACCTGCGCCTCGCCGACGCCCGCAACACGCTCGACCAGAAGGCCCGGCTACTGAAGACGCTGTCCTACGAGTCCGTCCTGGAACGCGGCTTCGCCCTGGTCCGCGACGAGAACGACCAGCCGGTCAAGCGCGCCGACGGCGTGAAGAAGGGCGCGGCGCTGACCATCGAGTTCGCCGGTCGCGAACGCGTCGGCGTCGTCGCGACGGATGGCGCGGGGGCGTCACGCCCCAAGCCCACGCCGAAGCCGAAAAAGCCGCCGCAGCAGGGCGACCTGTTCTAGGCGACGCTCACCGGCGCGGGGTCAGCGATCGTGGCCCCGGGGGCGCCGGCCCGCGAGACCTTGCCGGCGAGATCCTTCGAGATCAGCGCGTCGAGCGCGAGATTGAACCGCGCGCTTCGCTTCGCCTTGCGGCGAAGCTGAGCGACGTCCCATTCGATGACTTCGCTGCCCTTTGCCAACCGGGTCGTCGCCGATGCGCCGTCGCGGGTGAGATAGCCGACCTCGCCGATGAAGATGCGTTCGGGAAGCATGAAGGTCTCGCCCCGCTTTTCCGCTGCGACCTCGCCCTTGAGCACGAAATAGAGCGTATCCACCGGAGCACCGTCCCGGGTCAGCACGGTGTCCTCATCGAGGACGCGCCGCCTGCCAAGCCGGACCAGCGTACGGAAATCGCCCGGCGGCAGCAGGGAGAAAATCGGATAGATGTCGGAATGCTCCCTGGGGATCGCAAGGCGCGAGTTCTGGAACAGCAGGATCAGGAGCCCGACGAAATTTGCGGTGGAGATGCTGAGATTGGTGAAGATCGCCATCCACAGCGGTTCGCCCGCCACGACCGCGTAATAGGCAATATAGAAAGCGGACCCGACCAGCAGCATACAGCGCAGCACGATCTGGTTGATAATCAGGAAAGCCAGAATGTAGATGACGCCCGCGCAGGCAACGAGATAATCGGGCACGACAGTCAAATTCAAAAAACACGCTCCCCCTCCGGCACGAATATAAGCGCCGGAAAAATAAAATGGGGGAGTTACGTAGCGCTACCTCCCGGCCGGCTCAATGGAAATGTTTTTACACCCGGACGGACAGGCCATCGGCGGCGAAGACTTCACGATGAAGGAATATGGTACGAGCGGGTGGATTTGAACCACCGACCTCTGGAGCCACAATCCAGCGCTCTAACCAACTGAGCTACGCCCGCACAAAGTCATGGTGCAAGCGCACGCATACCTATCATCAAATAATTTTGCAAGATCGGATTGCGGCGCTCTTGAACCAAAAGAAAAGGCCGGAAAAATCCGGCCTTTCATTCATCCGCCGGCCGCAGGGAATGCCGGCCGGCGCGATCGCTATCGTGTCAGGCGGCTTTCATCGAAGCCATGGCCTTCTCGGTCGCGGCCTTGGCCGGAGCGGAAAGGGCTTCGAAAGCTTCCTGCGAAGCGGCCTGCATGTCCTTGGCCTGGTCGACGGCCATCTCGGTCTGCTTGCGCATGAACGCCGTCTGGATTTCCATGGCTTCGGCCAAGGTCTTCACGCCGAGCATCTTCTCGAGATGCGAGAAGCCGGCCTCGGTGTTGGCGCGCATCGCGTTGATCGCGGCGAGCGAGAGCTTGGAGCCCTGTGCCTGCGCGGTTTCCATCGTGGTTTCCATGGTCTTCTGGGCGTCTTCGACCGACGACTTCATCTTGTCGTAGGCTTCCTTCGACTTCGCCATGCTGTCTTCGGCGAAGGTGCGGAACTGGTCGGCGAACGGAGCGGAGTCCATTGCGGGAAATGCGAAAACGTCGGCGGTCACGGTCTTCTGGGCTGCTTTGGCCATAACTATATCCTCCTTGGAGAGTGTTCGTTGATGCAGCGTATATAGCAGGTTTTTTGTGCATTGCAACATTTTATTGCATTGCACAAAAATCATGGCAGCGATGCGTTTTCGCGTTAACTACTTCCGGAACAAGAAACGGGCGGAAATGCCGGGCCGCTGGACGCGCCTGCATCGAAATGGCAATTAATTTTTCATTAACCGCCCCCTTGGGGACACGCGCCGAGAGCAGAAACATGGCCGACGCCAGTACAACCTATTCCTTCATCGATGTCGCCGCCTGGGACGGCGTGCGCGAGAACTTCCTGTCCGGCCGCCCGATCGCCGTCTTCTCGGCCGACATGCAGACATTGCTTTGGGCGAACGGCCGCGCCGCCGAGCTGTTCGGCTTTGCCACGATCGGCGACTTCGAGGCGGCGGGCCCTGCCGGCATGGGTACGGCGTTGCGCCAGATCGTCTCGGCTGCGGCGCGTGCGAAATCCGGCGAGGATGTCGCGACGCATATCCGCGTCTCCTTCGGGATCAGGAGCCAGGTGCTCCCGGCAAAGCTCCGCGCCATCACCGGCCGCGACGGCATGCCCTGCATCCTGCTCGTCATCGACACCGGCGAAACCGGCGCCGCCGAGCGCGATACCGCACTCGCGGCGATCGCCGGCCTTGCGACCGAGGGCGCGGGCGCGGCGATCGTTGACGACAGCGGCGGCTTGCTTGCCGCCGACGCCCTGTTCTCGGGCATAACCCTTCCGGCCGACGCCATCGGCGCGCTGGTGCGCGACGTGCGCGACGAAGAGGACCGGCTGGTCAAGAGGCTGGTGACACCGGACCCCGCAATCCCGGTCGCCATCGCCATCGCACGGCTGACCGACACCCCGGCGCGCCATCTCGTCATGGCCGTCAAATCCGCCTCGGACGAACAGGCGGAGGACGAACCGGCGCCTGTGGAAGAAGCATCCGTCTCCGAGGAGCGGGTGGTCGTGATCCCGCAGGGGGAAACCGCACCGCAGGAGGAGATTCTGCCGGACGCTCCGGTCGAGACGATCGACGCCGAAACCGCAGAACCGGACCCGGCCGATATGCCCGCAGAAGACGAAGCTGTCGCGGCAATGACGGAGCCGGTCGAAGAGGAGGTCCCGGCGGTGCCCGAACCGCGGGAGACCGTTGCGGAGCTTCCGCTCTCCGAGCCGGCGACGGAGCCCGATACGCAGTTCACGGCCGATTTCGAAAATGGCCGCGGGCCGGTTCGCTTCGTCTGGAAAACCGACAACGAAGGCCGCTTCACCGACATCTCGGCCGAATTCGCCGCCGCCGTCGGCCCGCATGCGGCCAACATCGTCGGCAGGGCCTTCGAGGATGTCGCGCGCGATTTCGACCTCGATCCCTCCGGCGAAATCGACGCGTCCCTGAAACGCCATGACACCTGGTCGGGCAAGAGCGTTCTGTGGCCCGTGCAGGGAACCGTGTTCCGTGTTCCGGTCGATCTGGCCGCGCTGCCCTCCTACAATCGCCAGCGCGATTTCGAGGGTTATCGCGGCTTCGGCATCGTGCGCATGGGCGAGCGCAAGCCCGATCCGGATGCGATCGGCCTGAAGCTGGTCGAGGCGGCGGCGCCCACACCGGCCGAACCCGAGGCTACCGTCGAACCCGCCACGCCGGAGAACGATATTCAAATCCGGCCCGAGGCCGTCGAACCTCCCGCGCATCCGCGGGAAGACGACCCCTTCGCGGGCGAGGTTCCCGCCCTGTCGACAGTGGCGCCGGTTCCGATGCGGCGCGAGAGCGACAAGATCATAGATCTGGAATCCAAGCGCCGCAGCCAGTCGAACGTCGGCGAGACGCTCAATCCGAGCGAGCAGGCGGCCTTCCGCCAGATCGGCGACGTGCTCGGCTGGGCGCGGGTGAAGAAGGACAGCGCTGAAACGAACAAGCCGGAACGCGAAATGCCGGCGGCGACGATCGATGACCGCGTCAGCGAGGACATGCCGGCCGACGAGACGCCGGAGGACGGGCAGGACTATATTGCCGCTTCCGTCGAGGATGCCGAGGGCGAGATCGCCCGCGATATCGAGATGGAGATCGCGGCAGACGATCTCGGGGACGCCGAGCCGCCGCTGGCGGTCGAAGAAGAGCCCTTCGAGGAAAGCCATGACTACATGCCGTCGGCCTTCGCGACCACCGCTCCGGGCGCAGCCGTGAGGGGCCGTTCGCAAGACGGCCTGACGCCGGCCTTCCTCAATGCGCTGCCTCTGCCGATCCTGATCCACCGCGACGACGAGGCGCTGTTCACCAACGAAGCCTTCGCGGCGATGAGCGGGTATGGAGATGCCGGAGGCCTGAACGAGGCGGGCGGAATCGATGCCCTCTTCGATGGCGAGGCCGCCGAAGACGGGGCACTGACCCTGCGTGTTGCCGATGGCGGGATTGTCTCCGCGCGGGCGCATATGCAGACCGTGCCCTGGCATGGCCGCACCGCGCTGATGTTCGCGTTCGAGCCGCAAATTGCGCAGGAGACCGAAACGGCGCCGCAGCAAGGCGATGCCGTAGACTTGTCCGAAGCCGCCGAATTGCGCGCCATCCTCGATACCGCGTCCGACGGTGTCGTGGTCCTGTCCCGCGACGGCGTGATCCGCTCGCTCAATGCCTCGGCCTCGGCGCTGTTCGGCTATGCCGGCGATGAAGTGGAAGGCAAGAGCTTCTCTGTGCTCTTTGCCCATGAGAGCCAGGCGGCCGCGCTCGATTATCTGGGCGGGCTGGGCAACAATGGCGTCGCCAGCGTGCTGAATGAAGGGCTCGAAGTGCTCGGCCGCGAGAAGAACGGCGGCTTCCTGCCGCTCTTCATGACGATCGGCCGGCTTGAAACCTCGAACGGCTTCTGCGCAGTCGTACGCGACATCACCGCGTGGAAACAGACCGAGCAGGCGCTGCGCGACGCCCAGCGCAACGCCGAACAGGCCTCGTCGCACAAGACGGAATTCCTCGCCAAGATCAGCCACGAGATCCGAACGCCGCTCAACGCCATCATCGGCTTTTCTGAATTGATGGCGGAGGAACGCTTCGGCCCGATCGGCAATGAGCGCTACAAGAGCTACCTGACCGACATCAACAAGTCGGGCAAATACGTGCTCGACCTCGTCAACGACCTTCTCGACATTTCGAAGATCGAGGCGGGCAAGCAGGAACTGGAATTCGAGAGCGTTTCGCTCAACGACGCGGTCAACGAGGCGATCGCGATGATCCAGCCTCAGGCCAACCGCAGCCGCATCATCATCCGCTCCTCGCTTGACGACGACCTGCCGGACGTCGTCGCCGATCAGCGCAGCCTGAAGCAGATCGTCCTGAACGTCCTGTCGAATTCGGTCCGCTTTACCCATTCGGGCGGGCAGGTGATCGTCAATACGAGCTACAATGCGCGCGGCGAGGTGGTCCTTCGCATGAAGGATACGGGCATCGGCATGTCGGCCAAGGAGATCGACCTGGCGCTGCAGCCCTTCCAGCAGGTCGCGTCGCTCGGCCGCGCGCGCGGCGACGGCACCGGCCTCGGATTGCCGCTGACGAAGGCGCTGGTCGAGGCGAACCGCGCCGAATTCGCCATCCAGTCGGAACCGGGCAAGGGGACGGCGATCGAGATCGTCTTTCCGCCATCGCGCGTTCTGGCGAGCTGACGGTTTCGCAAAAAAGAAAGGCGCCAAAAGGCGCCTGAATTTGCTGTCTGCTGGATTTCGAGCGGCTCAATCTGCGGGATCGAACGTTTCTCAACCTGTTACGAGACTATTAACGTCTGCTTCTTAACAGCCGGTTAACGGGAGCCCCGCCTGTCTGAAAGCGAGACGGAATGAGCGGACTTGGTTAACGGGCGCGGCGCGTCCGTTCACCATGCAGGTCAGCTCTGCAGGTCCGGCAGATCGCGGAACAGATCGAGCGCTTCTGGATTGGCGAGCGCCTCCTTGTTCTTCACCGGACGGCCAAGCACGATCTCACGCACGGCGAGCTCGACGATCTTGCCCGACTTGGTGCGCGGAATGTCCGTGACGGCGACGATGCGGGCCGGGACGTGCCGCGGCGACGCGCCTGTGCGGACCTTGGTGCGGATGGCCTTCTGCAGCGCCTCGTCCAGCACCGCTCCTTCCGCCAGGCGCACGAACAGCACGACGCGAACGTCATTGTCCCATTCCTGGCCGATGCAAAGCGCCTCGAGGACTTCCGGCATCTGCTCGACCTGGTTGTAGATCTCCGCCGTGCCGATGCGCACGCCGCCGGGATTGAGGGTCGCGTCAGAGCGGCCATGGATGATCATGCCGCCGTGTTCGGTCCACTCGGCGAAATCGCCGTGACACCAGATATTGTCGAAACGCTCGAAATAGGCCGCCTTGTATTTCGCGCCGTCCGGATCGTTCCAGAAACCCACCGGCATGGAGGGAAACGGCTTAGTGCAGACAAGTTCGCCTTTCTCTCCGACGACCGGCTCGCCCTCGTCGTTCCACACCTCGACGGCCATGCCGAGGCCCGCTCCCTGGATCTCTCCCGAATAGACGGGGAGGATCGGGACGCCGAGGACGAAGCAGGACACGATGTCGGTGCCGCCCGAGATCGAGGCCAGGTGCACATCCTTCTTGATGGCTTCATAGACGTAAGCGAAGCATTCCGGCGAGAGCGGCGAGCCGGTCGAGGAGATGACCCGGACCTTCGACAGGTCATGCGTCTCCATCGGCCGCAGGCCTTCCTTGCGCACGGCGTCGATATATTTCGCCGAAGTGCCGAAATAGGTCATGCCTTCCTGTTCGGCATAGTCGAACAACACATTGGCGCTCGGCGCGAACGGCGAGCCGTCGAACAGCAGGAGTGTCGCGCCGCTGGCAAGCGCCGAGACGAGCCAGTTCCACATCATCCAGCCGCAGGTCGTGAAGTAGAAGACGCGGTCGCCCGCGTTGATGTTGGCGTGGTAGCGCTGTTCCTTGAGATGCTGAAGAAGCGTGCCGCCCGCCGAATGGACGATGCATTTCGGAATGCCGGTCGTGCCGGAGGAGAACAGGATATAAAGCGGCTGGCTGAAGGGAAGCCGTTCAAATTCCAGCGGCGCCGGCTCGTAGCGGCCAAGCACTGTCGCGAGCGGTTCCGCATTGTCGAGGCTGACGGCCGTCGCCTCGGCATTGCCGAGATAGTCGACGATGATCGTGTTCTTCGCGGTCGGCAGGCCGGGTACGATTTCCTGGAGCTTGCCGGCGATGTCCTGTTGCTTGCCGTTGTACCAGTAGCCGTCGCAGGCGATGAACAGCACGGGTTCGATCTGCGAAAAACGGTCGAGAACGCCTTTCGGTCCGAAATCCGGCGAACAGGACGACCAGACGGCCCCGATCGACGTGGCCGCCAGCATGCAGGCGACGGTTTCGGCCATGTTCGGCATCATCGCGGCGATGCGGTCGCCTTGGCCAATGCCGAGTGACCTGAAATGCTGCTGCAGCCGCGACACCATCGCGCGCAGTTCCGCCCAGGAGACGCGCCGCTCCAGCTTGTCCTCGCCGCGAAACACGATGGCGTCGCCGTCGCCGCCCTTGGCGAGCAGGTTTTCCGCGAAATTGAGGCGGGCGTCCGGAAAGAATTGTGCGCCGGGCATCTTGTCGCCGTCGACGAGGGCGCGCTCTCCCTTGTCGCCGACCACGCCGCACTCGTCCCAAACAAGCGACCAGAAGTCTTCCGCGTTGCTGACGCTCCAGCCGTGAAAGGCCGAGTAATCCTCCACAGGCGCGCCGTGGCGGTCGGCCGCGAGGCGCATCAACTGCGCCATGTTGGAATGTTGCGCCTCGCTCTGCGTCGGCGTCCACAGCGGTGTTGGCGTCGTCATCGTCTCTTCTCTCGGTCCGTCATGTGCTGAGCTTGGTAAAGTGCCGTTTGGCGGACGGCAAGCCTTGAATTGACCGCACTTCTGTATAGGCTCGCGCCGAAAAAACGGGGTCGCCGAATGCCAATAGTTCGGTGGGAGAAAACGGTTTCAGCATGACGGTACGGGCGACTCGCATCGGTCTTTGGCTTGTTGCCATAGCCGTGATCGCGCTTGTCGCGGTCTGGATGCTGCTGCCGGTCTTTGTCTCCAGCGAGTTCGTTCGCACCGCGCTGGAACGCGAGCTTGCGGATATCACCGGCCAGGAAATCCGCGTCGAAGGCCGCGTCGACGTCGATCTGTTCCCGGCGCCGGTCGCGCGTCTCTACGATGTTCATGTTCCCAGCGATGCGGCCGCCGACGGCGATGCCCCGACGGACTTCCTGATCGTCGACAGCGTCGAGGTCTCAATCCCCGTCGCCGGCCTGATGGCGCGGAATCTCGAATTTACCCAGTTCAGGCTGGTGCGTCCGACCATGCGCGTCCGGGTGGACGACCAGGGCCGGGTCGATTTCGCGGCGATCGGCGGCCGGCTCGGTCGTGAGATCGAACGGGTTCGCCAGGAAACCGAGGCGGCGCAGGATACGGAGAGCGGCGCGGAAGTTCCGGTGCGCTCGTCGCCCTATGCCCGTTTCGGCACGGTTGCGGTCGATAATGGCATCGTCGAGTTCATCGGGCCCGATACCGAAAATCCGGAGCGGATCACGGCGGTCAACGGCGTCGTTTCCTGGCCGCGGCTGGACGAGAGGCTGACCGCGTCGCTTCAGGGCATCTGGCGCGGGACCGCGTTCACGCTGCGCACCGAAGTCGACAATGCGGTGCGGTTCTTCGCGCGCCAGATCGTCGGTGTGCGTCAGAGCTTCACAAGCGACATGCTGACCTATGCCTTCGATGGCAGGCTGGGCGTCGGGACCGCGCCATTCGCGGAAGGCAAGGTGACGATGGCCATGCCGTCGCCGCGCCAGGCGCTCAACTGGCTGGGCGTGGACATTCGGACCGGTAACGCGGTCGGCAGCATCGATCTTTCCGGCAATCTGCGCGGCGACGCCAAGAAGATCCGGTTCGAAGGGCTGAATGTGAAACTCGAGGGCAATGCCGGCACCGGCGTCCTCGAACTGGCCTTCAAGGACGGGGGCAGGCCGTCCGTTACCGCGACGCTCGATTTCGCGGAGATCGACATTCTGGGATACCTGGCCACGCTGACCGGATTGCCGAGAACCCGCGACGCCCTGTCCGACCCGATCTCGAAGGATGTGCTGGGGCAGCTCGATGTCGATCTTCGCCTGTCCGCGGCGAATGCGACGGCGGCCGGGTTGCGGCTGACGAATGTCGCGACGGTCACGCAGATCCGCAAGGGTGGCGCGAATTTCGAATTGCCGGACGCCACCGCCTATGGCGGCCGGGTCCAGGCGCATTTCAAGCTCATGCCGGAAAAGGGGACGCTGCAAGGCACGCTTGGCGTTTCGCTGAGTGACGTCGACGGCGCGGCGGCAGCCGATGCGCTCGAACTGACCGGCCTGTTTCCGCGCGGCGTCACGACCGGCAGGCTCGACATCCACGCGCCGATGGAGCAGTGGAGCGACCTGTTCAAACGCGCCGACGGAACGCTTGCGCTTCACGTGGCCGGCGGAAAGCTGGATGGCGTCAGCTACAAGACCTTCGGCGACGGCACCGAGAGCCGAACCTTCTTCCGGCTGAAAGACAGTGCGCAGGCGGGTGAGGCGTTCGACAGTCTCGACATCACGTCGCTTGTCCAGGAAGGCGTGATCATCATCGAGGAAGGAACCATCGGATATTCGGGCGGCACGGTTCAGCTCAACGGCGTCATACCCTACGGCACCGCCAGCATCGCCTTGACGACGATTGCCGAACAAAGCGGCGAGGCTGAAGACCCCAAACCGGCCATCCAGCATTTCATCGGCGGGTCGTGGGACAATCCCTATGCGACCCCGGTTCTGCTGCCGCCCGAGCAGCCCTGAGGGTAAATGCCGGGTTAAGACGGCAAGGCGCATTTTAAAGAGTTTTTAGACCTTTGCCCCCTAGATTGCCCGGGAAGTTTGTAGGGCTCGGGGCCGGTGTTCAACTTTTTGTCGGTGGCATTGAAGATCGCGTTGGCGTCGCTTTTGTGCGGCGCGCTGCTGTCTGCCTTTGACCTTTCGGCCGCCGAAATGCTCGCCCGTGTCGGCATGACGCCCGAACATATCGCCGAACTCGTGCGCAAGGCGCTCGCCTGGGCGCTGCCGAACATGGTGTTGGGCTCGATGATCATCGTGCCGCTCTGGGCGATCGCCTACATGCTGCGTCCGCCACGCGGATAGCGATCAGCTGTGCTTGTGCTGCATGGCGCGGCGCTTGTTGAGGATCGTCGCGATAAGCACGCCGGTGGTCACGATGGCGATCAGGATCGTGCACACCGCGTTGATTTCCGGTGTTACGCCGAGCCGCACCTGACTGTAGATCTTCATCGGCAGCGTCGTCGCGCCCGGTCCCGAGGTGAACGAGGCGATGACGAGATCGTCAAGCGACAGCGTGAAGGCAAGCATCCACCCGGAAATGACCGCCGGGAAGATCACCGGCAAGGTCACCTTCATGAAGGCCTGGAACGGCGGACAGCCGAGATCCTGCGCCGCTTCCTCGAGCGACTTGTCGAAACTGACGAGGCGCGACTGGACGACCACCGCGACGAAGCACAGCGAGAAGGTGATATGCGCCAGCGTCACCGTCCAGAAACCGCGGGCGAAATTGATGGCGACGAAGAGAAGCAAAAGCGACAGGCCGGTGATGACTTCGGGCATGACGAGCGGCGCATAGACCATGCCGGTGAAAACCGTGCGGCCGTTGAACCGCGGGAAGCGAACCAGCGCGACCGCCGCCAGCGTGCCGAGAACGGTCGCCACGCTTGCCGAGAGCAGCGCCACGCGGATCGTCACCCATGCGGCATCGAGAATGCTCTGGTTCTGGAAGAGTTCGCCATACCACTTGGTCGAGAAGCCGGCCCAGACGGTGACCAGACGCGACTCGTTGAAGGAGAAGATCACCAGCAGCACGATCGGCAGATAGAGAAAGGTAAACCCGACCACGACCGAGGTGATGTTGAACCACGTCCAGCGCCCGGTCATCGGCCCGCCCCCGCAGCGCGCGCCTGCGCGTTCTGGAACCAGACGATCGGCACGACGAGGACGATCAGCAGCACGATGGCGATGGCCGACGCGACGGTCCAGTCGCTGTTGTTGAAGAACTCGATCCACAGCGTCTTGCCGATCATCAGCGTTGACGAGCCGCCGAGAAGATCGGGGATGACGAACTCGCCGACGGCCGGAATGAAGACCAGCAGGCAGCCGGCGAGGATGCCGGGCACCGCCAGCCGGGCGGTGACTTTCCAGAAGGCTCCGATACGCGTGCAGCCGAGGTCGCGCGCCGCCTCGACCAGCGACTCGTCCATCTTCTCGAGTGTCGAATAGATCGGCAGCACCATGAAGGGCAGGTAGGAATAGACGATGCCGATATAGACCGCCTTGTTGGTCGACAGGATCTCCAGCGGCGTATCGATGACGCCGAGCCAGAGCAGCAGCTGGTTCAGCAGCCCCTCCTGCTTCAGGATGCCGATCCACGCATAGACGCGGATCAGGAACGAGGTCCAGAACGGCAGGATGACCATCATCAGCAGCGTCGGCCGAATGCCGCTCGGCGCGCGCGCCATGCCATAGGCGAGCGGGAAGCCGACAATCAGCGTCATGATGGTCGAGAAGAAGGCGATCTGCAGGCTCGACAGATAGGAGTTGATGTAGAGGCTGTCGCTGGCCAAGAAGCTGAAATTCTCGAAATCGAGCTGTCCCGCCTTCTCCCATATGACGCTCCAGCCATCGGCGAGGCTGAACTGCGGCGTGTAGGGCGGCGCGCCATATTCGAGATCGGAAAGCGCGATGCGCAGGACGATCAGGAACGGCAGCAGGAAGAAGAACAGCAGCCAGAGATAGGGGATCAGGATGACGAGCCGGTTGGTGATCGCGCGCAACATGGCGGTCACCTTTCCAGGACAAGGCCGGAATCGGCGGTAAAGGACAGCCAGATCCGCTCCTCATAGCCGATCGGGTCCTCGACGAGCCTCGACCGGTTTATCATCGAGGCCTGGACGACATTGCCGGAATCGAGTTTGACGTTGATGATCGTCATGTCGCCGAGATAGGCGATGTCCCAGACCTCGCCTTCGAGCGCGTTGTCGGCGTTGTCCGGCCTCGATCGGCTGACCTGCATCTTCTCGGGACGAATGGCGAACCAGGCGGTCTTGCCGTCCGCGGGCGCCTTGCTGCCGCGCAGCGCGCCGACGATCTCTCCGTCGCCGCCCTTGATGGTGACATGCGCGTCGTCGGAGGAGACTACCGCGCCTTCCAGGATATTCACCGAGCCGATGAAGTCGGCGACATAGCGCGAATTGGGCGCTTCGTAGATTTCCGCCGGCGTGCCGGTCTGCGCGATGATGCCCTTGTCCATGACCGCGATACGGTCGGACATGGTCATCGCCTCTTCCTGGTCGTGCGTTACAATCATGAAGGTGAGGCCGAGCTGCTGCTGCAGGTCCATCAGTTCGAACTGGGTTTCCTCGCGCAGCTTCTTGTCGAGCGCGCCGAGCGGCTCGTCGAGCAGCAGCAGTTTCGGCCGTTTGGCGACGGCGCGGGCAAGCGCCACGCGCTGGCGCTGGCCGCCGGACAGCTGGTCCGGCTTGCGCTTGGCGAATTCCTCGAGCTTCACGAGCTTGAGCATCTGCGCGACGCGCTCGTCGCGCGCTGACTTTTCCATCCCGTCCTGCTTCAGGCCGAAGGCAATATTGTCGGCGACCGACATATGCGGGAACAGCGCATAGGACTGGAACATCATGTTGACGGGGCGCTTGTGCGGGGGAACGCCCTTCAAGGATTGCCCGTCAAGGAAGATCTCGCCTTCGGTCGGCTCCTCGAAACCCGCGAGCATGCGCAAGAGCGTGGTCTTGCCGCATCCCGACGGGCCGAGCAGCGAGAAGAACTCGCGCTCATAGACATCGAGCGAAAGATTGTCGACGGCGACAAAATCGCCGAACCGCTTGGTGACGTTCTTGAACGAGATATAGGGCTTTGCCGCGGGATCGTTCCACGGCGCAAAAGAGAGCCTGATGCTTCCGAGCGATGGCATGATTGTCCCCACATCCGCCGTTAAAGAAAAACGGCCCCGGCGCGAGCGCCAGGGCCGAAGGTGTTTACTGGCCGGATTTGACCGCGGTCCAGGTCCGGTTGAGCATGCGCTTCTGACGGGCATCCTCAGGCGACACCGTGTAGAGCCGCGAGATCGTGTCGTCGTCCGGATAAATCGCCGGATCACCGATCACGTCCTCCTCGAGGAATTCTTTGGAGGCGGCGTTGCCGTTGGCGTAGTAGACGTAGTTGGAGGCCTTCGCCATGACTTCCGGACGCATGATGTAGTCGAGGAACGCATGCGCTTCCTCGACATGCGGGGCGTCCGACGGGATCGCCATGTTGTCGAACCACATCAGCGCGCCCTCTTTCGGGATGATGTATTCGACGGTGACGCCCGCATCCGCTTCGGCGGCGCGGTCGCGCGCCTGCAGGATGTCGCCGGACCAGCCCATCGCCATGCAGATGTCGCCATTGGCGAGCGCGTTGATATATTCGGAGGAGTGGAACTTGCGGATATCCGGGCGGATCTCCGTCAGCTTCTCCTTCGCCGCGTCATAGGCTTCCTGCGTCTTTAGGTCCGGGTCCATGCCGAGATAGTTCAGGGCGGCCGGAACGGTTTCCGTCGGCGCGTCGAGCATGAAGATGCCGCAATCCGCCAGCTTGTCGGCTGTCGCCTTGTCGAACATCAGGTCCCATGTGTTCAGTGCGGCATCGTCGCCGAGGCGCTCCTTGACCATATCGACATTGATGCCGAGACCGGTCGTGCCCCACATGTAGTTGATGGCGTATTCATTGCCCGGATCGTATTTTTCCAGACGCTCGGAAATCGCCGGGTCCATGTTGGAGAGGTTCGGCAGCTTCGACTTGTCGAGCTTCTGGAACACGCCGGCCTTGATCTGGTTGGCGAGGAAGGTCCCGGTCGGCACGACGATGTCGTAGCCGGTCGAGCCGGCGAGAAGCTTGGTTTCCAGCACCTCGTTGGAATCGAAAACGTCGTAGACGACCTTGATGCCGGTCTCTTCCGTGAATTCCTCGAGGATGGATTCATCGATGTAATCGGACCAGTTGTAGATGTTCACGACGCGGTCCTGAGCGTCGGCCGTCACGGCCATCGTCGCAATGGCGGCAACGGTCGCAAGTAGCATTTTCGAACGGATCATCTCATACTCCCTGATGTTCGAGACGGAGCGGCGTGGTGGCTGCCCCATGATAGTCCCGCCGAAAGACTATTGGGGATTTCGCGGACGCACAAGGAATTTCCAATCTTCGAAACTGCCGTAAAAACAGGCATTTTTTAGAGAAGATCAGAGATAGGTGGTGCGTTCGAGAGGCGTGATCTCGGCCCAGAACGCGAGGATTTCCGCGCGTTTGAGGTCCTTGTAGATCTTCGACAGTTCCGGCCCGAGCGCGCGGTCGCAAAACGCGCCCGCCTGGGTCAGTTGCAGCGCCTCGTCCATGTCGTCGGGCAACTGCTCCGCCTCCAGATTGTCGTAGGCGTTGCCCGTCACCGGAGGCGGCGGGGGCGCCAGTTTTTCCAGCCCGTCCATCATCGCCTGCAGGATCGCGCAGAGCACGATATACGGATTGGCGTCAGCGCCGGCGATGCGGTGCTCGACCCGCCGGTTCGCATCCGTCGAGGCAGGAATGCGCAGCGCGACGGAGCGGTTGTTCTCCGCCCAGACTGCGCGTGTCGGCGCGTAGGACCCCGGCTGGATGCGCCGGAAACCGTTCCACGTGTTGATGAACAGCAGCAAGGCCTGCGGCATGGTGCGGATCAGTTCGGAAATCACGCCACCGAGGTTCTTCTCGCCCGCCTCGCCGGAAAAGACGTTGTTGCCCTCGGCGTCCAGCAC
>NZXU01000020.1 GCA_002698425.1 Ahrensia sp. | reverse complement strand
TGGGCTTGACCCCGTTTGGTGGACACAGGGTCAGGCGGCTTGTGCCGTCTGAGTGATCCGGTTCTCGTAGTCGACCGGGCAGATCATGCCGATCGCCGAGTGGCGCCGGCGGCGGTTGTAGACCCGCTCGATCCAGTCGCCGACGGCGAGCTTAGCGGCCGCCTGGGTGGGCCACAAGTAGCGGTCGTAGAACTCGACTTTCAGTGTGGCCCAGAATGATTCCTGCTGGGCGTTGTCCCAGCACACCCCGGTACGGCCCACCGAGCGGGTCAGGTTGTGATCGTGGGCGAACCGGGCCAACTGCGCGCTGGTGAACTGGCAGCCGCGGTCAGCGTGCAGCACCACCTGCTCGGCCAGCTCGCCGCGCATCGCCACGGCCATCGCCACGGCCGCCTCGACCAGGTCAGTGCGCATGTGGTCATCGATGGCCCAGCCGATCACCCGTCTGCTGCAGCCGTCGCGGACCGCACACAAGTACAGCCAGCCCTCACCGGTACGCAAATAGGTGATGTCCGACGTCCAGACCCGGTCGAGTTCGCCGGCATCGAAGTGGCGTTTGACCAGGTCTTTGGGCACCGGAGCATCCAGATCGACGATCGTGGTCACGGGCGAGAAGGTGCGCGGGCTGATGCTGGCCAGGCCCTGGCGGCGCATCGAGGCGGCCACCGTCTTGCGCGACACCGTCTCACCGCCATCGCGCAGGTCGGCCAGGATCCGCGGGGCGCCGTACACGCCGTCAGAGGCCTTGTGGAAGGCTGCGACCTTGGCATCCAACTCGGCGCGCCGGCAAGCCGCCGCCGACGGTCCGCCGGCCTGAGTCTTGCGCCACTTGTAGAACCCTGAGCGAGAGACTTCCAGCAGTTCGCACATCCGGGTGATCGCGTAGGTGGCCTTCTCCGCTTCGATCAGAACGTAGGCGTCTACGGGTTCTGTTCGGAGGCGAAGAAGGCCGCGGCTTTTTTCAAAAACTGCCGGTCTAACCGTAACTCGGCGTTCTCTTTGCGCAGCCGCTCCAACTCGGCCCGCTCATCGGCATCAAGCACCGCGCCATTATCGCCGCCGTCGTCGCGGGCCTGGCGCACCCAGCGCCCGAGCAACTGCTCACCCACGCCGATCTCCGCAGCCACGTGGGCGATCGGACGACCCGTCTCGATCACCAGGCGGGCAGCCTGCTCCCGAAACTCGGGGGTGTACTTCTTCCGCTTGCCCGACATACCGACATCCTTCCCGCGGGACCAGCAGTCCCACCAGTCAGGTGTCCACCATCAGGGGTCAACCCCACAACCTGGCGTTTATACGGTGATGGAGAAACAGAATCCCGTCTTGATGGACTCGTCAACCTACGGATTGCCCGTCGATTCGGCATCGGGGTACAAGATCAGCGTCCCGCACGCGGTGCGGATCAGTCCCGACGGCATCTACCTCCATGAGCGCGAAGCGACCGTGTGGGCGCAGGGAAGCACCAACGTTTCGGCAGGCTGTTTGAATCTGAGCGCAGAGAACGCCGAGTGGTACTACAACTTTGCCAATCCAGGCGATGTTGTCGAGATCCGAAATACCGGCGGCGCACCGCTGGAACAGTGGCAGAACGGAGATTGGTCTGTGCCCTGGGACGAATGGATGGGTGGCAGCGCGTTGCGCCCCTGATCAGTATTCGTGAGTCACGCGACATGCGACGCGATCCCGCTGGTGCTCACCGGGTGCGACTCGGACCTGAGCATCAGAGAGCGGGCTTCCAGCATCGGGCAGATGACAAATTCACTGCCTGCTGGCCGTACCCGCGAAGGAATCCTACTGGGAACGCTGCACAGCTGGCGACGGGTCGGCGATGAGGCCGACCTCGACAATTTACTCCCCGCTCTGTTGACGGTAGGGATCGAGAAGTTGATCAACGGGAGCGTAGTCGTCTTTCAGCACTTGGGCGTCGCGGATCCACAATCCGAGGTCGTTGCCGGTAGCGGTCGTCCACCCGGTGTTGCGAGTATTCAGAACCCTCTGAAGGGCGTCACGGTCAACCGGTCGATCGGAGGCGAGCACGACCAGGTTGCCGCCGTCGGGTGTCGTCGCGGAATCGACGCCGACGTCGCCGGCCTCGGCGGTGACTATGACGTACTTGAAAACCTGTGTGAGTGTTGCGACTTCGGCACGTGCAAACTCCAGCTCTCCGTAATCGATGAGATTCGCAATGTACACACCGTCCTCTTTGAGGACCCGACGTATGTCTGTCAGCGCTTCCACAGTCGTCAGGTGCCAAGGCACGCTCACGCCGCCAAAGGCGTCGCCGACGATCAGATCACGGCTGTCGTCATCGAGCCGCGCAAGGCCCAGTCTGCCGTCCTCGACGCGCACCTCAAGCCCGGCCTCGGAATCTGATCCGAGTCGGTCTCGGTCTATGCGCACCACGCCGCCGTCGATTTCGGACACCACGTTATGGGTTCCTGGCCGAGTAGCAGCGAGGTATCGCGGGAAGGTAAGGCCACCCCCACCAAGGTGGTAGGCCTCCAGTGTCTTTTCGGTCGGGAAGGATGCGTCGACGACCGAAGCAAAGGCGCGCACGTAAATGAACTGCAGGACGGCCGGATCTTGGAGGTCTATGTACGAGTGGCGCGCGCCATCGAGCATGAGGGTGCGGCCGCTGTCTCGCTCCGGGTCGGCGATGACGCGGGCGCAATGGTACTTGGTTTCCACGTCGCAACCGCCGGGTGCAACGTAGCCAGCCAGACCCGCGCCAACGGTTAGGAGCGTAAGTACGGCGGCGCTGGCAGTGTTCCGCCGGCGCATGCGCCACTCCGCAACGATGCCGCCGAGCACCAACATCGATCCAAGGCCGATAAGTATCATGCTGACTGGCACCCGCGACACGAAGACAAATCCGGTAAGCACAGTGCCGGCGATGGCACCGACGGTGCCTACGCCAGACAGCTGACCGACAACGGTGCCCGTCTGGGCGAGCGTGATCAGGCGCATCTTGGTCACCATCGGTGTCACCGCCGACAGCAACGCTCCGGGTGCCAAAATAGTGAGCGCCGCAACTATCAACAGCGTCGCCGGCGCCCACTCGGCCGCCGTGCGGACTGCGGAAGGCGTGAACGCCACGACCACGCCCGATATCCCCAGCGATAACCCCAACCAGCGACGCGGATCATCGCGGTCGGCAAGGCGGCCGCCCGCCCAGGAACCAAGGGCAATTGCGGCCAGGGCGATTCCGATGACCAGGGTGCTTGTTTCCAAAGTCAGCCCGAGGTACGGCGCCAGCAACCGCAGCGCGGTGATCTCCACCACCAGCACCGCCGCCGAAGAGGTGAACACAAGGACCGCGGCGGTGCGCGCTCCAACCCCGGGCAGCGATTGAGATGATGGATAGTTGTCGGGAACTGGCGGGGGACCGGTCACAGTCTCAATCCTGGCAGCACAGCCCTCTGTCTCCGACTACCTACTGAAAAACGGGTTGTAATCGTGTCAGTAATAGCGGTGCGCGCCGCGGAGACGGAAACAGTGCAGCAGGCATCGACGGGTGCGGAAACAGCGCCGACGTCGACACGTTATGCCGCAGACGTTTTTGACTGCCGCCGACGTCAAGCCCGGCAGCTATCGGGTCCGAGTGGCTCGAATCAATTGGCGCATAACAAGAGTCGGCGAGTTTGTGGACGTACACCACCGTGGCCAGGGACACCGCTCCGAACTTTTCTTGGCCAAAATTAGTAGACGTATGCGCGTTCGCTAGGCATGGCGGGCCGCGGCGCCTTGGAACCGTTGAAGCGGACTGGGCGACAAAGCGCGGGACGCTTGGGGGTGGGGGAGAGCTGTCGTGGTACAAATCTTTACGGAGATACACCGTAGATTGCTCAGTTACAGGACTCTACGGAGCGAAAGGAACTGCCGGCATGAATCCAATGACTCGAATACTGCTGACTTTCTTTGTGGTCATCACTATCGCGATCGGCGCCGGTGTGTACTTTTCGAGCCGAGATGGTGGAACCGCAGGATCAGGCGGAACACAGGCTAACGGCGAAGCCCAGGTAGTCCGCGAGAACAGTCACCGACTCAGTTCCGCGCCCGATAGCGATGTGACTTTTGTCGAATTTCTCGATTTCGAGTGCGAAGGTTGCCGCGCGGCGTTTCCCGCCGTTGAGCAGCTGCGCGCCCAGTACGGCCAGCAAGTCACCTTCGTCGCCCGCTATTTCCCGATGCCTGGTCACTTCAACGGAGAACGTGCGGCACGTGCGGTAGAAGCAGCGGCTCAGCAAGGCCAGTTCGAACCGATGTACAAGAAGATGTTCGAGACGCAGGATCAGTGGGGCGAAAAGCAGGTACCGGCAGACGAGGTGTTCCGCGGGTACGCCACCGAGCTGGGTCTCGATGTAGCCGCGTGGGACGAGGCGTACAACGCCCCGGCCACACTTGCCCGAATCAAAGAGGATGTCGCCGACGGCACCGCCCTCGGCGTGCAGGGCACGCCCACATTCTTCGTCAACGGAAAGCAGCTGGAGATCAAGACATACGCAGACCTGGGCGCTGCGATCAAAAGCGCCCTCAGCGAGTAGTCAGCGCCAGGCGGGCCCCCGCCACAGTTCGGCGCGCAGCGAACCGATGACTGTGGAATGGCCTGCGCCGACCTGCCCGCACGGCACAACCCCGCGGCTGCAACGAACGATTTTCCTAACCACCTGACCGGTCATTAGCCCGGTCGCGAGACCACCCGCATGCCGTTCAACCGGCACAGCGGAATAGAGCTGCAGCCCCAGTGAGCGCCGGCCCGCTTGCCCTCGGCCGAGGCCTTCCCTGCGTCTACCCGTAGACGGCACTTAGCGAGAGGGCTGCACAGTCGTCAAGTCAGCCTTGATGGTTCTGTACCGCCGCCGCCAAGGCCGGATTAAGCGTTACAGTATGTGGCTGGTCTTTCGGCGCTCCCCAACCAGCCGCGACGCGATCGCACCGAACACCAGCCCGATTGTCGTATAAATGACAACCTGGGTGCCGAGCGCGTAGAGCCGGAAGTAGTAGAGGACATCGGCGGGAAAGCCCTCATAGACGATGGCGCCTGCAGCGTCGCGCAGCGGGGCCGGTGTTTCATTGATGGTTGGCAGCACGAGCATTACGAGTGCCATCGTCGCCGCGTAGCCGCCAGCGGCGGCCAACCATCCGTTGAAGGCCCCCAACTCGGCCACCCATCGGCGAGCCAGTACCACCGCGCCGATCAGGAGCGCTGCCGACAGCACCACCATCAACACATACAGCAGTGTGCGCTCACGGACGGTCTGGTCGAGACTCAACGCTGGCGGGTTGGCGGGATATTTCAGGTTAGGTATGACGTACAAGCTCAACAGCATGCCGCCCGCGATGTAGAGCGACAGCAGTCGTACCGACACATCACCGACGCGACCATAGGCCACAGCGAACACCACCGCGAACAAGGCGCCGATGGCGACGCTGAACGCGAGTAGGCCGAGACCCATGCCGAGGTTCATCTGCACTGTGCGGGTGAACAGGTCGACCTGTTCACCGTGGCCGGCGTGTCCCCCCGGCGAAGCCATGGCCTCCCAGGCGGCCCGCACGCCATCTTCGTACTCGATTGCGCGCGAAGTCTGGGGCGCAGCGAATATCCGCGCGAACCCGAAAGCCAGTACGCCTGCGGCGGCGCCAGCCAACAGGCCGCGCCAGATGATTTGTTTCTCCATCTTGTTAGTCCCTTTCGGTTTCGGCATAACAAGGAAACATCAGCAGAGTGGTCAGACTGGCGGTCGAGTCGATCGGATCTGGCCTTACAAAGCCTCATCAGATAGCAGTTCGATCGTATGCGCGACCCGCTGCCGCCACACATCTGCGTCCAGAATGCGCGCGCCCGTGGATCCGGCGACCTCGGGCTGCTATTGAGAGTCGCCGGCGGCATAAGCTGTAGCCCAGTCGCGCACGCTGCGGGCGTACGGATCGGACTGGTTGTAAGCCCACAGCGCTGTCATCCACCCCTTTGGGGTCGCCAGGTCGCCGCCGCGGTTGCATAGGTAGCCGGCAGCCGACAGCGCAGCGTCGTCGACGTTGTCGGGACTGACGATGCCGTCATTGTTGGCGTCAACCCCATAGAGCCGCCAGGTCTCCGGGATGAATTGCATCGGACCCATTGCCTGGGCGAATCCGGGCTCACCGTCGGGCGAGCCGCCGCCGCTGTCGGTAATGCGCATATTGCCGTTCGAGCCATCAAGGCGTACACCACGAATCGGCGGAGTGACATCCCCGTTCGGGGCGATGGTGGCGCCGCGAAAGGTGCCGTTGCGGCTCTCGACCATGCCGATCCCCGCCAGCGTCGTCCAGGCCAGCTGGCAATCGGGGTTCTCGACGTGGGCGACTCTGGCCGCATAGGCATATGCCTCCAGCGCGGTGGCCGGTATGTTCAGCGCCGGAGCCCGTTGTGCAGCCCAAACGCGCAACTGGTCGGCGGGTCGGCCGCGGGCAGGATAGTCAATGTAAGGCACCGGGGCTCCCGCCGGCGGCGGAACGCCTTCGGGTATCGAGATGCCGGTCTGGCACGAACAGCTAGACGTCATCAACACCGCGGTCGCACCCACAACGGCGACAGCCCGCACACGCACCAGCGACACTGGACTCCCTCAAGCCAATCAGGTCGAAGCCATTGTGCCACAGGGCTTGAAGCCTCGGGTTCACCTTGGCGCGATGCCGCTTATTCGCGCGAGTCGACGACATGCGCAGCAGCGGTCGCGCTGGCCCGATCGACCCGGGCGACTTAGCGGCGGGTGATCACTACCATTGCAAGGCCTTCCTGCAGGCCTCTGAGCCGACGCGGTCTTTCGAGCTCGATATCCGCATCGAGCGCCAATGTTGTTGAGCGACAACGGTTACGTGGGCTATAACTCGGCCGCTTGATGCGGTATTGAGGGCGACCTCGACCCGTCTAGGCAGCGTAACGGTGGAAACATCGCCGGTGCCCTCCATCACTGCCGGCGGTGATGGTGCCGTGGGTTTTCACCGTGGCGTTTGATTGCCAGCCCTGGGCCGGGGGCCCGCGGCCCACGCTGCCGGTGGTTGGTCTGGGCGAGGGTCCCAGGAGGGTGTAGCAGGTGAACTTAGTGCAGCCAGCCGAGTCGGTCCGCGACCAGCGCATAGCCGACGTAGGCCACCGTGTTGATCGCCCCGTGGGCGATGATCAGTGGCCACAGCCGGCCGGTGCGCCGCCACGCGTAGCCGAATATGAGACCCATCACGATGTTGCCCAGCCCGGCGCTGAACCCTTGGTACAGGTGATAGGTGCCGCGTAGAAGGCTTGACAGCACCAGCGCGGTGGCCGGGCGGACCCGCAGTTGGTGCAGCCGGGTGAGCAGAAAACCCACCACGATGATCTCCTCGGCCCAGGCGTTGGCGAACGACACCAAAATGAGGACGGGGATGCGCCACCACGTGTCGTTCAGTTCCGAGGGCACTATCGATGCGCTGAGGCCCAATGCGCGGGCGGTAGCGTAGAGAGCCAGGCCGGGCAGCCCGATAAGGGCCGCGAGCCCGATGCCACCGACCAGGTCGAGCCGGTACCGTGGTCGGCCCAACCCGATTGCTGCCGGGCCGATACCACTGCGCCACAAAAGGTATATCGCGAGAAAGCCCCAGGCAACCAATTGGAACACCGTCGCCAGATTGAGGCCGAGATCGATGAGGTCGAACGTGGAGCGGCGCGGGTTGAGCGCTACGGTCTGCCCCGCCAGGCCGAGCAGCACCGCCTCGATCAGATTAAGGATCGAGGTATAGGCGCTTAGAGCGAACGTCACCATCAACACCACGGCAATCTCGATCCGCAGCGGTCGCCGCTGGTCGTCCGTTGGGGCGTCGGGGGCATTCACTGAAGCCACGGTAGCCTGCCGGGTACACCTGCTTCGCGTATAACCTGACGACGAAGGGGAGCCGTCAGCGCCCGGATCGCCTGGGGCTCGTCACTTCTGGAGTGCGATACCCGTGTCAGGACTTCAGTGTCGTGGCGTCAGGCTTGTGCCGACGGTTCATAGGCCCGTTGGCTTCTCCTGGGCTCGCTGTTGTTTATGCGCCCACCGCCCCAAGTGATTCCGGCGATCATCGCCAGCGTGCAGGCCAGGACGATTAGACAACCGATCAGCCAGAGCGACTGCGGGATGTCGGGGCTGCGCTCGCGTTGGAGGATGGTGATCTCAGCGACGAATGGGCGGGTGAACTGCGCCTCGGCGGGGATTTCTTCGGCGCCGATTCCGGGGTCGCCCGCCAAATAGATGGGTACGGCGGTGAAGGTTTTGCCGTCGTGCACACGCAACAGGGTCTTCCACTCGCCGGCTACGGGGATCGGCTTGGTGGAGACGTAGTGGCCTGCGCCAATTTTGGCGAGATTATCGACGATCTGCCCGCGGTCGTTGGCCAGCTTGCCCTGCCACGCCATTAGTGCCACCCAGTTGGGATTTTCGCTGAGAATGTCCGGCGGGTTGATGCGGACGTCGGCTGTCACCTGACGCTGCCCGTTGAGTGGCGGCGCCTCAGTCAGGGTGACGGTGGCGGTCACGTCTTGCGGCACGTTGTAGCGCAGGCCGTCGGCGGCGGCGCCACCGAGGGCCAGTACCGTCAGCGCGACTAGGCCTATGCTGATGGCGCGCCGCGGAAGCCGCTGGCCGGTGAGCACCATGCCCGCCATGCCGCCGCACGCGCCAGTGAGGACCGCCACCGGCACGGCCATTGCCAACGCTTCGGGCCAGATGCTCGACGGCCACGGATAGTGGTACACGGCGTTGATCCACAGCGATTCCAGCCACAGGCCGATGCTGGCGACGCCGAAACCGCTGAGGGCGCCGAACACGATGGGTCGTTTGAGCAAGGGTGTGAGCGCGATGACTTCGACGACCACGGCGGCGCCGAGGTAGAGGGTGAACCAGTTGATGGGCGCGCCGAGGACCGGGCCCACCAGCAGCGCCACGGCGCCCCGCAGTCCGATCGCGATGACCGCGGCGATGAGCGCGGCGCCGCGGCCCATGAAGACGCGCGCCGCCACCAGCGCCAGGCCGGCGGCGGCGGCGATCAGCATGGGCTGGAACACTTGGCGGAACTGCGGGACGCCGAAGTCGAATTCGATTTGGTAGACAGAGGCGCCGACGAGGACGCCGGCGAAGGCGAGGTATTGGACGAACCTAAGGCCAATCCCGTCGGGGGGAGCGTCTTCGGCACTGGCGTTGGCGTGGCGGCCCTCGTACTCGAGGAACAATGCGGCGATCGTGGAGAAGCCGGCGCCGCCGATCATCATCAGGTGTGTGGGCCCCCATAGCGTGACGTCCTGGCCGAAGATTCGGTGCCAGATGTCGTCGAGGGGGAAGCCCATCAGCGCATAGAGGCCGCAGCCGGCCATCACGATGCCGCCGACGGGTGCGTACCAATGGTCGGTGATGCGCACGGCCGCCGGCCCAGGCCGATCGTAGGGCAGCACCATCGCGGTGCAGCCCGCGACGAAGATGCCGAACAGCCCGATGAGGATGAAGTAGTGCGCAGGGTTGGCCAGCGCGCCGTTATCTCGACCGTTGCCGATGTGCAGGCTGACGTCCCAGATGAAGCCGAACAGCGCACACAGGATAGAGGCGATAAATAGCGCAATCGGCAGGGCGACCCACGGCGGGCGCTTAAAACGCCTGCCGGACCAGTGGCCCAATTCCGCTAGCCAGGCAATCTTGTGGCTTCGATGCTGGTAGCCGACCCACAGCAGCGCCGCGGCGACCACCGCGCCGGCTGAGGACAGGATGAGGATCTCGTGGAGGGCCGTTCCGCCGCCTTGGCTTGCCTGAGCCAGCGTGGACAGTTTCGAGGCTGTGGTGACATCCGTCATTGTCATCTCCCCCGGGTGTGCGCCAGTCGTGACCTATCGCCGAGTGATGTTGCCAGAGTGGCCGACTCGGTACCAGGGGTACCGGAAACTTTCGATCCCCAGTACCACAATCTCTCGCAAACGGTCGGCTTCGTTGACAGCTGTGGCCGGGATTATGGCTCTCGGCAGTACTAGGGCCGACGCGCCAGCGAGGCGGATATGGAACGGGCTGTAGCGGCCTTGCCATTTGGGCGCTCGTCGAGCGGAACCCATTGGCCGATCCGCAGTTGGCGCCCCGCGGCTGCGCTCGCCAGCTTTACGAGGTCAATCTCTTCGATCGGTAGGAGGTGATGTGTCATGCACTCCAGAGCGCCCGGGTTCAGATCCGGGGTGTTTTGGTGCGTTCTTCCGGCGGTGTCGTCTACTTTGCCAGAACGCGATCACACCGCCAAGCGCCAGACCGGCGCCGGCTGCGGTGAGTACAGACGCCTTGGTGTCCGAACCCGCGGTCGCCGCGGGCGCCGGAGGAGACGGCTCAGCGGTGCTGGGTGCTGCACGGGCTGGCGCGGTAGTGGGTGACGGCTGTTCTGGGACGCCGGCGATGGTGAAGGTGTACGAGCCAGAGACGGGGTGGCCATCTGCTGAGACCACGCGGTAGCTCACGGTGAACAGGCCGTTTGTGAGTCGGTCGGGCCCGACGGCGACCGTGAGGCGCGGCCCTTCGACGTTTGCCGAGCCCGATACCCAGTTGCGACCATCGGCGCTGGTGACGGCGACCTCAGCGAACGCTGGGTTGATCTCCTCGGAAAAGATCAGCACGACGGCGGTCAATGGGGACGCTACGCTCGCGTCCTTGGCCGGGTCAGAACCCACGAGAGAGGTGTGCGCGGCAGCAACCCCGACTCCGGACAGCGAAAAGGCCAACGCCACCAGTGTGGTTATGAATGCGCGCGTAGCCAGGTTCACGGTCCTCCTTGAGATTCGCACCCGCGTGCCGACACGCGGTCCGCGCACACGAGCGTATGTTCCCGTCTTTCTAATGCCGACGTGAGTTACGCGCCCCAAGGCCTGGCATTTCGATCTACGACAACACCCGCAGCCGCAATGCCGTCGAAGTCGTTCGCCACGGCGGACCCAACCTGTGCGGTACCGACGGACTCGGCTATCAAAACATCCTTGAAAACCGTGGGAAGCGGGCAACGCCACAGTAGTTGGCTAGTAGCGGCGCACGTTGTAGATCGGCGCCGACGAGATGGGCGCCACCTTCACCGGAGTGCCGTACGTCGAGGCGTGCACCATGTTCCCATCGCCGATGTAGATGCCCGCGTGTGAGGCGTCCGAGTAGAAGGTGACTATGTCGCCGGGCTGCAGATCGGTCGTCGCCACGGGTTGTCCGCCCGCCGCAAGCGCCTGACTTGACCGCGGAAGCGACTTGCCGTTCTGCAGAAAGGCCCACTTGATGAGACCTGAGCAGTCGAAGGCATCAGGTCCTGTCGCGCCCCACGAGTAGGGCGCACCCACGCGGGTCAACGCCGCCTGCACGACCGCGGCCCCGCCGGGTGAGCTGGACGGACCCGGCCCCATCGGCGGGATCGCCTCAGGCATCGCGATGATGGCCGGGTTGGCCGCTGGTGGGACCGGCGGCGCGGGCGGTGCCGGCCCAGGGTCGGCGAGCGCGACACGTTGATCGGGAGTCAGTGCGCGATATAGCGCCTCTACTTCGGCGATCTGTGTTCGCAGTCGGCTCTGCTTCGATTGCAGGCCCGCGCGGACGGCCGACGCCTGCTCCGCGGCTGTACGAGCTGCCAGCGTTGATGACTGCGCCGCGAGCGCGGCTTCGTCGGCACGGGTCGATGCGGCGCGGAAGGCCCTAATGCGGTCCGACATCTGAGTGGCCATCACCCTGCTCGAGGAGAGTTCGTCGAGCAGGCGTTGCGGAGACTCGGCGGTCAGCGCCGCGCTGATCGTGCTGGTCGAACCACCCATGTATGACGCGGCCGCCACCTCGTTCACGGCAGCCTGATACCCACCGAGGTCGGCTCGCGCCGCGGTCATCGCTTCGAGTTCGGCGCGTTGACGATCCTCGGCCCTGAGCTGCGCCGCGAGTTTCGCCTCGAGGTCTAGTTCGGCCGAATACACCGCTTCCGTGGTCCGCTCGGCTTCTCGGGAGAGCTCCGTCAATCGAGCCAAGGCGTCGGCAGCCGGGTCTGCCCACCCAGTGCCCGCCGAGTCGCCAAGCGTCAGTGCCAGCACGATCGCCATCACGAGAGCGCTCGCTGATCGGCATACCGCGGCGGGGCGGTTCATCCTCAACACACAGTCCTCACACCGCAGGGACATCTATGGTCTAGCTACGTAGGTCACGGAAAGATTACGAGGAACCGCGTTCAATGTCCACGCACACGGCGATGCTTATCGGCCCTGCGCCGCCCAACGCGCGTGCTTCGTCGCACGGGCGACGCTACGTGTCCCGGCCACATGGGCCCACACCACCCATGCCGCATTTGTGAAACATTTACTGTGTGGAATAGTAGGTAGTGACTCAGTAGACCGTCTGCGGACTTGGCTTGACGAGGAACGACATGACAAGTGGCACCGCCATTTCGGCACGGGTTCATTCCCTGAATCGGCCCAACATGGTCGCCGTGGGGACGATTGTGTGGTTGTCCAGTGAGTTGATGTTCTTCGCCGGTTTGTTTGCGATGTACTTCACCGCTCGTGCCCAGGCCGACGAGTGGCCGCCGCCGCCCACCGAGCTGAACCTCGCGCTCGCGGTGCCGGTGACCCTGGTCCTGGTCGCGTCGTCGTTCACCTGTCAGATGGGTGTATTCGCCGCCGAACGCGGTGACGTGTTCGGCCTGCGCCGGTGGTACGTCGTTACCTTGCTCATGGGAACGTTCTTTGTGCTCGGCCAGGGTTACGAGTACATCAGCCTGGTGCGTGAGGGAACCACGATCGCCGGTAGCGCGTACGGGTCAGTCTTCTACCTCGCTACGGGTTTTCACGGTTTGCACGTGATCGGCGGTCTCGTCGCTTTCATCCTGCTGCTTATGCGCACGCGTATGAGCAAGTTCACCCCCGCCCAGGCGACGGCCGCCATCGTGGTGTCTTACTACTGGCACTTCGTCGACATCGTGTGGATAGCGCTCTTTGCCGTCATCTACTTCGTGAGATGAACAGTGGCACGCCGCGCTGGTGGTGTCGACGACCCCCGCGGGCCGGGCGAGGGACGCAAACGGCCCTGGTCGTCGCAGTGGTCGCCACACTCCTCGGACTCGCCTCGACCGGCGCGCCGTCCGTCGCCGCGGAGCCGTCGTCAGCGCAGACTTCCTCGATCGCCCCACCGCGCCCCGCCGTCCCAACGCCCACCAAACACTCCTACGACGACACCCACCCCGGCCAGCGACCAGGAGGGGCGAGCCCTGCGCTGTGGATTCTTGCGGGCGCCGTCGCTGGACTGATCGCGATCGCCGTCATCATGCTGAGAGCGGGCAAACCCGTACGCCATCACCTCACCCGGGGCCCATCACCTTAGCGCCGAGTGGATCGTCAACCGCCGAACAAAGATAAAGAAGTGCCTTTCCGGTGGTGTAGTCGGCGGTCGCGACCACCTCGTCACGCCCAGCACTCCGGCCGCAGCGCTGACCGTGACCGCCGACGACCGAACCCCGATGCTGCCCACGGTGACTGACGCCCGCGAGTCCGGAACGACCAGATCGTCGTAAAGGGGTGGCCTTGTTGACGACTGCTTCGGAGCGGTGCGTCGGCCGCAGCGTTGGTAGACCGCTGCACGCTCCGACGATCGCGGCCACCCGACGATTGCCAACGGCGTTAGCGTCGGCCACCAGACGCTCCTGCGCCGACGATCGTCCGCATGGCCGATAACGCCTCATCAACGGATTCCCGTTATTCGCCGTGGAACCACTGCGCTATATTCTACGTAGTCTCTACGTAGAATGTGCCGTGCGGACCGGCCCTGGCAGCAGGCCCGCCGGTGTTCGCCCGAGCGTCCGCGGCGCCGGCGCCGAACGTCCAGTCACGGAGGTCGTCGTGTCCTTTGCCAGCGGTCACGCGCTACGTAGCGCGGCGTCCCGCATCGGAGCGAGCCCAGCGCGAGTGGCGCTTGAAATGACTCATCGATTAACCGATGCGCCCCGAATGTCGCCGTCAAGGGTGTGCGTGGGCGTTGAGCGTCGGCGACGGAGGCGACCCCCGACACATTGGTCACTGGTGGTACGGCGTGGCATCGCCGCGGGTTTGAGCGCGGTACTGCTCGGCGCCGCAGTGTCCGGATGCTCCAGCGGAGACGACGCCGTCGCGCAGGGTGGCACGTTCGAGTTCGTGTCGCCGGGCGGGCAGGTCGACATCTTCTACGACCCGCCGCAGAGTCGTGGTCGCCCGGGGCTGATACGCGGACCCGACCTGATGGACCCCAACCGCACGTTGTCACTCGATGACTTCGCCGAGCAGGTGGTGGTGATCAACGTGTGGGGTCAGTGGTGCGGTCCCTGTCGCACCGAGATGCCGGAGCTGCAAAGGGTGTACGACGCGACCCGGGACGAGGGAGTCGCCTTTCTGGGCATCGACGTCCGCGACAACAACCGCCAAGCTGCGGTTGACTTCATCGTCGATCGCAAGGTCACCTTCCCGTCGATCTACGACCCACCGATGCGCACGATGATCGCCTTGGGCGCGAGATATCCCACCACCGTCATCCCGTCCACCATCGTCTTGGACCGGTCGCATCGCGTCGCCGCGGTGTTCCTGCGGGCGCTGCTCGCCGAGGATCTCGAACCGGTGGTCCGTCGCCTCGCCGCCGAGACCACAACCGGCTCAGGGCCCCCGCGATGAACGGCGACCCCGCCCCGGCTGCACGTCGCCGCGGGGCGCGGCCGACACTCGGGCGCAACGCCGCGACTCGATGGTGGGCTGCCCCGTGATCGGTCAGGTGGTGATCCCCACCTCACCGCCGTCGCTATGGGCGATGCTCGGTTGGTTACCGCCGCCGGTTCCGATACTGCCGGTATTGGCAATTGTTTTGGCGGTGTGGTACCTGCTTGCCGTTCGAGTCGTCAGATCCCGTGGCCGCCAATGGGCGTGGACGCGCACGGCGAGCTTCCTGGCCGGCTGTATCGCCTTGGCGGCGGTGACGGGCCTGGCCATCGACGGCTACGGCTACCGACTGTTCAGTGCTTTCATGTTCCAGCACCTCACGCTGTCGATCCTCGTTCCGCCGCTGCTCGTGCTGGGTGCGCCAGGCCAGCTGCTCCTCAGGTCCACGCCCCATCGTGGACTCGGACGCTACGTCGTGATCGCCGCGCTGGGCGGACTGCGCTGCCGGGCGAGCAGGATCGTGCTGCACCCCGGCTTCACCATTCCGGTGTTCCTATTGAGCTACTACGGCCTGTACCTTTCCGACCTCTTCGACGCGGCGGCGTCCAGCGTGGCCGGACACGTCACACTGCAGGTGTTCTTCCTCACCAGCGGCCTGTTGTTCATCCTGCCGATCCTGTCGACCGGTCCCTTGCCGGTCCGGCAGAGCAACCTGGGCCGCTTCTTCGACATCTTCGTCGAAATGCCACTGCACGTCTTCATCGGCGTCATCCTGATGATGGCACCGCGGACGCTCACCGAGACCTTCGCCCAACCTCCGCCGGACTGGAACGTCGACCCCGTCGCCGACCAGGGTGTCGCCGGCGCCTTGGCGTGGTCCTACGGCGAGCCCGTGGCGCTGCTGACCACAGTGATCTTCGCCATCCGATGGCGCCGTGACGAGGAGTCGGAGTCGAAGAAAAGAGAGGCCGACGTCGAGCGCGACGACGCGGAACTGGCGGCCTACAACGCGTTTCTGCGCGGACTGCACCAACAGCGGCGGCCACCGACCGACGTGCCGCGCACCGCCAACGAGCACGACTGACGCCGTGACGACAACGCGGCGGCCATCAATTCGACGCCAGACCCAGGTCGCCGCAGCGACATCGTCAGGGCTGCAGGGTCTCCATGACGGAGATCTCGCGTTGCTGGCTCTCGATGAGCGATCGCGCGATCGCCATCGCCCGGGGATTCGACCCTGCTTCCAGCTGGTCACGCGCGGCCGAGATCGTGAAACGGTGCTGTCGGATCATCAACTCCAGATACTGGCCCGCCGCACCTGCCCCGGTCGCGCTGGTGACGCGACGGACGTCGGCGTCGACGGCGAGGGGATGTTCACCCGCCGCAACTGGAACGTTGGGCGTGCCCGCCGCAGGACGGGGCCCGCCGGTCATGGAGGTGAATCCCCAATCGACGAGGAGCGCCTGCAGCTCGTTGACGTAGGTGGTGCTGCTCACGCTGATTTGTCTGGCGATGTCACGGATCTCGGGTGCGATGCCTTGCTTGACGGTGGTCGAATTGCTCAATACAACAGCTTGACCGCTGTGGTCGATGATGTCGAAAGCGAACAAGACGTCGAACCGAGTGTGCGGCTGGTCGGCGACGGCACCCGCGGCGCTCGAAGGACCCGGCGACGACACACGGTCCGTGTCGCCGCAGCCCGCGACGACGATCATCGTCACACCTGCGAGTGCCACCCACGCCGCGCGGACCGGTCGCCCGGTGCCCGTTCTCAGATCGTCGCGCACGCGGTCCCTTTCATCGCCGCCTGCATGGAGCGACGGTGACATCGTTGCCGCCGAAGCCCGGTCAGAAGGCCGCCTACACCTTAGGGGTGACCCCATCGCCGAACCTCGTAACGCAAAAATGCGAAGCAATGGCCACATACGTAGTCACATAGTAGATTGGTGGTGTGAAGAGCGCACTGGCCGTGTCCTGCCACGGACCGCGGTCGAGTTGGCCTCACCAACGTCACGTGCGGCCGACGGGTCGACTGGCCCGCCGATGGATCGCGACGGCGCTACTGTTGGCCCTGGGTTTGGCGGTGTTGGCCATGCTTGTGGCCGACCCGGCCGCCGCTCACCTTCCGGGCATGGGCGGCCTCCCGCACCTCTAGCCAGCCAGCCGCTGAAGCGCCACGACCCTGCCGTAGCCGCATTCACGGCGCAACGACGCCGTGCAGCGCGGTATTTGGATGCGCCAAGAATGTCGTGAAGTTCTTAAGCGCGGTGAGCCGCTCACGCGAAGCAGATCAGTACGCCCGATACCGACAGCGTGACGATCGCCAAGGGTGTGGCGGCCATCGCCGCCACTGCACCGCTGAGCGTGACTTGGGTCTGGATGCGGGAGAACCGTCGTGGTGGCTTCGACAACCGCTCGGCACGGGCGAGCACGGCGATACCGGCGGCGGCCAGACCGTGAGCCGGGGCGGTGGCACCCGCGAGGGTCAACAAGCCCGCGAGCAGCGGCTGACGGCCATGGCGACGAGCGGCCGCATCGTCGGCGCACATCTCCAACAGAGAACTGATGTGGCTGGCTGCGCTCGCGAAGAGCCCGCATGTGGGCAGCGCGGCGGTCAGACCGCGCGCCGCGGCAACGATGTAGGCGTGCCGGCCGTCGAGGTGAGCACGCTCGTGGGCGACGACGGCCGCTAGTTGGTTTTCATCGAGCGCGGCCAGAGCTGCGGAGGTCACCACGATCGCCGGTGGGCGTCCCGCCACGCAATACGCCGCAGGCTCGGTTGCCTCGATGACCACGACGTCGCTGCCGTGTGACCGGCCCACCAGGCGCACGGCGTCGGCGTGCGCGAAGGTGTGGGTGCGCATCCGGCCCAGAGCGCGGCCTATTCGAATGACGACGGCGATCAGACTCCCGACCGCGATGGCCACCGCGAGGGTTGCGACGATTCGTGCCGGCCACCCGGCGTGGCCGACGAGAATGGCGCGCAGACGTTCTAGGCACGTGACAAGCACCGCGTCGGGGCTGTCCCAATGCCCGGCGGCCTCGATGAGCAGCAGCGCGACGGCGGCAACCGAGCAGCCGAGCACCGTCACGACAGCGGTGATCCACGCGGCTATCGCCAGGCGCGGAGCCCCGCCGTCGGCGGTGATGTGGACCAGCAGCTTCGGTGCGATCGCCAGGACCGCCGCGACGTAGAGCAGCAAAGCCGCTGCGACGGTCATTGGCGACCTGACTTGCGGGCCAGGCGCCGCAGCGCAGCACGCAAGTCGGCGGATTCCTCTGCGTCGATCTGCGCCACGAAATGACTCAGGACTGCCTCCGATCGACCGCCGCCGCTCAGTGCCTCCAGCATGAGTCGTGCACTGTGCTCCTCGCGAGTGAGGGTCGGCCGGTAGCGATACGCCTTGCCGTCGCGTTCACGCGACAGCCAACCCTTGCCGTGCAAGTTGTCCATCGTCGACATCACTGTGGTGTACGCGATGTGGCGTTCGGTGCTCAACTCGTCGAAGATGTCTCTGACCGTGGTGTCGGCGTCGGGGTCACGATTCCAGAGGCGATCCATGATTGACGCCTCGAGTTCTCCGAAGCCACGTCCCCGAGCCATGATCGAACCTCCTGAATTGGTCAGTAGGTAGCTTACGGTGTCGATCGGTGTGCCGGCGCTGAAGTGAGCGCACGGCGCCGACTGTGATCGCGCGGCGGCCAGCCGGGCTCGACGTGATTCTACTGACGTCAGTAGGAGGCTGGTGGCTTTCAGCAGCGGGCATGCATGAACGAGCTGCCCGCACCCGAGGCCCGGGCCTTCCCGCCTCTGGTCGCCCGGCCTCTCCCGGGGAGTTGTGTTTGTGAGACGGCTGTGCTCGCATTGTGTAGCCGGCAGGCAGCCGCCCTAGCCGTTAGGTACGCCCCGTTCCCCCAACCACGCCATCGGGTCGGTCTTGTCCGATCCGTTGCGGTGCACCTCGAAGTGCAGGTGCGGTCCGGTCGAATTGCCTCGGTTGCCCATGGTGGCGATCTGGTCGCCGGCCATCACCCGCTGGCCCGTGTGCACCATCGTGGTGTCGATGTGACCGTAGAGCGTAACTGTGCCGTCCGCGGCTAGGATCTTGACCCACATGCCGAAACCCGGTGTCGGACCGGAGGCAATCACCTCGCCATCGGATGCGGCGTAGATCGGAGTGCCGACGGCGTTGGCGATGTCGAGTCCGGCGTGCAGGGTGCACCACCGGGCTCCGAAGCCCGATGTCAGGATGCCTCGGGCAGGGAAGGTGAACTGGGGGCGCCGAAGTCGCGCCTCCCGCTGCGCCCGCTCCTGAGCGAAGGCCGCGCCGTTGGCCAATTCCTGTCGATGGATCCCAGCATCGAAACCGTTTGCCACAGGGATGATCTGCATCCCCGAGGCGTCGGGGAGGGCAATCGGGGACGCCGCCGTGTCGGCGACCAACACCGGCTGCTGCGCCTCGGTTTCGTCGACCGCTGCGTTCGCTGCGGCGCCGATCGCGCCGACGGCGATAGCAGTGATGACCAACCTGCTGTGCGCCGCACCGGTGGCCGCGGGGGTTCGTCGATGCGCTCCGCCAGATGCGCGGAGGGTAGCGCCCGACTGCGCCCGAGACGACGGTGGACGTTCCCTAAGGCGTGCCCCGCCGACGGGAGCCGGCACGGTCGGTGGCGCTGCCTTCGTGGCACCTTTCGGTGGGAGCAGCAGCCGTGGCGACTCATCGGCCAAGTCGTTGAGGTCGTCGAGTTCCGGTGCGCTCAACACCTCGAAGTCGGTGGCGAACGGATCGCTGCGACAACTGGCCATATTTAGCAACGCGCCGAACTCGCCGAAGGCGATGATCTCGGTGACGTCGGTGGCCCCACGATCGGCCGGCGCGTCTGGTCGCGCGAGTCGGTGGTGCACCACTTCGAAGTCGATCCTTTGCCGTTACCGATTCGTTATCTGGTTGGCGAGACGCTAACCCAACACCGGCTATTGGGCAAGCCCGCGAAGCCGATGAACGCCCCCGCCTGACATCACACGTTACTTAATGGGTTGGGACGCAATCTGTTTAATCAGTAACGCACGCAACAACGTGAGGAGCTACTTTGCTAAGTACGTACGTAGTAGAACCAGATTACGGACGACCTTCAGGCTCGGACGTCGTTCGTGACACCTCAATACAGCTCCCCGCCGCCGCGAGACTGGCACCTCCCTAACGCACCGGAGGTCGGCTCGAAGGGGCTGGGCCGGAGCGGATGCGAGTGCTGGCTCGGCACCCGCCCCGGCAGGACGCCCGTCACCGGGCGATGTGGCTCACTGATTGGTCCAGCACTTCCAACTACACAAGCTAGTACTAACCTACGCAGTAGGATATCCTACGTATGTAGTCCGTAGATTCGAAACGCGGTCCGGGCCTGTAGCGGGAGGAGTCTTATGGTCGCCGATGCGCCACCGGTCGGGGAACTGGAGGCACGCCGCCCCTTCCCCGCCCGGATGGGCCCGAAGGGCAATCTGATCTACCGACTGATCACGACCACTGATCACAAGTTGATCGGCATGATGTATTGCGTCGCGTGTTTCGCGTTCTTCCTCATCGGCGGGTTGATGGCGCTGTTCATTCGCACCGAACTCGCGGTGCCCGGCCTGCAGTTCCTGTCCAACGAGCAGTACAACCAGCTGTTCACCATGCATGGCACGGTGATGCTGCTGTTCTACGCGACACCCATCGTGTTCGGGTTCGCCAATCTGGTGCTGCCGCTGCAGATCGGGGCGCCCGACGTGGCGTTCCCGCGGTTGAATGCGTTCTCGTTCTGGCTCTTCCTGTTCGGTGCGCTGATCGCCACTGCCGGGTTCATCACCCCCGGTGGTGCCGCGGACTTCGGCTGGACCGCCTACACGCCCTTATCTAGTGCTATCTATTCGCCAGGCGCCGGCGCCGACCTCTGGATTCTCGGCCTGATCGTCGGCGGGCTGGGGACGATCTTAGGCGCGGTCAACATGATTACCACCGTGGTGTGTATGCGTGCGCCGGGCATGACGATGTTTCGGATGCCGATTTTCACCTGGAACATCTTGGTGACGTCGATTCTGGTGCTGCTGGCGTTCCCGCTGCTGACCGCGGCCCTGTTTGCGTTGGCCGCCGACCGTCACCTCGGCGCGCACGTCTACGACCCTGCCAACGGCGGTGTGCTGCTGTGGCAGCACCTGTTCTGGTTCTTCGGTCACCCCGAGGTGTACATCATCGCGCTGCCGTTCTTCGGCATCGTCAGTGAGATCTTCCCGGTGTTCAGCCGCAAGCCGATCTTCGGGTACACCACGCTGATCTACGCCACGCTGGGCATCGCGGCGCTGTCGGTGGCGGTGTGGGCGCACCACATGTACGCGACCGGTGCGGTGCTGCTGCCCTTCTTCTCGTTCATGACCTTCCTGATCGCCGTCCCGACGGGCATCAAGTTCTTCAACTGGATAGGCACGATGTGGAAGGGGCAGTTGACGTTCGAGACACCGATGCTGTTCTCCATCGGTTTCATCGTCACGTTCCTTCTCGGTGGTCTGTCCGGTGTGCTGCTGGCCAGCCCGCCGCTGGACTTTCAGGTCACCGACAGCTACTTCGTCATCGCGCACTTCCACTACGTGCTGTTCGGCACGATCGTGTTCGCGACCTATGCGGGCATCTACTTCTGGTTCCCGAAGATGACGGGCCGCCTGCTCGACGAGCGCCTCGGCAAGCTGCACTTCTGGCTGACGTTCATCGGCTTCCACACCACCTTCCTGGTGCAGCACTGGCTGGGCAACGAGGGTATGCCGCGCCGCTACGCGGACTACCTGCCCAGCGACGGGTTCACGACGCTGAACGTGATCTCGACGATCGGCGCGTTCATCCTCGGTCTGTCGACGCTGCCGTTCCTGTGGAACGTGTTCAAGAGCTGGCGGTACGGCGAGGTCGTCACGGTCGACGATCCGTGGGGTTACGGCAACTCGCTGGAGTGGGCCACCAGCTGCCCGCCGCCGCGGCACAACTTCACCGAGCTGCCCCGCATCCGTTCCGAGCGCCCGGCGTTCGAGCTACACTATCCGCACATGATCGACCGGATGCGCCGCGAGGCACATGTGGGCCGGTCGCACGGACCCGAGGACGGCGACGTTACCCGGCTCGACGACGCTCAAGTGCGCACCTAAACCGATCGGCCACAATGCTGATATGCAAAGGCGCGCGCTATTCCAGCCTGATGCGCGGTCACGGCCGACGCGGCCTCATGCCGCTGTTGAGGCCGCAGCGGGTCGGTGAATCACCTAAAAGGCCTACATGATTCGGGGAGACTTCGAGATGGCCGAGGTGATGTGGGAGGCCGCCGAACCCTGCCTTACGGAAGCGCAGCGTGTGACGGCGCTCACGGCGCTACACGTTGGTGAGCCGAGCATGGCCATTCTGGTGGTAGTAAAAGCCCTGTCCCGCAGCGGTTATCCACTGCCGTCCGAGCTGCACGAGGAATTCCACGAGTGGTTGCGGCAGCGTCCAGGTGCAGGTTCAAACCCCGAGTGGTCGCTCCTCGAACTCCGCATCATGGCAGCCGACGTGAAGGCAACCGCCGACGTAAGCATGATCAACGGTTGTTTCGGCGATGCAACCCTCTGCTACTTCATCCTCGACGACGCTGGCGTGGCGGATGCCTCCCCGGAGCAACAAGCCGACGCGCTGAGGGCATGGCTATCAGCTAATCGACCGAGTCCATCGCTGCGAGCAGATATGCGGCTCAATGGATTCGGATTTCTCCTCGACACTCCCGAACCTCCGTCATGCGACGGGCTGGGCACGCCGTGAACGTTTTCGGGTCGCGGCAGCCGACCGCACACTGGGTCGAATACCGTAAATCGACATCGCGCTCGCAGAGACGATCGCAGGGAGGCGAGACGAGCGGAGGCAGACGAGCGAGGTTGCGGTCTGGCTACGCTACGCCGATAGTCCTCAACGGCAGCGTGAGATCTCAGACGTGAACGTAGTTGGCACACGGGAATCTCTGGCGCTGTATTCGGACTGGGCGTACGCATCAGCGGTGGGCGTGCTGACGCTTGCATTGTTGCTTCTTGCAGCGACTTTCGCGATCGGTCGGACAAGGACACTCGAGAGGTCTATGGCACCTGTAGGGGTCTCGCTCGACAGCGCAAGCCCGGGCGTCGTCACCGAGATGCCGCGGCGATCGCGGGCAGAACGTATGGAGCGTGCTGGAATAGCCGTGGTCTTCGTGGGTGCCGTCTTACTCCTGATGTGCATTGTCCTGCGCGGCTTGGCGACCTCGCGTGCCCCCTGGGGCAACATGTACGAGTTCATCAACTTGACCTGCTTGTGCGGCCTCATCGCCGCGGCAGTCGTGTTGCGCCGCCCGCAGTTTCGCGCGCTGTGGGTGTTTGTCCTGATCCCGGTGTTGATTCTGCTCGCGGTGTCGGGCAAGTGGCTGTATGCCGACGCCGCACCCGTGATGCCTGCGCTGCAGTCGTATTGGTTGCCTATTCATGTGTCGGTGGTAAGCCTCGGCTCCGGTGTGTTCCTTGTCGCCGGAGTGGCGAGCATTCTGTTCCTGGCCAAGACGTCGACCCACAGCGAGCAGCGGGGCGACGGGAGGAACGGGTACGCCGCGGGCATCATGTCCAGGTTGCCCGATGCACAAGTTCTGGACAGGATCGCCTACCGCACCACGATCTTTGCGTTCCCGACTTTCGGGTTTGGCGTCATCTTCGGCGCGATCTGGGCCGAGGAGACGTGGGGACGCTTCTGGGGTTGGGACCCCAAGGAGACGGTGTCGTTCATCGCATGGGTTGCCTACGCGGCCTACTTGCATGCCCGCTCCACCGCGGGGTGGCGTGACAGGAAGGCTGCTTGGATCAACGTGGCCGGCTTCGTGGCGATGGTCTTCAACCTGTTTTTCATCAATCTGGTGATTGCTGGGTTGCACTCCTACGCCGGGGTGGGCTGACGTCGAGGCCAGAGGGTGCGGACGTGTCCGGCACACCAGTTTCGTCTGGCCGCGTCATGACCGCGGCTGAACTCATGACTCCCGTGGTGTCGTCTCGACGACCATGCTGACCTCCGCCCCGCCCCGGACGGCGCCGCGTACCGATTCCGGGCGCCCCGCCCCTGCCTTGACGGGCACTGGGGCTCCCGGGTTCTACCGCCACGACCTCGACGGCCTGCGCGGCATCGCCATCGCGCTGGTCGCGGTGTTCCACGTGTGGTTCGGCCGGGTCTCCGGTGGCGTCGACGTGTTCCTCGCGTTGTCCGGCTTCTTCTTCGGCGGCCGGCTGCTGCGCGCCGCCCTGACGTCGACCGCCTCCCTGGCACCCGTGCCCGAGGTCAGGCGTCTGATCCGGCGCCTGCTTCCCGCGCTGGTGGTGGTCCTCGCGGCCTCCGCGGGGTTGACGATCCTCGTTCAGCCCGAGACCCGGTGGGAGACGTTCGCCGATCAGAGCCTCGCGAGCCTCGGCTATTACCAGAACTGGGAACTGTCGAGCACGGCAGCGAACTACCTGCGCGCGAGCGAGGCGGTCAGCCCGCTGCAGCACATTTGGTCGATGTCGGTGCAGGGGCAGTTCTACCTCGCATTCCTGCTGCTGGTATTCGGCATCGGCTTCCTGCTGCGCCGCCTACTCGTGGGCAGGCACCTGCGGGTCCTTCTGATCGTCCTGCTATCGGCGCTCACCATCGCCTCATTCGTGTACGCGATCGGTGCGCACCAGGCCGACCAGACCACTGCCTACTACAACAGCTTCGCCCGGGCCTGGGAGTTATTGCTCGGGGCGCTGGCGGGGGCGTTGGTGCAGCACGTCCGGTGGCCGATGTGGCTGCGGACCCTCGTCTCGGTGCTCGCACTGGCCGCGATCCTGTCTTGTGGCGCGTTCATCGACGGCGTCGCGGAGTTCCCCGGACCGTGGGCGCTGGTCCCGGTCGGGGCGACCATCCTGCTCATCCTGAGCGCCGCCAACCGTGCCGCCGACCCGCACCTCGCCCGCGCCGACGGCCGGATGCCCCTGCCGAACCGCCTCCTGGCCACCAAGCCGTTCGTCTCCCTCGGCGCGATGGCCTACTCGCTGTACCTGTGGCACTGGCCGCTGCTGATCTTCTGGCTCGCCTACAGCGGACATGCACAGGCCAACCTGGCCGAGGGCGCGGGCGTCCTGCTGGTCTCCGGGGTGCTGGCCTGGCTGACGACCCGCTACATCGAGGTGCCGCTGCGGCTGCGTGCGACCAGCTCGGACAAAAAGGCGAAGGCCGCCGTACCGCTGCGCACGCGCCTGCTTAGGCCCACCATCGTGTTGGGCTCGGTGGTGACGCTGTTGGGCGTGGCGCTGACGGCGGCGTCGTTCACCTGGCGCGAGCACGTGGCGGTCCAGCGCGCCAACGGCGAGGAGCTGGCCGGGCTGTCGCCCCGCGACTACCCCGGTGCACGCGCGCTGATCGACCACGCCAAGGTCCCCAAGCTGCCGATGCGGCAGACGGTCCTGGAGGCCAAGGACGACCTGCCGCAGAGCACCGCCGACAGCTGCATCAGCGACTTCGCGGACCCTAGTCTGCGCGAGTGCGCTTTTGGTTCCAAAACCGCGACCCGCACCATCGCGGTGGCGGGCGGCTCGCACGCCGAGCACTGGATCACTGCGCTGGACCTGCTCGGCCGGCTGTACGGCTTCAAGGTCGTGACCTATCTCAAGATGGGCTGCCCCCTATCAGGAGAGCGAGCGCCCCGTATTCCGGGGTCAGGAGAGCCGTACCCGCAGTGCTTTGATTGGGTTCAAGCCGCCATGCGCGAGATCGTCGCCGACCGACCAGATTTCGTGTTCACCACCGTGACACGACCACGGGATACGCAACCCGGCGACGTCATGCCAGATGTGTACCTGCCGATCTGGCAGGCGTTCGCAGAAAGCGGTGTGAAGGTGCTTGGCATGCGCGATACACCGTGGCTGGTCCGCAACGGCGAACCTTTCTTCCCTCGCGACTGTCTGGCCGACGGCGGCGACGCGACGACGTGTGGCATGCCACGAGCGCTCGTCCTCGACGACGTCAATCCCGCTGCAGATCTCACGAATCGTTTCCCGCTGATGAAAGTGATCGACATGAGTAATGCGCTGTGTCGCGACGAGTATTGCCGAGCCGCCGAAGGGAACATCCTGATCTACCGAGATTCTCACCACTTGACGGCGACGTACGTGCGGTCCATGGCGCCAGAACTCGGGCGCAGGATTGGTGCTTTGACGGGATGGTGGCCCTAGCTGGGCCGTGATGCGCGCACCATGGTCGTTCTGGCTTGAGGCTGTTAGAGCTTGCTCGGTTGCCATCGTTTCTCCAGAGCGGATTCACGTAGTCCATCGCCACCACATTCCAACCATCGCGACGCCACCAACAAGTACTATCTAGGTACGTAGATAATGCAGCGGCGAGCAGAGTCCCCTCAGGGTGCGTTGCTGCGGCTACACAAGACGAGAGGGAGGAGGAGGCCTCGCCGTTTGGCAGGCCCAATGTTGGGCATGGCATACAAATGTGAGCCACGGGGCAGAGCGCAAGCAACACGGCGTGCCGCTGGTAACGGCGAGATCGCCGCTGCCCTCGTGCAGTGGGCCGTGTCTCGGGGGTGGACCGCGCGGACCAGTCCCGATGGGTGCTGGCACTTCTACGACCCCGATGGTGAGTACGTGGCGTACTGGCCGTCGAAGACATCCTCAGGCCCCGGTCACCGTTGGTAGACAGTGCAGCTCACCCGTTCCCCGGCAGCGCCTTGCAACGCCAGCAGGAATATTCGTGTAGCCAATGCGTGCGGGTGCGCTGGCGGCCTTGCAGCCAAATGGCGCCGTCGATATCCAATGCGGCGATCCGAGTGAGGCGCGGGCACCTTCGCGTCACATTGGTTGCGGGGCAACAGCTCTCGGGTAGGTCAGTCCGTCTACACGGGTTTCTCACTGAGCCGTTGGCGGCGCGCAGACGTTCTGCCACACGGCGGTTCCCCTGGGGGGCGTCGGAGAGGGTCTCTCGGCGGCGCCGGCGCTCGCCATTGAATCTGTCGGGTCGCATGCGTGTCGTCGACGTCGGCGGATGCCGCCGACGCGCGGGTTCGCGCAATTGGGGTTGACGAGTCATATGCACACATGCGTATTATTGCATGTATGGCAGATCGCAACGGCGAGACGGTGAGCCGCCTCGGCGCCGACGGAACGCCCACACATAGGACCCTGGCACTCGACCTGACAGACCTGCTTCCCGACAGCGACGAGCGCTGCGCTGACCGCCTGACGCGCGGCCTGGTGGATGACGGGATCATCGAACAGGCCCACGTTATCGATGGCGACACGCCCAACCCCCGCCTGTGCGTGCACTACGACGCCGAGGCTGCGTCCGCGACAGAAGTGCAGCGGCGGGCTCTGGAGGCGGCCGACACGATTACGTCGACGTATGGGCACCTGCGGTGGTTGACCACAGGCACTCATGACGATATGGCGATGCGCACTGCGCTCGTCGACACGCTGTCGACGATTCCCGGCGTCGTCGCCGCAGCCGCGACACCAGAATCAGTCGAGCTGGAGTTCGAGCGGACGACGGTGACCGCCCAGGAACTCGTAGACGTGATCGCCGCGCAGGTGGCGCCGTCGGGGAGCGCCGCGGACGCGGAAGCAGCCGTCGCGCACGACGGAGACGGCGCCGACCATCAACACGGTCACGGCGGGATCTTCGGCGAACGCACCGAACTGGTCTTTGCGGGACTGGCGGGCGCGCTCCTACTCACGGGCTGGTTACTGGCCGCCTTCGCCGATACGCCACGGTCGGCCGAGGTGGTGGTCTACGGCTTGGCGTTCTTCTTCGGCGCGTTCTTCACCGTGCAGGAAGCCTTCGCCAGTGTGCGGCAGGGCCGGTTCGAGATCGATTTCCTCATGCTCGTCTCCGCTGCGGGTGCGGCGGCGCTCGGCGAAGTCGCCGAAGGTGCGCTCCTGCTGTTCCTCTTCAGCGTCGGACACGCACTCGAGGGCTATGCGATGGGCCGGGCTCGCCGGGCGATCGAAGCGCTCGCCGAACTCGCCCCCAAGACGGCGCTGGTGCGACGCGGCGGCACCGGCGACACCGTCGAAGTGTCCGTCGCGGACCTGCGCATCGGGGACATCGTCGTCGTGCGCCCCAACATGCGTCTGGCCGCAGACGGCTTCGTCGTGGCAGGCAGCAGCAGCATCGATCAAGCCCCGGTGACCGGGGAAAGCGTCCCCGTCGACAAGATCCCGGTCCCGGACGTGGCGGCAGCTGCGGCGTCACCCGAGCTCATCGACGCGGCATCGCGAGTGTTCGCCGGCACCATCAACGGCGCCGGCGCCATCGAGATTCAGGTGACCCGGCTCGCCAGTGACTCCACCCTGGCCCGAGTGGTGCGTCTGGTGGCCGAGGCGCAAACCAAGACCACCTCCACGCAGCGCTTTACCGACCGCTTCCAGCGGATCTTCGTGCCCGTGATCCTGGTCGGTGTGGTCCTGCTGCTCTTCGCCGGGTTCGGGGTCGACGAGCCGTTCACTGACACGGTGTACCGGGCGCTTGCCGTCCTGGTGGCGGCCAGCCCGTGTGCGCTGGCGATCGCCACGCCCAGCGCGGTGTTGTCGGCGGTAGCGCGGGCGGCGCGGGCCGGCATCCTGATGAAGGGCGGTGCCGCGTTGGAGGAACTTGGCCGGGTCAACGTGCTGGCCTTTGACAAGACCGGCACCCTCACCGAGGGGCGGCCCCGGATCGCCGATGTCTGCGCCCCCGCAGACAGCGACGACGCCGAACTGCTGAGGATCGCCGTTGCCGTAGAGGAGCAAAGCGACCATCCGCTCGCCCGAGCCATCGTCCGCGACGGCCGCGCGCGTCTCGCCGGGGCGGTAACACCCCGCGCGACCGACGTCCGGGCCGTGATCGGCCGCGGCATCGTCGCGTCGGTCGAGGGGGTCGAGGTCTGCATCGGCAAGACCGAGTTGTTCACCGACGCCGCTCAGCCCCCGCCGGCTGAGCTGGCGGCCGAGGTGAATCGTCTCGAACAGGCGGGCCGCACGACGATGCTCGTCCGCGCGGGCGACCGCTGGTTGGGCGCGATCGGATTGATGGACCTTCCTCGGCCGGAGGCGTCGGCGGTCATCGCGCGTCTTGCCGCACTGGGGGTGAAGAACACCGTGATGCTGTCGGGGGACAACCAGCGGGTGGCCGATGCCGTCGCCGCCGAAGTCGGTGTCGCCTACGCCCGCGGCGATCTGATGCCCGAGGACAAGGTGGCCCAGATCGCCGCCCTGCGGGAACGCCACGGCCGCGTCGGGATGGTCGGCGACGGCGTCAACGACGCGCCCGCCATGGCCGGCGCGAGCGTGGGTATCGCGATGGGGGCGGCGGGCTCCGACGTGGCGTTGGAGACCGCTGACGTTGCGCTGATGGCCGACGACCTGCGCGCGTTGCCGTTTGCGGTGAGCCTGAGCCGCCGCTCCTCGCGCGTCATCAAGCAGAACCTGTGGGCAAGTCTCGGAATCGTCGCGGTCCTCATCCCGGCGACGGTCTTTGGCCTGGGCATCGGTCCCGCCGTGCTCATCCACGAAGGCTCGACGCTCATCGTCGTCGCCAATGCGTTGCGCCTCCTCGGGCTGCCTATGCAGTCGGTCACCCCAGCAGCGCCGCGCGTTGAGCGTGCAGAAGAGACGCCATGACGATCGACCCGTCCGGTGCCGCAGATGAATTCGAGCATGCCGACGTGAACACGGTGGTCATTTTCGTGGACATTGCTGGGTTCACTGCTTTCACCGAAACCCACGGTGATCATCGCGCTGCCGAACTGGCAGATCGGTTCGCCACCACAGCCGCCAGGGTCCTCGGGCCCGGCGACGACATGGTCAAGACCCTCGGCGATGCCGTGATGATCACCAGTTCGGACCCCACCGCGGCGCTGGCCTTCCTCCGGCGTCTCCGTGACGAGACCAGTCGCATCGACGGCTTTCCATTGTTGCGCGCCGGCCTCTGTGTTGGGCCGGTGGTGAAGCGCCGCGGAGACGTCTTCGGGTCGACGGTCAACACTGCAGCCAGACTGGCCGCCGTCGCCCGGCCAGGCCAGATTGTCGGCAACGCCGCGGCCGCGGCCGCGCTTCGGGGAACCGACCTCCTGGCGATGACGTCGTTGGGCCCGCTTCGGTTGCGGAACGTCGGTGCCCTGGTGGAAGCGTTCGCCCTCGACGTCGGAACCCGCCACCAGGAGCACGTCGATCCGATATGTCGGATGCACGTTACGACAGACGCCCACCCGTTGACGATCGCGCACCAGGAAGACACTTACCGGTTCTACTTCTGTTCGACGGCCTGTTTACGCCAATTCGCGCGTCGCGTCGGTGAAGTGCGCCCGCCCTCTGGCGATGAGGACCCGCCGACCACGCAGTCGTTCGTCGGTGAAGTTGCGGCGCACTTCGGCGCGCTGGCGTCCTCGCCGCGCGGGCGGAATGCCGAGTCGACCTCACCTCCTTCAACCTCCTCGTAGAGGGCGGAAGATGACCTCGTGTCACGAATAGTGTTCGCCGACAACGTTGGTCGCGCCGGCACCTAACCGGTCACCCGGTGGCGGGAAACGGACCCGCTGCTCATCGACACCCATCGCCGAGGACGGTGGTTTCCTCGATAAGTCGCCGACATGGATCGTGTGTCGTGGCGCGAGCGCTCGCATACGAGCGCTGTCGCGTTCGACGAAACCACCGACGGCCATGGGCGAGGACAGGGCGTCAGCATCGTCTGTGCGGTATGGCGCTGCCGAGGACCACTATGGGTACCGGGTTGCGTTCGCTGGGGAGCGCGTTTGGTGATGTGGGTGACGATCGCGCTTTTGGTCTTGCGCGCGGCGGTTTCGCAAAGGTGCCAAGCGGGGTGCGGCGTGTGACCGCTGGACGTTTCTGCCTTGGACGTCAGATCTGCCAGTCCTGGGCTCCGTCATTCTCGTCGTAGATACCGACGGAGTTCTTGACGACGACCGGGTCCCCGCTGCCGAAGTTGTCGTAGAACCACTGCGCATTGGCTGGACTCAAATTGGGGCACCCGTGGCTGACGTTGCGCTTGCCCTGATCGGCGACTGACCAGGGCGCGCCATGAACGAAGATGCCGGCGTTGCTGATGCGCACCGCGTCTTTGACCTTGAGCTTGTACCCCTCGGCTGCGTCGATCGGCACACCGTAGGTGGAGGAGTCCATCACCATGTCCGCGAACTTCTCGAGCACGTAATAGGTGCCGTTGGGTGTTTCGTATCCCGGCTTTCCTAAGGACACCGGCATGGTCTTCTCCAGGGTGCCGTTGCGCATGACCTCCATTTGGAGGGTGGCGTTGTCGATAGTCGCCACCAACGAGTCGCCGGTGCGGAAGCTCGATTTCGTGCCGCTGGCATCGATGCTGACCGTGGTGTTGGCGGGCCAGAAGTCGATGGGCCGCCATCTGAGTTGAGTCGCGCTCATCCAGTAGAACTTCCCGGGAACCGCGGGGGTGGAGGAGATATGGACGGCTTGTTCAGCCAGCGTGCGGTCGGCGATGGGCCGTTGAAAATTGATGATGATGGGTTTGGCGACGCCGACCGTCGAGCCGTTCGTCGGATTGAACGTGGGGGGAGCGAAGACCGGTGGGCCGAGGTAGGGCGCCGGGTTCTGGCCGGCGGGTGTGTCTTCGGTAGCCGCCGGCGATGGGCCGGGAAAAGTGCCGGATAGCGGTGGGAGGAAGGGATTCGGCGCTGCCGCGTCGGGGACCGTGAGGGGATCGCCGGGTGCGGGCACGGGTATCTGTGGCTCGGCGGAGGCCGACGGCGCCGTCAGCACGGTCACAGCCGCTAGAGCGGTCGTCATCATGGCCAAGATTTGCCTGGCTGGCGAGCACCGCATACGGGCCTCTCCGTTCCACTGGTCGCCGACCGATGCTCGCGGCGGCTGACGACGATTTGTTGCTACGTAGTTTAATAGTAGATGATGTGGCGTCTCGGGCGCCGCAGTGTGGCTGCGGAACTGCGTCGTCGATGCGTGAATTCGGAAACGGTGGATGCGGAGGGTGTCGGACTTCGTGGATGGTGTCACCGCGATCGCTACGTCTGGTCACGTGCTCCTCGCGGTGCTCGTGTCGGCGTTAGCTGGGTTGGTGTCGTTCGCGTCGCCCTGCGTCGTACCTCTCGTACCCGGGTACCTGTCCTACCTGGCCGCGGTGGTTGGCGTGGATGATGACCAGGCGCGTGCCCAGCCGCTGGGCAGGGCACGTCTGCGGGTGGCAGGGGCCGCCGGGTTGTTCGTTGTCGGGTTCACGGCGGTATTCCTGATGGGAACCGTCGCGATTCTGGGACTGACGACGACGATCATCACCAACGGGGTGCTGTTGCAGCGCATCGGCGGAGTAGTCACAATCGTGATGGGTCTGGTGTTCATGGGTTTCTTCCCTGCGCTGCAACGCGACGCGCGGTTTACGCCCACGTCGTTGTCCACCCTGTGGGGTGCGCCGCTCCTGGGGGCGGTGTTCGGGCTGGGCTGGACCCCGTGTTTGGGCCCGACGCTGACGGGTGTCATCGCTGTGGCATCTGCCACCGAAGGGCCCAACGTCGCGCGCGGCATCGTGCTCGTCGTCGCCTACTGTGTGGGTCTGGGCGCTCCGTTCGTGCTATTCGCGCTGGCATCCGGACGGGCAATGAGGGCACTGGGCTGGCTGCGACGAAACACCCGCCAAATCCAGGTCTTCGGCGCCGTGCTCCTCGTCGCGGTCGGCATCGCCCTGCTGACCGGACTGTGGAACGAGGTGGTGTCATGGGTGCGCGATGCGTTCGTCAGCAACACCACACTTCCGATATGACGCAATCGCTTTCGAGCCCTCCGCGCCGTCGCTCTTTCCGGGGACACCTGTGCTGATCGTGAAGCGCCGAGGCGGTCATGGCGAATCGACCGCGGGATCGGAATGGGGACGGTGATGGCCACCTCTGCTGCCCCCCGACGCTGGGTCGTGCGGGCTGTGTTGCTCGGGGTTGCACTGCTGGCGGGCGTTACCGCTGCCGCGATCGGCGCCCAGGCACTGCCCGAGGCGCTGGCGGTGACCGGGCTGAGCGATCCCGGGCCGATCACCACCTACGGGCTGTCCTTCCTGCGCGCCGCCGCAGAGATCGCTGCGATGGTGGCGATCGGACACTTCCTGTTCGCGGCGTTCCTCGTTCCGCCACAGGCAAGTGGAGTGCTCGACGTCGACGGGTACCGGGCGCTTCGGATCGGCGCAGCCGCTTGCGCGATCTGGGCGATGTGCGCTGCGCTGTTGGTGGCGCTGACGATCTCCGACGTGTCGGGGGTGCCGTTGACCGAGCTCACACCGCTGGACATATGGTCGGCGGCCGACCTCGTCGAAACCACCGCGGCGTGGCGCACCACCTCGATTCTGGCCGCGGTCGTCGCGGTAGCGAGCCTACCGGTGCTGCGGTGGTCGTGGACGCCTGCCCTACTGGCGGGCGCCCTGGCGACGTTGATGCCGCTGGCCGTGACAGGGCACTCCTCCTCGGGCGGCTCACACGACATCGCGACCAACAGCCTGATCATTCACCTGGTTGCCGGGACCTTGTGGGCCGGCGGATTGCTGGCGCTGCTTGGGCACGCGCTGCGCGGCGGCAGCCACACCGACATCGCCGCCCGGCGTTTCTCGGGTCTGGCGCTGTGGTGCTTCGCGTCGATGGCCGTGAGCGGATTCGTCAACGCGGCGGTCCGGATCGACGTGTCGACCATCTTCGACAGCACCTACGGGCTCCTCATCGTGGGCAAGGTGACAGCGCTGGCCGGCCTCGGTGTGATCGGCTGGCGACAGCGGCGGTCGTCGATCGTTGCGCTGCAGCGTGATCCGACGTCGCGCCGACCGCTGCTGCGGCTCGCACTCACAGAAGCCGCCCTGTTTGGCGTCGCAGTCGGCCTGGCGGTCGGGCTCGGTCGCACGCCACCGCCGCCCGCGACGCGCGAACCCGTTCCGGCCGAGGCTGCGCTCGGCTTCGACCTCACCGAGGCGCCGACGATCGCGCGGGTGTTGGTCGAATGGCGGTTCGACCTGATCTTCGGCACGGCGGCGGTCGTCATGGCCGGCGTCTACCTTGCTGCGGTGTATCGGCTGGCTCGCCGCGGTGCCCCGTGGTCGACGCGGCGCACCGTATCGTGGCTGATCGGCTGCGTCGTTTTGTTGTTCGCCACTTCGTCAGGACTCGGCATGTACATGGCGGCGATGTTCAGCATGCACGCCGTCGCTCAATTGGTGCTCACGATAGTGGTGCCGGTGTTGCTCGTGCAGGGCGCACCGGTGACCCTCGCGCTGAGGGCCTTGCGGGCAGCCGAACCCAATGCGGTGCCGGGGCCACGCGAATGGCTTGTCAGCGCGCTGAATTCGTCACTGCTGCGTTTTATCGCTCATCCGTGGACGGCGCTGACGCTTCTCGTGGTGGGCGTGTACGGGCTCTGCCTCGAAGTGGTCTTCGATGCTGCCGTAAGCGAACACGCCACGCACATGCTGATGATCGGGTACTTCCTGCTCAGCGGTGCGCTGTTCTTCACCGCCGTCGGCGGCGTCGAGCCGGTGGTGCCACGGCCGATGCCCAAGCGGGGCCGGATCGCGATGCTGTTTCTCGCGCTGTCGCAGTTCATCATTGCCGGGGTCGTGGTGATGAACATGCGTGAGGTTCTCGGTGGCGCCTTCTACGGCTCCTTGAAACTGAGCTGGCATGCGAACTTGCTGGGCGACCAGCGGTTGGGAGGTCAAGTGATCGCCGCCGGCGGGGTTGTGGCAATGCTGGCGGTGCTCGCGGTGCTGATCGCGCGGCGCCGCCGCTCGACTGCGATCGAGCAGAGGACGGCTGCGCCGAGCCTGGGCTCATGACGACGGAGACCGCATTGTTGGCATAGCGGCTGCATCACATTGGTCCTCGGGCTAGGCGCGTGCGTGGCCCCGACCCGGTATCGCGCAATGCTCTCGCCCGTTCACAGGGACGCCCCTTCTCCCGCAGATGATTTCGGGCCATGCCCACGCCGTCTGATTGTCCCGTCTGCGGTGAGAGCTCAGGCGCCGACGACAGCACCTTTCGAGCCGTGTTCGTCAGGATCCGGCAGGCGGCCGATCTGATGACGCGGGGCGTGGGGTGCGGGGCCCGGCCGCATCATCATCATCATCCGAACCAGTGCAGCTAACCACCCGCTTGCATCTCGGACTGATGGTCGCCCACCATGCAGAGGCGATTCGAGATGGCGCGTACTGAGGTCGAAGCGAGACTTCACCGCGACGGAACCGACTTCGCGCAGAAGCCATCTCCCTGTCAGCCAACGCGAGATCGGTGTACTGCGGTCGATGTCGACCCCTCAGATCGGCGTCGACGCGGGGTGCTGCCGTCATGTTCGCGCCCGCACACGTCCCGAGTTATGGAACCGGTGCGCCAAGAGCTGTCGGCAGTCACCGCGGCTATCCGTTCAATGCCTGTTCGACTGCGGCCTTCAAGTCGTCGTAGCTCCTGAATTCCACTTCGGTTCCGTCGATGAAGAAGGTCGGTGTGCCCTTGACCCCGAGGGCCTTGCCGTCAGCGACATCGACATTGACACGGTCGAGTGTGGCGGGGTCGTTGTAGGCGGCATCGAACGCCGCCATGTCGAGTCCGAGTTCGGCTGCGAATCCGCGGAATCGGGAGTCCGCCGGAGTTTGTTGTTCGCCCCACTCGCTCTGCGTCTCGTACATCTTCTTGTACATCGGCTCGAACTTGTCCTGTTGGGCGGCCGCCTCGACCGCGCGCGCCGCCCGCTCTGCGTTGAAGTGAGACTGAATGGGGAAGTAGCGGATGACGAAGTTGACGCGGTCCCCGTACTCGGCGCGCAGCTGTTCGACCATCGGGAAGGCCGCGCGACACGCTTCGCATTCGAAGTCGAGGAACTCGACGAAGGTGACATCGCTGTTCGGCACGGTGGTGAGGCGGCGACTGTTGTCCCGGACCAGCTGACCGACGTCTTCACCCTGGCCTTGCGCGGAGGTGGGGGCGTCCTTGTCCTGGGCCGAGAGATACACGCCAACCCCGATGATCATGGTGATGACCGCGAAGACGGTCAGCAGAATGCGTGTGAGAGGTGCCATTGGAATGCGTCCTTCAAGAGTTTCACCGAACGTCTGTGATGCGCCGGCGCAGCCCTGTACCGCAGCACCGACCCGAACCGCGCCCGCGGTTGAGCATCGCGTGTCCGACTATATACGGAGGAAGACCGTAGATCGGTCATGCCTTCGGCTGGCGCTAGATCGGACGCTGGGGCGCGGATTCGATGGACGGCCGTCGAGTGAGACGCCACATTCCCCACCAGGCGACCGGTGCGAGAGCGACGACGGTCCACATTCCGGGCACGTAGCCGGCCCCGCCGGGATCGAGCCACGGGAACACCGCAAAGTGCGCCAACTCCGTGAGGCCCAAAGAGGCGAAGAACGTCCATGCCAGGTATCGGCCGATCGGGCGGCCGCGCCGCATGAGGACGGGAACCAACAGCCAGGCGCCCGCGGAGACGGCGACGAGCAGCACAACGGGCACCGAGTTCACCGCAGGGGTCGGCACACCCGTGACCGCCGCTAGGAATGCGAAGAACCCCATCTGCTTCTCTTCGACGCGGTGGGCCAGGAACAACAACAGGGCGATCCAATACGGTGCGCGAATGTCGGCCCAGCCGCCGCCACTCGGCCACACCAGCCACAGAAGCAAGCCCCCGACGAACCCGGCGGTAAAGATGAGCATGGTTGCCAGCCCGAGCGCCCAATAGCCCACGCTCAACGCCGCGGTCGTTAGCGCGACTGCGGCGGCGACGGCCGGCCACGGCCGCGTGTTCTGGTTCGACGTCGTGACCGCCATTGTCCTTCAGTCCCTTCGCCCGCCCACGAGTGCGGCAAGATCGGCGGGCGCGGCCATCGGGGTCATGAGGCCCGCGTCGACCCGATCGGTGTTGCCCCCGGGATAGCGCACGGTCAGCGATCCCGGCGCAGCGACAATCAGGCGAACAACCTGGCCGAAAGCTTCGCGACGGTCTCGGTGGCGCAGCGCCAAGGCCAGCATCGCCGCGTGATTGCAGGTGTGTAGCCAAGGGTCGGGTTGCGACACGATGTGTGCCCGTTCCCAATGCCGCCACCGCTGCCTGGCGGATGGTGTGCGCTTTGCAGCGGCCATCTCCCGCCGATACGCCTCCCGGGGGCGGCGCGACGGCGCTGCGCCCGACCGGCACAGACGACGAGTGTGCGCGGTGCTGCTCAATACCAATTCCGGTTCGGCAGTAGGTCGATTCGCGGCGGCGAAGGCATTTCGCGGTCGCACCATCACCAGTGGTGTTCACTTCGACGGGTCGACTCGTCACGGGGATTCGTGGGTTCCGCAGCGCAGCAGGTGCATCCGCCGCTGCAGGTTTCCCGACGATCAAGGACCACCGGTGCGGGCGCCGGCGTCGGGGCGCAGCAGGCATCGACGGGTGTCGGGGAGGTGGGGAGGGTGACGTGGTGCGCCGCCGCTGCAGCTATCCGCTGCGGTTCGACGCCGGGTAGGGGATGGGTGCGTGCGGCGCGGATCGCGTTGAGGATGACGAGTACTTCTGCCGCCTCGTGGATCAATACCACGGTGGCCAGCCCGAGAACCCCGAAGGCGGCGAGGGGAATGAGGATGGTGATGATCGCCAGCGACAGTCCGATGTTCTGCAGCATGATTTTGCGGGCTCGGCGGGCGTGAGCGAGGACTTGGGGGAGGTGACGCAGATCCTCGCCCATCAGCGCGACATCGGCGGTTTCGATGGCGACGTCGGTGCCCATCGCGCCCATAGCAATGCCGATGTCGGCGGTGGCCAGTGCGGGGGCGTCGTTGACCCCGTCGCCGACCATGGCGATGGGCCGGCCGCCGGAGAGTTCGGACAGCAGGCGTGCTTTGTCTTCGGGAAGCAGGTCGGCGTGCACGACAGTGATGCCGGCGGCTTCGGCCACGGCCGTTGCCGTGCGGGAGTTGTCGCCGGTCAGCATCGCGGTGGTGATGCCCAGCTCGTGTAGTTGCCGTATCACTTCCGGCGCTTCGGGGCGCAGCTCGTCGCGGACCGCGATCGCCGCCACCACCACGGTGTCGCATTCGAGCAGGACCACTGTCGCCCCGGCCGATTGGAGGCGCACGACGTCGGCGGCGAATTCTCCGGCCGCGACCCAGCCCGGCTTCCCCAGACGGATCCTGCGACCGTCGACGCGGCCACTGATGCCATGGCCGACAACGGCGGTCACGTCTTCAGCCGCGACGATGTCGCGGCCTGCAGCGTCGGTAATTGCCCGGGCCAGGGGGTGCCCACTACGGGACTCGACTGCGCAGGCGAGGCGCAGGGCTTCGGCCTCGCTGACGCCGCTGGCGGTCACCGTCTCTATCACTTGGGGGCTGTTTCGGGTCAGCGTGCCCGTCTTGTCAAGGGCAATCACGGCGATGCGTCCGAGTTCCTCGACGGCGGCGCCTCCCTTGACGAGGGCGCCTTGTCGACTGGCAGCGCCGATGGCGGCCACAACGGTGAGTGGCACAGCGATGGCCAGAGCGCAGGGTGAGGCGGCGACGAGGACCACGAGTGCGCGTTCGAGCCACAGCATCGGCTCGCCCACCAGCGCGCCAAACGCCGCAACAGCGGCGGCCAGAACCATGATCGCTGGGACGAGAGGGCGGGCGATCCGGTCCGCCAACCGCTGACCCGCACCCTTGCGCTCCTGAGCCTGTTCGACGATGTGAACGATGCGGGCGAGCGAGCTGTCGGCGGCGACGGCGGTGACGGCGACTTCGACCGCCCCGCCGCCGTTGATCGCACCGGCATGCACCTCACCGCCGGGTCCTGCCTCGACTGGAACCGATTCTCCGGTAATCGCCGACACGTCCAAGCTGGTGCGACCGGAGGTGATGACGCCGTCGGTGGCGGCACGGTCTCCTGGCCGTAACACCATCACGTCGTCGATGAGCAAATCGTCCGGGCGCACAGGGATTTCGTGGCCGTCGCGGATCACGGTCGCCGATGGCGGCACGAGCGACAGCAGGGCGCGCAGGCTTCGGCGGGTTCGGGTGACGGCGTAGTGCTCGAGTCCTTCGGCGATGGAGAACAGGATCCCGAGCAGCGCGGCTTCTTCGACCTGTCCAAGCGCCACGGCGCCGACCGCGGCGATCGTCATCAGCGTGCCAACGCCGACGCGGCCGTGTCGAAGACTGCGAACGGCTCCCGGCGCGAACGTTGCGGCCCCGGCGGCAACCGCCGCGAGCTCAAGCCCCATGCCGATGGAGGAAAGACCGCTTCGGTGCAACGCCCAGCCGCCGAGGAGCAACGCCGCCGCCAGGGCCGCCAGCTGCAGTTCGCGGACTCCCCACCACTTGTCCGGTCCCGATCCGGGCTCGGTGTCGACTCCATTGGCCGCGGGCCCGCAGCATGGGTCAGACATGGCGTGCCTCGGAGGCCGGTTGGCGGTATCCGTGCGCCAGCACGGCCTCGGTCAAGGATCGGCCGCGGTCGGTGAGTCGGTACATCACCATCCGGGCTTGCCGCCGAGAAGTCACCAGACCGGCGATCTTGAGCTGCCGCAGGTGGTGGGATGCGAGGTTCTGCGACTGCCCGACCACCCAGGCCATGTCACATACACACAGTTCCTCGCCGGCAAGCAGCGCTGAGGCGATGGTCAGTCGCGTCGGGTCGCTCAGAGCCCGCGCTGCGGTTGCCAGTGATTCGGCGTCGACGAGTGACGGTAGCCGGGAACGGATTCGCTCGGCATGGGGCAGGTCCAAGCACAACAGATCGCAGTGATCAAGCTGCGGCTCACTCATCCGAACATACTAACGGACGTTAATATGTCCGAAAGGGTGGGGCTCCACCGGGCCGGCGTGCAAAAGGAGCGCAGCGCTTCCTACGTCGAACGGGACACGAGCCGAGCTCGGGCTGCCTCGTGGCGGCACCCCTGCCATTCGCAGGCCTGCATGTACGGAGATGGATAGTAGGAACCGGTGCTTACCCGGCGTGCCGTCGGCCCTGATGCCCGTGGGGCTGACAAGCTACGCGCGTGAGAGCCGTCGTCACCGGACTTGTCGCTATGACCGTGTTGCTCTGCGCGCCGACACCCGTCGCCGCCGCTGAGATCGGACAGCGCATCGCGCAGGCAGACGCCTACCTCGCCACTCGTCCCGGCACGGTGGGCTATGTGCTTCGCGACCGGACGACCGGACAGGCTCACCGCAACGACGCGGCTACCACGATGATGTGGACCGCATCCACTATCAAGCTAGCGATGGTGGTTGATCTGTTGACTCGGGCTCGCGCCGGCCAGATCGCCTTGACCCCGGCCGACCGCCAACTCATGGCCAACATGATGCACTCATCGGACAGCGACGCTGCCGATACGCTTTGGGAACGCTACAGCGGACCCGACAACATGGCGTTCAACCGCAATTTCGCCACGTACGGACTTACCAGCCTGCAACCGCAGCAGGGTTTCAGCGGCACCTACCCGTACTGGGGTTTCCAAAAGGCCACGAGCGAAGACCTCGACCGGCTGATGAACTACACCCTCACCAGCTTGCCTGCGGCCCAAACCGCGGCCATCGTGTCGGAGATGCAACACCTCGACGCCAACCAGCAGTGGGGAGTGTGGGGAGCGGGCGCGGCCATGACTCCCGGCAACAAGAACGGGTGGTCCCAAGAACAGGGCGGCTGGGTCGTCAACAGCGTCGGTTTCGCCGGCCCTCGACAACGCTACACATTGGCGATCATGAACTCGCTCAACGGCGAAGGCGCCTACGACGACGGCGTGGAAACGACCACGCGGCTGGCGCAGATTCTGCTGGCGCCCGCTTAGCGGGATTCACCACCAACGGACCTTAGGAAAACGTCCCAGAACGGGGAGGAACCTGCCGACGGCTTGGCCATAGGACTGGTAGGCGTCCCCGTGCGTGTGAACGAGGTATGGCTCCTCCACCACGCGGACCTGCAATTCGATCGCCACGACCAGAAGAATCAATGCAGCCAGCGCCAACACATTCGGGACCATCAACGCCACGCCGGTCGCGAACGACAGCATCGCCGTGAAGATCGGGTTGCGCACAACCGCGAACGCGCCGCGGCGCACCAGGGTCGTAGACTCCTGCGGATCGACGCCTATCCGCCACGAATCGCCCATGTCGTTCTGCGCGTACAGCGTTCCGGCGAGACCCCCGAGCGCCAACACGGACCCCAATGCCTGAAGCCCCCAGGCCTCGAAAGCAGCGAGTGGGGCTAGCACGCCAAACACCTGCAAAGCCGGCGCGAGGAGACCGAGCACCATGGCCACAACGAAACCGACGCCGGCGGCCCATTCCGGTGAGCCCGGCCGGCCGCTGATTCCGTGGAAGCCGGTGGAACCAGTAAGCCGATACTGGCGCCAACTCCGCCAGCCGAACCCGAGTGCGACGAACATCAAATACAGAACTAGAGCACCTATTGCAGCCACCGCAACCACCTCCAAAATCAAACATATGCAAACATTGCAATATATGCAACTATCCGAAGGATGGGATTGATCCGCAGGCCCGGCGCTAACTCTGATGGCGCGAGTCGCGTAAGCCGGCCATATCCCCGCGTCCAATCGGTGAGACTTCCCCGGGACACCGGTTCTGCTGGTGCGGACATGTCCGTAGTTGGCGGTGATGCCCCCTGCCGATGACATCACCGGCTCGGTACGCGCACCATTGGCACATGAGAGTGGAGATCGTCTATTTCGAAGGGTGTCCGAATTGGCAGGAAGCCGGTGCCCATGTGGGCGCGGCAGCAGCCGGACTAGTCAACGTCGAGATCACGTATCGGCGGGTCGCTACGGATGATGAGGCGGCGGCCTTGTCGTTCGCGGGCTCTCCAACGATTCTCGTCGATGGCATAGACGCTTTTGACGATGCGGTGCCGGTGATGGAGTTGGCGTGCCGGCTATATCAGACCGACGCCGGTTTGACGGGTTTGCCGACGGTTACCCAGCTCGCGGAGGCATTGCGGCGGCGGCTGCCGATCGACTGATCGCGGCGTGCGGGCAGGCCAAGGCTTCGGTCAGATTGCGGCATGAATCTACCGAGCTGCACACTGACTCCTTCCGGTCGCAATGACTGAACCGGCTGCGGCGTGACGCTGGATCGCCCGAGCGCGCGGCGCGTACCGACGGGTTGGTGAGGCGTCTTCATCGAATCTTCATCGGAACTCGAACCGACCCATACGCGGAGTCCTGAGGCTGGACCGAGGCGGCGAGAGCGCTTGCCGTGTGTGTGGACGCATGGTGTCAGGAAGATGTATGAGAAAGGATGTGCGATGCAGCACAAGCGATACCGAACCGGGTTTGCGGCGATAGCGGCGGCGGCCCTGATCGTCAGCGCCTGTTCGAATGCGACAACCGACTCTCAGTCATCGACCAGCAGCCCGGCGGCACCATCGGCCTCGCCCAGCGCTGCCAGCAGCGACGCTACCCATAACGACGCTGATGCGACGTTCGCCCAAGGCATGATTCCTCATCACCAGCAGGCGATCGAGATGAGCGACATGCTTCTCGGCAAGCAGGGCATCGATCCCGAAGTCATCTCACTCGCTGACGAGATCAAGAATGCTCAAGGCCCCGAGATCGAGCAGATGCAGGGTTGGCTCCAGGAGTGGGGGGCGTCGTCCTCGCCTGCACCTGCGACCAGCACCGCTATGCCTGGCCACGACATGCCTGCTCACCAGATGCCCAGCGGCGACATGGGCAAGATGCCTGGTATGGGCGGCAGCGGTCACGGCATGATGTCGGAAGCCGACATGGCTGCGCTGCAGAACGCGCAGGGCGCGGAGGCGAGCCGACTTTTCTTAACGCAGATGATCGCCCATCACAAGGGCGCAATCATGATGGCGCAGCAGGAGATCGACAACGGCCAGTTCCCCGCGGCGGTCGAGATGGCGCGCAACATCGTGTCCTCTCAGCAAGCGGAGATCGACACGATGCAGGGCATGCTGGACAAGTAGCGAGTTGCGGCGCCTGCCGGTCAGATTCGCGCTGAGTCAGCCGTGACAGGGGTTTGCTCGGTGCGCTCCGGGGTGATCGGCAAGGCGAGGGTGAATGTTGCGCCGCCGCCGGGGCCCCCGCTCATTACCGAGATGGCTCCGCCGTGGGCCTCGACCAGCGCTTTGGCGATGGCGAGCCCTAAACCGGCGCCGCCGTGCTCGCGATCGCGGGCGGAGTCTGCCCGATAGAACCGCTCGAACACCCGGTTGACGTGCTCGGCGGCAATCCCTTCACCGGTGTCGGCGACGGCGATCCTCAACCGGTCGCCGTCGCGGACACAGTTGACTTCGACCGAGCCGCCGGAAGGCTTGTGCCGCAACGCATTTTCCAGCAGATTGCCCAGGACTTGGGAGAGTCGTTGCTCGTCGGCCCACAACGGCGGTAGCGCCTTCTGGAGGCGTACGCGTAGTGCAACTCCTTTGTTGTCGTAGCGTTCCTGCGCCGCGGCGACGCATCGGTGTGTCAAGCGGTCGACGTCAATGTTGGCGTACGACATGGAAACTGAACTTTCCTCGGCCTTGGCCAAGGCGGCGACGTCATTGGAAAATCGCACCAGCCGACGGGTTTGGTCACGCAGCATGGCCGCCGTCTGCGGCGTCAAAGTGCGCACCCCGTCTTCGAGTGCCTCGATATAGGCCTCCAGCACCGCAACCGGTGTGCGGATCTCGTGCGCCAAGTCGCCAAAGAGCTGCTGTCTTGTCGAATCAACAGTTTGGAGCCGGGAAGCCATCTGGTTGAAGGCAGTGGAAAGCGCGTCGAAATCGTCGCCCAGGCGCGGCGATGACACGCGGACGTCGTAATTCCCTTGAGCGACATCGGTAGCAGCGGAGGCAACCTCGGTGATGGACCGTTGGAGCCGTCGACTGAAATAGAAGCTGACCGCAAGCGCAGCCAGTGCCGACACCGCCAGGGCGCCCCCAATCGAGATCACCGTCGCGTAGCCGTAGGCCTCCTCGGCGTGGACTTCCTCTGGCGAGTTCATCGGCACCCCCGCGCGGTGAAGATGCTCGCGAAACAGCGGAGGTCCGACAACGGCGGCCACCACCGCGGTCGTCGCGGCCCCGGCTGCCAGCACAATCGTTTGGGCCGCCAGCAGCCGCAAGCCGATACCAGGACGGCCCCTCCGTCGACGTCGGCGAGCTGTGGACGCAGGCGGGGGACTCACTGTCCGGTCCCCATCCGATATCCCACACCTCGCACCGTGGCGATGAAGCGCGGGCGAGCGGCATCATCGCCGAGTTTGCGCCGCAGATGCCCGATGTGGACGTCGACGAGGTGCTCGTTGCCGACCCAGGGCCCGTCGCGAACAATCTCGAGAAGTTGACGCCGACTCAGCACAATGCCCGGCCGACCTGAAAGAGCTTCGAGAATGTCGAACTCCGTGCGAGTCAACAAGATTAGTTCGTCGTCGATGCGAACCTCACGGGCGGCGACGTCGACACTCAGCGCACCGAACCGACGCGGTGGCGCCACCTCACGTTCGGCGGTTGCGGTGGCCGATTGCAGGACGCGGGGTCGCCGCAGCATGGCCCGCACGCGCGCCACAAGCTCGCGCGGGCTGAAGGGTTTGGTGATGTAGTCGTCGGCGCCGACAGTGAGACCAAGCACTGTATCCAGTTCGGTATCACGAGCGGTGAGCATGACGACGTAGGCGTCGGAGAACGTGCGCAACTGTCTGCAGACTTCCAGTCCATCAATGCCGGGCAGGCCAAGGTCGAGAATGACGACATCGGGATCGAAGTCGCGCGCGACAGCGATAGCGTCGACACCGTTGCCGGCCACCACGGCCTCGAACTGATCGCGTTGTAGATAGCTAGCCACCACTTCGGCCAGTGGCAGTTCGTCGTCGACGACGAGCGCGCGGTATCCCATAGCGTGCTCAGGCGGTCTACCCGGGTGGTGCTCCATGCTCAATATGGTGCCCGCCGAAGCGGCCGCGGCGGCGCACGACTTCCGGAACGGCGCAATCTTCAGCAGATCTTTACGAGACCCATACCGATTCCATCCTGCGGCTGGGTGACGCTCACTATGGAGGAGGGCCCGACATGAGCTGGCTGATGGACGTCTGCCCGAACAGCCTCGGGTGGCACACGTGGCTGATCCTGTGCGCCGTCGTCGTCGTGCTGTGGGCCGCCGCCATCGCCGGCGCGACGGCTCTGTTCCCGCGCCGCAGCGAGCGGCGTGAGGCATTGGGGAGGAGCCCGTTCACAGCGGTCACGGCGGGGCGGACTGATGCGTTAACGGTGCAACCGCCGCAGCGCTCGCCGTGAGGTGTCAGTACTCGATCAAGCGCGTGACGTAGGGCGTCATGCCCGAGGTGCGCACGGGGGAAATCTTGACGACGGACCCGGTGTAGGGAGCTTCGAGCATCATGCCGTCACCGAGATACATGGACTCGTGCTGGCTGGCGTTGGGGCCGTAGAAGATTAGATCACCACGTCGCATCTGCGATGACGGAACTTTGCGGCCGGCGTTGTACTGAGATCCGGAATAGTGGTCGAGCTTGATGCCCACGCCGGCGAAGGCGTACAGCATGAGCCCGGAACAGTCGAAGCCAACGGTGTTGGCTCCCTGATCGATGCCCCGAGAGGGACCGTTGGCGTTGCCGCCGCCCCACGAGTAGGGAACTCCCAGTTGTGACATGGCGCGTCGGATCACGAACTCAGAGGCCTGCCGGCCGTTCAGGCTGGGGATGCGTCCATTGGTGATGCCGGGATCTGCGGCGGCGGCCGCCGGGGAGAGAATGCCCAGTTTGGTAAGGAACTTTCGGCCCATGTCGGCAGTCAGCTGCACCGAGGTCGCCATGATCTTGAGGATCGCGTTGATGATGGCTACCGGGTCGCCGGCCACATTGGCGCTGGGCACCATCGGCAGCGTGGAGTCCCAGAGGCCGGCGCCAGAATTGTCGGCCGGCAAAGAGTCGCTTCGGTCCCATTGGTCGCCGGGTGCCTGCGCGGCGCCGGGTTGAGGAACCGTGGGCGCAGTCGCGGTCCCTGCTACCGGCCGGGCGGCACCGAGTCGGGCTTGCGCCGAGTCACGTTCGGCGGCACGCCTATTGATTTCGTCCTGCCGTGCCGCGAAGGTCTGCTGCGCCTCCTGAAGGGCGGTGACCGCGTCGTCCTGGCGGCGCTGCGCCTCGGCGGCGGCGCCCTCAGCGCGCACCCGGGCAGCCGTCGCGGTTGAGAGCTTGTTGGCGTGATCGGTCTGCCTGCGCACGAGGTCATCCCGGACCTTCTGGAAGCTGATGATTAGGCTCTGTTGCGTCGAGGCTCCAGTAAGGATTTCCTCCGGCCCGTCTGCTAGTGGCAGCGCACCCGACGGCCCGTTCATATACTTCGATGCGGCGAACTGATCGAAGCGTTGTTGCGCGGCGTCGATCGCCACCTGACTGTCGGCGAGGCCCTGCTCACTGGCGGCAACCTCACGCTGCGCGTCCGCGAGAATGTCGCGAGCAGCAGCAATCTCGACGAGGGCCTTGTTGACGCCCTCTTGCTTGATCTGGATATCGGCACCGACATCGGCTACCCGCTGATTCGCCTCGGCGACAGCCGCAACCAGGGACGGAATGTCCTTGCTGTCGCCGTCAGGTGCGCCGTCATGTTCGGCAGCCGCGATACCTGAAGGGCTGAGCATCAGCGTCGACATCAGTGCGCAGAGAGTGAGAAGTGAAGTGAGGCAACGCATCGGATCTCCTCACCTGGGTTGAGCGTCGTCGGGCCACCGAGCGAGGGCCAGCGCGCGGCATTCTCGGATCGGACCTACTGCCCAGCAAAGTACGGAGCACGATAGTAGACAGTTGGAACGTACATCACTTGCGCACCAGGGGAAACGCCTGTCACAGTCTCAAGTCGGTAACGACTCTGCAAGGCTCCGTACCCAACCCGCAGGCGGCCCCTCAATCATTGTCTGTCAGCGCTGCGGCGAAGCTGATGCCCAGTTGACAGCTCCCGTGCGTGATCGGCTCCGCCCGCACGGCGGCGTGGAATGCACTGACGAGGCCATGAACGCCGGGTGCGGCGCATCAGAACTTTCGAGGTCGGGCGCTACATTGGGGGTCTGGTAGGGGTCGATGGGCAAAGTACTCCAGCTCGTCGTGGACAGCAGGAGTGGCGCGGCATGGAACAGCGAGGGTTCGGCGACCTCTACGCAGTGGTCATGGATTGCGTGTGGGATTGCGCGAGGTCCATCACAGTGGGCGACGGCTTCGACGAGATTTCCCGGGAGCGCCAGTCCTACACCACCGTGATGCCGACGATAGACAACCTGTACCGCGAGGGTCGGCTGAGGACTCAGCGCCGTGGGAAAGGCTATGTATACCCGGCATCGATGGGCCACGAGGGGTGTTCAGCGCGGTTGATGCGGGCTGCTGTCGACTGCGGCGGTGATACCAGTGCGGTGTTCGTCGTAGTCGATCAGATGAGTGCGGAGCAGTCGGCGCAACTGAAGTCGGCTACGTGTAGGGGGCGGCGATGATGACTACGGCGCTATGGCTGCTGCTTTACGGGGGTGCGCTTGCGTGGTTGGCTCCTCCGGTTCTGCGGCGAATGACCGGCCAGGGAATCAGCCCTCATATGGGAGTCGCCGCATGGCTAATCACGGTCGCCGCAACCCTGGCGGCTTGGCTGGTCGCGGTCTCGATGGTCATCGGTGCAACGGCGGACAGTATTCGCACTGGCGCGGTGGTGACGCTGTGTCTTGAACTGTTCGGATTTTCCGAACACACACCGATGGCGGGCAGGATCGGATCTGTTGCCCTCATCGGTGTGGGGACCCTGACGTTAGGGTTCGGAGGACTCCGGATGAGCCGTAGCCTGTCCCGCCTACGCGCGAGAAGTAACGAGCACGCACATGCCGCGCGGATCATTGGCCGGCCCACCGGTCACCCCAACGTGGTTGTCGTGGACGCCGACCGGCCCGCCGCCTACTGTGTGGGCGGCCGCCTGAACACCATTATCGTCACCTCCGCGGCCATCAAGACGTTGAACCGGTCGCAACTGAAAGCGGTTCTGGCACACGAAGATGCCCACATCTCGGGGCGCCACCACCACATCCTCATGGGGCTGCGTGCCCTCGCCGTCACTTTGCCCCGCCTGCCGCTTTTCGCTACGGCACGCCATTCTGTAGCAGAACTGCTGGAGATGTGCGCCGACGATACCGCCGCGCGGCGCGTCGGCACTCGCCCTCTGCTTGCCGGGCTGATTGCTCTGGCCGGACATCAACCTCCTGTGCGCGAAGGCCTCGCCGCAGCGGGAACCGCGGTCGTCGCTCGAGCGGAACGATTGGTCACCCCCACGCGCCGCCATGTGCGATGGCGCCACCGTATCTGCTTAGCTGCCGCGATCATCGCCATGCTTGCGACACCAGCTCTCATCCAGCTGCTCTGCCACCACTGAGGACCTGACGACAGCCGACACGATTGCGGCGGCGAAGACATCGACGCGGTCGACTGAAACCCAAATAGCCGACATCGGATGTCGCGAGAACACGGGCTGGAAGCGGATAGTCGACGACATGCGGGGGGCGCCCGGGCTGTGATCTACGTAGTAACATCGTAGATCACGATATGCTGGTTGTCAGAACCCGCGTAAGCAATCCAGTAACCGCGATGCGCGACGTCGACAGGAGGCTGCCACGACCATCGAGTCACACCTCGGACCGGGTAGTGCCGCATCTCCGGTGGCGGCCGCCGGCCGCATCCGCGTTCTGCTCGTTGAGCCGCGACGCATCTACGCCGACATGCTGGCCCACCGTATGCACGCCGGAGATTTCGCCGTTACGGTCGCATGCTCGGAAACCGCAGCACTCACCGCATTGCGTGTCGTTGACCCCGACGTGGTAGTGGTCTGCGTAGGGCCAACGGACCAGGGTGCTGCTGTCCTTGACCGTGTTCGTCAGGTGGCACAAGGTGGCGTAGTCGCGCTTACTGATGCAGAGATGGCGCCGCTGGTGTCACGTGTCGCAGTGGTGGCGATCGGCGACTCAGAAATGCTGAGTACACGAATTAGACGCGCGCTCAGGCAAATCGGCGTGTGCGGTGCGGCCGACGATACGCAGCGACGGCAAATCGACGACCTCGTGGTCGATGTCGCGGCTCGGCGGGCGTATCAGCGAGGAAAAGATGTAACGCTCACTCGGACAGAGTTCGCGATCCTGCGGGCACTATCCGACCATCCGGGCGAACCCGTGACGTGCCGGCGACTCCAAGAGAGTCTCTGGGGAGCCTCGCATCCCGGCGGTCGGGCTGCTCTGGGCGTGCATGTCGGCAATCTCCGTCGCAAGCTCGGGGACGACCCGACCTGTCCGCGCTACGTCCGCACTGTCCGCGGCATCGGCTACTGTCTCGTCGGTTGATTCGGTCACCCGCTGAGGTGAACGGCTCTGCGAGCGTGCTAATTGGGCCTCGCGCTCAGCTCTCGATAATCCGGACGACGTAGGGCGTCATGCCCCCTGTTCGCACTGGGGAGACCTTAATCGGGACGCCGGTCTGCTGTGCCTCAATCATTTGACCGCCGCCCAGGTAGATAGCTTCGTGCTGACTCCCGCCCGGCCCCCAGAACAGCAGGTCGCCCCGCTTCGCTTGGGAGGGCGGCACCTTTCGGCCGGCGTCGTACTGGTCACCAGACCATCGCGGGAGCAGAACACCGACGCCGGCGAACGCGAACCGTGTCAGGCCTGAACAGTCAAAGCCCACGGTGCCTGCTCCCTGGTCGACGCCGCGGCTTGGACCGGTGAGGCTTCCGCCACCCCACGAGTAGGGAACACCGATTTGCGTTCCCGCCCTGCGAATCACGTACTCGATCGCCTGCGCACCATTGACCCGATTTCCGCGCACGCTCGTCGACGGATCCGCGGCGGGGCTGACGATTCCCAGGCTGCTGAGGAAGCTGCGACCCATATTCATGGCCGTCTGCGTCGCCATGGCCGTTGCCTGCAGGGATGCGTTCGCGATGGCAACCGGATCGCCGGGAGCGCCCGCGCTCGGTATCTTCGGAAGCAATGGGTCCCACGGCCCGGCGGAAGGTTGGGCCGACGCGACCGGTGCGCACGCGAGGAGAAGCAAGACGACGATAGCGATCACACCGGAGAGCCGTCGAACGCGTCCCGCAAGAGGGATTTCCGGGTCGCAGCGGTCAGTGCGGGCAATTGCCGCACCCTTGCTCCAGACGTGTAATCCCATGTCTTCTCCTCGGTGCGCCCGGCGGTGAGTTACTTCACGCACCAATAGCGGCTCTGATCGCATACGTACGGCGCAGCACCAAAATACGTAGCTCCTACGTAGAAAAGCGTAACTCACAACAGCCCCACTAGTAACACCAGCCACATAATTACAGTAGTGAAATTCGCTGCGGCCGTTCGCTTGAATGCGGCAAGTACTGGACTGAAACCCCGTTTCATTGGTCGGGAAGACGCGCGTGAATGGTGCGCGGATTAACTCAAATGTGCGAGCTTCTCGGAAAGGAGCTCTATGGGCCGTCGTCGGGCGTCAGCAACATTCTGCCCCGGGCGGTTATTTGAAGCCTCGTCGGCGGTACGCGCCGCCATCGGTCATCGGGGAGTCGGTGGCTCCAGTCACGCCGGCAACCGCCCTTACGGCAACGGCGTCTAAGCAGTGATCCCGAATGTGCTGCGGAATAACGGGTTTCAGCGCTGCCGGGCATTGAAGCCATGTCGGCTCGGTGTCAAGAACTTCCGTTGCCTAGAGGTTGGCGTTTCCGGCCTTCCATTGCTCCCAGGGGATGTTCCAGTCGCCGAGGCCGTCGGTTCCCGACAGTGTGGGGCCGGTTGTGTTGATGACTTCGACGATGTCGCCGCGTCGGGTGTTGTCGTAGAACCAGCGGGCGTTGGCCGGGTTGATGTTGAAGCATCCGTGGCTGACGTTGGCGATGCCTTGGCTGCCCACCGACCACGGCGCTGAGTGCACGTAGATGCCGCTGTAGGACATTTGGGTGGCCCATTCGACCTCGGTGCGGTAGCCGTCGGGTGAGTTGAAGGGGACGCCGTAGGTGGACGAATCCATCACCAGGAATGAGTAGCGGTCGCCGATGATGTAGTTGCCGTTGTCGGTGGGCGTTTTGGCTTTGCCCATGGAGATGGGCATGGTTTTGACGACTTCGCCGTTGCGCCGCACGGTCATCGTCTTGGTGGCGTCATCGGCGGTGTCGCCGCCCTGGCGATAGGTGACCTTGATGCCAGTCTCCTTGGTGAAGGCGTCGATCCACTCCTTGGTCAGCGACTCGTGCTGCGCGTTGTAGACCAGCAGGCCGTCCTCCTCCTCGGAGGACGAGCAGGCAGTAAGACCTGCTGCCAGCCCCACCGCGACAATGAGGGCGACGATGCGATTCCAGCGAGTGCGACGGGTTGACATCCACGACACTTTCTCCGAGGTGAGCCTTGGCTAACGAACATACCCTTCGGCAGGGCGCCGTTCTAAGTCGCAGGCCCTTGCTGCAGACGGCGCGCCGCTCTGCCTCGCCCCGTCTCACGGAGCCCCCACTTAGAGTTCGCACCGTGGTGGACAGCTACGAAGTCGTCGACCTCGCCGACTGGACTCGCGGTGAGAGCGAACCAGGAGGTGACGAAGCGAAGCGATGGTTCATAGCACCAGAGACTTCGCCGCATGCCGGGCACTGGTTGTTCAAGCCACGCCGCATCAAAACCCTCGAACTGTCCAAAGAACGTCAGCATCGCGGCGAAAAACCCGACGTGCTCGTTCGCGGAGAGGACTGGGCGGAGAAGATCTCCTACGAGGTCGCCCAGCTGCTGTCTGTGCCTGCAGCGGAAACGGAGTTGGCGACAGTTGTCCAGTTACGCACCCACCAACGCGTCTATGGCTCGATGAGCCGAGACATGCGGCCTCGCGCGTGGGCATGGACCCCGGGAGCAGCATTGCTTGCCGAGCGCGACGACGAGTTCGATGCCAAATCCTGCCGCGGCCATACGATTAGCGCCATTCGCGAAGCATTAGAGGGGCTGCAAGGTCCGGAGGGCACCAGTTACGCCGACTGGACCGCATTCGATGTCTTCGCGGGCTATCTGCTCCTGGACACCTGGATCGCGAACACCGACCGGCATGCGCACAATTGGGGAGTGCTGCAAAACTCCAGGACAGGTAACGTTTGCCTCGGTCCAAGCTTCGATCACGGGTCGGCCCTCGCCAGCGGTGACGAGGATAGGGTCCGTGCCCAGCGAATTGAGCAGAAGACCGTCGTGCAGTGGTGCGAGCACGGGCGAACAAAACGCTTTAACGCCGGCGAGGCGATCAGCCTGGTAAATGTCGCCGCTGAGGCCCTGTCAGTCTGCGGAGGCGCGGCACGACAACACTGGACAGCTCAAATAACCGACGTTGACCTGGATCTATGCTTCGATATCGTTGCAGCGACACCAAATCTGATGCTCCTATTTGTGTCAAGCGGCTTTGAGCCAGTTTCTGTAGGTATCTGCGAAGGCGTCGTCGCGTTGTAGTCCGCGTTCGATGCGGGAGATGACGGTGGGCCAGACCCCGAAGTGCTTGGCAGCGGAGGTGACGGTGATGTTCTTGGCTTGCCGTGCCGAGCGCAGGTCTGTGTACTCGGGCACGGCGATTTGTCGGGTCAGTAGTTTGAAGACCTCTCGGGCGATGGCCCGTTTGAGTTTGCGGAGGATCTCCATCCGGGTGTGGCCCAAGGCGATCTGTCGCTGCACGTAGTCCTTGGTCGGCTGGTGATGCGACATGCGCACCAAGGCGATGCGGAACAGAGCATTGTTCGCGGCGCGGTCTCCGCCGCGGCTGAGTCGGTGTCGGTTGGTCTTGCCCGAGGATGCGGGCACCGGCGCCACTCCGCACAGCGCGGCGAATGCAGCCTCACTGTGCAGTCGGTGCGGGTTAGCCCCGGCGGTGATCAACAGCTGGGCCGCAGTGTCCGCGCCGACGCCGTAGGCCGCCCGCAGCCCGGGATTCGCGTCGGCCACGAAGACCTCGATCTGGGCCTGGAGAGCCTCGGCTTGGACCTCGAGGAACTGCACTCGCTGGGCGAGCATCTTGGCCGCGATGAGCACCGACTGCGCCCAGGGGTCGGGCTGCGCTTCGGGGCGGCAGCGGGCGATCGCCTCGATCAGCCTCAATGTTGTTAGTCCACGATATTTTTCACGCACCGCGTCTGGTGTCGAGACCAGCATGGCTTTGAGCTGGTTGATCACCGCGGTGCGGTGCTTGACCGCTGAGCGGCGGGCGATGTGCAGGGCTCGCAGTCCGGAGGTGGCATCGTCTTTTGGGGTGGCCAGTCCGTCGCCGGCCAGAGCGGTGCGGGCAGCGCTGTAGGCATCCAGGGGGTCAGATTTACCCCTGAGCCGTCGGGTGGACTTGACGGCGCGGGTCACCTCGACGACCTCGATGCCAGCACTCGTGAGCGCTCGGGCTATTCCGGCGCCGTAGCTGGCGGTGCCCTCCACGCCGATCCGCTGCACCTGCCCCATCGACATGAGGAATCTGATGGCCGCGGCGTAACCGGCGCCGGTGGTGGGGAACTCGCGGTCACCGATCGCGGCGCCGGTCATGGAGATCGCGGCGATGTGGATGGTGTCGGCGTGGGTATCCGCACCGGCGACGAGGAGCGTGGATTCTGTCAAAATGATGGCGTCCCTTCTGGCCAGCGTTGGGTGGGGCACACACCGGCCAGGGCGGGCAGACAAGACATTGATGAGGAACGGCCAGGCTCCTGATTAGGTCATGTCCGTCCTGTCCGGCGTGAACAAGACGCGCACCGTGTAGGCCGGACAGATCAAATTAAAGACAACCCAGCAGGGCGTCAGTCAGACCCAGAGTCACGACCTACACGGCAACGCTCTTCCATCATCAATGTCGGACCCGACCCGTAGTTTCGTGAGGACAGCACTAGCCACTAATCGAAAGCGAATCCGTGATGCACTCCGTTGATCTCTTAGTCGAGTCGACAGATGCAGACCCAGGTCTTCGTCGGTCGAGGTTGATTGTCACGCGTCGCGGTGCTGACGATGGGGTGTATCGGGCGATTGGCTACCTCGATAGGTTGACCGGAGGGGCCGAGCGCCCGACGTATCAATTCACGTACTTGGCTCGCGTGGCGGCTGATCCTACTTTCGTGCCGGTCGTTGGGTTCCGTGACGTCAGCCGTCTTTACCGTTCCGAGAGGCTATTTCCATCGTTCGCCGACCGGGTGATGAGCGCTAAGCGGCCGGACCGTCCTCAATACCTTGAAGCTTTGGATCTCGATGCCGACGCTGATGCCTGGGAGATCCTGACCGCGTCCGGCGGGCATCGCGAAGGCGACCCGATCGAACTTGTCTCTATACCCCGATTCGATCGGACCACAGGCGAAACGTCGGCGCACTTCCTTGCCCACGGCGTCAGGCATCGCAGCGTAGAGGCCAGCCACCGAATAACCGCCCTTCGGGCGGGCCATCGCCTCGGGCTGGAGCGCGACCCCGAGAACCCTGTTAACTCAGCGGCGATCCGGGTTGTTGATCGTGGGATGCACTTGGGGTTTGTGCCCGATCCGCTTCTTGACTACGTCCATTCGGTAATGACCAGCGGCACTTACGATCTGACAGTCGTGCGCGCCAACCCTGCTGTAACTCATCCGCACCTGCGGCTACTGCTGCGCTTGGGCGGACATTGCAGTTCTTTTGTGTTCGACAGCCCAGACTGGAATGCGGTCTAACTTCACACCCGTTCCACCTTGATAGTTCGAACGGCAAATGCACAGGTACTCGCCGAAAGGTTGCACGATCTGCTTGTCGTGACGGTCACTGGGGCCGCCGACCGGATCCCAGACGATCACCGAGTTGAGGGTCACCGGGTTGGTGCTGCTGTATCCCGGCCCGGCGAGCACGCCGCCGACGAGGATCGGCGCCCCGATCTCCCGCGCGGCGATCGTGATCCGTTCGACGGCGTCGGGATTGGCCAACGGGTCGACGTCTGAAGAGTTCTCCGGCCACACGACGATCTGCGGTTGCGCAGCACGCCCGGCGCGCACCTCGTCTGCGAGCCGCAGGGTTTCCTGAACGTGGTTGTCCAACACGGCGCGACGCTGGGCATTGAAGTCCAGGCCGAGTCGCGGCACATTGCCCTGCACCGCGGCCACGGTGACGACCGGGTCGTTGGACTCATCGGTCGACGGCTGCCGGACCTGCGGCCAGACCACGGTGGTAGCCAATAGCACCACGCCGATGCACGCACCGGGCAGCACCATCGCGGGAGGGCCCGCGTGGCCGGCACCGGCGGCGTCACGGCGTCACGGCGCATGACCTCGCTCGCCAGGGCGGCCATGCTGACGCCCAGGAGCACGACCGCAAATGACACAAGCGGCACCCCGCCGATTTGGGCGATCGGCAGCAACGGGCCGTCGGTCTGGCCAAACCCTACTGCGCCCCAAGGGAATCCGCCGAACGGAACATTGGATTTGGCCCATTCCTGCACGGCCCACACGGCCGCGACCCAGATCGGCCAGCCCGGCAGTCGGCGCACCAGCACTGCCCCCGCGCCGAACAGCGCGGGAAATACCGACTCCATGCCCGCCAGCGCCAGCCATGGGCCGACGCCGACGAAGCTGCTCGTCCAGGGCAGCAGCGCAACGTAGAACGCGAGGCCGAACAGAAGTCCATATCCGAGCCCGCCGATCTGCGTCGTCGACTCGTGGGTCAGTACCCAGGCCAGCAGTGCGAACGCGACGATCGCGGTGTACCACCACCCGAACGGCGGAAAGCTGACGCACAACAGCAGGCCCGCAGCGATCGCGCCGGCCATCCGGGGCAGTCGGCGCAGCACCGCAGCACCTAGACCTGCACCCCGAGGTCTGCTCAACGGCGGGGCGGGGCCCCATCGGAATTGGCGGACCCGTCGGTGAGCGCCGCCATCGCGTCGGTGTCCTCGTCGGGTTGCCCCGCCCCGCGCCTCCCGGTCAGCCTGGCCAAGGGGCCGGTCACGGGTTCATTGCCGCGACGGCCGCACGAACCTGCTCGACGTCACGGAACACCGTGGGCGTGGTGACCCGGCGGACGGTGCCGTCGGTGCCAACGAAGTAGCTCAGCGGCAGGACCGGGGGAGCGCCTAGGACCTGCCCGACGGCGTCGGCGTTGCCGAAGGACGGGTAGTGCACACCCAGATCAGCCAAAAGGCTCAGCGCCACGGTGTCGGTGTCCTGCACGTTCATCCCGACCACCCGCACCGCGCCCGGCTGCCCGGCGTAGGCGTCCAGCACCGGAATCTCTTCCCGACACGGGGCGCACCATGACGCCCACAGGTTGATCAGGGTCTGCTCACCGGCGAGCGCCGCGCCGACGTCGAACATGGTCCGCGCCCCCAGGCACGACGCCAGCGCACCAGCCAAATCACCCTTGGGCGGCGCCCCCTCACGTAGTGTCGGGCACGGCGCCAAGGCCGCACGCGCGGTGAGTCGCGCCAGTTCGCCGGTATCGGCGTCGCCAACGGCGGCAGCGGGAAGGGTAAGCCCGGGGCCGGAGGTATTAGTACCGTCGACCTGGGGCGTACGCGGCCAGATCGCCACCGCCATCGCGGCTATTACCACCAGCGCGAACACCGTCCACCGCAGCCGAGCCCGCACTTGGCACCTCCCCTGTTGCCGAGTTGACACCGGCTGGGTCCTGGGCGCTACCGACGGCACCCTTCCTACTAGGGGCCATAGTAGATTGTTCGAGCCTGCCACCGTTGATGAGCCGCCAACGTTCCGGGAGGGGGCCGATGACCCTGGCATTACATCGATCCGGCACTGAACCGCTCAAGAGGATCGCGTGGCCTCAGGGGCACGCAGCAGGTCAGGCATTCTCTCCCATGCCCATCCCAGGAGGCGCCGGCCGCAGCACCTGCCGGTCGCCGTCTTCGGATGCGTTGGAGGTTGCGCCGACCCGCACCAATCAACGAACTTTTTTGCTTTCACCGTCGTTTGGCGATGAGTGCGAAGATTGCGCTATCATCGTCTTATGGCGATGACAACCGACGATTGCGGCTCGGCACGGCCGTCCCCCAATCTGTCTCCAGCGGCGGCGCTGTTTCACGGTTTGGCGGATCCGACTCGACTGGCGATCCTGCAGCGGTTGGCTGACGGTGAAGCCCGGGTGGTGGATCTGACGGGACTGCTCTCTATGGCGCAGTCCACAGTGTCGGCGCATCTGGCGTGCCTTCGTGATTGCGGGCTCGTAGTCGGGCGGCCCGAGGGCCGGCAGATGTTCTACTCCCTGACCCGCCCCGAACTGCTCGATTTGTTGGCCTCAGCCGAGACACTTCTGGCCGCCACCGGCAACGCCGTCGCGCTGTGCCCCAACTACGGCACCCGCTCCCGCACAGGCGCAACGATCGATGCGGAGGAGATCGGCCGATGAGCGACGCCTGCGGCTGCGGCAATGACGAACCCCGCGGCGCCGACGAGGAGGAGCGTGAGCCCGAGCGGCTCTGGCAGATCAAGGAACTGCAGTTCGCCGCCATTTCAGGGGTGTTCCTGCTGGCAGCGGTGATCGCCGGGTTCCTCGACGCCGCGGGGCCGGTCGTCCTCACGCTGGAGGCGGTGGCGCTGCTGGCCGGCGCCTATACCTTCGTTCCGTCCACCCTCAAACGGCTGGCCAAGGGCAAAATCGGCGTTGGCACGCTGATGACCATCGCCGCCGTGGGCGCGGTGATCCTCGGCGAGGTGGGTGAGGCCGCCATGCTGGCCTTCCTGTTCTCCATCAGCGAGGGCCTAGAGGAGTACTCGCTGGCGCGCACTCGACGCGGACTGCGCGCGCTGTTGTCGCTGGTGCCCGACGAAGCGACCGTGCTGCGTGACGGCGGCGAAAAGACCGTCGCGCCAGCGGTATTGCGGATCGGCGACCGGATGCTCGTCAAGCCCGGTGAGCGCGTCGCAACCGACGGCATCATCGGCCAAGGCCGCACCGCCCTTGATGTCTCAGCCATCACCGGTGAGTCGGTTCCCGTGGAGGCCGGGCCCGGTGATGAGGTGTTCGCCGGGTCGATCAACGGCACCGGGGTACTCGAGGTGGAGGTCACCACCACCGCCGCCGACAACTCGCTGGCCCGCATCGTGCGCATCGTGGAGGCCGAACAGTCCCGCAAGGGCGCCTCCCAACGCCTCGCTGACCGCATCGCCAAACCCCTCGTTCCCGGGGTCATGATCGTCGCGGCACTGATCGCGGTGATCGGCAGCCTGCTCGGTGACCCGGCCACCTGGATCGAACGTGCACTGGTGGTGCTGGTCGCCGCGTCACCATGCGCGCTGGCGATCTCAGTGCCCGTCACCGTGGTGGCCGCCATCGGCGCCGCCAGCAAGCTCGGAGCGCTGGTCAAGGGCGGCGCCGCACTCGAAGGGCTGGGCAAGATACGCGGCGTTGCCCTGGACAAAACCGGCACACTCACCGCGAACCGGCCCGCAGTCATCGACGTGGCCACCACCAACGGCGCCACCCGCGAAGAGGTGCTGGATCTAGCTGCGTCCCTGGAAGCGCGCAGCGAGCACCCGCTGGCCGCGGCGATCCTCGCCGCCGTCGACGACGTCACCCCAGCCACCGACGTGGAGGCCGTCACCGGTGCCGGGCTCAACGGACGTCGCGACGGGCGCACCATCCGCCTCGGCCGGCCCGGCTGGCTCGACCCGGGCCCGCTCGCCGATGGGGTGGCGCGCATGCAGCACGCCGGGGCCACCGCCGTCCTCGTCGAAGACAACGGCCAGGTAATCGGCGCCATCGCCGTGCGCGACGAGCTGCGACCCGAGGCCGCCGAGGTGGTCGCCCAACTGCGCCGCGACGGGCTATCACGTGGCAATGCTCACCGGCGACAACCAGGCCACCGCAGCCGCATTGGCCCGCGACGTCGGGATCGAGGCCGTGCACGCCGAGCTGCGCCCCGAGGACAAAGCGCGACTGATCGAACAGCTACGTGCCCAGCGCCCCACGGCGATGGTCGGCGACGGCGTCAACGACGCTCCAGCGCTGGCCACCGCCGACCTGGGTATCGCAATGGGCGCGATGGGCACCGACGTGGCCATCGAAACCGCCGACGTGGCGTTGATGGGCGAAGACCTGCGCCACCTGCCTCAGACGTTCACCCACGCGCGGCGGGCGCGGCGGATCATGCTGCAAAACGTCGGCCTGTCCCTGGGCCTAATCCTCGCGTTGGTGCCGCTGGCACTGTTCGGCATCCTCGGACTGGCCGCCGTCGTGCTGGTCCACGAACTCGCCGAAATCGTCGTTATCGCCAACGGTGTGCGCGCCGGGCGCACCAAACCTCTGGCCATCACGCCGATAGAACGGCCAGCCAGCCACAACCGCGCGGCGGCGGTCGGCGCACCGTCGTGACCGCCGGTAACCCCAGCTCGGAGGCCAGGGTGACTCGGGCGCGGATCACCCTGGCCGCCACGGCGGTCATCATCGCGGGACTGGACCTGGGCTTGAAGGCGTGGGCCGGCCGCGCGCTGAACGACGGCAGCTCAACAGATCTGGGGCTGCTACACCTGCGGCTGGCCTTCAACCCCGGGGTGGCATTCAGCCTCGGCGACACCCTGCCCCCAGCGGTCCTGCTCGCCGTCACCGGCGTGATCGTGGTCGCACTCGCGGTGTTCGCCTACCGCTTCACGCGCACCGCCGCGCTGCCCGTCGTGCTAGCACTAGCCGCCCTGCTGGGTGGCGCGCTGGCCAACCTGATAGACCGCGCCGCCGACGGGCTGGTCACCGACTACCTGCACACGGGCTGGTTCCCCACCTTCAACCTCGCCGACGTCTTCGTCGTCACAGGCGCCGCCGCACTCGCTCTGGCTAGTTGGCGCGCCAGCCACACCGCAGACACGGGGGCAGCCACATGATCCTTACGTCGATTCTGCCCGCGATCGGCCTGTTCATCGTCACCAACATCGACGACATCATCGTGCTCTCGCTGTTCTTCGCCTGCGGCGCAGGGCAACGCGGGACAACGGCCCGGATCACCGCAGGCCAGTACCTGGGATTTGCGGGGATCCTGGGCGCGGCCGTGCTCGTAACGCTGGGTGCGGGAGCATTTCTTCCCCCGCAGATCATTCCGTACTTCGGACTCATACCCCTGGCCCTGGGACTGTGGGCGGCATGGAAGGCCTGGCGTGGAAACGACGATGACGATGACGACGACGATGGAAGGGTCGCGGGCAAGAACGTCGGCGTCTGGACCGTCGCGGCAGTCACCTTCGCCAACGGCGGGGACAACATCGGCGTCTACGTCCCCGTCTTCCTCAGCGTGGGACCCGCGGCCGTGGTGGCCTACTGCGTCGTCTTCCTCGTGCTCGTCGCGGTCCTCGTCATTATCGCCAAATTCGTCGCCCCCCGCCGGCCGATCGCCGAAGTCCTCGAACGCTGGGAACACGTACTGTTCCCGATTGTATTGATCGCCCTCGGCATCTTCATCCTGGTCAGCGGCCTGGCCTTCTCAGAGTGAGGCAGGCCCCGCCCGCGCACCACATCAACGCCAGAACGCTTGTTGTGAAGGAGGTTTCATGCGTAGCGTCAGGCAAATAGTGGCCGTCGCGGCAGCCCTTGTCATCGCGGCAGCCCAAGTCACCGGCTGCACCACCGGCGACGATGCCGTCTCCCAAGGCGGTACCTTCGACTTCGTTTCGCCCGGGGGCAAGACCGCGATCTTCTACGACCCTCCTTCGAGTCGGGGCACGATCGGTGATCTCAGCGGCCCCGACTTGTTCACCGACGACCCGATCCGGCTCTCGGATTACACCGGGAAGGTGGTCCTGATCAACGTGTGGGGCTCCTGGTGTGCGCCATGCCGCACCGAAACTCCGGAACTGGAGACGGTCTACGCCGAATACCGCGACCGCGGTGTGCAGTTCCTCGGTATCGACGTCCGCGACAACAGAGACACTGCACGCGATTTCGTCACCGACCGAAACGTCGAGTATCCCTCGATCTTCGACCCAGCGATGCGCAGCCTCATCACCCTGGGACGCACCTACCCGACCAGCGTGGTGCCCACCACGATGGTCCTCGACCGCCAACACCGGGTCGCCGCGGTGTACCTCATGGCACTACTGGCCGAGGACCTGCGGCCACTACTTAGATCGGCTGACCACCGAGCGCTAAGCTAACACCTCGCTCAAGACGACTCGAAGTGTGACCTCGCTGCTGAAGCGTGCAGCGTGCAGCGACGTGACTAGCCAGCGTGCGGGGGGTTTGGCATACCGAGAGCGGTTCGTCTCGTCTCTAGTGGTCCGTCTGCGTTTTGATCTGGTGGGCTTGCTTTGGTTCAGTTGGTTGGTCCCATCATGCCGGGACCCATCATTCCGTGACCCATGCCGGGTCCCATCATCCCGCCGTCCATCATTCCGCTCATCATCGCCGGCATTCCTTCGACGACGAATCCGGTGACTTCGCGGGCGTGTTCGCGAATGGCGTTGGTCAGTTCTGGGTCGCTGGAGGTTTCGACGACGACCACGCCGCTGGGTGTGAGCGTGATCTGACGTTGATAATCGGCAGCGCGGCGGAACAGGGTGGGCAGGCTTGAGCTCATGCAGGTGACTTCACTGCCCTGATCGAGGTGGGTGTACATCGATGAGACGTGGGCCTGCAGTTCGGTGACGAGGTCGGCGGAGTCGGATTCGGTGGTGGTGCGCACGCCTCCGGGAATCTCTTCCACGCTGCGTCGAAGCTCCTGATGCCGCATGAACATATTCATGTAGGCGCGCATGTCCATACCGGTCGCGCCACCCATCCCGGGTTGGGCACGGCTGATTGGTATGTCGATAATGTTGCGCAAGACATACCCCAGGCCGAAGAGGGCCCCACCGGTGGCGAGCATTCTCAGCGCCGCTCGCCTGCTCATTCCGGTCATTTCCGATGATCCCTTCGCGTGCTCGACGGGTGCCGTGACAATCGCGTTGTGGGCGAACGCGCGGTGCGAGTTGCGTCCGTCTTGGGGCTATGGCGGCTTCGTGGCCGACGATGGCCGACTCGACGAGACAACGTGAAATTGCGTGCCGTCGCAGCGTGAACCTGTGCTTGTGCGCTACGGCCGAGGTGTGGTTGGAGTGGTTGTCGGCGGCTGCGACTGCCCGGGCCCCCAGGGGCCAGAGGGCCCCATGTTCCCCGGTGGCCACGAGCCCTGCGGTCCCATCATGCCGGGTCCCATCATGCCGGGTCCCATCATGCCGGGTCCCATCATGCCGGGCGTTCCTTGACAGTGCCCCCGATTGCCGCCGAAACCGTCGGTGGCCCTGCCGATGAAGAACCCGGAAAAGAACACCACCGCAACGATGAACACCGCAGCGGCGGCAAT
>NZXU01000019.1 GCA_002698425.1 Ahrensia sp. | reverse complement strand
GTGGTCGAGTTGAAGAACTCCTCGCGGCGGTTCTGCGCGAGGTCCTTCGCCGCCTGTTCGGACTGGTACCAGGTGCCCATCATCGTCACCTGCTGCGAGACGAGCCCGCGCAGCTTTTGCGCCTGGGCGACCTGCTGCGCAGCGATCTCATGGCCAACCTGCAGGGCCTGCATCTGGCCGACCGACGACTGCGACATCGAGCGGAGCTGGTCCATCGTCGACTCCTCGGAGCTGAACTGATCCGCGGTCAGTCCCGCGGCCCTGAGTGTCGCCCCGATCGTGTCGCGGTTCGTGTCCGACCAGTCCTGATAGCTCGAGGAGAAGGTCTGGCCATTGGCGAGGCCTGACTTGAAATCGGCAAAGCTCTTGAACCGCTGCCGCAGCACGTCATCGGCGTTACCCATGGAGAAGGCGATCGACTGGCCCTGCTGGACGAGGCTTTGCAACTGCATCAGATCGCTTTCGACCTGACCCCAGACATGGCTCGGCAGCGTCAGCGTGTTCTGCAGCATGTTTTCGTAGATTTTGAGCTGGTTCTGGATCTGCTCGGCCAGCTGCGTGATCTGGGTGACCTGGTTCTGGATTTGCTCGGCCGATTGGCCGACGAGACCGACCAGCTCGCCATTGTTGAGGATCTGCGTCCATTCGGTAGCACCGACAAACGACGTTCCTGCCTCGACGGTGGAAAGCGGAGAGACCGACATCAATGCAGCGATTGCAATCCTAGCTGTTCGTGAGAATGCGCTTGGCATCATCCACCCCTCTTTCCTCCAGCCAGACCGCCGGCCAATCGTTGCCATGCGTCTCGCTGAGCTGATCGATGCGTTTGAGATCGTCCTTGCCGGAGGCGCCGACGAAGGCGAGCGCCACGGGTCCGAGCGCCATGTCGAAGAGCCGCCGGCCTTCGGGCGAAGCCACGTAGTATTCGCGCTTGGGAATCGCCGTCGCGACGATCTCGATCTGCCGGTCGTTGAACCCGATGCGTTCGTAGAACTCGCGCGTTCCCGGTTCCCGCGCCGCGCCGTTGGGCAGGCAAATCTTGGTCGGGCAGCTTTCCTTGAGCACGTCGATGATGCCGGATTGCTCCGCATCCGAGATCGACTGTGTGGCCAGCAAGACAGCGCAATTGGCTTTGCGCAATACCTTCAGCCATTCCCTGATCTTGTCGCGGAACATCGGATGGCCGAGCATCAACCAGGCCTCGTCGAGGATGATGAGGCTCGGCGCGCCGGTGAGGCGCTTTTCGATACGGCGGAAGAGATAGAGCAGAACGGGCACGAGATTGCGTTCGCCCATGTTCATCAGTTCCTCGACCTCGAATGTCTGGAACGATCCAAGTGTCAGACCGTCCTCTTCCGCATCGAGGAGCTGACCCATCGGCCCGTCAACGGTGTAGTGCTGCAGGGTGGTCTTGATCTCACGCATTTGTACGCCGCTGACGAAATCGGACAGCGAGCGGCCGCGCGCATCCGCCAAGAGGCCGATCTGCCGTGCGATCGCATTGCGGTGGTCCGGTGTGATCGTCACACCCTGCATGGCAACGAGCGTCTCGACCCACTCGGCGGCCCAAGCGCGGTCACCGTCTGTCGAGAGCTCGGCCAGCGGGCAGAAGGCGAGCGCCCTCCCCTCCCCGGCCCCGATCTCATAGTGATCCCCGCCCGCGGCCTTGGTCAGCGGATAAAGCGACTTGCCCTTGTCGAATGCGAAGATCTGCGCGTGCTCATAGCGCCGGAACTGTGCGGCGATCAGCGCCAACAGTGTCGACTTGCCCGATCCCGTCGGGCCGAAGATCAGCGTGTGGCCGACGTCGTCGACGTGAAGGTTCAACCGGAAGGGAGATGAGCCGCTGGCGACCTGCATCAGCGGCGGAGCGTTTGGTGGATAGAACGGGCAAGGCGCGACGGCGCTGCCCGCCCAGACGGAATTGACCGGAATGAGATCGGCAAGGTTGCGGGTGTTGATCAGCGGTTCGCGGACATTGGCGTAAGTGTTGCCCGGCAGGCTGCCGAGATAGGCCTCGGTGGCATTGAGGCTTTCGATGCGGGCGCCAAACCCCTCTGCTTGTATCAGCCTCCGGACGGCCTCGGCCTGGTCGCGAAGCCGGGCTTCATCCGTGTCGAACATGACGATGACCGGCGTGTAGTAGCCGTAGGCGACGAGCTGCGATGATGCCTCGGCGATCGCGTCCTCGGTTTCGGCGACCATGGTCATGGCGTCCTGGTCGACCGATCGGCTCTGGGTCTGGAAGAGCTGATCGAAGAAGGGCCGCACCTTTTGCTGCCACTTCTTCCGGGTGCGCTCGAGTTTTTGCCGAGCCTCCTGATCGTCGAGGAAGATGAACCGGCTCGACCAGCGATAGGTCAGTGGCATCAGGTCAAGCGAATTGAGGATGCCGGGCCAGCTCTCGGCCGGAAAACCGTCAATACCCACAACGGCGAGATAGCTCCCATCAACCATGGGCGAGAGCCCGTGATGGAATTCGGCCGTCACCAGCCAGTCGAGATACATGGGGATCGCCGGCAGTCTGACCGGATGGTTTTCGCCGAGGATGCAGAACCGGATGAACTGGAAGAGCTCGTCGTAGCGCGCCTCGTCACCGGTTTCCGGATGAACAACCGTCCGCGTGACCATGCGGCGGATCATCAGCACATTGCCGAGATATTGCTCGACCTCCCGGATCGAGGTCTGGAAGGAGGTGAGCACCCCGTCGGCATAGGTTTGCGACCGGCTTCCTTCGTCCGAATAGACGTAGCGGGCCATGGCCGAGCGCCGCGGCTCCGGCGGCCGATAGGTCAGGATCAGCGCGTGCTGGCTTTCATAATGGCCGCGCTCGGCCATGAAATGGTCGCGCCGCTGCTCGTCGATGGCGCGGGTCACCGAGTCTGGAAAATGGCAGTCCTCGCGGGCGGGATAGGCGGTCGTGGGCACACGAACCGCCTCGACCTGGATCATCCAGCCGGACCCGAGCCGCGATAGGACGGCGTTGATCTGCCGCGAGACCTCGTTGCGCTCGATATTGGTGGAGCTCTCAGAATCCGGCCCGGCAAAATACCATCCGGCCATCAGCGAGCCGTCCTTGAGCAGAATGACCCCGTCGGCGACCAGACCCGCATAGGGCAGCAGGTCGGAAAAGGACGGCTTTGAGTTTCGGAACTGCCGGAGAGCCACCATGGTCGGTCAGTACCTCCGCCAGGGTGACGATGTCGGCCGATAGCTCGGCCGGTATCCGATGTGGCGCAGATAGACCTGCCGCATCATCGGGTCGGCTTTCGCCATGATGCGCAGCACGCCGACAACGCCAATCCAGATCGCAATGCCCAGCAGCACCGAGAACCAGGTCAGCACGACGAAGATCAGGATGACCGTCGCCAAACCGGTCACGAGCACCAGTTCGCGATCCGCACCCATCAGATGGTTCGGCCGCGACAGGGCGCGATGGATCCGCGCGGTTGCGAGGGGAGCAACGGTTTCAGCCATCGCTCCCCTCCCCCGCCGCACTCAGGTCCGCCTGATCAGGGAGGTCAATCGAGGCGCCCGATGCGCCGAACAGGCCAACAATCTGTGTGGCTCCGAGCAATATACCGGCAACAAGCACGACATACATCAGCCTTCGTGCAAAATCGTTGAGCTCGCCGCCGAAGATCAGCATGCCGCCGGCGACCGCGACGGCGGCAAGAGCGATAAAGCCCGCGACCGGACCGGTGATCGACTCCTGGATCGTCTGCAGGGGCCCTTCCCAGGGGAGGCTGCCGCCGGAGCTGGCAAGCGCCGGCGTTGCAGCGGCGCAGACGATGGCAATCAAGAGCCCCAAGGTCACGGGGCGAAGAAATTTATGCGGCATGGCTGTCCTCATCGATCTGTGCGTGATGTTCGGTTTCGTAGCGGGTCCCGTCGAAGCCCTTGAGCCGCATCACATCGCGGACACGGCGACCTGTGGCGGTGCGTTCGATGGAGATGATGAGATCGACCGCTTCCGCGATGACCTCGCGCATCGGCTGCTGGCTTGCCTCTGCAGTGAGCTGCTCGAGGCGTCTGAGTGCGGAATGCGCGTTGTTCGCGTGGATCGTCGTGATGCCTCCGGGGTGACCGGTATTCCAGGCTTTCAGGAGCGTCAGTGCGGCCCCGTCCCGGACTTCGCCGACGATGATCCGATCCGGTCGAAGACGCATGGTGCTCTTGAGCAGCCGGCCCATGTCGACCGTGTCGGTCGTGTGCAGGCAAACCGCGTTCTCCGCGGCGCACTGGATCTCAGCCGTGTCTTCCAGAATGAGCAGGCGGTGTGCGGGTGTTTCGCTGACGATCTCGGCGATGACCGCATTGGCCAAGGTCGTCTTGCCCGACCCTGTGCCACCCGAGACAACAATGTTCAGCCGATCATGGACTGCGTGACGGATCAGGCTGGCCTGCAGCTTGGTCATGACGCCGCCCGACACATAGTCCGACAGCGGGATCAGGCGCGAGGCGCGTCGGCGGATCGTAAAGCTCGGTGCGCTAACGACCGGCGGCAAGAGTCCCTCGAAGCGGTGACCATCGATCGGCAACTCACCGGAGATGATCGGCTGGTCCTCATCGACCTCCGTTTGTAGGGCATGGGCGACGCTGCCAATGATGATCTCGGCAGCACCTGGCCTGAGCTCTCCGATGCGCTCGATCCCCTCCCCCAGTCGTTCGACGAAGAGCCGGCCGTCCGGGTTGAGCATCACCTCGACGACATTGACATCTTCGAGCGCAGCGCAGATGGTCTCACCAAGCGCATCGCGCAGCTTGCGGATCAGCCGTGACCGAGAGGACGACGCAGTCATTGCGTTTCTCGTCTCGGTGCAACCTGCACCTTACTGACTCGACCAAACTTCGTTTGCATTACATCCGCCGCTGCTACTCAAAGGTGAGTTGCGGCTTTTGCCGCATGAGGCGGAATCGGTCATCCCGGCAGTTCTGCCGGGGTAGACCTCAGATTGGACCGGCATTCCCTCCTGGCAGGGGCTTTCGCGCGACTCACTTTGCTGAGTCGGGTCGGATTTGGCTGAATTCTGCGGATTTCGGCTTGTCGAAGTTTGCCGATCGGAAGATCTATCGATGGGCCCCGGCAAATATGCCGGGGAAAGAATCTGGCGACGCTTTTGACCGTTATGCTATAACAGTCTGAAATATAACAGGAAAATAGCCGTCTTGGCAGCGACTTTCGGATTTGGAGCCGACTCGTGTTAAGGGCTCGTTAACCAAAATAATCTTGCTGGGCCACGCTTCCTGGGTATGATCACGGAAATTCGCCCGATCTGCGAAATAACCGTGATTGAAGAGATTAGCGTGAACGCTCCGATGCAGATTAACAGATCAGAACTTCCTGATGTCGACGATGTAATCGGCGCCCACGCTGAACTCCTCGGCTCGCAGTTGCACAGCATCAGCGAAGCCCTTTTCCCTCCCGCGGCAAGCAAGGCGCTTCGAAAATTCACTTCAGGCGAAGCGGCGAAATTGATCGGTGTCTCGGATTCGACCCTGCGAAAAATGTCGTTGGCGGGTGAAGGCCCACAACCAGAGACAACGACAAACGGACGACGCTTATACTCGCTCTCCGACATAAACGAGATACGGCGGATGTTCGCGCGAAGCGCCCGTGGGCGCGAGGCGATCGAGTTCGTTCCGCAGAGGCGGGAGAACGAGCATCTCCAAGTACTCGCTGTTACCAATTTCAAGGGCGGCTCAGGCAAGACTACCACCTCTGCGCACCTCGCACAGTATCTGGCGCTTCAGGGCTATCGCGTGCTCGCTGTTGATCTTGATCCTCAAGCGAGCCTGTCTGCGCTGTTGGGTGTTCTTCCCGAATTGAACGTCGGCCATAACGAGACGCTCTACGCGGCGATTCGATATGACGAAGACCGTCGGCCACTTGGTGATGTGATACGCAACACGTACTTCGACGGTCTCGATCTTGTCCCTGGCAATCTCGAGCTCATGGAGTTCGAACATACGACGCCGAAAGCCCTCGCTGACGGAACTGCGTCCGACGGCGGGGCGATCTTCTTCGCGCGGATCGCAAGTGCCCTCGACGACGTCGCTGATGACTACGATGTCGTCGTAATCGATTGCCCTCCCCAGCTCGGGTTTCTGACGCTCAGCGGCTTATGTGCTGCTACGTCGATGATTGTCACGGTTCACCCGCAAATGCTGGACGTGTCGTCGATGAGCCAGTTCCTTCTGATGACCCGTGACTTGCTCGGTGTGGTTCGTGACGCTGGCGGACAGCTCAAGTTCGACTTCGTCCGATACCTGCTGACGCGCTACGAGCCGCAAGACGCTCCGCAAACCAAAGTGGTTGCGTTGCTCCGCAATCTTTTTGATGACCATGTTCTCACCAACCCAATGGTCAAGTCAGCCGCGATTTCCGACGCTGGCCTGACGAAACAGACGCTATACGAGATCGGGCCCGGCAACCTCACGAGAAGCACATACGATCGTGCAATGGAGTCCCTGAGCGCGGTGAACGGTGAGATCGAAGAGCTGATGCGCGCAGCATGGGGGCGATCATGACGAACGCAGGTGGCCTCTTTGAAGCGAGTGCGTTGGGAGCTCCCAACACGCGACGTTTCCCTCGACGTGAGCCTATTGTCGTGGCTTTTGGGAGCTCCCAACAGCTCCGCCGTGCAGACAGAGCAATTGCCTCAAAGCAGTTTTGTTGGGAGCTCCCAACAAGCCCCCTGCCCCGAAGCGGATGGCCAAACTCAGGTGTGCAGTCATGAGCCGCAAAGACGCAATAAACGCCCTCTATCTCAAGAAGCCGGAGCCGGCTGCTGGCGAAAGCGAGAAGCCGTCGGAGCGCGTACGCACCGGCGCTATTTCGGCGATGGGAACTTCCCTGAAACAGATGACCGATGGCGCCAAGCTGGCGACCCGGCTGCAGGAGCAGCTCGAGAAAGGCGATGTTGTCGTTGAAATCGAACCCGATACGATCGAGCAGTCTCCTATAGCAGATCGCATCCCGACTGATGTTGATCCGGCCTTTGACGAGCTCGTGCAGTCCATATCCGACAATGGCCAGCAGGTCCCAATTCTCGTTCGTCCAAGTCCGGCGGGGCAAGGGCGGTTCCAGATTGCATACGGTCGCCGTAGGCTCAAAGCTGCGAAGATGCTCAACCGGCCGGTCCGCGCCATAATCAGAAAGCTCACAGACCAGGAACTGATCGTCGCACAGGGCCGGGAGAACCTCGATCGCGAGGATCTCTCATTCATTGAGAAGGCCTTCTTTGCGAAAAATCTGGAAGACTCCGGCTGCGACCGGTCGACAATTGTCTCGGCGCTGTGTTCGGACAAGGCTGACGTTAGCAGATACATAGCAGTTGCACGCCGCGTTCCGGAACATCTCGTTAAGCGCATCGGACCAGCACCAAAGGCCGGTCGTGCCCGCTGGCTCAAGCTGGCGGATGGGCTTGAGCATGCCGGCGACTCCTTCGAGGCAGAGAAGGTCTTCAGCGATGAGAAGCTAGCCGGCGCGAACAGCGACACGCGATTTCAGGCTGTTCTGCGCGCCGTTGAGCCCAGGAAGGCGAGCAAAAAGGCCGCAAGCTCGAATATCTGGAAGACCCCGACGGGAAAGCGTGCGGCCAAGATAGAGGACCGCAACGGCCGAACGACGCTCACTTTCGAAGACAAGGTCGTTCCGGAGTTTGCGCGATACGTTTCCGCGCAGCTCGACGACCTTTTTCGGCAATTTCAATCTAGCAGAGAGGAGGGCGGCGACTGAATCAACGGCCGAAACCTTCGGCCATACGTAAAATTGGCAAAGAAAAAGGCCACCGAAATCGCTTCCGGAAGCCCCTTCTTTAGTCTCAGCAGCTAGAGAATCGCACTTCCGAGAATCACAGTCAAGGCTCTTTTGAGCCGTGAGCGCCTTTTCGGCGAGCAGTTTTCTATTGCCTAGCGATAGGTGAAAGAAAATGCAGACGCATATCACAACGACGCCCTTTGGGCGGCGGCCGATGACGCTTGGCCTGATGGCAAGCCAAGTTGCCGCGAAATCCATGCAGGAAGGCGCAAAGGTCGAAAAGTGGAAGACCTTTCACGCGATCCGGGATGCCAAGGAGCCGCTTGGCGCCACAGATCGTGCATTGGCGATCCTCAACGCGCTGTTGTCGTTCCATCCGGAGAATGAGCTTACGGCCGATGGCGAGCTGATCGTATGGCCCTCCAACGAGCAGCTGACCGCTCGAGCCAACGGCATGTCGCCGGCGACGCTTAGACGTCATCTGGCCCGCCTGGTCGACTGTGGGCTGATCATCCGCCGCGACAGCCCAAACGGCAAACGGTTCGCGCGCAAGGGCAGGGGCGGTCAGGTCGAACAGGCCTATGGCTTCGATCTCTCGCCGATCGTCGCCCGCGCCGACGAGTTCGCGGAGCTCGCAGAGGCCGTCCAGGCCGAGAAACGCGCCTACAAGGCCGTAAGAGAGCGCCTGACCCTCTTGCGGCGGGATATCGTCAAGATGATCGACGCTGGCCTCGATGAGGGCGTACCGGGCGATTGGGGCCTGATGACGCGAACCTATCAGGAAATCATGTCCAGGCTTCCCCGCACAGCGCCACGCCAGGTCCTTGAGGACATCTGCGAGGACCTCGAATTGCTCTGGGCAGAAGTTCATGAAGCGCTGGAATCGTTCACGAAATCAGCAAATATGAGCGCCAATGAGTCTCATTCTGAGCGCCACATACAGAATTCAAACCCAGACTCCATATATGAATCTGAAAAGGGCCCTCGAAAAGAGAAAGAAGCGAGCGGCACCGCCGAGGAAAATGACAACCTGCGGAGCTTGCCGAAGCGGGAGTTGCCATTGGGTATCGTGCTGGATGCGTGCAAAGGTTGGCGCGATCTGGCCAAAGACGGGGAAATCCGAAACTGGCGGGACTTTTTGGCGGCCGCGGAGGTCGGTCGCGTAATGCTGGGGATCAGTCCAAGCGCCTGGCGCGAGGCCTGCGAGGTTCTCGGCGATAAGCACGCGACGATTACGCTCGCTGCGATCTATCAGCGGGCCGATCAGATCAACAGTCCCGGCGGCTATCTGCGCAGCCTGACCGACAAAACGCGGGAAGGCAAATTCTCGGCCTGGCCGATGATCATGGCTCTGCTGAACGCCAAACTCGAGGCGGACAAGGCCGCAGCCCAGGCGTCTTCTCAGACCCAGCAACCACCAGAGGGCCGGGAAGGGGGCTTTGAAGTGTCTGATGCTCTTCGTCAGTCGATGAAAAAGTGGAACTCATGATGCGGATCGGGG
>NZXU01000018.1 GCA_002698425.1 Ahrensia sp. | reverse complement strand
TCCCGAACTGTTCCCGATGATGGGCGAAGCTGGCCTGTTGGGCGCAACCGTGCCCGAGGAATATGGCGGCGCGGGCGCAGGCTATGTCGCCTACGGCCTGATCGCACGCGAGATCGAACGGGTCGACTCAGGCTATCGCTCGATGGCCAGCGTGCAGTCGAGCCTCGTGATGTATCCGATCCATGCCTATGGTTCGGAAGAGCAGCGCAAGAAATACCTCCCTGGCCTCGCCAGTGGGCAACTTATCGGCTGTTTCGGCCTGACCGAGCCTGACGCCGGCAGCGATCCGGGCGGGATGAAGACCACTGCCAAGAAGGTCGATGGCGGCTATGTCATCTCCGGATCGAAGACTTGGATCTCTAACGCGCCCTTTGCCGATGTCTTCGTGGTCTGGGCGAAAAGCGATGCGCATGGCGGCGGCATTCGCGGCTTCGTGCTCGAAAAGGGTATGAAGGGGCTGTCGGCACCCAAGATCGAAGGCAAGCTGTCCTTGCGCGCCTCGACCACCGGCATGATCGTGATGGACGAAGTGGAAGTCGGCGACGATGCCCTGCTGCCCGAAGTGCAGGGTCTCAAAGGGCCGTTCGGCTGCCTCAACCGCGCGCGTTACGGCATTAGCTGGGGCGCGATGGGCGCCGCTGAATTCTGCCTGTATGCCGCGCGGCAATACGGCCTCGACCGACATCAGTTCGGCGTGCCGCTCGCGTCGAAACAGCTTTACCAATTGAAGCTGGCCGACATGATCACCGAGATTTCGCTCGGCTTGCAATCCTCCTTGCGCGTCGGACGGCTGATGGATGAAGGCAAGTTCGCCCCCGAGATGATCTCCATCGTCAAGCGCAACAATGTCGGCAAGGCATTGGATATCGCCCGCAAGTCGCGCGACATGCACGGCGGCAATGGCATTTCGGAAGAATATCAGGTGATCCGCCACATGGTGAACCTGGAAACGGTCAACACCTATGAAGGCACGCACGACGTCCATGCGCTGATCCTGGGGCGTGCGATCACCGGGATCGCCGCGTTTTGATCAGGCTCCATGGATATTATCGCAGCTCGACCAGCTATCGTCTGCGCATCGCGCTGGAATTGAAGGGGCTGGAATACGAATACGTCCCGGTGAACCTGCTCAAGTCCGAACAAAAGGGCGCAGCCTTCACCAGCCGCAATCCATTCGGTTCGGTTCCGCTGCTCGAGGTCGACGGCAAGGATTACGTCCAGTCGATGGCGCAAATCGAATGGCTCGACGAAGCCTATCCCGACAAGCCGCTGCTGTCTGGGGACGTGTCGGATCGCTACATCGCGCGCGAACTGGCCTATGCCATCGCGACTGAACTGCACGCGCCTTTGAACCTGCCCGTCCTCAAATATCTGGCCAACGAATACGGCAAGTCGCAGGAGGACATCGGTGTGTGGTATCGCCACTGGCTCGCGCGCACGCTCGACCCGCTCGAGGCGCGGCTGGCGCAGCTCGACACGGCTGACTTCCTGTTCGCCAAACCCGGCTTCTTCGAGGTTTGCCTGCTGCCGCAGGTCTACAATGCGCGGCGGTTCGGTTTCGACTTCGGCGACAAGCCGCATATCACCCGGATCGAAAGCGCCTGCCTCGCATTGCCCGAATTCCAGCGCGCACATCCGGACAACCAACCCGACAATCCCGAGAGGACCTGACACCCATGAAGCTCGCAACACTCAAGGACGGCACGCGCGACGGTAAGCTCGTCGTCGTCTCCAAGGACCTCACCCGCTATTGCGCCGCCGACAACATCGCGCCGACGCTGCAGGCCGCGCTCGACAATTGGGACGAGATCGCGCCCAAGCTTGAGGCGCTCTATACCGATGTCGAACACCAGGCGGTGCCCTGCGAGCGTTTCCACGAGCGCGAGGCGCATTCACCGCTGCCGCGTGCCTACCAGTGGGCCGATGGATCGGCCTACATCAACCACGTCGAACTGGTGCGCAAAGCGCGCGGCGCCGAGGTACCCGAGAGCTTCTATCACGACCCGCTAATGTATCAGGGCGGCAGTGACACCTTCCTTGCCCCACGCGACGACATCCCGCTGAAAGACACCAAGTGGGGCTGCGATATGGAAGGCGAGATCGCGGTCATCACCGACGACGTGCCCATGGGCGTGTCGAGCGAAGAGGCCGCCAACCACATCAAGTTGGTCATGCTGGTCAACGATGTGTCGCTGCGCGGCCTGATCCCGGGCGAGCTGGCCAAGGGCTTCGGCTTCTTCCAGTCCAAGCCCGCCAGCGCCTTCAGCCCCGTCGCGGTCACGCCCGACGAGCTGGGCGATGCGTGGAAAGGCAGCGTCATCCACCTGCCGCTGATGGTCGATTACAATGGCGAGCCCTTCGGCCGCGCCAATGCCGGGGTCGATGCGACCTTCAGCCTCGCCGATCTCGTCGCCCATGCGGCGAAGACCCGCAATCTGGGCGCAGGCACGATCATCGGTTCGGGCACAGTCTCGAACCAGGACGAGAATGGCGGCGCGGGCAAGCCCGTTAGCGAAGGCGGCCTGGGCTATAGCTGCATCGCCGAGATCCGCATGATCGAAACCATTGCCGATGGCGAAGCCAAGACTCGCTTCATGGCGCCGGGCGACACCGTCCGCGTCGAAATGAAGGATGCCGAAGGACATTCGATCTTCGGCGCGATCGAACAGGAAGTGGTCGCCGCCTGACACTCGGGGAGGCAGGTGGTGGCCGTTAGTGCCGCCCCTGCGCTTCCGGGTCGAACCGCAGCGTAAGAAAGCGGGCATCCGCGCCATAGCCGGCAAGCTTGCCTTCGCTCGCCTGCGTATCGCGGAAGCCGAACCGGCGCCAGAACGGCGCGGAATCGCCTACGGCGATCAGGCTGACCGAGGCCAGACCTGTCTCGCGTGCGTGCCGGATTATATGTGGCACGATAATACCGGCTGCCCCCAGGCCGCGCGCGCCGGGGAGGAGCGCCAGATCGTGAAGGTAGAAGGTGTCCGGACGAACGGGCAGACGCTCGATCCGTGCATCGAGCGGCAGAGGTTCCGCCTCGAGCCAGGGATGCCCGATACAATACCCCGCCACCGTGCCATCGCGCTCCAGCACGAAGGCTCCGGCTGGATAAAGCGCCTGCCGGTCGGCAAAGACCGCGCGGTTTTCCGGCAGGGTGGGATGAACCGCCTCGGATATGCCATGAACCCGGTCGATGTCCCCGGTGCCCATCGCCCGCCATGGTCCAAGCTCACCCATCTGGGTGCTCATCACATCGAGCGGGCGATGAGCATCTTCATGACTTCGTTCGAGCCGCCGAAGATGCGGGTGATGCGTGCGTCACGGTACATTTTGGCGATCGGATATTCATTGATGTAGCCTGCGCCGCCGTGAAGCTGGAGGCACTTGTCGACCACCTCGCTCTGCAACTCGGTGACCCAGTATTTGGCCATCGCCGCCGTGGCGACATCGAGTTCGCCCTTGAGCAGTTTGGCAATGCAGTCATTGACGAAGATGCGCGCCGCGGTGCCGCGCGCCTTGAGGTCCGCGAGCACGAACTGCGTGTTCTGGAAATCCCAGATCGTCTGGCCAAAGGCCTTGCGGCTCTTGACGTATTCGACCGTGACATCGAGCGCCTTCTCGATCCCCGTCGCCGCGCCCATCGCGATGACCAGGCGTTCTTGCGCCAGCTCGCCCATCAGCTGATAAAAGCCCTTGCCTTCGACCCCGCCGAGCACGTTTTCGGCCGGCACGAAGACGTTGTCGAAGAACAGCTCCGACGTATCCGCCGCGTCGAGCCCGATTTTGTCGAGCTTCTTGCCGCGCTCGAAACCTTCCGCCCCTTCGGTCTCGAGCAGCAGGAGCGAGATGCCCTTGGCGCGCTCGTTCGGGTCGGTCTTGGCGACGACCACGATGAAATCCGCGGTCTGGCCGTTGGAGATGTAGGTCTTGGCCCCGTTGATGCGGTATCCGTTGCCGTCCTTGAGTGCGGTGGTGGTGATCGACTGAAGATCGGACCCCACACCCGGCTCGGTCATGGCAATGGCGCTGACCAGTTCGCCGGTCACGAGCTTGGGAAGGTACTTCTTCTTCTGCTCTTCGGTGCCATGCCGCACGAGATATGGGAGGATGATCGTATTGTGCAGGCTGGCGGCGAATCCATCGACACCGTGCTTGGCCTGCTGATCGATGACCACCATGTCGTGACGGAAGTCACCGCCATGGCCGCCATATTCCTCTGGCACCGACACGCCGAGCAGACCTGCCGCCCCCGCCTCGTTCCAAAATTCACGTTCTACCTGGCCGTCCTCGCGCCATTTCTCCACCCGCTTTTCCGGCGCGTGTTGTTGGTAGAACTTGCCCACGGCGTCGGCGAAGATGGCGATTTCCTCGTCTTCCATGAACTCGGGCTGGGGTACGTCGATTACGGGCATCTCTCGGGTTCCTCTCGAATATCTTTATGGCGTGCCGAAGGGTCTTACTTGCCCTTCCAATTCGGCTTGCGCTTTTCGGCGAAGGCGGCAGCGCCTTCGCGGGCGTCTTCCGATATAAAGACCGGCGCGATCAGCTGCGTCTGGCGGGTATAGCGCTCTTCCATCGGCCAGCCGCGCGATTGCTTGATGACCTGCTTCGAGACGCGAACCGCCAGCGGGCCGTTGGCGACGATGCTGGCAGCGAGTTCTTTCGCGCCCGCCAGCGCGTCGCCCTCGGTCACGCGGTTGATCAGGCCGAGCTCATAGGCACGGGCTGCGTCGATGAAATCGCCGGCCAGCGCCAGCTCCATCGCGATCCTCTCGGGGATCTGGTCGGGCAGCATCATCACGCCGCCCGCTGCGGCAACGAGGCCACGCTTCACTTCCGGAATGCCGAATTTCGCGCCCGCATTGGCGACCACGAGATCGCAGGCGATCATGAGTTCCAGACCGCCAGCCAGTGCATAGCCTTCCACCGCCGCGATCAACGGCTTTTCGGGCGGCTTCTGCACGATACCGCCAAAGCCGCGACCTTCGATGCTCGGCGATTCGCCGCGCAGGAAGCCTTTCAGGTCCATGCCCGAGCAGAAGGTCCCGCCCGCGCCCGTCAGAATGCCGACGCGCAGGCTGTCGTCGCTGTCGAGCCGGTCCATCGCCGCGGCAATCCCCTCGGCGGCGGCCTTGGTCATCGCATTCTTGGCTTCGGGCCGGTTGATCGTGACGACGAGAATGCCGTCCTGTTCGCTCGTCAGGACTTCCTCGGACATAGCTACTCTCTCCCATTTCAATTCGAAACTTGTCTTGCGCCCTTGCTGCTCGACGTTTACGCAAACGTCAACCGGCATTTGCCGCACAAAACGACAAGTCGAGAGGAGTTCACACCATGGCCGAAGCCTATATCATCGATGCTGTCCGCACCCCGCGCGGGATTGGCAAGCAGGGCAAGGGCGCGCTTGCGCATATGCATCCGCAGCATCTGGCCGCGACCTGCCTAAAGGCGATCAAGGAACGCAACGATCTCGATACGGCGACGGTCGACGACGTGATCTGGTCGGTCAGCACGCAGGACGGCATGCAGGCGGGCGATCTTGGGCGGATGGCTGCACTCGACGCGGGCTACGACATTACCTCATCCGGCACCACGCTCGACCGTTTCTGCGGCGGCGGCATCACCAGCGTCGCGCTGGCTGCCGCGCAGGTGATGAGCGGGATGGAAGACTGTGTGGTCGCGGGCGGCACCGAGATGATGAGCCTCACCGCGCAGATGTCGAAGGACAAGATGGCCGCTGGGCTCAAGCCGCCAATGATGGGCAGCTATAACGAGCGCCTTATGCGCACTCATCCGCAGAGCCACCAGGGCGTGTGCGGCGACGCCATCGCGACGATCGAGGGCTTTACGCGCGAGGAGCTGGATGAAGTCGGCTTCCGCAGCCAGCAGCGCGCCGCCAAGGCGATCGAGGAAGGCCGCTTCGACAAATCGGTCGTCCCGGTGAAGGACGACGACGGCAATGTCGTGCTCGACAAGGAAGAATATCCGCGTCCCGGCACGACCATGGAAACGCTTGGCCAGCTCGAACCGGCCTTTGCCAAGATTGCCAATGTCCCGCTCGACAAGAACGGCACCACCTTTGCCGGGCTGGTCAACGCCAAATATCCCGACGTCGAGATCAAGCACTTCCACCACGCGGGCAACAGTTCGGGCGTCGTCGATGGCGCGGCTGCGGTGCTGGTCGCCAGCAAGGATTATGCGCAAAAACACGGTCTCAAGCCACGCGCGCGCATCGTGGCCACGGCGAACATGGGCGATGATCCCACGCTGATGCTTAACGCTCCCGTCCCGGCGGCCAAGAAGGTGCTAGAGAAGGCCGGCCTCACCAAGGACGACATTGATCTTTACGAAATCAACGAGGCGTTCGCGGTCGTCGCCGCCAAATTCGTGCGCGATCTCGATCTTGACTGGGACAAGGTCAATGTGAATGGCGGCTCGATCGCATTGGGCCACCCAATCGGTGCCACGGGCTCGATCCTCATCGGCACGATGGTCGACGAGCTGGAACGCCAGGACAAGCGCTATGGCCTCGTAACCATGTGCGCAGCGGGCGGCATGGCCCCCGCGATCATCATCGAGCGCGTGACCGATTTCGTCGACTGACACCGCCTGAGCATGCGCGCCCTCGCCTAGCTGCACGAAAGCGGCTAGAGGGCGCGCCATGCATTTCCTCGATCAAGCAAAAATCTACCTGAAGTCCGGCGCGGGCGGCCCCGGCGCCGTAAGTTTCCGGCGCGAAAAATACATCGAATATGGCGGCCCCGATGGCGGCAATGGCGGCAAGGGCGGCGATATCGTGTTCGAGGCCGTGCAGGGCCTTAATACACTGATCGACTTCCGTTACGCGCAGCACTTCAAGGCCAAGCGTGGTGGACACGGCCAGGGCAAGGACCGCACGGGCGCAGGCGCCTCCGACCTCGTGATCGAAGTGCCCGTGGGCACACAGATCCTGTCCGAGGACAAGGAAGAAGTGCTCGCCGATTTCACCGAAGTCGGTCAGCGCGTGGTCTTCCTCGAAGGCGGCATGGGCGGGCGCGGGAACGCCAGCTACAAGTCTTCCACCAACCGCGCGCCGCGTCAGCACCAGCCGGGCGAACCGGGCGAGGAGATGTGGGTATGGCTGCGTCTCAAGCTGCTGGCCGACGTCGGCCTGCTGGGCCTACCCAATGCGGGCAAGAGCACCTTCATCAACCAGGTCTCGAACGCCAAGGCCAAGGTGGGGCATTATGCCTTCACCACGCTTGTCCCCAAGCTGGGCGTGGTGACGCACAAGGGGCGCGAATTCGTGCTCGCCGACATTCCCGGTCTGATCCAAGGCGCCGCCGAGGGCGCCGGCATCGGCGACCGTTTCCTCGGTCATATCGAGCGGTGCCGCGTGCTGATCCATCTGATCGACATTTCGGGCGACGATCCGGCGGAAGCCTACAAAACCGTCAATGCCGAGCTCGAGGCTTACGGCGGCGGTCTGGCCGACAAGCCGCAGATCGTCGCGCTCAATAAGCTCGACCTCGCCGACGAGGAACTGGGCAATGCGTTTGCCGAGGAACTGCTGGCAGCAGGCGCGGAAAAGGTCTTTCCCATCTCGGGTGCGACGGGGGCCGGGATTTCCGATCTGTTGGACGGTGTGCTGGCCTATCTGCCCGACCGCACTTCGACCGAAACCCATGCCGAGGAAGTCGAGGATGAGAGCGACTCGCCCGACTGGTCGCCGATCTGACCTTTCAAGAGCTCAACATTTCGTCACCCCCGCGAAGGCGCGGGTCCCGCTAAATCTTCGGTTCTAGGCTTGAAGAAAAGCGGGATTCCCGCTTTCACCTCCGGTCAGCTGCGCTTCTGCGGGAATGACAATGAAAGTTTTGAGCTCCCTCCCCGACCTGCGCCAGACACGCCGCCTCGTAATCAAGGTAGGCTCGGCGCTGCTGGTGGAGGGCAAAGAGGCGCGCACCGATTGGCTGGCGACGCTGGCGACAGAAATTGCAGACCTGAGGCGGAATTCCGAGGTAATCGTCGTCTCCTCCGGGGCAATCGCGCTGGGTGCGGCAAAGCTGGGGCTTGCCAAGGGCGGGCGCGGCAGTCTCGCCGATGCCCAGGCCGCGGCATCGGTCGGTCAGGTCGCACTGGCCCGGCTGTGGTCCGATGCACTTGGAACCCATGGCATTGCCGCTGCGCAGATACTGGTGACACTGGGCGATCTGGAAGACCGGCGTCGCTACCTCAATGCCTCTGCCACCCTTGCCCGCCTGCTCGAAGCCGGTGCGGTCCCGGTGGTGAACGAGAACGATAGCGTCGCGACCGAAGAAATTCGCTTTGGCGATAACGACCGGCTTGCTGCGCGTGTGGCTCAGGCTGCGGGCGCCGACGCAGTGATGCTGCTGTCCGATGTCGATGGATTGTACGATCGCGACCCGCGCGAGTCGGGTGCAAAACTCGTCGAGCGCGTAGACGGCGTCACGCCCGAAATCATCGCCATGGCAAGTAGCGCGTCGTCCTCGGGTCTCGGTTCGGGCGGAATGCTCGCAAAACTGCAAGCCGCGCGCATTGCGGAACGGGCGGGGATCACACTTGCCATCGTGAACGGCACCCACCCGTCGCCCATTTCCCGCGCGCTCGACAGCGGCACCGGCACCCTGTTCCCCGCCCAAGCCGATGCCAGCGCACGCAAGGCGTGGCTCGGCGGACGGCTTGCACCCTCCGGCGTGATAACGGTCGACCTGGGGTGTATGACCGCACTCGAAAACGGCGCGAGCGTGCTTGCCGCGGGCATCACCGGGGTCGAAGGCGCGTTCGCGCGTGGCGATCTCGTCGCAATCCATGGCCCAAATGGCGAGCGGCTCGGCCAGGGGCTGGTCGAATATACCTCGGCCGAATGCAGCGCGATCCTGGGTCTGCGCGAAGAACAGCAGTCCGCAAAGCTCGGCTATGCACCGCGCGCCGCCGTGATACACCGCGACCACATGGTGCACGCATGACCATCGCGTTGACCGGTGCCACGGGCTTCGTCGGCAAGGCCGTGCTCGACGAGGCGATCCGGCGCGAGGAACCCCTGCGCGCACTCACCCGCCGCACGCAAGGCCCGCGCACGCATGTCGAGTGGATCGAGGGCGATCTGTCGAATCCCGCCGCGCTCGCAAGCATGTGTCACCAGGCCGACGCCGTCATTCATGTCGCCGGCCTCACCAACACCCCCGACCCGGGCCAATTCGAAGAGGCCAATGTCGGCGGCACCGCACGGCTGATCGCGGCGGCGAAGCAGGCGCAGGCAAAGCGCTTCATTTTCGTTTCCTCGCTCTCTGCACGCGAGCCGGACCTGTCCGCCTATGGCGCATCCAAGGCAAAGGCGGAGAAGCTGGTCGAGGCAAGCGGGCTCGACTGGACCATCGTGCGCCCACCCGGCGTCTATGGCCCGCACGATATCGATTATTTCGAGATGTTCCGCAGCGCGAAATTCGGCTTTATCCCCTTGCCTCCAGGCGGGGCGAGTTCGATGATCCATGTCGAAGATCTTGCCCGGCTGCTGCTCGATCTCGTCGATGCCTCGCCCGCCCTCGTCCGCCGCCGCATATTCGAGCCCGACGACGGGCGCGAAGGTGGCTGGTCGCACAAGGAAATGGCCAAGGCGATCGGCAATGCGGTAGGGCGACCGATCTTTGCCCCCCACTTCCCCAAATCGGTGTTGGAAGGCGCCGCGAAGCTCGACCGGATGCTGCGCGGTGACAAGGCACGCCTCACAGCCGATCGAGTGGGTTACATGACTCATACCAACTGGGTTGCGCGGTCTTCCAAGAAAGTGCCCGAAGCGGTCTGGTCGCCCCGGATCGAAGGGGAAGAGGGGCTGCGATCGACCGCCGATTGGTATCGCAAAAAAGGATGGCTTTGAGGGTCTGGACATTCACGCCGGATTGCCCGAAAGGCGCTTTTCCGGTCGCCGGCTTAGCTCAGTTGGTAGAGCAGTTGATTTGTAATCATCAGGTCAGGGGTTCGACTCCTCTAGCCGGCACCACCTTCCCCGCATCTCGCTCCTAGAGGAACGGTTCCTCGCCGGGTTTGTGGATGCCGCATTCGACCTTGTCCCAGCCTGACCAGCGCCCCGCACGGGGGTCTTCGCCCGCGGAAACCTGCCGCGTGCAGGGCGAACAGCCGATGCTGGGAAAGCCGCGTTCGACCAACGGATGGCGCGGCAGATCGTGGCGTTCGAAATAGGCAGCGATATCCTCTGCCGACCAGTCGATCAGCGGATTGATCTTCAGGCGACCCTGCGCATCGGACGAATCGACTTCGAAGCGCGGCAGGCTGGCCCTGGTGGCGGACTGGAACGCCTTG
>NZXU01000017.1 GCA_002698425.1 Ahrensia sp. | reverse complement strand
CGCCGAATGGCAGACGGTGGAAGACGCGGCGGTGAAGTTCTGGGACGAGATCGCGGCCGAGTCCGAAACCAAGGCGAAGGTCGTCGAGATCTTCCGCAAATACAATTCAGACATGGCGAAGGCCGGACGGCCCTATCGCTACACCTGATTGCCGTAACACAACCAAGAGGCGGGGCGTTTCGGCGCCCCGTCCTTCCGTTTGAAGAGGTTCACCGACATGCCCGGAAATCTGACTTTCGACACGCTGAAAAAACACGTCGCCGACGGCAGCATAGACACCGTGCTCGTCTGCATCGTCGACATGCAGGGGCGTCTCATGGGCAAGCGTTTTCACGCGCAGAATTTCGTCGAAACCTCCTATGAAGAAACCCATTGCTGCAACTACCTTCTGGCGACGGATCTCGAAATGGCGACGCCTGACGGCTACGCCTCGACGAGCTGGCGCGCCGGCTATGGCGATTACGTCATGAAGCCCGACCTCGACACCTTGCGTCCGGTGCCGTGGCTGCCGGGCACGGCCATGGTTCTTTGCGACCTGCTCGATCATCACACGCATGAACCCGTTCCGCATTCACCCCGGGCCGTGCTGAAGCGGCAACTCGCCCGCCTGGAAGCCATGGGCTTCGACGCCATGATGGCGACCGAGCTCGAGTTCTTCCTTTTCGAGAAAAGCTTCGACGATATCCGCAAAGGTGGCTTCCGCGAGCTCGATCCGATCAGCGGTTACAACGAGGATTATCACATCCTCCAGACCACCAAGGAAGAGGCGGTCATGCGGCCGATCCGCAATCACCTTTATGCCGCCGGCATTCCCGTCGAAAACTCCAAGGGCGAAGCGGAATCCGGACAGGAAGAGCTGAATATCCGCTACGCCGCGGCGCTCGATTGCGCCGATCACCACACGATCGCGAAACACGCGGTGAAGGAAATCGCCTGGCAGCAGGGCCATGCGGCGACATTTCTCCCGAAATGGCACCACGACCGCGTCGGCTCGTCCTCCCATGTCCATCAGTCTCTGTGGAAGGACGGAACGCCCGCCTTCTACGACAAGGATTCCGAATTGGGCATGTCGGACCTCATGCGCAATTACATGGCGGGACTGATCGCCTATGCGCCTGATTACACCTTCTTCCTGGCGCCCTATGTGAACAGCTACAAGCGCTTCATGAAGGGCACGTTCGCGCCGACGAAAACCGTCTGGTCGGTGGATAACCGCACCGCCGGCTTCCGGCTCTGCGGCGACGGCACGAAGGGCGTTCGCGTCGAATGCCGGATCGGCGGCTCCGACATCAATCCCTACCTGGCGCTCGCAGCGATGCTGGCGGCCGGCATCAAGGGTATCGAAGACAAGATGGACCTCGCGCCGCCCACCACGGGCGATGTCTATGAAGACAGGAAGGCCGGCGAAATCCCCTCCACGCTGCGCGCAGCCACGGAGACACTTCGCAATTCCGCATTTCTCCGCGAGGCAATGGGGGATGACGTGGTGGACCACTACACAAGAGCTGCCGAATGGGAGCAGGAAGAGTTCGACCGCGTCGTGACCGACTGGGAAATCGCCCGCGGCTTTGAAAGGGCATAACATCATGAGTGTACTGAAATGCATCTCGCCGATCGATGGCGAGGTTTTCGCCGAGCGCCCGGTGATGGGCCTCGATGAGGTTCGCGCCGGGCTTTCGCGCGCTCGCGCGGCGCAGAAGGAATGGGCGGCCAAACCGCTTGCCGATCGGGTCGCGGCGGTCGAGGCCGGCGTGGAAGCGCTCGGCGCGATGGGCGACGAGGTGGTCACCGAACTGGCGCATATGATGGGCCGTCCGGTGCGCTACGGCGGTGAGTTCGGCGGCGTGAAGGAACGCGCCGGCTACATGGCCGGTATCGCCGAAAGCGCGCTCGCCCCGATCATCACCGAGGACAGCGGGGATTTCGAGCGCCGCATCCTGCGCGAACCGCATGGCGTCGTCTTCGTCATCGCGCCGTGGAACTACCCTTACCTGACCGCCATCAACACGGTGGCCCCTGCCCTGATCGCCGGCAACGCCGTCATCATCAAGCACGCGACGCAGACGCTGCTGGCGGGCGAACGGATGGTGCGGGCCTTCACCGGCGCCGGCATTCCGGCGGAGCTGTTCCAGAATGTCTTCCTCGACCACGCGACCTCCGAGACGCTGATCGCGGAACGCGCCTTCGACTTCATTAATTTCACCGGATCGGTCGGCGGCGGCCGCGCCATCGAAAAGGCGGCGGCGGGCACGTTCACGCCGCTCGGGCTCGAACTGGGCGGCAAGGATCCGGGCTATGTCATGGACGACGCCGATCTCGACTGGGCCGTCGACACGCTGATGGACGCGGCGCTGTTCAATTCCGGCCAGTGCTGCTGCGGCATCGAGCGCATCTATGTCGCCGAGAGCCTGTTCGACGCGTTCGTGGAGAAGGCCACCGAATGGGCCTCGAAGCTGAAGCTCGGCAATCCGCTCGATGCGGAGACGACGATCGGCCCGATGGCCAATGTCCGCTTCGCCGCGACGGTGCGGGCGCAGATCGAGGACGCGCTATCGAAGGGCGCGAAGGGACTGGTCGATCCGGCGCTGTTCCCGGCCGACGACGGCGGCGCCTATTTGGCACCGCAAATCCTGGTCGACGTCAATCACGACATGGAAGTCATGCGCGAGGAAAGCTTCGGCCCCGTCGTCGGCATCATGCCGGTCAAGGATGACGAGGAAGCGATCGCGCTCATGAACGACTGCAAGTACGGCCTGACCGCCTCGCTGTGGACCGGCGATCCGGAGCGGGCGGCGCGTATCGGCGCGCGCATCGAGACCGGCACCGTGTTCATGAACCGGGCCGACTATCTCGACCCGTCGCTTTGCTGGACGGGCTGCAAGGAAACCGGGCGCGGCGGCGCGCTGTCCGTCATCGGTTTCCACAACCTGACCCGGCCGAAATCCTATCACTTCAGGAAAACAAAATGAGCCTCAAAGCCAACTGGTCATACCCCACCGCCATCCGCTTCGGCGCAGGCCGCATCGCCGAGATCGGCGAAGCCTGCGCGGCCGCCGGCATCAAGAAGCCGCTGCTGGTCACCGACCGGGGCCTCGCCCCGATGGAGATCACCCAGCGCACGCTGAAGCTGATGGAAGAAGCCGGGCTCGGCTCGGCAATCTTCGCCGATGTCGACCCGAACCCGACCGAGAAGAACCTCGAGGCAGGGCTGAAAGTGTTCCGGGAAGGCGGCCATGACGGCGTCATCGCGTTCGGCGGCGGCTCGGGCCTCGATCTCGGCAAGATGGTCGCCTTCATGAGCGGCCAGACGCGCCCGGTCTGGGACTTCGAGGATGTCGGCGACTGGTGGACTCGGGCCGATCCCGACGGCATCGTGCCGAACATCGCCGTGCCGACCACGGCGGGCACCGGTTCGGAAGTCGGCCGGGCCAGCGTGCTGACCAATTCCGAAACCCATGTGAAGAAGATCATCTTCCATCCGAAGGTGCTGCCCTCCGTCGTCATCGCCGATCCGGAACTGACCGTCGGCATGCCGGCAAAGATCACCGCCGGAACCGGCATGGACGCCTTCGCGCATTGCCTGGAAGCCTATTGCTCGCCGCATTTCCACCCGATGAGCCAAGGTATCGCGCTGGAGGGGCTGCGGCTCGTCAAGGAATACCTGCCCCGGGCCTACAAGGACGGCACGGATATCGAGGCGCGCGGCCAGATGATGGCGGCGGCTTCGATGGGCGCGGTGGCGTTCCAGAAGGGCCTCGGCGCGATCCATGCGATCTCGCATCCGATCGGCGCGGTCTACAACACGCATCACGGCACGACCAATGCCGTGGTGATGGCCGCCGTGCTCGACATGAACCGGCCGGAGATCGAGGAGCGCATCGAGCGCGCTGCCGCCTATCTCGGCATCGAGGGCGGGTTCGACGGTTTCCGCGCCTTCGTCGTCGACCTGAACGGCTCGCTCGGCATCCCGAAGAAACTGTCGGAGATGGGCGTCGACACGTCCCGGCTCGACGAACTGGTGCCAATGGCGCTGGACGATCCGTCCTGCGGTGGGAACCCGGTGGCGCTGAATGCGGAGAATGTGCGCGCCCTGTTCGAGGCGACGATCTGACCGCGATGGCCTGACCGGTTTCAATATGCTGTAACAATGGCGGGGCCTTCTGACCCCGCCATTTTCATTCGGGGGACAGCGTGAGCGATATCCAGACCTTGCCGGCGGACAGGATCGCCGAGCGCGAGACCGCGGCGACGCATATGGTCCGCGCAATTCCGGTCGCCACGATGAACACGGCCATCGAAGAGGTGATCGCCTCGCTGCGCGGGCGGAAGTTCGAATGCGCGGACACGGTCTTCGTCACCGACGATGATGGCCGGCTGCAGGGCATCGTGCGGGTCAACGACCTGTTCGCCGAATCCGGCCGCCCGATCGGCGACATCATGGAGGAAGAGCACGAAGCCGTGCGTCCCGAGGACGACCAGGAGGATATCGCCGTTCTCGCCATGGATCTCGACATGATCGCCGTTCCGGTTGTCGACGATGACGGCAAGCTGATCGGCGCGGTGCCGCCGGAGGCGCTTTTGAGGATCCTGCGCGCCGAACACATGGAGGATCTGCAGCGGCTGGCCGGCATCACGCCGCATGAGCACGGCAGCGACGTCGGGCTCGACGCGCCGCTCGGGAACCGCATTCGACGCCGGCTGCCGTGGCTGCTGTTCGGCCTGCTCGCCTCGTCGATCATCACCATCGTCATGGCCGGGTTCGAGCAGTCGCTCTCGGCCAATGTCGCGGTCGCCTTCTTCGTGCCGGCGATCGTCTATATCGCCGGCGCCATCGGCACGCAGGCGGTCTCGGTAGCGGTGCGCGGCCTGCTCGACGAGGACATCCATATCGTCAGCCTGTTGCGCGGCGAATTGCTGGTCGGCACCGGGATCGGGCTGGTCCTGGGCCTGATTTCGGCGGTGCTGGTGATGGCGAGCTTCGGCGATCACCGGCTGGCCGCGGCGGTGGGGCTCGCCGTGCTCGGCGGCGGCGTGGTGTCGGCGGTTGTCGGGTTCGGCCTGCCCTGGGCCTTCACGCGTTTCGGCTCCGATCCGGCGCTCGGCTCCGGGCCGATCTGCACGATCATCCAGGACGTCTCCAGCCTGCTGATCTATTTCTTCTTCGTTACCGTCCTGCTGTAACGGGCCGTCACGGGACCTTCACGTCCCCGGGCACCCAGTCGACGCAGACCGGCAGGTCGCGGTCGAGCGGCAGCTTCACGCGGTTTCCAGTGCGGGCCGCCTGATAGATGGCGGCGACCAGTTCGATGGAGCGCAGGCCGTCCTCGCCGGTGACGATCGCGGCAGACAGGCCTTCGAGATGATCGGCGATGGCGGCGAACTGGCCGACATAGCCCTGCGGCCTCACCGCGACGTCGCTTTCGATTTCCGCGAGCGCCGCGTCGATCTTCGGCTGTTCGGCCGGATTGCGGGCGGAAAAGGTCCAGGCGTCCTGGCCCGGCGCGTAGGGATTGCGGCCGCTTTCGGCGGTCAACCCGTCGAAGACAAGGCGCAGGCGCGATGAATCGCCCGCGCCGCCCAGCGAGATGGAAGACGTCACCAGCCCGCCCGACATGGTGCGCATGGCTATCGCGGCGCAATCCTCGGTCTCGATCGGATTGACGCGGGTGTCGAGAATTGCCGAGACTTCGGTGACCGGGCCGAAAAAGGCTGTGACGAGATCGTGGATATGGATGGCATGGCCGAGCACCGCGCCGCCGCGTTCGCTCGCCCATTTGCCCCGCCACGGCACGGCGTAATAATCGGCGGTGCGGTTCCAGTGCGTTTCCAGCGTGGCGACGAGCGGCTTTCCGGCGAGTCCCCTCTCCTGCAAGGCCGACAGCTGGTAGAGGCCGCGGCCATAGCGGTACTGGAAGATCGGCGCGAAGAGCCGGCCCGAGGCCTGCGCGGCCTCGATCATGCGGTCCGCCTCGGCGACACTGCCGGCAATCGGTTTTTCGCAAATGACGTGCTTGCCGGCGGCGAAGGCCTTCAGCGCGACGGGGCCGTGCAGATGCGGCGGCAGGCAGATGTCGATGATGTCGGTGGCCGGATCGGCGATAACCACGTCCACGTCGGAGACGGCCGCGCAATCGGGCGCTTTCGCGGCGAGCGCACCGGCCTTATCCGCATCGAGATCGCAGATCGCGGCGACGCGGTAGCGGTCCGGCAGAGCGAGATAGCCGTCGAGATGCTGCGCGCCGATGCCGGCGCCGAGGATGGCGACATTCAGCATCATGCGCCTTTCAGGTTGCCGAGCTTCGTGGCCATGGCCTGAGCCTTGAGTGCAAGTTCCATGACCTTGAAGCAATGCGCCTGGCTCATCGCCGTCTCGGTGCGGTCGCGAATGTCGTTGGCGAGATCGCGGAAATAGGTGAGCGGCGTCTCCACGCCATCGATATGCTCGTAACGCTCGCCATTGACGAGGAAGACATGGTCGGTGCCGGGACGGCCGGCGATGTCGACATATTTGCGCAGCTCGATCGTGCCTTCGGTGCCGAGGATCGTCAGGCGGCCGTCGCCCCAGGTGGGCAGCGCGTCCGGCGTGTACCAATCGACGCGGATATAGCCCTGGCCGGCGTCGGACCGCAGCAGGATCTCGCCGAAATCCTCGAGGCCCGGATCGCTTGGATGGGCGAAATTGCCGACGCTGGAGGCGACGATTTCGGCATCGTCGGAGCCGGTGAAGAAGAGGAACTGGTCGATCTGATGCGAGGCGATGTCGCAGAGCACGCCGCCATACTGGTCCTGCTGGAAGAACCAGTCCTCGCGGGTGTGGCGGTTGAGGCGGTGCGGGCCGAGACCGACCGTCTGGACGACCTTGCCGATCGCCCCGGCACGGACCAGTTCCGCCGCCTTGCCGACGGCAGGCACCTCGAAGCGCTCGGAAAAGTCGATCGACCAGATGCGGCCCGTCTCGGCGACGGTCGCCTTGATCGCGTCGAGCTGTTCGAACGTCGTGCAGCCGGGCTTGTCGCTCATGACGTCCTTGCCGGCCTTCATCGCCTCGATGGCGCGCTCGGCGCGGTGCGCCGGGATGTCGGCCAGCAGAACCAGATCGATTTCCGGATCTTCCAGCAGTTCTCTGCGGTCAGCGACGCGGGGAATGTCGGGAAATCTTTTCAGGAAGCCATCGACGGGTTGCGGATCGCCGTCGGTCCACCAGCCCTTGCAGGTGCAGCCGAGTTCGAGCATGCCGGCCAGCTGGCCGTAGATATGGCGATGGTCGACACCGATGACGGCGAGTTTCAGGTCACTCATGGGATACCTTCAGGCGGTTGAAGAGGGAATTTCGATTGCGCGGCGTTCGCGCGACGAGGCGATCAAGGCATCGATCAGACGGTGGACATCGAGCGCGTTGCGGCCGGAGGGAACCGGATCGCGCCCTTCGCGCACGGCGTCCGCGAAGGCGGCGATGAGATCACGATGCCAGCCATGCGGAAAGGCCATCGGATCGGCTCCGCCGCCGGTGCCGCCGGTTTCGCCGTAGGTCTCCGTGCGGCCATCGCGCCAGCGGACGGTCAGGACGCCGGATTGCAGATGCGCGCTCGCCTTCTCGCAGTCGAGCGTGATGGATTCCGCATCGCCCGGAAAGGACGCCGTGGTTGCCATGACCGAGCCCGGCACGCCGCTGGCGAAACGCATGCCGCCGGCGACGAAATCCTCCGATTCCATCTTGTGGAAGCGGGTCGTCGCGGCGACCGCCTGAACCTCGGCGACGGGGCCGGTGAGGCTCAGCATCAGGTCCAGCGTGTGGATCGCCTGGCTAATCAGCACGCCGCCGCCGTCGCGTTCATAGGTGCCGCGGCCCGGCTCGTCGTAATAGGACTGCTCCCGCCACCAGGGCACATCGGCGCGCACGAGGCCCATTTTGCCGAGCGCGCCTTCCTCGATCAGGGCTTTCAGTTTTTGCGAGGCTTCGCGGTAGCGATGCTGGAAGACGATGCCAAGCCGGACGTCGTTTTCCTCGCAGATACGGACGATCTCCTCGGCCGCCTCTGTCGTGCGTTCGACCGGCTTTTCCATCAGGATGTGCTTGCCGGCCTCGGCGAAACGGCGGACGAGGTTCAAGCGCTGGTTCGGCGGCGTGATCAGGATCACGGCGTCGATGGCGGGATCATCGGCGAGCGCGTCGATGCTGTCGGTGGCGGGAAAACCGAATTCTGCGGCGAAGGCTTCGCGCTTTTCGCGCGTTCGCGAATAGACGCCGCGCACTTCGATCGTGCCGGCCAGATCCTGAAGGGCCCGGGCATGCGGCGTCGCCGCCATGCCGGTTCCGATGACGGCAAGGCCAAGCTTTTGTCCACTCATGCTTTGAACCCGTTGACGATCACCTTGCCGGACGCGTCGAAGAGATGCATCTCGTCGCGGTTGAAGCGCAGATGCACGGTTTCGCCGCGATGGACGGGAAGTTGGCCGACCTGATGCACGGTCAGTTGCGGCAGGCCGTCAACGGTGCAGTAGACATAGGTCTCGCCGCCCAATTGCTCGGTCAGGTCGACCTTCGCTTCGATATCGCCCTCCCCGTCGTTGACGATGGCGATATGTTCCGGCCGCGCGCCGAAGGTGACCTTGTCGCCCGTCTTCAACCCCCCGAGGGCGGGAATGGCGATGCGCTGGCCGCCCGCCGACAGCGCCGGGCCGCCCTCGCCTTCGACGATCTCGGCTTCCAGCAGGTTCATGCGGGGAGAGCCAATAAAGCCGGCGACGAAGGTGTTCTGCGGCTTGTTATAGAGATCGAGCGGCGCGCCGATCTGCTCGACGCGGCCGGCATTGAGGACGACGATCTTGTTGGCGAGCGTCATCGCCTCGATCTGGTCGTGGGTGACGTAGATCATCGTGCCGCCGAGCTTGCCGTGCAGCGCGGCGAGTTCCTTGCGCATGGCGACGCGCAATTCGGCATCAAGATTGGAGAGCGGCTCGTCGAACAGGAAGGCCTTGGGATCGCGGACGATGGCGCGGCCGATGGCGACGCGCTGGCGCTGGCCGCCGGAGAGCTGCTTCGGCCGGCGATGCAGGTAGTCGGTGATCTGCAGCATCGCCGCCGCCTGGTTGACGCGGCTGTCGATCTCGGCGCGCGGCATGCGCGAATTCTCAAGCCCGAAGGCCATGTTCTTGTAGACCGACATGTGCGGATAAAGGGCGTATGACTGAAACACCATCGCCAGACCGCGCTCGGAGGCGGGGATCGCGTTGACGACATCGCCGTCGATCAGCACCTCGCCGCCGGTTACCTTCTCAAGGCCGGCGATGATGCGCAGCAGGGTCGACTTGCCACAGCCGGACGGACCGACGAAGACGACGAATTCGCCGCTTTCGACATGCAGGTCGATGCCGTGGATGACCTCGACATTGCCATAGGCCTTGTGGACGTTTTTCAGGCGGATTTCCGTCACGCGTGGGTGTTCCTTTTGTCTATCGGCTTCTCGCCATCGCCGCCTGACGCGGCTCGGCGCGCTGCATGCGCAGCGGCGGCAGGCCGGCGAGGATCTGGCGGATATCGTCCATCATCATGTCGCGGATGCGCGCATAAGACGGTTCGAGCCCGCCGGCGAGATGGGCGGAGAAGAGGACACCAGGCGTCTTGCGCGAGGCCGCGTCGGCGGGCACCGGCTCCTCCGGGAAGACATCGACCGCCGCGCGGAAGCGGCCCTGCCCCGCCATTTCCAGAAAGGCATCGAACTCGACCACTTCGGCGCGGGAGCCGAGGATGACCGAGGCGTCCTCCGGGATCTGCGCGAGTTTTGCGCGGTCAAGAAAGCCCTCATTCTCGCTGGTCACGCCGGCGAGAATGAAGAGGAAGCGGCTCTGCGCCAGCACCTCTTCGAGGGATGCAGGAACGACGCCCTGCGTTTCCAGATACCGGCCGGAAAGCCATGGATCGTGGACGGCGATGCGGCAGCCGAAGGGCTTCAAGAGCGGCGCAAGCGCGCGGCCGAGATTGCCGTAACCGATGAGCCCGACCGGGGCGTCATAGAGGCTGTAGGCCCGACCGTTGCCGCCAATGCCGTATTTCTCCTGACCTTCGCGGAACAGACGGTCGGCGGCGGGAAGACCGCGCGCCAGCGCGATCGCCTGGCCGAGGCAGTATTCGGCGACGGCGGGCGCCATGGCCGGCGCGGCGGAAAGGACGTGGATGCCGCGGCGCTGGCATTCGGCGTAGTCGATATTCGGCTCCCAGTTCGCCTTGACGTTGAGGATCGCCTTCAGTTTCGGCGCGCGGTCGAGCCGGTCCTTTCCCATCGCCGTCTGGCCGACGATGATCTCGACATCGGCAAGCACGCTTTCGACCAGATCGTCCGGCGCGCGGGAGCCGAAATGGGTGACCAAAGTCGACAGGCGGCCGAGTTCCACGGCGACGTCCGGCGTGAACACCATCGCCTCGTTGCGCGGGAAAGGATCGAACAGGATCAGGGGCTTTTCGTGGATCATTTCATGCCGCTCGACGCGATACCGGTGGTGATGAAGCGTTGCAGGAAGGCGAAGACCAGCGTGACGGGGATCAGCGCGACGACGGTCATGGCAAGCACGTAATGCCACTGCACGTCGAGCTCGCCCTGGAAGGCGTTGAGGCCGATCTGCAGCGTGTAGACCTCCGAGCGGTTGAGGACGATCAGCGGCCAGAGGAAGTCGTTCCAGCGCCACATCACCGAGAAGATCGCCAGCACGGCGATGGCCGGCAGCGACAGCGGCAGGACGATGCGCCAATAGATCGACCATTCGGAGGCCTTGTCCATGCGCGCCGCCTCGATCAGGTCGCGCGGGATGGTCAGCATGTATTGCCGCAAGAGAAAGACGCCGGTGGGCGTCGCCGCGCCGGGCAGGATCACCGCCCAGAGCGTGTTGACCATGCCTAGTTCGGTGACGACCAGATAGGCCGGCACGAGGATGATGGTGATCGGGATCATCAGCGTGCCGATGACGAAGAGCATCACCGCGTTTCTGCCGCGGAACTCGTAGATCGCCAGGCCGAAGGCGGCCATGGAGTTGATCAGCAGCGTGACCAGCGTCGCCGCCGCCGTGACGATCACCGAATTGTTCAGATAAGTCAGGAAGTTGAAGCGCTCCAGCGGCTTCGTGTAGTTCTCCCAGGCGACGCGGAATTCGCGGATCGGCTCGCGGCTGGCGATCGGCACCTTGATGGTTTCGCCGGGATTTGCCGGGTCCACCATCTGGGCAATGATGCCGATGCGTCGGACCTGCGCCAGCTCGCGCACCGTGCCGTCTTCCATCGTCACCTTGAACATCGGCAGCGGGTCGTCATAGCCCTCGACCGGACGCTCGATCTGGCCCAGCGGCAGAAGCGTCGGCGGGAACTCCTGCAGGCCTGCGGCCGTCTTGAAGGAGGACAGCGCCAGCCAGGCGACCGGGCCGAACATCAGCGCGACGCCGAGGGCGAGATAGATGTAGGAGAAGATGTCGGTCCAGTGCATCGACCCGTTGCCGCGCCTCGCCGTGAGGAACCGTGTTACGGAGCGGTCGGACATTGTGTTCGCCTCCGCCATGTCAGGCCTCGTCCTTGCGCCGGCTGGCGGCGAGTTGCAGCAGCGTTAGGACGAAGAGCACGACGCCGAGAACCACGGATGCGGCGGCGGCGAGGCCGAAATTCTGCACCTGGTTCGAAAAGCCGGTCGTGTAGATGTACTGGACAATGAATTGGGTCGCGGTGCCCGGACCGCCGCCGGTGAGCACGAAGACCTCGTCGAAGATCTGCACGGCCTTGATCAGCGCGAGCACGATGACCACCAGCATGTTGGGCCAGAGCAAGGGCAGCGTGATGCGGAAGAAGACGCGCTCGCGCTTCGTGCCGTCCATCTCGGCCGCCTCGTAGAGATCGGGCGGGATCGCCTGCAGTCCGGCGAGCAGTATCAGCGTGTAGAAGCCCATATGCGCCCAGACCGAGACGAAGATCGCCCAGAACATCGACCACGTCGGCGAGACGAAATAGAGGATCGGATCGAGGCCGATCGAGACCAGGAAAGCGTTGAGAACGCCGTCGCGCAGCAGGATCCATTTCCAGATCAGCGCGACGACCACCGGTGACAACAAAACGGGGAAGAAGAAGGCGGCGCGGAAGAAGCCACGGCCGCGGATTTCCCGGTTCAGGATCAGCGCCGTGATCAGCGAGAACAGGACGATCAGGCTGACCTGGAAGAAGACGAAGGTGAAGGTGTTGAAGACGCCGTGCCAGAAGCGGTCTTCGCGGCATGTCGTCGGATCGAGGTAATTGCCGCAATCGAACAGGAAACCGTATTGCTCCAGCCCGACAAAGGGCCGTTCATCGAGATAGAGATTGGTGCCGCCGGTGACCGAAAAGGCGAAGTTGATGAACAGCGGCACGACAACGAACAGGCCGAAAAAGGCGAGGTTCGGCAGGATGAAGATATAGGGCATCGCGCGGATGCCGAGCAGGCGCTGCAAGCCGCGCAGGGGCACATCCAGAATGGTGAAGAGCACGCGGACCGGCCATGCGGCGATCGCGTTGAGACGCGATGAGCCGCTGTCGCCGGAGCGTGGTGTGTCTTCGAGTGCCATTGATCCGCGTAGGGCCATGTTCTCTTGAGAAAGGACCGGGCGCAGCCGTAACCGCGCCCGGCAGGGAGGTCAGACTTTCGAGCGCGACGTTAGCCGCCGCGCTTCTTCTCCGCGAGCTGCTGCTCGACATCCTGCGTCATGCGGTCGAAGGCCTGGTCGAGCGTGAGTTCGCCGACAATGGCTTCACCGAGGCGCGAGATGAGCGCATTGAACATGACGCGGTTGTTGACATAGCCCTGCAGGTCGAAGGCGATCGGTGAGATCGACGGAACCGCCGACGAGAAGGTCGACAGCGCATGCTTGGCGCGCGGATCGTCCGTGGCGAAGTCGACGCCTTTCGATGCGAGGCCGAGGTGGCCCGGAATGAACAGCGTCTTGCCATAGAATTCCGCCAGCACGTCCTCGGAGGACAGATAGTCCATCAGCTTACCGACTTCCTCCGGATGCTTGGAGGTCTTGAGCGCGACCAGCGATGCGCCGCCCGGCATGCCGGTGCAGGCGGCCGGTCCGCAAGGCGCGGGCACCGCCCACCAGTCGAACGCATCGCCGATCTTGTCGGCGAACTGCGGGATCTGCCATGAGCCGGACATGTACATGACAACCTTGGCGTTGGCGAAGTCCTCGTTTGCTCCGAGATATTGCGAGCCGGAGACCGACCCCCAGAGCTCCTTCGCCATGGTGCCGTCCTGGTGCCAGTCGTAGAGCTTGGTGGCCATCATCTTCAGGCCGTCATCGACCAGCGCCGGTTCGCCATCAGCGTCGAACATCTTTGCACCCATGGAGATCGCCGGGCCGGCAACGCGGTGGCCGGAGCGGTCCCACGCCATCGGGATCGGAATATCGAGCTTGTCGGCAACCTCCTTGGAGGCTTTCGCCCAGTCATCCCAGGTCGCGCCCTCGCCCGGCATGTCGACCTCGGCCTGCTCGAACAGGGTCTTGTTGACATAGGGGCCGGTGACGGTGAGCTGCGTCATGAAGCCGGAAATCGACGCGGTGTCGCCCGGCTGGCGCAGCCATTTCAGGAAGGGGCCGAAATTGGCCTCCCAATAGGCGGGATCGGAGATATAGGGCGTCAGGTCCATATAGTATTTCGACAGGCCGCCGAGATCGGTGACACGGGCGATATCGGGGCCCTCGCCCGCCGCGAGCTGCACCGGCAGGCTTTCCAGAATCGCCTTGTAGGGCACGACGTCGAGCGTGACCTTGATGTCCGGGTTGTCGGTCTCGAATTGATCGAGGATGCCGCGCATGACCTCGCCCTCGATGCCGTCATTGTACCAGGTCATGCGCAATTCGGTTTCGGCGAGCGCATTGCCGGCCATCAGGCCGAGCGCCGCCACGCCCAACACGAGCGTCTTGTGTAATTTGTCAGTCATGGCATTCTCCTCCCTTGAGAACTGGTATACTAGTACACTAAAATTTATCCAGCAAGCGGCTTAGCCGTGATGCTCCCCGTTCACCTCTCCGGTTTCGAAAACGGAATCGACATGGGCGCGAATGACCCGCGCCGCGGCGTCCGCCTCATGCGCACGGATGTGTTCGAGCAACGCGATATGATCCTGATAGGCCTGCATCGAACGCCCCTTGATGGATGACATGAGCTTCAGCCTCCTGCGATCGACATGCGCCTTGACCGACTGGACCTGGTGCCAGGCATTGGGCACACCGGCCATCTCCGCAAGCGCCTCGTGAAAGCGCTCGTCATGGCGGAAGAAGGTCATGTAGTCGTCGCGTTCCGCGGCCTGTTTCTGCGCGGTGAGGATCGGTGCGAGCAGGTCTTCATCGATGCCGGTTTCCGCCAAGCGACGGGCGACCGCTTCCTCGATGGCGCAGCGGATGAAGACCGCCTCGCGCAGACGCGCCTCGTCATGCGGCGCGACGACCGAGCCCACCTGCGGACGCACGATGATCAGCCCCTCGCCGGCGAGCTGCTGCAGGGCGGCGCGGAGCGGCGTGCGGGAGATATCGCAAAAGCGGGCAATCTCGGCTTCGCTCAGGAACGCGCCGGGCGGCAGGCGATTGTCGACAATGCGCGCGCGCAGCGCGTCATAGATCTGCGGGGCGATCGAGCGCGACCGGTCGATGGCGATATCGTCCAGAGCCGGACCGGGATCGAAACGTTCCGCTTCCGCGCTCAGGCGAGGCATGGGCGCAGCCCTTCCGCAGCCGTTCTGGTTCGACAGGAGATGAATTCGAATTTCGGCAATTGCTCCTCCCAAAGCGCCGAAGTACTAGTATACAAGCTTATCGCCGAAATTACCGATTGCAAGGACGAATGGACGGAACCGGCATCGATCCGACAAATCTGTGGACGCTTCTGGGCTTTCCCGGCGGTGCGCCGCCACTGGCCGGCAGCGAAACAATCCGCAGCGCAACGACGGACGGCCAAGTCGTCGAGGAAATCCGCCTGACGACGCGTATGGGCGAAATGCCCGGCACAATTTGTCGCCCCGACGGACCGGGCCCCTTCCCCGCCGTGCTCTACTGCCATGCCCATGGCAATCGCTACGACATCGGCCGCCGCGAGCTCCTGGACGGCCGGCCGGCCCTGCAGGATCCGCCCTACGGACCACTGCTTGCCACGCGGGGCTATCTGGTCTTGTGCGTCGATGTCGCCGGTTTCGGCGAACGCCAGGGAGAAGGCGCGGAAAGTGCGCTCGCCAAGGCAGCCTTGTGGCGCGGACGGACGCTGTTCGGCGAGATGCTGGCGGATCTGTCGGCGGCGCTGGACTACCTATGCGACCGCCCGGATGTCGACAGGTCGCGGATCGCCACATTCGGCATCTCGATGGGCGCGACGCATGCCTATTGGCTGGCCGCGCTCGACATGCGGATCGCGGCGGCGGCCCATCTCTGCGCCATTTCCGACCTGGCCGGGCTGATCGAAACGGGCCGGCACGACCTTCACGGCATCTACATGACCGTGCCCGGCCTGTTGAACCATTGCGACATGGGCGAAGTGGCGGCGCTGGTCGCGCCTCGACCGCAACTGGCCGGGGCCGGCGCAGCCGATCCGCTCACACCGCGCGAAGCGCTTGAGCCCGCATTCGCGACGCTGCGCGGCGCCTATGCCAAGGCAGGCGCATCCGACCGTCTCACCATTCTCGTCTCGCCGGAAACCGGCCATGTCGAGACCGCAGAGATGCGGGACGCGGTGCTGGCCTTCTTCGACAGGTCGATCGATCAGTCTCCGCCGGGGCGGATATCCTTGTAATCCTTGGTCAGCGGGCGGCCGCGAAACGCGACCCAGACATAGTTCAGGGCATAGCGCAGCCCGGTCGTGGCGATGCCCTCGCCCTTCATGCGGCGCGCCGAGGAATAGACCGGCAGCGCGAAGGTCCATTTGACGCGGCCTACCTGGCTGACGCGGCGCGCCACGTCGGTGTCCTCGCCATAGAATTCGATGGTCGTGTCATAGCCGCCGATTTGGTCGAGGACCGCGCGGCGCAGAACGAAATTGCCGCCCTGGATCATCGCGCCCTTGCCCGTGATGCGATTGGTGAGTGTCGAAACCAGATAACCGACCGAATAGAACAGGCGCACCATCAGACGGCCCGTCCACGCCATGTCGAAGTAGATCAACGGCCCGCTAAGCGCCGCAAGATCCGGCTCGCGGCGGAACGTGTCGAGCACGGTCTTCAGCCAGCCCTCCGGCAGGCGCGTGTCGGAATCGATATTGGCGACCAGTTCCCCCGACGCGGCGAGGTAGCCGGCCTGGCGCGCCCGAACCAGCCCCTTTTGCGGCTCGTCGACCACCCGCACGCCCGGCACTGCCAGCGCCCGCTCCCGCGTCGCATCGGTGCTCGCATTGTTGACGACGATCACCTCCGCCTCGCAATCGGCCGCGCGCAATTCGCGCATCACGCTCTCAAGGCAGGGACCGATGAAATCCTGCTCGTTATAGGCCGGGATGACGAAGGAGATTTTCATGCGGGCCGAGGGCTCGGTTCTGACGCTCTTGATCCGCCGGATGGGGACCGCTCTGCCTTAACCCAAATGGCCCGATTGGCAAGTGTCTGTTGTTCTGGGGCGGCTTGTTCAGGTTGCCCGGTCCTCGCCGAATGCTCCCGCCTGTCCGCCGTGTCCGGCCTACACAGTCAAAGGTATCATATTGGCCATGGGGGGGGATCAAAAGGAGAAAAATGAAATTCAACCCCATGCACAGTAGAAAAATCCCGCTGAAGGCATGGACCCAATTTGCTATTGTCTCCACGTCGAACGGATTCGAGTATGGAGTATCGTCATGGCAGCTCGGAAGAAACCGAAGCCCACCGAGGAGCCCGAAACGAGGGTCGTCAACCGCGGTGAAATCCTCAAGACAGCGACGCTTGCGACGGACAAGGACATGCAATTGCAGCGCATCCGCGAAATCAGCGATGTCGTCTATGTGCGCCACGACCTGTCGGAAAGCGAGATCGAGGCGAAGGTCGGGGCAGCCCTTGAAACGCTGGCAGAGATCGCACCGCGTGACGGGGTCGAGCGGATGCTGGCGGTGCAGATGATCGGCTGCCATGAGGCAGCCACGGAATCATTGCGTCTCGCAGCGCGGCCCGACCAGACATATGAGGGGCGAGACCAGTGCCTGAAACACGCCAGCAAACTGATGGCGACCTACGCGAACCTGCTTGGCACGCTGAACAAGATGCGCGGCAACAACCATCAGATCGTGACGGTTGAGCATGTGCACATCGATGCTGCTAAAAAGCGCGGTCGAAAGCGAACAGAACATGGCGGGATAGGACACAATTCGGGCATGAGAACGCCGCTGCCCGATGACGAAGAATAGGAGCAGTTCCGGTGGGGGCTGCATCGGGAAGACGAGGATGACGCACAAGCGCAACACGAGCGCAATGCGCCTCAGCCCGCGCTGCGGCGCAAAGACGCGTTCGGGAGGCGCCTGCCAGTCTCCCGCGGTCGCCGGGAAATCACGGTGCCGGATGCATGGCGGCGCCAAAGGGTCCGGGGCACCGAAGGGTAACAAGAATGCCCTGAAGCATGGCCTCTATACACGCGAAAATCTTCAATTCCAGAAGCACATTCGCCGACTGCTTCGTGACAGCCGCAAGCTGATCGAGGAAAGCTAGCCTAATATGCAAAAGGATCAGGCGCTAAGCCTGGCCAGAACATCCGACAGCGACATCCGCCAGTCAGGGGCCTGGTAACCGAAATCCGCCTCGAAGCGGGTCGTGTCCAGCCTGGAATCGGCCGGTCTTTTCGCGGGCGTCGGGTAGTCTGCAGTGGTGATCGGCTTGACCACGGGAACCTTGTCGAGGTGCGGCCCGGCACTGTCGAAGATGGCGCAAGCGACATCGTACCAACTCGCCGAGCCCTGGCCGGCCAGGTGGTAGGCGCCCGAGAACGCAGCGCGGTCCCGGAATATCAATCCCGCGATCACGGACAAGACCCCTTCCGCGATCACGAAGGCCGATGTCGGGTTGCCGACCTGGTCGGAGACGACGCCGATCTCGTCTTTCGTTTCGGCGAGCCTGAGCATCGTCTTCACGAAGTTCTTGCCGAAGGGGGAATAGACCCACGACGTCCTGAGGATGACGTGGTCGGGATTGGCCTCGGCCACCGCCTTCTCACCTGCGAGCTTCGTCCGGCCATAGACACCGAGCGGGGAGACCGGATCGGTCTCGCGATATGGCCTGCCCAAGGTGCCGTCGAAGACGTAGTCCGTCGAGATCTGGATCACCGGGACGCCGCGCAGCCTGGCGCCGCGGGCAACTTCGCCGGCCGCGATCGCGTTGATCGTCATGGCGAGGTTTGGTTCGCTCTCGGCCTGGTCAACGGCGGTGTAGGCGGCGGCGTTGACGACGATGTCGGGCCTGAGAAACGCGATCTGCGAAGCGATCGTTTCCGGTCGCGTCATGTCGAAATCGGGACGCGCAGCGTGAACGAGGTCGATGTCGTCACGGGTAGCGCAGCATTCGGCAAGCGCGCGGGCGACCTGGCCCTCCCTTCCCGTGACGACGATGCGCAGGGGCTTATCCGGCATGGACTTTGCCGCGGCGTTCGCCGGTGTCGGTCTCGCGGATCGGCGCCCACCACCAGTCATTGTCGAGATACCAGCGGATGGTCTTGCGCAACCCGCTCTCGAAGGTTTCCCGGGCGTTCCATCCCAGCTCGGTTTCGATCTTGGTCGGATCGATCGCGTAGCGCCGATCGTGTCCAGGACGGTCGGTCACGAAGGTGATCTGGTCGGCATAGCTCTTTGCCTTTAGCGGACGCTCCTCGTCGAGGATCGCGCAGATCGTGCGGACGACATCGATGTTCGTGCGCTCCGAGCGGCCGCCGATATTGTAGGTCTCGCCCGGGGTTCCTTTCTTGATCACCGCTTCCAGCGCGCGGGCATGGTCCTCGACGAAAAGCCAGTCGCGGACATTCAACCCCTGCCCGTAGACAGGCAGCTCCCGGCCATCGAGCGCGTTCAGCGTCACCAGCGGGATCAGCTTTTCGGGAAAATGGAACGGCCCGTAATTGTTGGAGCAATTGGAGAGCACCGTCGGCAGGCCATAGGTATGGTACCAGGCGCGCGCGAGATGGTCCGATGCCGCTTTCGAGGCCGAATAGGGCGATGACGGCTTGTAGGGCGTTTCCTCGGTGAAGATGCCGCTGTCGAAGGGCAGATCGCCATAGACCTCGTCGGTGGAGACATGGTGGAAACGGAAGGCCTCGCGGCGGTCGGCAGGCAGATCCGCCCAGTAGCGCCGCGCCGCAGACAGCATGCGGAAGGTGCCGATCACATTGGTCTGCAGGAAGATGTCCGGTCCGTCGATCGACCGGTCGACATGGCTTTCGGCGGCGAGATGCATGACGGCGTCGATGTCATGCGCGCGCATCGCCTCGAGGATCGCCTCTTCGTCGCAGATATCGGCCTGCAGGAAGGCGTAGTTCGGCTGGTTCTCGATTGCGCGCAGCGACTGCAGATTGCCCGCATAGGTCAGTGCATCGACATTGAGAACGAAGTCGCCCTCGCCAACCAGATGCCGGCAGACAGCAGAACCGATGAAGCCGGCGCCGCCGGTGACCAGGATCCGCATGGTCAGGCCCCTTCCCCGTATACAAAGCCGGTGTCTACTTCGGCAAGCAACGGCGCAACAGTGTCTTTTTGCGAAAGCGTGATATCGCCTGCTTCCACCGGCCAGTCGATACCGATTGCCGGGTCGTCATAGCGGATCCCCCGATCATGCTCCGGCGAATAGAAATCCGTCACCTTGTAGATGACCTCGGTGTCGGGCGTCAGCGTGACGAAACCATGCGCGAAGCCCTTGGGCACGAAGATCTGGTTCCACCTCTCCGCCGAGACTTCAAGCCCGACCCATTTGCCAAAGTTGGGCGACCCTTTGCGGATGTCGACGGCAACATCGAAGATCGCGCCCCGGATAACGCGGACAAGCTTGCCCTGGGCGCGCGGCGGCAGCTGGTAATGCAGACCGCGCAAGACGCCCGGAGCAGACGACAGGCTGTGATTGTCCTGGCAGAAATCGACGGGAAGCCCTGCCGCCGCGAGCTCGCGACTGTTGAAGGTTTCGGAAAAGAAGCCGCGATCGTCGCCGTGTTTTGTCGGGACGATTTCCTTTACGCCGTCAAGGCCCAGGTCCCGCACCTCAACCATGGGCGATCTCGGCCGCGCGGCGGCGCAGATAGTCGGCATAGCCCGTCTTGCCGAGCATGTCGGCCCGCTTGAGAACGGCCTCCGACGTCAGCCAGCCCCGATCGAGACCGATCTCCTCGGGACAGGCGATCTTGACGCCCTGGCGATGTTCGATGGTGCGCACGAAACTACCCGCCTCGTGCAGGCTGTCATGGGTGCCGGTGTCGAGCCACGCATAGCCGCGGCCGAGTTTCGCAACGACCAGATCGCCGCGCTCCATATAGGCCCGGTTGACGTCGGTGATCTCGAGTTCACCGCGCGGCGATGGCTTGATCGAGGCGGCGATATCGAGAACGTCATTGTCGTAGAAATAGAGACCGGTCACCGCCCAGTTCGATTTCGGGACCTTCGGCTTTTCCTCGATCCCGGTGGCGACGCCGGTCTCGTCGTCGAAGGTGACGACGCCGTAGCGTTCCGGATCGGAGACATAGTAGGCAAAGACCGTGGCACCCTTCTCCCTGGCGGCGGCCTGGACCGCGATATCCGTCAGGCCGTGGCCGTAATAGATGTTGTCGCCCAGGACCAGCGCGACGGGGCTGTCGCCGACGAAATCACGCCCGATGATGAAGGCTTCCGCCAGTCCGTTCGGTTCAGCCTGCTCGGCATAGGAGAATTCGACGCCGAAGGCCGATCCGTCGCCGAGCAGTTCGCGGAAGAGTGGCAAATCGCGCGGCGTCGAAATGATCAGGATTTCGCGAATGCCCGCGAGCATCAGAACGCTCAGCGGATAGTAGATCATCGGCTTGTCATAGACGGGAAGCAGTTGCTTCGAAACGGCGATCGTCGCCGGATAAAGCCGCGTGCCGCTGCCGCCGGCCAGAATGATGCCCTTCATCGATCCGGTCCCAACCCCGTTCTGTTCCGATGGTCAATCCTCGCAGGTGTCTTGACACACTGAGCCGCGGGGCAACAAGGCGAAGCTTAAGAAATGTTTAACGTGAAACATGCGCCCAAGAGCGGGGGCGGACCGAAATCCGCCCCATGACCAACCCCTTGGTACTCGCCAGCCAACCCGACCGGCGGTGCCAGGACCCTGATAACCGGTAACGTCCAGTGCCATTTGTGCCATGGGACACAACACCGCAGTCCAATCGGATTTCAAAGCTGCCGCGCCGGTCTTATGCAAATGTGCTCAGCAGAAAAACACCTCCGCATGGGTATTCCCCCATGTCTTCCTGCAAGGACCGGCGCGGCGTTCGAGGCTGGCAGCCCCGATGTTGAACAAAGGAAGATGGCTGCACCTTACCTTAGGGAATATTAATGGGCGCGAGCAAGTCACGGCCATTGCGAAACAGGGTTTCCGGTCGGCAAATAGAACAGGTCGAAATGTCTCGAGATCAGAAGCGGATCGTGACCAAGGCCCTGCCCGAAGGCCTTGCAGCGGATCAGATCATAGAAAAAGCGCGCCAATTGCTCGGCGCGCCTGAAAATTCGAAACGAATGAAACGCCTTTTACTCGGCGGACTTCTTGCGACGAAGGCGCGAAACGATGCCAAGCGCCACGATGCCCGTGCCGAGAAGCGGCAGAGCGGCCGGCACCGGCACAACGGCCGACTGCATGCCAAAATATTGAAGCACCGTGGCGGAATCGAAAGTAAACATGCCGAACGGGTCGAACTTGCCGACCTCAAGCGCATCACCAATCATCGAAGCATGCGCAGAACCGACTGCAGCAAGCGTGGCGCCGAGCGCCAAAGAGACTTTGCGGAACATCCCATTACTCCCCTATGTTACCTCGCGTCGCGCTCGCGCTCTTCGCTTACGCCGACGTCTCAGCTTTTATAGTTAACTCTATGTAAATGCAGGAGTCAACTTGGTTGAGCAAACAGGATTAATGCACAACTTTGGGGCGCCATGCAGCCTGGTGGAGTGAAATTCCCCCTGGATAAGGGAACAATTTCAACCTGTTGCCGCGCCCAGAAGAGCAGCGCAAACACGCCGCGCCCAACTAATGAGCATTTTTTCCAGTGAAGACGATCACGAAAGTCTGCAAGAGAATGCGCAGATCGAGAAACAGTGACCAGTTCTCCGTGTAATAGACGTCGTAGCGGACCCGCTCGGCCATCTTTTCCGGGGTCTCCGTCTGCCCTCTGAGACCGTTGACCTGCGCCCATCCGGTGACGCCCGGCTTGACGCGGTGGCGCCCGAAATAGCCCCGGATGTGCTGTGCATAATGTTCATTGTGATCGACCGCATGCGGACGTGGCCCGACCAAGGACATCGTGCCGTTCAGGACATTGAAGAGCTGCGGCAACTCGTCGAGGCTGGATCGACGCAGGAACCTGCCGATGCGGGTGACCCGCGGGTCATCTTTCGTTGCCTGCACGGTGACGTCTTCCGGAGCCTCGGCAACACGCATCGATCGAAACTTGTAGATGGAGAATTTCTTGTTGTTGAAACCCAGCCGGTCCTGCCTGAAGAACGCCGGCCCCGGACTGTCGAGCTTGATCAAGAGAGCGATAATCGCCATCGGGATCGACAGCAGGATCAGGATCAAAACGCCCAGCACATAATCCTCGATCGCCTTGATGGCGACCGCCCATCCCGGCATAGGATGGCCGACGACCGAGTGGATCGGCGCACCGGCGAAATGACCGGGAGGCTCGTTGAAGTCGAGGCGAAGGCCGATCAGATCGGATCCCAGATAGACATTGACCGGCAGTTCCCTCAAGCGATCGATCAGTTCGAGGATCTGCTCTTCCTCAGACCAGGGAAGCGCAATGACCACATCGTCGACCGTGGCCGCGCGAACATAGGAAGGGATGTCCTCGAGGGTGCCTGCGACGGAATATCCGGCGATCAGGGATTCCGACCCGTCATCGACGAATAGCGCAGCGAAACGCACGAAGGCCTGCCGCGACCGCTCCATGCGGCGGACGAGGCGTTCGACATGTTGCCGCGTCCCGGCAATGATGACATTGCGGGAAAACACACCTCTTCGAGCCAGCCGGACAACGATATTGGCGAGAAGCAGCCTTGCAATGAGCGTTGCCGAGAACGCTGCTGCCGCGAATACGCCGAGCCACAGGCGGGACAACTCTTCTGAGACCTTGAATGCGAACGCGGCGGCCAGCATGAAGAAAAAGCCGGTCGCAAAGGCGACGATGATGCTGTCGATATTGGCGATGGGCCGGACGATCGCCTCGAAGCGATAGAGTTCGGAAAACTGGAAGATCATCACGATCGTGATCCAGATGGCGCAGACCGAGGCGACATAAAGGCTGAATGTCTCCGACCCGAAACGATCCAGCCAGAAATAGACACCCGCACCACTGCCGAGGATCGCGACGGAATCGATATAGGCCGCAACCCCGGAAATGACCGACGCCGAGATCGGCACCCTTCCCTTCTGGCTTTCGACGAATTGCCCGGTGTCGAACATGCGGTTCAAGACGGCACCGACCTAATATTGATAATAGTAGTCTTTGGCAGCGGCTTCCGTCTTGTTCATGACAATGCCGACATATTTGTCGAGCTGCGCGATTTGCTGCTCGCATTCATCGACATCGGCCACAGTCGTCGTTCCCGCCGCAACCACCAGAAGAGCGGCATCGACAGACGGCAGGAAGGCAAGCGTATCGTCGCTTGAGCGCATCGGAGGCAGATCAAACAGCACCTGGTCGGGAGACAGAGAGAAGATGAACTTCATCATTTCCGCCATACGAGGACCGTGCAAAAGTTCCGATGAATGCTGGAGATGATCGCTGTTCAGGCCGATGATGAGATTGTCTTCGATCTCGACGAAACAGTCCTCGACGCGACCCTCTCCTTCCAGGAACCTTCCAATCGATCCTGTATGCTTGATCCCAAGCGTCTTGGCGATGGACGGACGTTTTAGATCGAGATCCACCATGACGGTCCGGTTGCCCTTCGAACGCGCCATCGAAAAACCGAGATTGAGCGTCACCAGGGATTTGCCGCATCCAGGCGTCGCCGAGGTTACTGCAAGCTTTTTCCAGGCATTGTCGCGCATCATCTTTCGAACACGCGTGCGCAGCATGTTGAAGGCGACATGATTGGGATCGCTCATCGATCTGGCCACAATGCGGTTCCTTTCGATGCGCCTCGGATCGAGCGAAACCCGCCGGAGACTCGGCGCTTCGCTCTCGATCTCAGGAGCCCTGTTGATCGCGCCAGACGAAATTACGCGGTCGACCCGCACCGGCTGGGCCGGCTGCGGCGTTGGCTTGCGGTCCTCGTCAAGAGAGACACGCGCCTTGGCCAGGGCATCTCTTATGTGTTCCACTTCAATCTCCGTAACACCAAGTGGATTATTGGCTAACCGACGATCGGCAGGCGCGCCTGGATTTTCTGCCACCCCTTTTCGGCGATGAAGTCCAAGGGCAGATAATAAAGATGAACGGCGATCAATCCAGCCGCAATGATCGTCACGCAGGCCACCGCACCGCCAGCTATTTTTAGCCGGGTCCTGCGCTTTTCGGCCGGCGTCACGATATAGGGGATTACGCCGATCGGCCGAAGCTGCAGCCGCCGTTCCAGATCCGAAACCGTGCGGATCGACCCATCGAGCAATTCCAGCAGAACGACAAGGCCGATCCCGAGCCCGATGCCGCCAGCAATACCCGCCATCAGGATTTTCTTTCTGTCGGGCTTGGTCGGTTCGGTTGGAACCGTAGCCTGCTCCAGAACCTCAAAGCGCTCGCCCTGACGGTCCTGTTCCAGCCTCTCGCCCGTCTGCGCGTCAGCAAGTTTCGACTTGGTCTGGCGATATTCGTCTTGGAGATTTTGATAGTCGCGGTTCATGGCGGCCAGCGCCGCCTCGACCGTCGGTGTCTTCGAAATGCTTTCGGCGAGTTCGCTCGCCTTGGCCGAAAGATCGTCGCGCTGGGCTTCAAAGAACTTGATGTTGTCTTCCGCATTGCCGACCACGCCCAGGCTCGCCATCTTTGCCTTGATTGACGCGATATCTACTTCCGTCTGCGCGATCTGCCGATCCAGGTTGATCATGCGCTGCTTCGGCACGAAGCCCTTCTCGACGAGCGGGCCAAGCTTGTCGCGCTCCTCGATGAACGAGTCATAGGCGATCTGCTTGGACTGCAAGCTGAATTCGAGCTGATCCTTGTCCGTCGTGTCGGCGAGCGCCTCCGTGTCACCGTCGCGCGCCAGGCGAAGCTTCTGGTCGAGGTCGGCAATCTGCGTAGTCAGCTGCGCCAGTTCCATGCGGCGGTAGGACAAGGTTTCGGGCAAGGAAGCCTCGTTTTCGCGCTTGTAGGATGCGATCCTGTCTTCGAGCGCAAGAAGCTGCTTTTCATAATCGCTCAACTGTTTTTGGAAGAAGTCGCTCGTTTCGGAGGCACGGCTTAGACGTTGCTCCACATTCTGGGTCAGGATCGAGGTGACCAGTTCGTTGGCAACACGCGATGCGACGGAAGCGTCGCGATACTGGAACGACACGGTAAAACCGATGATGTCGGCGTTGCGCGATGACCGTCCGACATCGATCTGACGGATACCGATCGCATTTCGCATTTCATCGACGATCGCAGTCGGCGTCCTGTTCTCGCCCTGATAGCGATAGAGATCGAATTTTCCCGCGATATCGAGCAGATTATCACGGGCTTTCAAGCGCTGCTCGATCACCTTGATGCGCTCGGCCGCACCCGATGAGACCGTGGAAGCGACCATATCGGAGGGGATGCGTTGCGATTCCACCAGGATGGTCGCCATGGCCTCGTAGCTTCGCGGTAGCATGACGACTAAAGAGGCGGCTGCGGCGATCGCAACGATCGCCGGCAGCAGGAAATAGAGCCATCGCCGCTTGGCGATCGCCAGATAAGCCCTTAGATCAAAGTCCTGTTCCATTTCCCAACCCGCGTTTCGGCATCCCTCAACCGGCTTCACCCTAGTTGGAAGCCGAGGCCTCTTCCTGCTTTTCGACCGACTTCTTCGCCGTCTCGATATCCGTTGCCGTCATGGACGCCGGCAAAGCTAACGCCTTCTTGAGGCTCTCGATGGACGCATCGGTTTGGCCAAGCTCCATTTGAACCATTCCAAGGTGGAACTGAACAAGCCCGACATTGGGCAAACGTTCAGCCGCAGTTTTTACGAGAGGAAGCGCAGCCGGATAGTCTCCCCGGAGATAGTAGATCCAGCCCAGCGTATCGAGATACTGCGGGATCTCGGAGTTTTGGAACCGCTGGGCGATCTCGAAGGCGCGATCAAGAGACGCCGGATCCCCCCGCCGTTCCGATAGCAGGCTTGCGAGATCGTTGGCGATCGCGGTGGATTCGGGATCCTTGGCGAACATCTCCTCGTAGATCGCAATCGCGTCATCAAACCTTTGTTCGCGCTGCAAAATGGCGCTCAAAAGGAAGCGAAGTGCATTGGATGCCGGATTTTTGGCAATACCGTCGCGCGCGGTCTTCTCCGCGTCGTCGATCCGACCAGTGGATGCATAAAACTGTGCCAGCGCGGTTGAGCCGACCTCACCTTCTTCATCGCTGGCGGCCTTCTTGAAAGCCTCTTCCGCATCTTCGAGGCGCTGGCTGCTCGCGTAGATCGAGCCGAGCAGGACGAGCGCGCGCACATTGTCCGGATTGGCCTCGAGCTGCGTCTTCAGATACGTCTCCGCCTCCTCCAGCTCGCCCGCTTGCACATAGGCCCGCACCAGATCGGTGTTGATATCCTGTTCGTTGGTGTCGAGCGAGGACTTCAGGAGATTGATGCTTTCAGTGTGACGGTCCATGCCGCTTAGCGCCGCCGCAGCGATCCTGTCAGCAATCGGCCCCGTATCCGCCTGGTCAAGCGCGCGCAGCTTCTTCGCCACCTCTTCGGCCCCGACCCAGTCTTGGGTGGCAAGGCGAACATCGCCGAGCAACGCGAGGACACGCCGATCGTTCGGCACGCGGGTCGCGACGTCTTCCAGCACCTGGCGTGCGCGTGCTGTGCGACCATAGCGCAGCAGGAAACGCGCCATGCGAAGGCCGGCATCGGCAGGGTTTTCATTGAGCGCCAGAGCTTTGGCATAGGAATCCTCGGCAAGAGTTACCTTGCCGGCCTTTTCATAAGCATCGCCGAGGAGCACTCTCAGACGAGCGTTTTGCGGCGCCTCATTGACGGCGATGATCAGATCATCGCTGGCTTCCTCATTGCGCCCTGTTGCAAGCTTAACCTGCGCCCGGACACCGAGCGCGTCGGGGTTTTTGGCATCCTCCTCGATGACCGCGTCGACAAGAGCCTCAGCCTTTTCGAAATTTTCTTCCGCCGCTTCCATCTGTGCAAAGGCGACACGTGCGCGGTTGCGATCGTCGCCATCGGAGCTGTCGACGATCGACTGCATCAATTCGGTGGCGCCGTCACGGTCGGCGGCGGAGAACATGAGCTGGGCAAGCGCCAGCTTCATGCGGAAGCGCATGTCGTCGCCGATATCCTGATTTTCGACAAGGCCTCCCAGGTATCCGATCGCGGCATCGATCCCCTTCTGGCTTTGCAGGAAGCTGACCAGGCCGAATTGCGCGATTTCGTTTTGCGGATCGGCTTCGGCAAATGAACGAAGCGTCTGCTCCGCCTCGTCCTTTCGGCCCTTCGACATGTACCATTGAACCAATCCTTGTCGAAATGCCGGATTGTCCGGGAAAAGATCGACCATCTTCTTGAAGAGTTTTTCGACACCGGGCTGGTCGCCGAGCACCTCAAGCGCTGTGAGACGGAGAAGCTGCAATGCGACGTTGCGCTCACTCGACTGGGGAGCCTTTTCGAGAAGAGACAAAGCTTCTTCCGGCTTCTGCGACCGCAATTTGTCTGCCGCCAAGACCATCAGCGCATCAACAAATTCCGGATCTTTTTCCAGAGCCTGATTGGCCAGCGCGATCGCGTCTTCGCGATTGCCGCGCTTTAATTCGATCGCCGCTTTTGTCACCAGAACCGCAGGATCGTCAGCTGCTAGTTCGTACGCCTGGTTCGCGTAATCGTGCGCATCAGCGATCTGTCCTGCTGCAAGCAGGATATTCGCGAGCCGGATACGCGCCTCCACGTGATCAGACTTTCGCTCTGCGACCGCAGCGTATTGGCGGATCGCGTTCTGGAACTGGCCTTGGCGCTCCTGAACTTCGCCGAGTGCGAAAAGTGCTTCGACATAGTCGTTCTTCAGTCTCAGAGCGTTGCGGAATTCCAGCGCTGCTTTGATGGGCTCACCCTGCTCGGCAAGTTCGACGCCGCGGTCGTAATGGGACTGCGCGCGGTCCTCCGAGGACGAACAACCAGTCACAGCGATTGCACCACACAGCATAATTACGGCCGCAGCACGGAAGCGTGTAAATCGTATCATTAAAGTCGTCCCCAGCACGGCTTAGTTCCTGTCGGCCAACACCCATCCGAGTTGGCTGACTATGAATCCCGATATACCCTCAATGTGTTGAAACGAAAAAGGCTATCGAGATTCAAGGTTAAGCGTAAAGATGAGGCGTAGTTAAGGCGATTTGTTAACGCCTGAAATACGTTTGTGTGGTCAAGGCCAACATTTCACGCACGAGTGGAAAGACGGCTCCCAACAGAGCCGACTACTGTGAACGAAAATTTCAATTAAAAAACTACTCTATTGCAAAACAGCCGAGTAGCCTTCAAACGCGACCGACTTCTAGTAAAGCGATGCGCTTTTTCGGCTCCGACGGCGAGACAAGACCGCCAAACCAACGATGCCAGCTGCAAAAAACAGCAGCGATGGCGCAATCGGCAAGCCGGCCAAAACCGTATCAATCACGCCTTCTCCGGCGGCCGCACCCACGATTTCATCGCTTTGTGCAGCGCCGAAAGACGCGCTCACCATGCCGCCAACGGCGACGCCCATAAAGATAGCTCTGGAAAGATGCATACGAGAACCCAACCCAACCCGTGTCAGTTAACGAAATTTTTACCCCTCTTCTGCCCGGCTGTCAAATCTTGCCGTCCGTTTGGCCGATCCGCCGTTGCGGCGCACTTTGCCCCGCGACATGAAAATGCTGCAGCGCAACCACCCAGCCGAACGCGGCCTCAGCTTACTGAATACCCCTCAGACGCCAGAGCATATACTACTTGCCGTTTCGAAATCCGGAGGTCAGTGAGAAGATGGCCTGGAACGCTGCCTGTTCTTGGAAGGACCGCCTTCAACGTTTGCTCGGGAATGAACTGCGGGGACGATCAGAGCATCCACAGACGCCAACAGACTATCAATTTCACTTTACGGCAGGCTCTCGGCGAATAGCCGATTGGCTCACTCCCGGAAGCCTCGGCATTAACTTTCGATCGTTCCGAATTGGTTAATATTCGGTTATTGCCATCTCCGATTGTATCTGCTAGTAAAAGCCTAGAGTTATTGAAAAGGGTTGGGCTAATGAAAAAGCTTGGAATCGCTGTGGGTGTTGCAGCGTGTATGGTGTTTGGCACGGCAGGCGCTAAGGCGGCTACGCTGTCCTTTGACGGGGCAGGTTGGGGCCAGAGTGTAAGCGTCTCTTCGCCGACTTGGAACGGCTTCGCGGGCCAGATTAAGATGACAGAAACGTCGGCCACACCGGCTGAGAGCTTTATCGCTTGGTGTCTCGATCTGACCGACTACGTGAGCACCGGGACTTTCACTGAGAAATTCGTTGGCGATTCCAGCATCTTCGATGCCGGCGAAGTGATATCCACCGCCAAGCAGGAAGACATACAAAAGTACTTCGACGTCAATTACGACAGCGTCCTGACAACGATCGCAACGGCCGTTAATTCGGTGAAAAAGGCGACGGCGGCCGCGTTCCAGGTGGGACTGTGGGAAATCGTCTACGAAACGTCAGGAAGCTATAAAACGAACCTCGGTTCGTTCGCAGATACGAGTGCTGTTTCAAGCACCGCTCAGGATTTCCTGGACAATATCGCGGATTGGACGCAGAAGAATTTCACTCTTTCGTTTTGGGACGCTGAAGAAACCAATCAGGACCTCGTCAGCGCCGCCCCGTACTCGGGAATCGTACCGGATGTCCCAATCCCGGCAGCGGCTTGGCTTCTCGGCAGCGGCCTGATCGGTTTGGCCGGCATTGGGCGCCTGAAAAAGGCGCGGAAGGCGACCGCCTAAGCACAGAAAAATACTGTTTCAGCCTCTGATCGGGCTGGACCATAGTTCAAAGGGCGGGACGCACGGCGTTCCGCCCTTTGTTTTGGTTCCCACCTCCCGCCTTGTGCACCAAGATTTGTCGAATTTCAGAGGTGGGCCCGGAAACGGCGATTAGTGCCAGTTTCTCGGATTTTGCGTTATCCGACCTGATTTACGCTAACGCTCGAAGACAGCGGGAAGACGCCATGGTGGCGTTTGTCATCGAGGACCTTTTGAATGATCTCCGTTGTGATCAAATCGGCATCCATGGAATAGCCGTAGAGTAAGGCCGTGTCGCACAGGATGTTGATCAGGCGCGGTGTGCCCTGGGTGGCAAAACAAATCAGATCACAGGCTTCATGGGCAAACAGCTGCCGCCTCGCCCCGGCCACCTCGAGGCGGTGTTCGACGTAGCCGATGACATCCTGCCTTCCGAGGCGGGTCAGGTGGAAGTCGGACGAAACCCGCTGCGCAAATTGCGTCATCTTCGGTGAACTCAGCAATTCCTTGAGCTCCGGCTGACCGCTCAAAACGATCTGCAGGAGTTCGCGCTCATGGGTGTTGACGTTTGAGAGCATGCGAAGCTCTTCGAGCGTTGCCGCAGCCAGGTTCTGAGCCTCATCGACAATCAGAACAGTGCGTTTGCCCTCATCATGCTGAGCGACCAGGAAATCTCGGAAGCGTTTGTATAGCGCAACTTGCGAAGATGCCTCGAACTCCTGATCGTAGGCCATCAGCACCCACTGCAGCAATTCGCCGGCAGCTCCGGTGTTCGACAGCAATCCGACCGTCACATTCTTCGGGAGTTTTGATAGCAAATGCTGAATGAGCGTCGTCTTGCCTGCGCCAATCTCCCCGGTGATTACAGTGAAGCCGGCGTGATTGACGATGCCGTACTCAAGCATGGCGAACGCCATCGAATGCGGCCCGGCCCAATAAATGAACCGTGGGTCAGGCACCAGAGCAAAAGGTTTGGTCGTGAGGCCGTAGTACGGCTCGTACATGAGTTGTCCCGCTATTAGCCGGATCTGAGACAAATTTGTCTTCTCTACCTAATCCTTCATCTTCGCAGACGCAATAATTTCGAAACTCGGCAACCTGACCGCATCGTCATTTTCGCCCGACGCGGTTAATCTGTCGATTGTCGACGATGAGAGGGCAGCAGCGAAAAATTGCAATATCTTGTAATTTCACCATACGCCTCGCCCAGTACGGAGAACTGTGCCTTGGATCACACCCTCATCGGCACTTGAGGAAGCAGCTATTGTTGAATGGAGGCTTTGAGAGCCATTCCTCGATGCTCCGTTCTAGCAGTGGTCTGTATATTTTTAGCTTCCTACATGCCAAGGCAATCCCGCTTCCGTCATCGGCTAGAAGTTAGGGCCCTAATTCAGCGATTCTCGACACCACTGCTGAAATCGATCGCCTCAATATTCATGATGAGGTACGTGCCCTCCGGGCCAATCAGAAGTAGACCATTCGAAGTAAAGGTCTGTTCAAAGTCCGACGGCTGACCCCTAAATACCAGAATGTCATATCCCCTTCCCCCATTGAATACGTCGTCGCCGGCGCCCCCGATGAATATGTCGTCGCCATCACCGCCGATGAGGAAGTCGTTCTTGTCGGTTCCGGTTAGCATCTCG
>NZXU01000016.1 GCA_002698425.1 Ahrensia sp. | reverse complement strand
CGCAAGCTCGATTTCGTCATGCTCGGCTGTCCGCACAATTCGATCGAGCAGATGGCGCTGATCGCCGAACTGCTCGACGGCAAGCGGATCCATGCCGATACGCAGTTGTGGGTGCACACGCCGCGCGCCATCCGCCAGGTTGCCGACCGGTCGGGCTATACCGCGATCATCGAGGCGGCCGGCGGCGTGGTGATGAGCGATACCTGTCCGTCGATTTCGCGCAAGGTGCCGGCGGGCACCCGCGTGATCGCGACGGACAGCGCCAAGCAGGCGCATTACCTTCCCGCCATCGCCAAGGTGCAGGGCTGGTTCGGCTCGGTCGAGCAATGCGTCACCTCGGCGGTCGCGGGCGAATGGCTGGGAGTGGTTCAATGAGCGAAGCGCAGGCGACACCGCGCGTGATCACGCTGCGTGGCCGCAAGGTCGTGGGCGGCAAGGCGGCGGCCGAGGCTCTGGTGTCCACCCAGACGATCTCGGGCTGGGGCGGCATCAACGAGCGCGAGGGATCGGTCATCGAACTGCATCACCAGCTCAACGGCATCAGCTTCGCCGGCAAGGTCCTGGTGTTTCCCGGCGCGAAGGGCTCGTCCGGCTGGTCGGCCTACTGGCACATGCTGCGGCTCAACGGGACGGCGCCGGCGGCGATGATCTTTACCCGCATGACGACCAAGATCGCGCTCGGCGCGGTGGTGTCGCGCGTACCCACGATTACCGATCTCGACGGCGACGTCTTTCGGCTGATTGCCACGGGAGATCACGTCGAGGTCGACGCCGATGCGGGGCTGGTGACGATCACCAGGCGATAGGGAGAATTTCCAAAGCCAAGAGACGCGAAGACTCCAATTGGCGTTGCAGAGTTCGATAGAACGTCGGTGCGTAAATCTGCATCGTGCTTCACCATTGGCATACGCTCATTGCATGACACCATCACTCACGGCCTCATGAACACGATCAGCTCAAACATGACTAATATTGGCAGGGAGCGGAGGGTCGGGTCTGGGTCAAAAGCGACCTCATTCAGGCAGTTTTCACCCGATTCGTGATAGCGTCATGAGTCCTCGCCTTGGTTGGCAACCGAAGCATCAATTGCTGGCATGTCGAGTGCCTTGGATCGGCTAACCACCCCCGCGTAGCGGGATCCACTCAGTGCGAGGGTGATAATCCGACCTCGAAAATTGGGCGGAGAACATCATGAACGACCCAAATCGTCGAGAATGGCGACGACAGCGGCACGGCCATCGACGCGGAAAACCACGCAATCAACACGCTTGCCGCCAAGCGCAAACGCACTGGGACGAAATCCAACTATGCGCTGGAAAATATATAATATGTGAGCAATCCGGATTTGAAAAACTTATTCCATGGCCGGTTGGCGATATTTTCAATTGGCAGTTAGCTAAGAATATTTCTTATACAGATCCATCGTATTTGGCTTATTATCCTTTGGTTGGGCTGCTAAAAAGCCAAAAAGCTCCGTTACCGATATCGCCAAAACTAAAAAATAATCTATATAGAGATTTATATATTTAACATATAAAGCACTAATTAGAAATGAGCATACTTGCGCGGCCTCTAAACACAGATGTGTCTCCGACGGATCCGACGATTGTCACATTGATCTCGTTGCCGTCGATGCTGTCCACGGTGCCTATCATATCGACGACATCGCCCGGGCGCACGGGCGAGAGAAAGCGCCCGCCGAACTCGATCACCCGGGCGTTGGCCGGAAGCCAGTCGGTAAGACATTTTCCGGCGAAGCCCATTGTCAGCATTCCGTGTGCGATAACCCCGCCCAACCCCGCGCTTTGAGCGTGGGGCAGATCGTAGTGGATGGGGTTATAGTCACCGGACGCGCCAGCATACATGACGAGCTGGCGCGTGGTGACCGGTTCGGTTCGCAGTCGAAACGTTTCGTTTTCGCGAAAACCGGCGGGAGCCGTCATATCGGTCGCCTCTTAGCGCTGCAGCGTGGAATCGAAATCTTGAGCGAGTTCAGACTGGCCGATAATCTGTGCCGTGCGGTCATGACCGGCGTGTAGCACATGGGTTTCGAGATCCCGGATATACCGGCTGAGCGGAAACTCATCGAACAGCGCTGTCGAACCTGCGGCATGGATGATCTTGTGCGAGAGATCGAAGGCAACGTTTGCCGCCATGCTCTTGGCGCTCATCGCCAGTAATTCGGCCTCGACGATCGGCTTCTCGTGATAGGCGCGGATAGCATCGTGGAAGACGGATTGTGCGCAATCGAGAGCGATCTTCATCTCGCCGGTGCGCATCTGGATCATCTCGACCCCGCCCTTGCCGCGGCCGGCGACATAACTGCGGAACCAGTTGTACATCCCTTCCGTCGTGCCGAGATAATTTGCGGCAAAACCGAGATGGAACTTCCCCTGCCAGCGCTTGCGCGGATAGTCGCCCGGTTGGCCGAGGATGTTTGCGTCCGGCACGAAAACGTCGTTCAGAGTGATGACCGGGCTGTCGGCGCAGCGCATGCCGGAAGGGCGGTACCAGCCGGTGTCGATCGACACGCCTTCCATGTCGGGCTCGATGATCACCATCAGGTGGTTGGCGAGAAAATCGTCGACGCCCTCGATGGCCGCGAAGATGACGGCAAAACCGAGGTCGCTGCCATTGGTCGCGTAGTTCTTCTCGCCACGAACGATGTACCCGCCATCAACCTTCTTGGCGGTGGTGTTCATCATGTACATGTGTTTGCGCTTGGCTTCGGAGCCCACGAACGAGCCGAGGAAGGGGCGCTGGAACATCGGCTTGAGGAAGCGCTCTTTCTGGTCGTCGGTGCCAAGGGCTTCAACAGCCCACGCGGTATGGTTCGTGACTTGGTAGCAATGAGCGGTCCCGCTGCAGCCGCGCGCGATCATGCGCAGGCCCTGGAGAAACGTGGAGGGATCGTCGGAGTCGACATTGCTGCCCTTGCCGCCGATTTCCTTCGAAAGAGTGGCCGTCAGCCAGCCGGCGTCGTGAAGCTCCTGGATATTCTCGGACGGCATGACGCTTCTGGCGTCGTAGTCGCGGCCACGCGGGCGGAACTGCTCAATGGCCATTTTCTCCAGCGCGCGCATTTCGTCGGTTTGCAGGGCATCCTCTGGATCGACGAAGTAACCTGAACCCGCCTTTTCCACCTTCATGTTCATTGTCATGTCTTATCTCCGTGTTTCCGGGCCGCCACTGAGGTAGATGATCTGGCCATTTACGAATGAAGCTTCGTCGTCGCAGAGGAAGCTTGCGAGGTTTGCGACGTCAGCGGGCACGCCGACGCGGCGAATTGCGATGTTTTCGGCGCGCTTTGCCTTGTATTCTTCAGGGGTGAATCCAAGCCGCGCGGCGGTCGCCCGCGTCATCTCGGTGTCGATGAAGCCGGGTGCGATGCAGTTGACGTTGATGTTGAAGCGGCCCAGTTCCAGCGCGAGCGTTCTGGTGAAGCCCTGAAGGCCGGCCTTTGCGGTCGAATAGTTCAGCTGGCCGCGATTGCCGAGAGCGGATGTCGACGAGACATTGACGATCTTCCCGTATTTGCCGGCGACCATGTAGCGCTGTGCGACGGAGGTGCAGAGAAATGTGCCCTTGAGGTGGACGTCGATCACCAGGTCCCAGTCGTCATCCGGCATCTTGTGAATGAGATTGTCGCGGGTGACGCCGGCATTGTTGACGAGAATGTCGATCGATCCGTAGCGGGCGTGGCCGGCGGATATCGCCTCCTCGACGGAGTCGCGCTCGGTGACATTGCAGCCGATCCCGAGCGCATCGTTGCCGGTTGCGCCGGCGATCTCTTTCGCCGCCGTTTCGGCCGCATCCTGATCGAGATCAAGAATGACAACCTTGGCGCCATTCCTGGCGAACCGTTCGGCAACCGCACGGCCTATTCCTCGCGCAGCGCCACTAATGACGGCGGTGCGCCCCAACATGCTGGAACTCATTTTCCTCCCTCCGGTTTCACATCGGTCAGGCCATCAGCCTAACGGAATATGATGAGCACGAATAGCATAATTGAAAGATATTGTATCTATTTTTTTAGAGACATTCAGAATCGCACGGGCTGTCGAGGGCGATGCGATCGACAATGTGCAATCCGTATCCCTCCAGCCCGGCGATAGAGCGGGGCGAGGTGTTCAGGATGATCATGTTATGAACGCCCAGATCGCTCAGGATTTGGGCTCCGGTGCCGATATCGCGGATTGCGCTGCCGGTGCCGAGAGTCTTGGTCTGCTTCTCGGCAATGACCTCTGATGGGCTGCTGCGATGTGTCTCGCGCATCAGGACGATGACGCCCCGCCCGGCTTTCCTGATATATTCCATTGCGCGATGGATGGCGCCCCCGCGGGAATAGGCGCGGTCGCCTATGATGTCGTCGAAGAGGTTGACCGCATGGACGCGTACGAGCACCGGGTCCGGGCCGGAAACGTCGCCCTTCACCAGTGCCACATGCTCGACGTCGTCGACCAGATTTCGATAGGCAATCGCTCGGAAATCGCCCCCGAAGCGGCTTTCCACATTCGTTTCGGCGACCTTCGTGACGAGCCGCTCCGTGCGTCTTCGATAGGCGATGAGGTCGGCGATTGTCGCAATCTTGAGGCCTTCTCTTTGGGCGAATTCAATGAGTTGTGGCAGGCGGGCCATTGTCCCGTCCGGATTCATGATCTCGCAGATCACGCCCGCTTCGCCCGCGCCGGCCAGTCTGCAAATATCGACGGCGGCTTCGGTGTGCCCGGACCTGACGAGCACCCCGCCTTCCCGGGCGACGAGGGGGAACACATGGCCGGGTGAAACGATGTCGACGGGTTGGGCGTCTTCCGCGACGGCTGCTGCGATGGTCCGGGCTCTGTCCGCGGCCGATATGCCCGTCGTGACGCCCGTCCGGGCTTCGATCGAGACGGTGAAGGCGGTGCCGGTCCGGCTTTCATTGCCGCGAGCCATCAAGGGCAGTTGCAGCCTTTCGGTGCGCGCCTTTGACATGGCGAGGCAGATCAGGCCGCGACCATGCATGGCCATGTAATTGATCGATTCCGAACCCGCGAATTTCGCGGGAATGAAAAGGTCTCCCTCATTCTCGCGGTCTTCGTCGTCGACGAGGATCGAGATCTGGCCAGCGCGAGCATCCTCGAAGATCTCTTCGATTGGCGCCAGGTGGCTGAGTTGTGCCTGCATGGTCCTTCCATCCGAAATTCCTGCCATGTGCACAATTTGGCTTGGCGTTTGGGTTGGCATCAAATATGACCGAATAATAGTGACATTGTAATATGATTGTCACCATAAAAATTGTATCATTAAATTGTTGATGTGGTTGTCGGATGAATGGAAAACGCGGATCGCCTCCGCAGGCCGGCCGGCGGGCTGATCGCGGTGCGAGCGGTGAGTTCTTGCTGGGCGTCGTCCTGCTGGCGGCCTTGTTCTCGATGGGGCAGGCCCACCGTTCTTCGGGCGGCGTCCTGTCTACGGTGTTCTGGGATGAATTTGGCCTTTCGCCTTCACTGATCGCCCTCCTCGTCGGCTCATTGTTCATCGCGCAGGGGCTTGGGCAGGTGCCGGGCGGGTTGTTTGTCGACCGGTTCGGTACTCGCAAAACGCTGGCCTTTTTCGGGTCGGTCGCCTCGGCCGGATGCGTTGTTGTCGCCGTGTCTGGCGACTGGCGCGGCGTTCTGGCGGGCCGGGCGCTGATCGGACTGGGCTTCGCGCCGATGCTGAGTGGTGCGGTCAGCTATTTTCTGGAATGGAGTGAAGGCGAACGGCTTTCCACCCTGACGGGGCGTTTCCTGTCGATGGGAATGATTGGCGGCCTGCTGGGCACGGGGCCGCTGTCCTATGCGATCGAAACATTTGGTTGGCGCGCGGTCTACATGGCGGCCGCGCTGCTGACGCTTGTGTTCAGCGCCATCATTTTCTTCGTACTGAAAGAAGCGCCTGCCGCCAGGGATGCGCCCCCCGTGCGCTCGACCATGATCGAGGTCGTGCGCGGATTCGTGGTGGTTGCGAAGAGCCCCGACGTCCGGCTGATCCTCGTTGTCGCGCCGTTTCTCTATGCGCCTGCGCAATTGTTGGTGGGGTTGTGGGCCGGACCGTATCTCGCGGACATCCACGGCCTGGATCCGGTCGCGCGGGGGACCTGCCTGACCGTGATGATGGTTGGCATGGGACTGGGTGTTCTGGTCTACGGCCCTGTCGAGACTCTGGTCGGCCGACGCAAGCCTGTCGTCATTTGCGGTGCGCTTACAGTGGCGATACTTTCTGCCGCATTGGCCCTGGTGGGCCACCGGTCATTGGTTTTGGCCGTGTTGCTCGCCGCCGCGATAACGCTTTCCTCAACCTTCTTTGTCGTCGTTATCGCCCATGCGCAGAGCATGTTTTCGAAGAGCTTTTCCGGCCGGTCTGTCGGCATGATTGGTTTGCTGGGCGTGTCGGGTATCTTCCTGTGCCAGAACGTTTCGGCATGGATTATCTCGCTGTTTCCGGCGCCACCCGGTTCGACAGGGTCCCTGGGTGGCTATCAGGCCATCTTTCTGTCGATGGCTACGGTCTTCGCGGCGATTGCGCTGGCATATACGCGGACACGCGAACGGCCGGCAACGGGACCAGGGCAGTCCTGATCTGTCCCCGGCTCCGGTTCGCAGATCAAATCAAGGCCGTTTCGGCGTCATGTTCCGATCCCCCGGATCGCGATCCCGCGTATCGCCGCGGCCGGCCGGCTGACTTTGCCCGTTTTGGGTCAGCTGACCCCGAGCCGCCTGGCCGCATCCTCCTTGAGTTTGAACTTTTGCACCTTGCCGGTTCCCGAGGTTAACGGCATCTCGCCCACCAGGAAGATTTCGCGCGGCTGCTTGTAGCTGGCGAGCTTCTGTTTCAGCCGCCGATGCAGTTCATCCTCGGTTATCGACGCGCCGGGCTTCGGTATGACGTAGGCGATGCCGATTTCGTTCTCCCCCGGCCAGGGAATGCCGACGACAGCGCTGGTTTCCACCTCGTCGAAACCGTTGATGACATACTCGATTTCGCCGGGCGAAACGTTGAAGCCCTTCGACTTGTAGCCGTCGCCCAAGCGGCCGATATAGACCAGTCGTCCGTCTTCTCGAAACCGCCCGACATCGCCGGTCCGCAACCAGCCGTCCTCGGTCAGCGTGCGTTTGGTCTCCTCGGGCTTCCTGTAGTAGCCCAGCATGTTGCAGTATCCGCGCGACCATATTTCTCCCGGCTCGCCCGCCGGTTTCTCTTCGAGGGTTTCGGGGTCGAAAATCTTGACCTCGATGTCCGGCAAGGGTTTTCCCTGCGTGGAGTGCCGTTCCTCGCGAGAATCGTCCCAGCGGTTTCGTGTCAGAACAGTCGTGGTTTCCGTCAGTCCGTAACCGGTCAGCATGCCGGGCACGCCGAGATCGTCATTGACGGCCTTCAATATGTCGGGATCGATGCTGAGGACATATGCCACGCGCAACGTGCTCAAATCGAATTGACCGAACTTCGGATGGTCGAGAAGGCTGCGCACGATCGGCGGCAGGATATGCATGACCGTGACCTTCTCTCGCTCGATCGCTTCGAGGCAGGCGCCGGCATCGAATTGTTCCCCGAGAACGACTTTGCCGCCCCTTACCCATAGGGTCATGGCGCCGTTCATGGTCGCCATCGAACCGAAAAGTGGGATTGCCATATACATGCAATCGGATTCGGTAAAATCCACCGGCGAGCCGATGTCCCAAGCTTTCCGCCAAGCCTGGTGGCTGATGATCGCTCCCTTGGGCAAGGCGGTCGTACCCGAAGAGTACCCGATAATGCCCGGGTGCATGACGTCTTCCACCATCGGCGGCAACCGCAATTCGCGCGCCTCGGGTTTGGACCAGTCCGTAATGCCGCTATAGCCTTGCGGCGGCGTATCAAGCGTAATCGCCCATCTGAGTTCAGGAAGCTTGTCGCTTTGCAGTGAGCCGGCCGATCCCGAAACGAGTGCCGGAGCCAATTCGGAGATTTCGGATACGAAGTCACGAAAGGCGCCTTCGCCGGGGATGATGACGGCCTTGCTGTCGGACTGTTTCAGCTGGTAGGCGATTTCATCGCGCTTGAGCCGGGTATTGATCATGACGACGACCAGCCCCATCTGCGCGGCGCCGAGCCAGCACCACATAAACTCGGGGCGGTTTGGCAACAATATCGAGATATTGTCACCATCGCGAAGGCCGAGATCGTGAAAGCGCGCCGACATTTTGTCGGCCTCTTGCTTCATTTCGAGATAGCTGTAGCGCTGATCGCGGAAGATGAGAGCTTCACGCTGGCCGAATTTTCGAGCGAGCATTTCAAGGCTTTGAGCGTAAGTTAAGCCGATAAAAGGATTTTCCATCCTCGTCTCCTTCTTGGCGAAATATGCAAGGTGTCGTTGCCGCGAGCGCGGGTCGCGGCGGAATGCGTCAGTTGGGCGCGCCGGTTAGTTGTCGAAATTGTGTCAATTTGTTTGACATTTTCCGGCCGTTTACGCCGTATGGTTGGAGTACAATGTTGATAGACCGTGACGGAGACGTGCCGCGCGGCGCGGCCATTTCACAACGGCGCGGTGTGCCGGGCAGAGCAGCCAAGTATCGGCGCGCCCCTGCGTAACGCGGCACAGAGAATTCGGGAGACGGGGAATGTGGGTTCCTGACATTTCGCAAATTGAGGGGCCGCGCTATCTGGCGCTTTCGCGTGCGATCAGCGAGGCGATCGACAGCGGCGCCCTGGGTCCCGGCGCGCAGCTTCCGCCCCAGCGCGATCTCGCCAAGGAGCTCAACATCACGGTTGGAACCGTGGGTAGGGCTTACAAGATCGTTCGTGAACGGAGGCTCGTGAGCAGCGAGGTCGGGCGAGGCACCTTTGTGCGCGGCGCAGACGAGGAGAGCTATTCGTCCTTTTTGCCGTATCTCAAGCCCGGCACGATCGATCTCGCATTGTTCGGGGCAAATCCGGTTGGCCTCACCCAGGCTTTGTCGTCCGCGCTCGTCGAGGTGTCCAACTGTATCTCGTTGATGCCCATGAACCGGTACCCGGTCGCCAAGGGATACCCGAGCCATTGCACAGCCGGTGCGACATGGATCGGCCTCTCCGGATACGAGCCGCCATCCAGCAGGGTGATCGTGTGCAGCGGCATTCAACAGGGGCTGATGGCCGTAATCTTGGCCTTCAATGAAAATCCCGGCGAGGAAATTCTTTGCGAACGGGTCACCTACTCCGGATTGAAAGCGCTGAGTGTCGTTCTGGATCGCCGACTCAAGGGGATCGACATCGACGAGTACGGGCTTGTCCCGTCGGCTGTCGAGGACGCCATTGTGAATGGCGGCTCCAAACTCCTCTATGTCCAGCCCACCGTGCAGAATCCGACGGGCGCGTCGATGCCGCTCGAACGACGCCAGGAAATCGCAGACATCGCGATACGCCACGATGTAATGATCATCGAAGACGATGCTTCGGTTGGTGGTTTGCGGGATCGGCCTGTTCCGATTGCGAAACTTGCACCCGACAACGTCGTTTACCTGACCGGCTTGTCGAAATGTATCAGTCCCGCACTGCGAGCGGGCTTCCTGAGTTCCCCTTCCCAGCATCATGATCGGATCGTAAACACGATCCATGCAATGGCGTTGGCCAATTCGCCCATCATTGGCGAGGTTGCCGCCACGCTGATCAACAGCGGAACGGCCGAGGCGCTGGCGACGCAGCACTATGATGCCCTCCGCAAGGCCCATGCGGTTGCCGAGGAGATTTTGGGAGATGTTCCCCATCTGAGTCATCCGCTCGCGAATTTCATCTGGATCGAATTGCCGGAGCACTGGACGTCCCGTGAATTCGTCGATGCGGCTCTCAAGGAGGGCGTGTCTGTCATTCCCTCCGAAAACCACACTGCTTGCGGATTGCCGCCAAGGGCATTCCGCCTTGCCATCAACCCGGCCCAGAAGCCGGAGGCTTTTGAGGAGGGGGTGCACAAGCTGAAGGCCTTGATGAAGGAGCGTGCGCGTCCCTTGCTCGCGATGTGACGCCAGGCGGGCGATGGCGTGCTCATTGCCGGCCGATGATGGCGACGGAACAGACATTCTGATGAGGTGCGCCGCCCAGATTATGGGTAAGGCCGAGAGTTGGCTCCGAGAGTTGCCTGGGGCCGGAGCGCCCGGTGAACTGCAGATACAATTCGTACACCATACGGAGGCCGGAAGCGCCGATCGGATGACCGAAACATTTCAGGCCGCCATCGATCTGGCAGGGCAGGCCGCCATCCGCATCGTAGAAGCCGTCCAGATAATCGCGCCACGCCTGTCCTTCCTCCGAAAGGAACAGGTCTTCCATCGTCACAAGTTCGGTCACTGAGAAACAGTCATGGACTTCTGCAAGGCTGATTTCTTCGCGCGGCCGGGTGACGCCCGCTTCTTCGTAGGCGCGCTTGCTGGCGATGCGCGCAGTGTGGAAATAACTGCCGTCCCATGTGTTGAAGCCTGATTCCAGGCCGTTCGAAACCGAGATCTGCAGCGCCTTGATGGTGATCAGGTCGGTCTTGCCGAGCGAACGGGCAATTTCGGGCGTCGTCACGATCGCGCAGGCCGCGCCATCGCTCACGCCGCAGCAATCGAAGACGCCAAGCGGTTCGGCAATCATCGGCGCGTTCAAGACCGTTTCTTCGGTGATCAGGTTGCGCAGATGCGCCCGCTCGTTCTTGGAGCCGTTCTGGTGGCTCTTCACCGAAACATGAGCCATCGCGCGTTTGAGATCATGGGCGTCGATGCCGTGCTTCGAGCGATAGGCGGACGCAAGCTGGGCAAAGGCGCCCGGCGCGGAATAGTTCGCCCACCACATCGAGTTCAGGACGCCCCGGCTTGCCTCGGGCAGTCCGCCATAGCCCGTATCCTTCAGCTTCTCGACGCCGCAGGCGAGCGCGATGTCGCATGCGCCCGAAGCGACAGCATAGGCTGCGCCGCGCAAGGCTTCGGACCCGCTCGCACAGAAGTTTTCGACCCTGGTTACCGCGATGTTCGGCAGACGCAGCGCGAATGAGAGCGGCAACCCGCCCTTGCCGGAATGGAGTTCTTCCTTGGCGGTGGCGAGCCAGGCCGCATCGATTTGACTGACCTCGATCCCGGCGTCTTCGATGCACTCGGAAAAGGCCTCGACCATCAGGTCTTCGGCGTCGCAATCCCAGCGTTCGCCGAATTTCGAACAGCCCATGCCGAGGATTGCGACCTTGTCCTTGATCCCCTTGGTCATCGGTCGGCTGCCCCGTTCCGGTTGGCTGTGATTTCGGGAACGGCCTTCCAGAAATAGCGCCGGAAGTTCCGTTTGCGGTCCATGTCCTTGATGCGGAACGACATCCGCATCGGCGAGCCGACGTCGATCTGGCCCGCAGTGACCTCCGCGAAATTGGCGAACATGCGCCCGCCTCCCTCGAACTCGATCAGGCCGTAATAGGACGGGGGATCGGGGTTGAACGACAGGTGGTCGGCCGACCAGGTCACGATCCGCGCAGGGGTTTCCGCGAAGCAGAACGGCTCCTGGGCATCCAGTGCCCGGCAATTCGGATTGATGCAGTACCGTGTTCTCGGCAACTGGCGCGTGCCGCAGGCCGTACATTCTCCGCCCACCAGTCCGTGAAGCAGGTCTCGCCGCCTGAAATACTGCGTCAGTGCGGTCTTGTTGTCCGTCTCGGCCCGCATGCCCAGTTCGCGGTCGATCAGGCCGGCAAAGGAGAGGTACTTCGCATAGTCGGAAATTTCGCGGCGAATGGCGATGGCGCCTGACACGCCATTGCGCGGGGTGAAGTCTCGAAGCGCGTCTGTCGTGCGAAGAACAAGCGCATCGCAGCCCTGCCCGAAGGAGGTCACAAGGATGGTTTCCCCGGGTGATGCCTTCTCGAGTGTCGCCGCGAGCATCAGCAGCGGGTGCGCGCAGCCGGTGTCGCCGACCTCGCCTTCCAGCGCGGGAGCGATCGCGCTCTCGCCGAGCCCGATGGCCTTGGCGATCTTTTCCCGCAATCGGGGCACGGGCGAGGGGAGAATGGCGTGGGTAATGTCACTGGCCGCGACGCCCGCGTCGGCCAATGCGGATTCGATCGTCTGGGGCACGATCTTCATCACGCCTTCATCGCGAATCCAGCGTTCCTCCCAGAAATAGTCGTCGCGTTCTTCGCTGGAGCGGAAGTGGTCGACGAAATCGACGGACCGAGCCGCGTTGCCGAGAAGCTCCGCGATGACATTCCGGTCGCCGATGGTGAAAGCCGCCGCGCCGTCACCGAAACGCCGTTCGTGCGGCGAGCCGGCACGTATGTGGCGGTTTTCGCTTGCGACAACCAGGCTCGGGGCGTCGCTCCGCGAGTGCAGCGCGTTCAGGAGCGCGGTTGTCGCCGCCCGCTGCGAGCCTCCGACATCCTGGCTGGCAAGCATCTCGCCAAGGTTCAGCGCGCCCGCGATCACGCCGGCATTCTGCCGGTCGGCGAAAGGCGCCGTGGTCGATGCGAGGCAGACCGATGCGATGGTCGCGATATTGCCCTTCAGGCAATCGCGTGCCGCTTCGACGCCCATTGTGATGACGTCCTCGTCCCAGTTGCAGACGCTGCGCTCGCCGGACGTCTTGCGGCCCTGCTTGGCTCCGGGTTGTCCTTCGACGATCATCCGAAGCGGCAGGCGAAGGCGTGGAACATAGGCTCCGAAGGTGACGATTCCGGTCAAGGTACGCTCGCTTTCGAATGGCTGGGTTGGAGTATTGTGTCTATTTTAATTGATACAATAAAGGTGTCAATATGCATCATTGATCGATACTGTGATGCAGGGCAATTTCCCACTCGATATATGCCTTCATTTCGTCCGTTCCTTTGGCGTAGGGCGGCTCGACGAGATCCGGCGCGTAGGGTGTCGCCATGTCGAGGCCGCTTGCCACCGGACCGTCGACGGCCCGCCATCCGGCCATTCCATCCGCGACGAATTCCACCCTCGGAAAGCCGAGTTCGATCAGTTGCGCGCCCGCGAGCAGAGCCTGTCGTTTATCGCGTGCCACGAGAACGGGTGTGCGATGGCCGAGAAGCGGATTTGCGGCGTGTTCGAGCCAACCGCGCGGCGCCCATCGTGCGCCGGCTATGTGGGCCGCAGCGAACTCGCGGCTGGTTCGGACATCGAGAATGCAATGGCTTTCCTCAAGATTGGAAAGAATCATCTCCTCCGACTGCCGGCCCACGATCCTCGGATCGTGTTGTGCGGTATCAGCGAATTCGGCCCTGCGGCCGCTCTGCAAGGGCAGGCCCGCTTGCGCCCAGCCCGGGTGTCCCTGAACGAGCCGGGAGACCCGCGGAAAGCCCATGCGCTTCAGCCAGTAGCCGGCTAGCGGCGCTTGTCCGCAACCATTGTCGATAATGACGATGCGATGGGCCGGGACGGCAACGAAGTCATCGGTTCGCTGAATGAGTTGGCCGCCCGGGACCGCGATTGCGCCAGGAATATGTCCCTCGGTGAATTCAGTCAGCGAGCGCAGATCGAATATGTAGGGGCTTGCATTCGTCTCGATAGCCTCCGCCAGGTCGGTGATGGATGCATGCTCCACCCCGACAGCATCGGCGAGGTCATCGGCCTGCCGGACGATCGCGGCATGCTTGACCGGCGGAGGCGCGACGCTGTTGTCCTTCGTCACGGAAAGCCCGGCGATCTGCCAGCCCATTGTGCCGTTTTCCAGTCCACGGGCATCGCTGCAGCCCAGTTTGCGAGCTGTCGCGGTTGCGATGATCGATCGCGTGCGTCCGGCGCAGTTGATGACGAGGAATGGACCTCTTTTCTCGAACTCGGGCAGATGTCCGACAAGGTCGAACCCCGGTGTCGACACGGCGCCGGGCAGGTGATGATGCCTGAACTCGCCTTCCGTTCGCACGTCACACACCACCGGCGCCAATTCGGCGTGGAGCGCTACCTCGAGGTCCTCCGGCTTGATAGTCGGCACCTGATCTTCGGCCAGGACCTTCTCGCCGAAAGCTTTCGACGGAACATTGGACCCCTTGCTTATTGGCCCACCCGAAGCAGCCCAGGCTGAAAAGCCGCCCTCCAGCACTGTCACATTCGGATAGCCGCAACTGCGAAGCGCCTCGCAGGCCAGCTCGGCGCGATTATCTGTACCGAGGGCGATATGCGTTCCGCTGTCATAGATGACGATCCGCGTCGCGCAGTCGGGAACGAGTTCCCGGATGCGTATCTCGATGAGCCGCCTCGGGAGAAAAGTCGCGGTTGGAATATGCCCGGCATGGGCTTCACCCTGCTCGCGGATATCGAACATGGCCCAGTCGCGTTCGGGCCAGCGGCCCGATGGCGAACCAAGCGCCGCACGCAGGCCTTCCGGTGTCATGATGCGGGTTGTCCGGAGCCGATGCGGTTGTCGATACCGCGATAGACTGCAACCCGTCGGTGCACGAAAACCTCCGCGCCCGTCTCGAGGTCTGTGCCGCGGTTTTCCTGCACCAGCAACTCCATTGTTCCGGAGCGGCCGGTTTTGTCGATCACGTCCACGAAATGAATTCGGCATTCCAGGCGGTCGCCGGCAACGACGGGCCGGGCGTAGCGAAACGATTGCTCGCCAGCGAGAATCCGCTTGCGGTTGAGATTATGCCACCAGACGGGTTCTTCCGGCGGAAGAAAGCTGACCGGGAAGGTCGGCGGGGCGATGAGGTCAGCCCATCCGTTCTTCCTTGCAAAGTCGGGGTTGGTAAAGAGCGGGTTGGCGTCCCCTATGGCGCGCGCGAACTTGAGAATGGCGCCACGCTCGACCTCGACTTCGTAGGGCGCGGAAGCGGTGCCGATCAGGCTGCGGTCGATCGGATTGGGGTCGGCCGTCATCAGTCGGCTTTCCACTGGCTGATCTTCCGGTCGAGAATGGCCGCGGCGATCATGTTCTTGTGGATTTGCATCGTGCCGCCGTAAATCGAGCCGCCGCGGACCTCTGCATAGCGATGCGCAAGGGGATATTCGCGCGTGTAGCCATTGGCACCGAGGACCTGGATCGCGTCGTCGCAAATCTCCTTGGCGGCCTTGGCGACGAAGACCTTCGCGATCGAGACTTCCGTAGGGTTCGGAAGCCCGTTTGCCCCCGCATTTGCCGCCGCCCGGTAGGTCAGGAGCTTCGCGGCGTCGAGTTTCACCCGCATGTCGGCGAGCATCCACTGAATGCCCTGAAAGTCGCTGATCTCGCGATTGAACTGCCGGCGCTCCTTGGAATAGACGAGGGCATATTCGTATGAGGCTTCGGCGGACCCGATCATCCTCACGATGCTGCCGAGACGTTCCGCATTATAAACGCTGATGAGCTTGCCGAAGGCGCCGCCATCGATCAGCACGTTTTCCAGCGGCACCCGACAATCGTCGAAATAAAGCTCGAACAGCAATTCGTCGGCCATGTTGACCGTGCCGGTGGAGTGGCTGAAGCCGGGCGTGTCGTGAGGCACGATGACCGCACCGATGTCGGAGGCCCGCCCGGTGTTGCCGATCCGGCAATAGACCAGCGTGTATTGATTGTAGTTCACGAAGCTGACGAACTGTTTGCGGCCATTCAGGACGATCTCGTTCCCGACGATTTCGCCACGGGTTTTCATAGCGGTGGCGGCCGAGCCGGCTTCCGGCTCCGTGATGCCGATCGAAATGCCGATCTCACCCTTGCACAATGGCCGGACATATTTCTCGCGCTGTTCTTCCGTTCCGTATTCGGCGATGGCGCCTACGGCGCCCGTCGAACTGCGGTGGCAAATGCCGCCGAGAATGGGGGCGCATTTCTGCAGGGCTTGCGTAACCAGGATCGTGTTGAGCAGCGGAAGTTCCAGCCCGCCATGCGCAGCTGGAAGGTTAAGACCCAGCAGACCGTGTTCAGCCATCGTCCGACGGAGCGCGTGGAGCGCCTCGACGCTCATTGATTCGCTCACGAGCGGCTTGAGCTTGCGCTCTCCGAGTTCTTCGGCGGCTCTGACGAATTCAAGCTGTTCCGCGCTGAACTGGAAATCCATCGGCGTCTACTCCTCCTGACTTGATGTGATACATTGATCCTTTTTTGCGTTGAATTGCAACCCATATTGTGTCAACAAATTATGTAACAATCGTCTGGCCGACCGTCGCCAGACGCAGGCAGGGAGGAAAAATGCCGATGACTGAAGCGGACAGCTTTCGCGATGGAATGCGGCGACTGGCTGCGGCGGTAAATATTGTCGCGACAATGTCGGACGATAAGCCTTGCGGCCTTGTGGCGACCGCAGTCTGTTCGGTGAGCGCGGAGCCGCCGATGCTTCTTGTGTGCATCAATCGTTCGGCCGGTTCGTTCTCCGAGATCGATCGTGCGCGTTGTTTCAGCGTGAATGTCCTTCGCGAGAGCCAGTACGGCCTGGCGAAGAAGTTTTTCGAAAGCGAAAGAACCAGGCGTTTCGACCATGTCGATTGGATGAGGATGAAGACGGGCGCTCCTGCGATTGCCGATGCGCTCGCGAGTTTCGACTGCCGCGTCGAGCAGACGATCGAGGCGGGAAGCCACGGAATCTTCATCGGCCGTGTCGTTGGCGTTCGCACATGCGAGGTGAACAACCCGCTTCTCTATTTCAATGGCAATTATGCCGTCCTGCGCAGCCTTCCTTCGGATGCGGTGCCGATGGGTGCGGCCTGAATACGGGCGGCAAAGCCTGGGGAGCTTGACGGGTATGGATGAAAAGAAACTCGAGGAATTGGATCGACGTCGATCCGAGGCGCGGGCGATGGGTTCGCAGAAGGCCCGCGACAGGCTGGCTGCCGAGGGCAAGCTGGATGCGCGAGCCAGGCTGGAAGTGCTGTTTGATCCCGGCACGTTTCACGAGATCGGATTGCTCGCGCGCAGCCAGCATGAGGATCTGGCGGACCGGACCCCCGCCGACGGCCTCGTTGCCGGCTGGGGCGAGGTCGATGGACGCAAGGTCTATGTAACGTCGGAGGATGCCAGTGTTCTCGGCGGAACGCGTGGCCGGGTGGCGGAGGCGAAGGCTTTCCGGATCCGCGAACTCGCATTGCAGCACAAATGTCCCTACGTGGCCTTGATGGAGGCCGGCGCGGGCCGGTTCCAGGAGAATAATGGCGCGATAGCAGCGGGTATCGGGCGGCGTTTCGGCGAGCACTACAAGCTGTCGGGCCGCGTCCCGCAGGTCGCGGCGATCATGGGATCCTGTTTCGGCGGTCCGTCATTTACTGCCGCCCAGTCGGACTTTGTCTCCATCGTCGACGGAAGCGGCTTCATGGGCATGTCCGGCCCGAAGGTCGTCAAAGTCGGCATCGGGCAGGATGTCACGCCGGACGAGATCGGCGGCGCCGAGATCTCCGTGCGCCAGACCGGTCAGGTAAGTCATCGCGCCGCCGATGACGTTGCCTCGCTGCAGGCCATTCGAACCTTCCTTTCATTCCTGCCGTCGAATTGCGACGAGCTTCCGCCTCGTAGCGAGTATCGGCACGCACCATGCGAGACCGCGGAGGGGCGGCGTCAGATAGCGGACCTGGTGCCCGACAGCAGCCGGCGCGCTTACTCGATGAAGCGTCTCGTCGAGCTCATTTGCGACGGTGGGGAGTTCTTCCCCTATTGCGAGGAGTTCGGTCCGTCGCTGATCACGTGTTGGGCGAGGATGGAGGGCCGCGCCGTCGGATTTGTGGCAACCGAACCCATGAAGGGCGCGGGGGCGCTGGATGAAAAGGCGGCGATCAAGGCGCGCAAATTCGTCGACATCTGTAACGCGTTTCATATCCCCCTTATCTTCCTGACCGATTGTCCGGGGTTCATCGTGGGGCCGAAGATCGAGCAGCACAGGATGGTGTCGCTCGCCGCCCGGCTCTTGAACAGCGTCATTGCCGCCGACGTTCCGAAGGTAACGGTGATCGTTCGAAAGGCGATCGGTCTCGCCTATCTGGCGCTCGGCGGGAAAGCGATGAATCCGGACCTGCTGGTGGGTTGGCCGACGTCGCAGTTCGATATCATGGGAACGGCAGCGGGTGTGGAACTCGTTCACGGAAAGCGTATAGCGGCGGCCGACGACCCGGATGCGCTGCGGAGATCGCTTGTCGAAGCCGCGGAAGGCGAAGCGGAAGGATACAGGGCCGCGGAAGCCGGGCTGATCGACGACATCATACGCCCGGAAGAAACGCGTGAGGTGATCTGCGAAGCACTCGACCGCGCATGCAAGGTCCAGCGCGCCGGATTCAAGCAGCGGATCGACCCATGACGGTTCGGGGGGCGGGACACCGGGAGAGCGCGAACGAGGTCTGGGATCGTGAGGTCGATCTGGTTGTGGTCGGGTACGGGGCCGCGGGGGCGGTCGCTGCCGGCGAAGCAGCCGCGGCCGGTGCGCGAACCCTTCTTCTGGAAAAGATGCCGTTTCCCGGCGGGCTATCTATTGCGTCGGCGGGAGGCATCCGCATCGCCTTCGATGCCGATGAGGCCTTCGCTTATCTGAAAAGCACATGCGGCGGGCGGACGCCCGACAACCTCCTTCGTAAGCTTGCAGACGAAATGGCCACGATCGGCGATTACGTCCGGACGCTTGCCGCGCATGTGGGCGCGACCGCCGAGATCATCCCCGCTTTGGGGAACTATCCGCTGCCGGGCTACGCATCGCTGGGATATTGCGAGGTAAGCGAGGTTCCGGACCTTGAGGATCGGAACGGCTATCATGCCATGTCGACGATCAAGAACGGTGCGCGGTTGTTTCGGGTCCTGGAGGCGCATGTCGAAAGATCCGGTGCCGAGATTCGCCTCGAAGCGCCAGTTCGCAGATTGATCCGCGACGAAAGCGGGGTGGTGGCCGGCGTTCTGGCCGAGATCGACGGGCGACCTGTCCGTATTCGTGCGCTGGGTGGCGTCATCCTGACCTGCGGCGGATTCGAAGCCGATCGCGAGATGCAGAAACAGTACTTCCAGGCCGATCCTGTCATGGTGGGAGCTTTCCGTGGAAACACGGGCGACGGTATCCGAATGGCTCAGGCGGTCGGGGCCGATCTCTGGCATATGTGGCACTATCACGGTCCATACGGCCTGAAACATCCGGATCCCGCATATCCGTTTGGCCTTTTCCTGAAGGCGGTTCCCATGTGGACACCGGGCCGTCTCGACGAGGTGTCCTCGCTCGGTGTCGAGGAGCCGGCCGATGGCGGGAAACGAAAGGCGCTGGCGCGTCTTGCCTGGATCGTCGTTGACCAGGACGGGCGTCGGTTCATGAATGAATACCCGCCCTATCCGGGGGACAGCGGCGTCCGGCCCTTCGACGCGTTCGATTTTCTGAAGCAGCGCTTTCCGCGAAATCCGGCATTCATGATTTTCGACGAAGCGGGGCGGAAAATGTACCCGATGGGGCGTGCCGTCCATAATGATTCCCATCCCCGCTACGAGTGGAGTGCGGACAATCTCCGCGAGGTCGAGAACGGCATTCTCGGGCGTGCGGACACGCTGGAGGAACTGGCGGAACGGATCTCTGTTCCCGCCGGGGAGTTGAAAAGAACGATTGCCGAGTGGAACGCCGTGGTGGCGGCCGGGGAGGATCCTGTTTTCGGCCGTGTTCCCGAAACCATGGTGCCGATCACTGAGCCGCCCTTCTATTTCGGCCGTGTCGGCCCGATCGTGATCAACACGCAGGGCGGGCCGGTTCATGACGAGCGTCAAAGGGTGCTGTCGCCGTTTGGCGAGCCGATTGAAGGCCTCTATGCCGCTGGGGAACTCGGTAGCGTTTTCGGACACCTCTACATGAGCGGCGGCAATCTGGCGGAGTGCCTAATCGGAGGCCGCGTCGCCGCCGGTGAAGTGGTGGCGCGGCTCGAAAGGACGCAGCGGCAGTTCCGCGCCGACGCAGGAGCCGGCGACTGATGTCATCGATAGTGGTCGAATCCGGCGACGGCGTCGTCTCGATATGCATGAACAGGCCGGAAAAGCTGAACGCATTGTCGGTCGGGATGCTGCGCTCGCTGCGCGATGCATTCCGGGCGGCCTCGCAAAGCGATGCGTGCGGAGCGGTGCTCTTCTCGGGGGCTGGGCGGGCCTTTTGCGCCGGAGCGGACAGGTCGGCGGTCGCGCAATTGCGCGGCGCAGATGAAATCCGCGCCTATGCGGAACTCATGCTCGAGACAATGACGGCAATTCACGATTGCAGCGTGCCGGTGGTCGCATCTGTTCAGGGGCATGCCCTCGGCGCGGGGTGCGGCCTTGTCGCGCTTTGCGATTTTGCGGTTTCCGCTCAGGAGGCAAATTTCGGCTATCCCGAAATCACGCACGGCATTCTTCCCGCGCTTGTCGTGCCGGGCCTTGTTGCGCGTGTGGGGGAGAGCCGGGCTTTCGAACTTCTGGCAACCGGTCGCAATTTCGACGCTGAAGAAGCACTGGCGCTCGGTATCGTGAGCTCGGTGGCGAAAGGCGATCCCGCTCGCGAGGCGGTGATCACTGCATCCGCCCTAGCGGCCGTCCCGGCTTCTCGGATCCGGTCGTTGCGAAAACTCGTTGCCCATTCCGCGCGGCATGAGTTCAACGCGGCGATGGACGCCGCTAAAGAGCAAAACATCCAGTCGCGAAATGCAACTTCCGGGAGAGACAATTGCGACAGATAGATTGTATCACTTTTTTTATGCTCAATTTGGATCGAAAATATTAATTTATGTTGACACGGATGGCAAAGTTTCGAATGGTTGAGATGCCCGGGGCTCAGCAAAGCCATAGCTGCCCGGGCGCAGGGAGGAAAGCATGGCGCAATTGAGGCGGATTGTTAGTCTGCTTTGTGTAATTGTGTCGCTAATTGCCGCGATTGCAATGGTGGCAATGGTGGTTCACATCATCGTCGACGCGGTTCTGCGGAATTTCTTTGCCAGTTCTGCGCCCGGAACGACCGAGTTCGTGTCCTTCTACTACATGGTCGCGGTTACGTTTCTGCCGCTGGCATACATCCAGAGCCTCCGCGGACATGTCATTATTGAGATATTCACCCAGTCCCTTCCGGCGCGGGCCCGCCTGATCATCGACGGTTTCGTTGCCCTGATCGTCGCGGGCGCCGCTGGCTATTTCTGTTACGCCGCAAGCTGGAAGGCGATCGCCATGACAAAGGCGGGCGAGTTCGTCATCGGCACGATTCTGGTTCGCACCTGGCCGGCGCGTTGGGGCGTCGTGATTGGCGTCGGGTTGCTTGCGATCATCGCCCTGCTGCAGGCGATCGACCGGCTGGTCACGGGTTTCGGCGGAAAGTCGATCGAAGCCTATGAAGACAATGTGTTCAAGGAGGAGCGCCGCTTGCTCTCCATCCTCGATCTATTTGCGAGAAAAGAGACATGACCCCTGTTGCCGTAGGCGCGGCCGGACTTGGCGTCCTTCTGGTATTGCTCGCACTGCGGGTTCCGATCGCCGTCGCACTGGCCGGGGTGTCGGTCATTGGCATAGGCGTGATACGCGGGCCCAATGCCGCATTCGCGGTCTTGGCCGAGCAACCTTACAACTTCATTGCGCACTGGTCGCTTTCGGCTATTCCGATGTTCCTCTTGATGGGCAGTATTGCCTATCACACAGGTCTGACCGAAAGCCTGTACAAGGCTGCGCGCCTGTGGCTCATCCGGCTGCCTGGCGGCTTGGCGGTCGCCAGCACGATTGCCTGTGCGGGCTTTGCCGCAGCTTCGGGTTCGAGCATCGCGACATCGGCAGCGATGGGGCGGATCGCCATCCCCGAAATGCTCAAATACCGCTACGATCCGGGTATCGCGACGGGTTCGGTTGCTGTGGCGGGAACACTCGGATCGCTGATCCCGCCGAGTATCCTGATGGTCCTGTACGCCATCTTTGCCGAAGTTTCGGTCAGCAGGGCATTGCTTGCCGGCATTCTGCCTGGTCTGCTCTCCGCTTTCATGTTTTCGGCATTGATCGTTGCCCGCTGCTCGCTCAACCCGGCCCTGGCGCCGGTCAACATCGACGAGAAGGTGACGTCGCGCGATCGCATGCGTTCGTTGCTGGAAGTCTGGCCGCTTCCGGTTCTGGTCGTGGGTGTGATCGGGAGCATGTATTCCGGGATATTTACGGCAACTGAAGCAGCGGCCGGCGGTGCGCTTCTCGTCAGCCTCATCGCAATCACGCGCCGGCAGCTGAACCTGCGGGTTTTCATCGAATCTCTGCTGGATGCGTTGAAGGGCACCGCGACGATCCTGTTCATCGCGATGGGAGGCTTCCTTCTCTCTCGCTTCATGGCGTTCAGCGGCCTGCCATTCTATCTCGCCGATCTGATCGAAGCCCTGTCGGTGAACTGGATTGTGCTGATGATCGGGCTCTCGATCATCTACATCGTGCTTGGCATGTTCCTGGATTCGATCGGCATCATGCTGTTGACGATCCCGATCCTCATCCCGGTGATGACTGCAATGGACATGAGCCTGATCTGGTTCGGCGTCATCCTGATCAAGTATCTGGAAATCGGACTTGTTACCCCGCCCGTCGGCTTGAACTGCTTCATCATCAAGACGGTGGTCGGCGACTCGGTGCCCTTGGAGAAAATTTTCAAGGGCGTCCTGTGGTTCATCGCTGCCGATCTGGTGACGCTGATCCTGCTTATCGCATTTCCGGAAATCTCGCTCTTCATTCCCAGCCTGCTCGACTAGCGAGACCTGTCCACCCCATTTCATGCAAGGAGGAGAAAATGAAAAACACAGTCGTAATTGGAGGTATTCTCTGTGCGTCGCTCTTGGCTTCGGCCGCAGTGGCGCAGGAGAAGAAGATCGTCTACGCGAGCTATCTCAGCCCGCAACACATTACGAATCCGGTTCTGGAAAATTTCTTCGAAGCCATCGAGAAGGACACCAACGGATCGATCAAGTTCGAAAGCCATGTCGGCGGGTCGTTGCTTTCCGGCCGCGATATTCCCGGTGGTGTACGTGACGGTGTTGCCGACGCCGGCTATTTCGTCGGATCCTACATCCCTTCGGAAATGCCGATCGACAACTACATCGCGCAGTTCAGCCTGTGGAACAGCGAGCCGCTGGTCATGACCGGAGTGCTCAATGAACTGGAACTGTTCGACTGCCCGGAATGCGTAGACGAATATCGCAAGTTCAACACCAAGTATCTCGCGTCCTACGCGCTGACGCCCTACGTCTATCACTGCAAGGAAGAACTCCGTACGCCGGAAGACTTCAAGGGCAAACGCGTTCGCGGCGTCGCCGCCTATGGCGACCTTGCCAAGGCACTCGGCGCGGTTCCGATCAATGTCAGCCCGGACGAAGCTTACGAGGCGCTCGATCGCGGGATTCTGGACTGCGCGCTGCATTCGGTCGCGGCGCAGAAAGCCCGGTCTTACGGCGAAGCCGCGAAATTCGTAATTCTCGATCCGCTCGGCGGTTTCCTTGGCGCCTCGACATTCAATCTGCGCATCGAGAAGTGGAACTCGCTTTCGCCGGATGAGAGAGCTGCGATCACCAGGCATCTCCCCGATCTGGTCGCCGGTGCGATCTTCAACTACATCGCCGAAGATGAAGACGTGAAGAAGGTCTATTCGGAGAGCGGAACGAAGTTCTACCATGCCGACCCGTCCTTCGCGGCGGCCGTCGAAGAGTTCAAGGCCGGCTATCGCGACCAGGTGATCAAGAAGGGCGCGTCAATGGGGGTCAAGGATCCCCAGGCAATCTCGGATACCATCGATGGATTGATCGAGAAGTGGCGCAAGCTTCTCGACGAGAATGGCCGCGACAAGGAGACCTACACCCGCCTGTTGGATGAGGAGATCTTCTCGCGGATCGATACCCAGAATCCTATCGAGTAGCGCAATAAGTCAGGAAATGGCCGTTCATCGCGGCCATTTCCAATCCATGGACATGCCTGTTCGACCATGTGTCCCGGCAATCGCGGGCGATCGGGAAGCACAGACGATGCAGGGCGGAAGCGCGGTTCCCGCGGGTTGCAGGCTTCGGGAGAAGCGTCCCGGCTCAGCCGGACAAATGTTTGGAGAAAACATTGAGCACTATTGAGGTGAGATCGGAGATCTCGGGCTGCGTCTGGAAAGTGGAGGTCACGCCGGGTGCGGATCTGCAAGAGTACGACGTCATCGTGATTCTCGAATCCATGAAAATGGAAATTCCGATCGTGTCGCCCAAAGCGGGCAAACTCGTTGAAGTGCTCGTGAAGGAAGGTGATGCGGTGTCGGACGATGATCTGATCGCGCGCATCGAAATCTGAATCATGAAGAAGCTTTTGATTGCCAACCGGGGCGAAATAGCGCTGCGCGTTATCCGAACCGCGAAACGCCTTGGGCTGGAAACGGTCGCCGTCTATTCCGAAGCGGACGCAGAGTCGCCGGTTCTGGAAGAGGCAGATCATGCGGTGTTGCTTGGCCCGCCGCCCGCAACCGAAAGCTATCTCCGTCAGAATCTTCTGGTTGAGGCGGCGCAGTCGACCGGAGCTGACGCGATCCATCCTGGATACGGCTTCCTGTCCGAAAATGCGGAATTCGCGGAGAAGGTGATCGATGCCGGAATGATCTGGGTCGGAGCACGTCCCGAGACGTTGCGCGCAATGGGCGACAAGGAGCGCGCGAGAGAGATCGCGCGGAAGGCCGGGGTGCCTGTCGTGCCGGGGAGCGAGCGGATAGAGGATATATCGCGGGTCGACATCGAAGCGATAGCGGAAGCTGTCGGCTTCCCGCTTCTCGTGAAAGCCTCGGCGGGCGGTGGCGGCATCGGGATGCGCCGCGTCGAGGACGGTAGCCAACTGCGCGCAACCGCGGAAGCGACCCAGGCGCTGGCAGGCAAGTCCTTCAACGACGGCACGATCTTTCTTGAACGCTACGTTCCCAAGGCCAGGCATATCGAGATGCAGGTGTTCGGGTTCGGGAATGGCGACGCGGTCCATCTTTTCGAGCGGGACTGTTCCTTGCAGCGCCGCTTCCAGAAGGTGATCGAGGAAAGCCCGGCGCCGGGGCTGAGGCCGGAGGTGCGGGACCGCATGTGCGCCGCCGCATTGGCTCTGTGCAAGGCGACGCGATATGCCGGGGCCGGCACGATCGAATTCATCGTGGATACCGCGACCCAGGACTTCTTCTTTCTCGAGATGAATACCCGCATCCAGGTCGAACATCCGGTCACGGAAATGGTCACGGGCGTCGATTTGGTCGCCATGCAGCTTGATTTCGCACGCGGCGCATTGCGCGGTCTCGACCAGGCCGACATCGCCTCGAATGGACATGCGGTCGAATGCAGGCTTTATGCGGAGAAGCCGGAAAAGAACTTCATTCCGTCGCCAGGGCAGCTGCAGATCTTTCGGCTGCCCGATCAGGCAGACGATCTACGGATCGACTGCGCCTACAAGCAAGGAAACAAGGTCACTTTCTACTACGATCCGATGATCGCGAAGATTATCGCGCACGGACCGGACAGGAACGCTGCATGCCAACGAGCGGTCGCTGCCCTGAACGAAATCGAAATCGAGGGGATTTCCACGAACCGCGATTTCCTGATCGCCTGTCTCCGGGACGGCGGGTTTTTGCAGGGTGATGTTTACACGAACTTTATCGACGATCACCGTGTGAAATTGCTGTCGGCGGAAGCGAAATAAACGATACAACTGTGAGGCTCGGCACGGTCGAGGCGGCTTGTGTCGGTAATTTCTTACCGGGACAAATTAAAATTACGCAAGTTATCCGACAGCGGAACCGGCGATGGCTGAATGCCCAATTAGGGGCCGGAAATGGACTTGGCGGTTTGAAGTGCGAAGAGTCCGCTTTGTGCTAAAAGCGGCCAATAGGCCACGACGTCGGTCGTCATGTTCAGTCGGATGACGGCTTCCCGTTTAAGGACTCGCGAAGCGCGCGCATGGCAGCGGTGAATCCGCGAAGCGAGACTTCGGCGGTTCGCTGCGACCCGTCCAGGGCCAGCGACGCGGCCTTCAGGTCGAGCCCGCTCAGGAACCCGTCCATCACCGATCTGTCGGGATTGAACGGCGCCAGGCATCCATTGTTGGAACAGGAACGGAAAGGCACCTTCACGCCGCGGCGGCTGTCGACCTGAAACACGACACCGGCGGGTAGCAACGTATCCTGCGGCGTGCTGAAGATCACCAGCGCCTGTTCTTTCCTGCCTTCGCCGTGCAGCTCCAAGGCCATTTTGATCGGTGCCTGGCCCTGTTCATCGGAAACAATACGCGGCGCCATGACACAGATGGCGAGTGGGCCGTTTTCGGACACGGGACAGATGACCCGCCAGTCTTTGTAGACCGTCTCGGTCGTTTCGGCCTCATCGGCGGTTTTTTCGCCGGTCCGCGACGGCGGCGTTTCCGCCACTGCGCCGTCCTGCGCGCGCGCCATTGCCGGCAGGCAGAGCGAGCACGCGATCACAGCCGCGCCGAACGCCCGCAGGCGGATACTCCCGGACCGGCGGCTATTGTCTGGAAAGCTCATCGATCAGCGACTCCACCTCCTGTGTCGACAGGCTTTCGCCCAAAATGGAATTGAGGTCTTCTCCGGCATTGGACACAAGCTCTTGTATTGCGGCGTCGTAGGCCGCCTGGGGGTCGGCCGCATTGACCAAATCGACCGTGATGCCGGCCTTGAGGAAGATCGACTGAACTTCTGCGGGCGTTGGCGTCCGGCCGCCGGTTTGCGCCTTCTTCAGGTCTGCCGAGAAGTTCGCCGCGTTCTGCACGGCCGCGCTTTGGTTGACTGCGATGGATTGCTCCTGCGTGACACTGTCGCCGACTTGCCTGGCCAGCACCGCCGACGTCGCGCTTGCCCTGTTCGCATCGACCATGTCGCGCGACGCAGAGGCAAGGTCCTGTCCGCGACCCACCGCATCGGCAATGTCGCTCATTTCATCCGATTGGAGTTCGATGTCCTGATTCAGCGCTGTCTGGGTCTCCTGTCCGGCCTCGATCGTTGAATCGACGCGCGAGTCGAGATCGTCGATCGCATCCTGGGCGATATCGCCGGCTAGAATGTCCGAATCCTGCAGGTTCAGTTCCCGGTCCTCTCCAGTTGTTGTCACCGCCGTTGCGGCCACTCTGTTGGCCTCGTCGAGGTCATTGGCGCCGGAACCGGTCACGGTCACATCACCCTGGCCAATCGTGCTCTTCACGGTCTGGTTGAGTTCCGTGCTGTCGCCCTGGGCGCCTGCGTTGACAAAGCCTTGCTGCGTGAAGGCATTATCCTCGGTCGTGTCCCAGTTTTCGGCAATCTGCTGCACATCGGTTGCAGTCGCGGCAAAGCGGAAATTGAACATGTCCTGGGTCTTCGAGCCCTTGATGTCATCGCCGACTTCGAGTTCTCCCGTCTGCAGCGTGAAACTGCCGCCTTCGTTGGCCGCGATCGTTCCTGCGTTGACGGTCGTCTTGCCGCCGACGGTCACATCCAGATTGTCTGCGGTGATACCGCTCTGTTCGCCGACCGTCGTGTTCTCCTTTTCCGATCGGGCGAGGTCGATGTCAGCGCTCGTGTCCAGAATACCGGCCAGGTCGTAGGTCTTCAGCGAACCGTCTTTCGGCTGGGACGCATCGGGATCAGTGTCGGTGGAATCTTTGTCCGTATCGTTGCCTGGCGGTGTCGACGGGGCGGGCGTCGACGGCTTTGGCGGCGCGCCGTTCTTTGTTGTGGTCGTGCCACCACTCGGTGCGGGCGTTGTGGTCTTGCCCGCATCGCTCGATGACGATGTGGATGATTTCGATGACGAGTCGTTCTGTGTCGTGGTCTTGCCGCCGTCGCTTGGGGCGGGCGTGGATGGCCGCGGCGGCGCGCTGTCTTGCGTCGTCGTCTCGCCCGGCGAACTGCCCGAGCCATCGCTGTTTGCCAAGGTCGCCTTGGAGCCGGACAGCTCAATACTGTATTCTTCGGCTACGACTTTTTCGGAGTCGGCAACGGACGTCACTGTCAGACCGTCCTCGACAGTCACGGCAATATCGGAGCCGTCTATGGTACCGCCCTCGATCGTGATGTTCCTGGCGTCGATCGTGGCGGCCTTGTCTCCAAAGTCGATCGAGGCGTTTTCATGCGTCGTGTTGTCGACATTCACAACGGAGACCGACACCCCGGTTCCGACGGAAGTCGAGTCGCCGACCCGTCTGTTCTCGATAGCGTCGCTTGAGGAGTCGTCCGCGGTTTGGGTCTGATCCGTGTCCGTGACGTTCGGTGTACTGTTCTGGGGAGTCTTGCCTCCATCACTTGGAGCGGGTGTCGACGGCTTCGGTGGGGCGCCTTTCTGCGTCGTGGTCTTGCCCGCATCGTTTGATGACGATGTGGCCGATTTCGATGACGAGTCGTCCTGCGTCGCGGTCTTGCCCGCATCGCTCGATGACGATGTGGCCGAACTCGATGACGAGTCGTCCTGCGTCGCGGTCTTGCCCGCATCGCTTGATGACGATGTGGCCGATTTCGATGACGAGTCGTCCTTCGTCGCGGTCTTGCCCGCATCGCTTGATGACGATGTGGCCGATTTCGATGACGAGTCGTCCTTCGTCGTGGCCTTGCCCGCATCGCTTGATGACGATGTGGCCGATTTCGATGACGAGTCGTCCTGCGTCGTGGTCTTGTCCGTGTCGTTCCCGGGCTCGCTGCTGGTCGTCTTCGACTTCTTCTGAACTTCGACTCCGACGCCGATTTCCATCCCGAACTGGGTCGAGTCGATTGTGGATTCAGCGGACGAGACCGTCAGATCCTCTCCATTCGGGTCCAGCCTCCCGCCATTCGCATTGACCTGGGTTCCCTCTATCTCGATCCCGTCTCCCTTGACGTTGAAACTGCCTCCCGAGTTGAAGGTGCCACCCTCTTTCTCCACGATGGTGGTGTCCTCGACTTCGATCGAACCCTCGATATCAACTGTACCAAGAAGGGTGTCGACAATCCCCGGATCCTTCTTCTCGTTTTCCGTCTCACTCGAATCTTTCTCGTCCGACTTGCCGGTCGGCGCAGGCGTCGTGGTCTTGCCGCCGTCGCTTGGCGCGGGGGTCGAAGGCGGTGGCGGGGCGCTGTTTTGCGTCGTGGTCTTGCTGCCGTCGCTTTGGCTGGAGTTCCCGCCGTTGCTTGAGTCCGAATCCGAAGACCCACCCGAGTCCTTTGTTCCCTGGCCTGTCTTGTTCGTACCGATATCAAGGCTCAGCCCCACGCTCACATCGATATCGGTGGATTGTTTTTCGTAGGTGCTGGTCGCGGCCTCGAAGGAAACCGAACCGCCATTTGCGCTTATATCCGTTTCCTCGGTGACATTTGCTTCACCTCCAACGATCGTCACGCCCCCATCCGTCGAGGTGACCGTCAGGTTCTGCGCGTTGTAGGTGGATTGGACGGCCTGGTTTGATGTCTCGTTGGATGTCGAGTACTGGACGGACGCACCGACATCGCCGCTTTGCCCCGAATTGCTCAGCCCGCCATCGACATTATCCTGGACTTCGCTTGATCCGGCTTGCGTGCCGCCGATTCCGACCTCCACGGACACGCTTTCGGATTCACGGTGGTATGTGTTCGTGGCAGTATCCAGCGTGATGTCACGTCCACTGATGTCGATCTTGCCCGACTTGGCGTCGAAACTGGTGCCCTCTGACGTCACCTTGCCGGTTTCGCCGTCGGAGCCGGTTGCCGTGATCGTGATGCTGCCGTTCCCGGAGAACAGGTCGGTGGTATCGGCCTCCGAGTAGCTTTCCTCGCTGGAGGAGAAAGCACCGCTCCCGGAGACGGAGAGCGCCTTCTTTCCGACAGTCACGCTGCCGCCGCCCGAGGTGGACTGTTCCTTCGTCTCGTAGGTGTTTTCTGCCGCGTTCAGGGTAACATCCTTGCCGGAGATCACGATTCCTCCGCCAGCGTCGACCTTGGTGCCGGTCAGACTGGTTTCACCCTGCCCGCCGTCGATCGTGACGCCGCCAGACCTGGTGGCGAGTGTTGCCGTATCCTGGTTGGTGATCTTCACATTCGGATCATCACCATCGAGTTCAGTTGAATGGCCTTCGCCTTCCAGTGATACGCTCTGGTCGACCACGTCATAGCTGGCTCGACCGCTTCCGCCGGTTTCACTTGTCGTGCGCGTATCGGTGGTTTCGGCCACTGTTACATCGACACCGGCTTCTGACTTAAGCTCAATGCCCTGATCCGCCGAAAGCTCCGCCCCCTCAATCGTGATACCGTCGCCTGTGGCGCCGCTCGTGATGGTAATTTTCCCCGAGCGCGAGGTCATGTCGGAAGTCACCGCTTCCTCGTTGACAACCGTGTCGGTGGTCTCGTTGTGTTCGACGGAAACATAGACCTCCGCGCCGGGCACGATATCGTCGATATTCTGAGGGCTGAGGCCGTCCATCTCCGGGTCGAGATCGACATCCGTGTTTTCGCGTTCCTCTTGCGCCGCATCGGGGTCGTTTTCATCGATCGCCGCGATGCGCCGTTTCTCGTCTTCGGCAAGCACCTTGTCCTGCACGTCGTCGATGGCTCCGCCGATCGTGCTGTAATCGACTGCCGCGCCGACCCTGACGCTCGTCTCCGATCCCTCCTGCGTGACCGTGGTGGTATCGGTCGCCGCCTCGACGGAGACGCCTCCATCGCCGTTGATCGAGATATCGCCTTCGACGTCATACACGGTGCCCCGGTCGGTCACGGTGCCCGATGCGTTGATTTCGACTTCGCCGGCCGAGATGGTGGTGGAGCGGTTCTCGGTCGCGTTGAGCGTGGTCGTGCTGGAATCGACATCCACCCCGCCTTCCACCACGAGTTCATTGGTATCGACGCTGCCTCCGAGAACCCCTGTGGACTCTGTCGTAGTCGTCGAGAATTCCGTCTCCGTCTGATGCGTCTCGATCGTGACGTCCTTGGAATCGATCTTCAGCTTCTCGCCGACACTGACATCGCTGCCGGTTATGGTGACGCTGGAAGCGTCTTCCTGGCCATCGGCTTCATCGCCGCCATTGATGGTCAAGGAACCCTCTACATTGATATCGCTGGCGCGGGACGTTTCCTGGTAGAGCTCGTCGGTGGTCGTCTGGCTGGTGTAGACCTCGATCGAACCGCTGGCGCCGGCGGATTCCTCTCCCGTTTCGTCTTCGTCGCTGGGCGCGCCGGAGCGGGTCTGGCCGCCGAGTACGCTGCCCCGGTCCGTTTCCGTCATGGTGACGTCCACGGTTTCGGTCGCCGCCTCGATAGTGACGTCCTTCGACGTGATGGTTCCGTTACCGACCGATACGTCGGATCCCGAAATCCGCACGGAATCCGCCGCCTGAACCTCGCCGTTTTCGTCCACGCCCTTGTTGATCGTCACATTGTCGCCGAAGTCGACGTTCGAGCCGCGCTCGCTCGTCACCGTGCCCTCGACCGTTGTTTCGCCGGTGCCGAAGAGGACGATCGATCCGTCGTCGCGTTCTTCGTAGATGTCCGATCGCGAGGTCGTTTCCGATACCGTTGTCGTCTCCGTCTGTGACTCGATGACGACATTGGTTGCGGCGATCTCGCTATCGCCCTCGACATCCACGTCGCTGCCCCTGACAGTCAGCTGATTGCCGGCATTGACGGCGAGGTTCCCGCCAACGCTGAGCCCGCTACCCTCGACCTCGCTATCGACCACGACGGTACGCGTAGTCGAGCTTTCTTCTCCGAGGCCTCCGTCCGTCTGTTCGGTCGTTATTGTCGTGGACTTCTTCTCGATGCCCTCCAGGGTCACGTCCTGGGCATTCAGTTCCGTGTCGCCACCGCTGCCAAGCTCGCCACCGCTGGACAGGATCTCGTCTTTCGCGGAGATCGTCAGATCGCCGCGCGCGGTTATCGTCGCGGTGTCGCCGACCTGGGTTTCGACAGCTTCGCCGCTCGAGTCGCGCGCCTCGGATGTCAGCGTCTTGTTGACGACCGAGCCTTCGCGGCTCTCCACCGTGACCGAACCGCCGCTGATCTCGCCGCTCAGATTGGTGATGTCGCCGTCGGCCGTGATGGTGACTTCCTCGCCCGCCTCGATTTGACCGAGTCGGTTGGTCACCTCACCGCCCGAGTTGATTGACAGATCGTTGCTCGCCAGCAACGTTCCTTCATTGGTGACCGAGCCTGCGGTATCCAGCTTGATGTCTGTGGCTGCGAGAAGCGCGCCGCCGACGATTGTCGTGTCGCGGTTCGCCGCGAGATAGAGCTTGGGGGCCAGAACCGTTTGGCCATCGATCTCGGTTTCGACCAACAGGACCACGTCTTCCTGCAGATTGGCCATCTGGTCGGGCGTCAGCGCGACGCCAATGCCGATATTCAGATCATCGCGCAGCGACTCGCCGCGCTCGAGCAGGTACTTGTATTGCTCTTCCTCGCTTCCCATCCCCTGCGCCACGAAACGCTGACCGGTCGCGCTCAGGATCTGCTGCCGCAGGTAGAGCTGTTCATAGTAGGAATCGCCGAGGAACTGGTATTCGGCAATGTTCACGCCCATCTGGGCAAGGAAATCCGAAGAACCATACAGGCCGGAAACGGAGAACCGCGGATCGGTCTGGAAAACGAACTGCGCGTTGGGGTCGGGATTTTGAACGACCAGCGGATTGTTGCTGACAAGGCTGGCGGCATCGGGTGGCGAAAGCGAGGATTCGCCGGCGGAAAGCGTCGTGCTACCCTCTCGTTCGTGCGCTCCGCTGTTGAGGTTCTGGATCGACATCCCGCCGGTAACGGCCAATGTTCCGCCGGCCTCGACGGCCGACCGTATTCCGGTATTGGCGGTGTAGTGAACGGCCTGACCGATATCGTCGTAGCTTTTCAGATACTCGTCGCCGATAATGACGCCCCCGACGGGCCCTGCTGTTGCCTCGACGTAGCTGAAACAGATCTTGCCCGGATCATAACAGGCAACTCCAAGATTGGATCCCTGCCGGTACGTGACGCCATATGTCGGCGTCGTCGTAAGGGTCTTGAAGTGATCTTCCCCGGTCCACGAATCCCTTTCGAATTCTGCCAGCGTCGTGATCGTGTAGATTTCCTGGGATTCATTGACGAATGTCGCCAACGGGTTGCCGCCCGCATCCGTCGGACCGCTGATTGTCACGTCTTGTGCGGCCGAGATGATGCTTGCCTTGTTGAGGGCGCTGTCCAGCACGTAGATTCCGATATCGCCGCCGGCCAGCAACTGGCTGCGGTAGTCGGTTGGCGCTTCCTCGATTGTCTGGGTCGTTTGGGTCGCGATTCGGGCGCACGTCTGATTGACATGTTCGTCGAAATTGCCTTCGTCGAACGATCCGCATGACGATACGAGGTGAATCAACTGGCCACCGACAACGATAAAGTCGTCCCAGCCCGTATCGTATTTCAACACGGCGGCTCCATCGGTGACGACCGCAGGCGTGCCGGTGTTCTCGAAGACCTCCGCATAGATCGACACATCGCCGTTGAAGCTTTCGATCGAAGAGTCGTAATTGCGGACGGTGCCTTGCGCCTGTGAAATGTCGAGGCCGCCAAGCGTGATCGGGCCTTCGATGGCGTAGAGATAAGCGTCGCTGGTGTTCTCGAAGTGCGTGGACGTGAGAATATCGATACCCGAATAGGCGTAGATCAGGCCATTGGTGCTGGAAACTTCCCTGTCGCCGTCTCCGGTATTTTCGATGATGCCGGCTGCCAGGCTGCTCTTCGTCGAGTTGGAATTCGCGATGATCGCACCGGAATTGTATATCCCCGCGAGATCGGCATTGATGACCGGCGCCAGTATCGTCGAGTCCGCATCGTTGGTCAGAATGCCGTCACCGCCGGGACCGTCGCGGAATTCGATCTCGGCGCCGGCCTGAAGCGTGCCGCCGCTATTGGTGATGTGGTTCCAGCCTTCCAGGGTCAGCTTGCTTCCGGCGGCGATGAACCCGGCATTGGCGATAGTATCCGTCGCGGTGAGGGTGACGTCGGCGGATCCCTGAATGCCCTTGTCGGGTGCGGCGCTGTCGCTATCCACGTCGATCCGGGAAGCCGTGACGCTCAGCAGACCGTCGCTCCGCAACAGCGAGTCGTTAATCTGGACATTGTCCGCGACCGTTGCTGTGAGAGTCGGCGCAGTCCCGCCATCAGGCGTCACGGCGCGCACGCCAGACTCGTTCAGAATCATCAGCGTCGTGCCGCTCAACTGCAAATCGCCCTGCGCTTCGAGATCGACGCCGTCGATCTCGATGGGACCGTTGTCAGACGTCGCGGTCAACGCACCCTTCGACCGGATCTGAGGCCGCGAGGAGGCACCGGCATTCTTCTTGAAGACAAGCTTTCCATCGGCCCGTATCGTCATCTCGCCGGCATTCGCCGCCGCATCGCTCCGCAGGCGCACGCCGACACCCGCCTCGGTGCCGATCAGTTTGATACGGTCGGCATACATTCCGCCGAGCGCCGAGGAATCGATCCCGAATTCGGGTTTGCCATCCGGATCGTCGGCCTTCGGCGTCGCGATTCCGGTACCGTAGTCGTAGAGATTACGGCCTGAGGTTATAGTGAGGTTCTTGGCGTTGATCTGCCCGTTGATGATGACCGACCGGCTGACGATGTCGAAATAGTCGACCGTGCTCGCATCGAGACCGTCTCCCTCGATCGCAACATCGCCTCCATCGACATCGATCGTGCCGAGTGACCCGTCGGGATTCAGCGACGGTTTTCCCGTGATTACCGTCGCGTTCGGAAATGCAAGGAAGCCGCATCCGTCGCAGGTGACGCCATTGGGATTGGCGAGGATGAAATCCGCAGCGCCGCCAACCAGTTCCTGCGGACCGAACAGGTTCGACCGTCTGGTGCTGGTTATCTCGTTGAGGATCGTCTGCGCTTCGCCATTCGCCGAAAGATTGGGATTGGCCAGAACGGCGCCGGCCAGATCGGACGCGATCGGCGCGTCGCCTCCATGGTTGTTGATGACGAGCCCTTCCGGACCGACATCGTATTGCGTGAAGACATTGTGGGAGAGCCCCGCCGCGTTCGGGGTGGCGATATTCAAGACCGGTGTGTCTTCGACCTCGCCTTCGACCACGACGGACGTGACGGCGGTATTGCCTTGTCCCGCCGGATCGACCTCGATCGTCGTGGATTGCGCCAGCGCCGGCGTCAGCGCCGAGGAGCTGAGCAATGCAATGCCGCACACCGTCAGATAACGGCCACTTGAAAATCTTTCGCTCATGAAACTCTTCTCCCGGGAGTTTCGCCCCATTCCCGTTTACGTCACCAATTTTTCGATGGTCTTCGAAGTCCCGCTCACGGAGTTCCGGACGGCCCGCCGCCGGTGCGGCCTCGTTATCGGCGCGGAAAAACCCATCAATAGTTCATGCCGAGCTTGAAGTAGAAATCATTCACCGACCAACCGGTGTCGAAGCCGTGCGGCCCGTAGATCGGCCGCCCGACGGCTACATCGAAATTCACGTTGCCGCCGATCGCACGGATTCCCAACGCGCCGCCAATCAGCGTCGCGTCGTCGACCGCGCCGATGTCCTGCTGCTTGAAGACATGCCCGAAATCGGCGCCGAGATAGGGACGGATGCTGCCAAACATGTCCATCAGCGCCTTATTGCCGGTGCCGGGCAGGATCGCGTACACCTCGTTTCGCGTGTAAAAGCCGGACACACCGGAGACGGACCGGTTCCTGAAACCGCGAACCGTGCTGACACCGCCGATGGACATCTGTTCCGTACCCGGCAGCCGGTCAAAGGACATCTGCGCCGTCAGGTTCGAACTGGCGCCGAAAGCCATGGCACCTCCATCCCAGACTTTCGCAAAGCTCGCGCCGGCATGAGTGAGCAGAAACGCGTCGTCGGCGCTCCCCGGAAACTGCGGATTGTCCTGTGCCCCGAGGACGGGCAATCCGTGCGATATGCCGCCATCGATGGTGAAGGTCGCACCGGCGGCGAAAAACGTGTGCACGGCGGTGATGTCCGCCACGGTCGTCACGCGGCTGCTCGACACCAGCTTGGTGCCTTCCACGTAATTCAGATTGTCCTTGCGGGTCAGCGTACCGGTCAGCGTCGTCTTGCTCGTCTGGTCGCGTCTGAGCACTCTGGACAAGGAAAGCGTGGAGGTATTGCCGTCGCCGTCCGTGTCGAAACTGTCGACCTCGCCCTGAAGCAAGCTGGCATATTCGAAATTGCTGTAGCCGCCGGACAGGGTCCAGTACCCCCAGGGCACCGAGTAGTTGATGGCGTAGTTCTGACTGAGCGCATTTTCCGAAGGCTGCTCCAGATTGCGTCCGTAGGTCAGGGTCAGCTGGTCGTTGAGGCGAAGGGGATTGTCGAAGACAAGCGTCGCGCTGCCCTTTATCTCGCCCGTTCCGGACGACCCGTGATTGTCGAATCCGATGCTTCCCGACACTGGACGTGACGGCTTGTTGTCCACGACGATGACCGAAGAGCCGGGCTCGTCGCCCGGCAGGAGCCGCATCTTCGCGTTGTTCGACCGCAGCCGGTTGATCTGGTCCAAACCTTGCTCGACATCGCGAATGTTCAGCAGGGTGCCCACGAGGCCGGGAAACGATGTCCTCAAATTGATGTCGCCGGCCAGTTCGCCGCGGACGATCTTGCCCGTGTAGCCCTCGATGACCTGCAATTCGAGAGAGCCGTCTCCGAGATCCTGTTCCGGGATAACCACGCGGGATGTGATGTAGCCCTTGTCGATATAGAGGTTGGTCGTGGCCCGGACGATCTCGTTGATCTGGCCGAGACCGATGCACTTGCCCTCATAAGGGCCGACTATCGCCTTCTTGAGGCTGTCCGAAAGCCGGGTGGAGCCGACAATGTCGATCGTGTCGACCTCTATGCAGTTTTCATCCGGCGGCGCCTGTCCCGTCTCGAGGCGTTGCGCCGGCGCTCTGCCGGGTGGACGGTAGCGCAAATCCCCCTCGCGCTGCGTTCGCGCGTCCTCGAGCTGCTGCCTGCGCACCAGCTCGTCCTGCTGCTGTTGCAGGATCAACAGGTCGGCGGGCGTTTGCGCTTTTGCCGGAACGCAAAGCACCGAAAGCAGACAAACCGCCGGCACACAGCATGCGATACGGCGATACTCGGCCTTCCCCGATCCGCTTCCCCGGCCAAAAAGCCTCACTCGCCCTAACGTCACGCGCCCGCGTCCCCCCGCACCTAATCCGGTCGTCGTGAATTCCTGCAAAAATGTTGTAGAATTATTTGAGAACGACCGAGCCTGCAGAAAACGGCCGGTTCCGTACCGCCGACCTCGCCCGTCAAAACAGACCTGGTGCGACCTGCCGCACGTCCTCATGGACAACGCCGGCGCCGAAACGCCTGACAGTGAGATTGACGAGCGTCCGCAGCGTGTTCTCGCGATGCGCGGGGTCTTCGAAAAGGCGCGCGGAAATGTAGCTCACATGCCGAAGCAATGCATCGGCTTTCTTCCGGGACAGCGTCAGTGTCACGCCTTTGGCGCTCAGCGAAGGACGGTCCGGGTCGGAGAAGAGGGGCTCGAAAACGAACCGCGTGGCCGGGCTGGCGCGGTACATCCCGCGCGTCGCCTCGAACAGTTTGTCCTTTTCTCCGGCAGCCATGAACACCTGGCACAGGAGTACCAGGACATAGATGTGGAACTGAGATCGCGGCGTGCACAGCGCTTCCGCCTGAAGCAGATAATTCTCGGCGATTTGCATGTCGCCGACGAAGCCGCGCAACTGCCCGGCGATCGCCAGCGACGAGGCGACGGACATGCTCTCGCGAAGCGATCTGTCGGCAAGCTCGAGCGCCAGATCCCGGTAACTCCGGTCGACGAAATAGAGCAGTTTCGCCGCCATCATCGAATATTCCGGCTGTGTCTGGATGACGGGAAGCGCTTCCGTGACGAGGCGCTCGATCTCGGCCTCGTCCTCGGCGCATGTGGCCGTGCCGGTCCTGAAGAGCCGCGGGCCGAGCACAACGTATTTCGTGTGCAGATGCGAAGCGTAGAACATCTTCAGGATCGGGTCGTCAGGCGTTTCGGCCATGAGCGCCTTCAGGCGGCGGTCATTCTCCGGCCAAGGCTGATCCTCCTGTTTCTCCGGCCGTCCCGCTTCATGCATCGCCACCGGCAATGGCATGGACATCATCGCGTCGACCGCCGATTTCTGCCAGCACTTGGCCAGAATGACCGGCGCCAGGCATCGTGCCCGCGAGGAAAGCTCGACAAGCGCCGAGTTGTCGGGCGGAATATGGACACGTTCCACGTGATGAATGCTCCCGGCGATATTGTTTCGCACTGTCAGAACACATTCGGTTTGCTCGCCTTCCCCGAAGAAACCGAGCTGGATGCTGATCTCGGGGCCATTTTCCCTGGCTTTGTCCGAGGCCTTGTAGTTCTCCTGAAATGCCGCGTTCTTGCCGCTTCCGAGGTGCTGCTGGAGTTCGTTGACGAGGTAACGCGCGAAGGTGCGGCCGGTCTGCTCGCGTCCTTCAAGGCAGGCGAGCCCGAGCAGCGGCCCAACCACGAGATGAGCCTCTCCCGCCTCCGACGCCGCCTGATCGTCCTGGAAAATCCACTGATAGCCTTCGCCGTAATGGGTCGCGATGAATCGCGGCGAGCGGGCGCTGTCGCGCAATTTCCGCCTGATCCTGTTGATCACGAAATCGATATTGCGATCGCTGCTGTCCGAGCCGGTCTCGGCCATTGCGTCGAGAATTTGGCTGCGGCTGAGGATACGGGCCGGGTTTCGAAACAGATAGTCGAGAACCTTTCTTTCGGCCCGAGTGAAGTACACGGCTTCGCCGGACCCGAACGTAACCGAGGCCCGGTCTTCACTGAACGCCACATTCGCGAAATCGTCGTCCCGGGTCATACACCCGCCCGGAACGCCAAATCGGCATTTTCACGCACTGTCGAGCAGCAACAGCCTTGTCGGTTTCCCAAAAGGATCACGAAATATTCGTCCGGGATAATCCATTAATAACACGAGGATTTCCGGCCCCAGACTTCCCCCGAGGAAAGCTAACGATGCGAGGCGCGCATTGTCAATGTCGGGGCGGAAACGGCGCATTCGGGAGCCTGGATCGCATAGCCGGCCGTTCGAAGTCCCTTGTCCGGCGGCGAAATCGGAAACGGTATTTTGGGGAGGGGGTTGGCTGGGGAACCTGGATTCGAACCAGGACTAACGGAGTCAGAGTCCGTGGGTCTACCGTTAACCTATTCCCCATCGCCGGTATGAGAGGCGCATATAGAGCGTCGCCGGAAAAAATGCAAACCCCGATCTTCGACAAAGATGCTTGGTGAAATCGGCATCTGCTGATACGATTTCGCCAACAGCAAAAAGATTGCGCCTGCAGCGCCTTTCGGGCAGCGCGGCGCAAGAAGGGAAAAGCCGTGAAGGACGCCGAAGCGGATGCGAATGCATCCGGATCGGGACCTTCCGAAACCGGGTTCGATCCGCGCGGATCGGGTCCGGCCGGCATGGAAAGCCGGGCGCGGGAAACCGCGCCGGCAGCGCCGGTGAAGGCTGCGCGGGACAATGATGACGGCCGGGATGCCGGCCTCGAAGACCCGACTGCGCCGGACGGAAGGCTTGATCATCACAAGGACAAGAAGGGCCGCAAGCGCCGCCGCAGGCGTCGTGGCGGGCAGAAGCCTGTTGCCGAATCGGCGGCGGCCGAGCCCGCGCGTCAGCCCGAGGCAAGACCGCCTGCCGCGCCCGACGGCGGCACGCCGCAGCCCGTGCCGCCCCGCGGCAAGCGCCGCCGGCGCCGCCGCAAGCCGCATGTCCAGGGCGGCGTGCCGGCCGGTGCGCCGAATGGCGCCGCCGTGACGGGGCAGCTGGAGACAAGGACGCCCGCACGGCCCGCGCCGCAACGTCCCCCGCTCGACGGCGGCAGCCATCGCCATGCATCGCCCAATGGGTCCGGCTATTATGCCGCGCTCGATCTCGGCACCAACAATTGCCGCCTGCTGGTCGCCACCCCGACGCGTCCGGGCCAGTTCCGCGTCGTCGACGCCTTTTCGCGCATCGTCCGTCTCGGCGAGGGCCTGTCGCGCACCGGCCGCCTGTCGGAGGCCGCGATGGACCGCGCCGTAGAGGCCCTGAAAGTCTGCCGCGACAAGCTGGAGACGCGCCCGATCCGGCGCATGCGGCTGATCGCCACCGAGGCCTGCCGCGCCGCCGAGAACGGCGAGGAATTCCTTGCGCGCGTGAAGGACGAAACCGGCATGACGCTGGAGATCGTCGACCGCGAGACCGAGGCGCGGCTCGCCGTCTCGGGCTGTTCCTCGCTGGTCGGCCGCGACACGGATTCCGTCGTCCTGTTCGATATCGGCGGCGGCTCGTCGGAGATTGCGCTGGTCGACGTCAAGGATCGCCGCTCGCGCCGCCTCGCCGACCACATCGTCGCCTGGACCTCGCTGCAGGTCGGCGTCGTCACCCTGTCGGAGAAATTCGGCGGCCGCGACGTCACCGAGCAGACCTTTTCCGACATGATCGACCACGCCGCCGGATTGCTGCACCGCTTCGACGGGCGCGACCGCCTCGCCGACCGCGTCGGCAATGAGGGCTTCCACCTGCTCGGCACCTCGGGCACGGTGACGACGCTCGCCGGCATCCATCTCGACCTGCCGCGCTATGACCGCCGCCGCGTCGACGGGCTGTGGATGAGCTCGGACGAGGTCGACGCGATGAATGCGCGGCTTCTGTCCTGGTCCTTCGACGAGCGCGTCGCCAATCCCTGCATCGGCGCCGACCGGGCGGATCTCGTGCTGGCTGGCTGCGCCATCCTCGAGGCGATCCGCCGCACCTGGCCGTCGAACCGGCTGCGCGTCGCCGACCGGGGCCTGCGCGAGGGCATCCTGACCGAGATGATGGCCGCCGAGGGCGTCTGGCGACGCGGCGCCAATCCCTGGCGCAACCGACCGCACTGGAGCCGGCGATGACGTCACGAAACGCTCTAGCGGTGTTGTCGATGCTGTCACAACACGCTCTAATGTCGTCGGTGCTGCCACAACACGCTCAAGCGATGCTGCTGGTGCATAGATCGGTGTTCTGGCAGATGTGACGCGAGCAGGCTCTTT